>DASTXV010000018.1:0-130308 GCA_035765335.1 Solirubrobacterales bacterium
CTGACCATGACCCCCCGGCCCTTCGGGCCGAGGGGAGCGTTAGCGTGGAGCTTCATCCGGTTCCTCCTTGTTGCTGGGGCTTCGACACCGCCAGCCTCCAAGGAGGTCCGGATGAACAACGTGCTTAGGAACTACAGCTAGAGGTCGGCTCGAGTCGTTGGAGAGGAGGGCGCCCGCTGAGCGGGCGCCCTTCCTATGTGGTCCTAACTGGAGAAGACGCGGTTGGCGATGGTGGGGTCGCCGAGCTGATCGAAGGCGATCAGTTTGCCCTCGTCGTTGTAGGTGAGGATGTCGGCTGCCTCATTGCTCTCGCCGTCGAGCGTCACCGTGGTGAGCACCACGACTTTGTCGCCGTCGGCGATGAAGTGGTGAGGTTCGATTTTCAGGCCTTTCTCGCCGACTTTGGCCCAAAGCTCACCGATCTCCTGCTTGCCTTCGTAGGTGCCCGAAAGCGAGTTGTTGCCACGGGTTCGCCATTCCACCCCCTCGTCCATGCCTTCCATCGCCGCAGCGGCATCGCCGGCGGCAAAGGCTCGGTAGGCGGCTTCGGTCGTTTCCTTGTTTGCCTGTGCGCTCATCAGAACGATCCCAGTCGTTTCGAGATTTTGTGCTCGGTGTCGGTGACGACCACATCCGAGAACCTGACGCTCATCGGCGGGCTGCAATCGGGCTGGAAGCTCGCCGTCAGGGTCAGTTCGAAGAGCGCCTTGCCGTTTTGAACAGGGAAGTCACCTTCCGCGGAGACGGATTCCTTGTTCACTGCTTTCGGGTGCTTGCCGCCGCCGTTGATGCATTCGGCGGTCGCGGTCACTTCGATGTGCACCTGCGTCTCATTGCCAAGGCCGGCCTCCTTGCCGGAGACGATCAGGGTGTCGCCGGAGCGGACCGCCGTCACGCTGATGAAGTGAGGGTTGCCCGCGAACGCACTCGGCGCCGCGACGGCCATCGTCATCGACGCCACGACTGCGAACAGCAGAAATCGACGCATGAGAACCTCCTTAGCGCGCTTGCTGCGCATATGAGGCTCCGAGAGATCAGCCGCCCAGCGAAAACCACCTCACCTCACTGGGACACATCCGACACTAACGGCGTACCTCGGTGTCGGCAAGGGTTGCCAGCGATCCTGGTCTGTAGTCGCCCTCCTTCGCACGGCGGGGTTCGCCCGCTGCTCGCGCAGTACTGCGCGCCTCGCGCTAGTCAGTCCACCAGTCGCGCCGGCCCTCGACGTCGTCGCGCGGGTTCTCGCCGAGATTGGGGGCGCCGATGACGAAGATCTCAAGGCCCTCCGGCCCGGCCTCGTAGCCTCGCCACGTGCCGGGGGAGACGCGCACCGCGTCCCACTCTCTGAGCTCGACGATCTCGTCGTCGAGCTTCATCCGCCCGCTCCCGCGCAGGACCACGTACACCTCCTCCTGCTGCTTATGCGTGTGGCCGTACGGAAAGCGATAGTTGGGCGGGATGCGCTGGTAGCCCAGGCCGGACTGCTCCAGCTCGAGCGGCTTGGTTGCCAGGCGGAACTCCAGGTCCGGCGAGCCGTCGAAGTTGGACCCGACGTCGTCTACGTCTTCCCTGAGGTTCTTGCGAGTGAACGGCACGGCGCCAGACTATGGGACCCTGACAGGAGAGATGTCCAGGGTCACCGCAGACATGACGATCACCCTCGACGGCTACGCGAGCGGCAGGGGCCAGAGCCGGGAGAAGCCGTTCGGCGATATCGACCCCGATCGGCTGCACGCGTGGATGTTCGACCACGTCGATGAAAACGCCGAGGAGCGAGCGGCGATCACGACGGCGGGGGCCTATGTGATGGGGCGCAAGATGTTCGCCTCCGAAGAAGGGGAGTGGGACCTCGATTGGAAGGGCTGGTGGGGACCCAACCCGCCCTACCACGCGCCGACGTTCATCCTCTGCCACCGCCCCCGGCCCAGCATCGAGATGGAAGGCGGCACCGTCTTTCACTTCGTCACCGACGGGATCGAGGCGGCGCTCGAGCGAGCCCGGGAGGCCGCGGGGGAGGGGAGCGTCTCGATCGCCGGCGGTCCCGGCACCCTCAACCAGTACCTCGTCGCCGGCCTCGTCGACGAGTTGCGATTGCACGTGGCGCCGTTCGTCGCCGGCGGTGGCGAGCGACTGTTCGAGGGCACCGCGGGCGTGGAGCTGACGCCGGTGAGCAGCCGTGCCACGCCCCACGTCACCCACCTCGTCTACCGCCGCTGAGGACCGATCCCTCCGACCAGGTTCTCCGCGCCCTCGAAGTCACGGGCTTGACCTCCAACGGCCTGTCTGCGCAGATCGCGAGCAGGCCCCGTCGGCGGTAGGGGGAAAGCCAGCTCCCAGAGGAGCTGCATGCCGGCGTTGATGCGACCAACCGCGGCCGGGACCCGCGCGATTCCGGCGACGATCGAGTTGGTCGCTGCCTGGCATTGGCGCGCCGACCAGGCCTCGAATGAGCCGGCGATCGTCTCCATCGCCGCGGTGAGGCTGCGGACGCCGCGGCGGGCGCGCGCGACGCCGCGGTTGAGCTTCGCGACCTTCGCGGGATCGGACCATCCCCCCGAGTAGCGCTCCCGCAGCTCCCGCAGCCCTGTGTCCGCCCGCTGAAGCGCGCCTTCGACCTTCGCCATGGCGGGGCGGTCGACCTCGTCCACCAGTTGGGAGAGAGTGGTCCAATTGGCATTCGCACCCGCCGCGTCTCCCTGCTGTTCGTTCTGTTCGGCGAGGCCGCAGACGATTTCGGAAGCGCTCAGCCCTTCTCCCAGGTCGACCGGGGCGTATTCGATTCCCACCCGAAAGTGGGCGTCGATCCGGCGCACGTCATGGCGGAACGAGCTCGGTCCGGCGGAGGCCAGGGCGGCCGAAGCGAAGACGACGGCAATCGCGAGCGCCGCAACGGCGACCGGTAAGCCGAGATGCACATGTCGTTCCTCAGTTCGTTCGATAACTCGAACTTACGGGCCGGAGGGGGAAGCTCCATCCGCAGAAGGCCGCACCTTCGGCGTTGCGGACGCGCCCTGTCGCGTTTTCGCCAGGCAGTCTCCGAGTTGTCTATCATCTCGATTTAGGATGACTGACATTAAGAACAGAGAACAGGCAGATCGCCTCCTTTGGGCTCTTAGCGAGCAGCTTCTCGCCGCCGGTGAGCGCTTCGAGCTCGTCGTGGTCGGCGGCTCAGGCCTGCTGGCGCTGGGGGAAATTGACCGGTCCACCCGCGACATTGACCTGGTTGCGCTGCGAGACGGCGATGATCTTGGAGCGGCGAACCCCCTGCCCGTCCCGCTGCGACGCGCCGCCGAGCGGGTGGCCCGCGATTTTGGTCTCGATGAGGACTGGCTGAACGGCGGCCCAACCTCGCTGCTCGCCTTTGGACTGCCCGAGGGTTTTCTCGAACGACTGGATGGCCGCAGTTATGGGGAGGCGCTCATCGTCCACTTCGCCTCGCGCTATGACCAGATCCACTTCAAGCTCTACGCGATGGTCGACGAAGGCGGGCCCGGCAAGCACGAGCAGGACCTGCGGGCCCTTCTGCACCTGGGGGTGGGCGATGCAGCTCTCGGAATTTAGGGAGCAGCTGCAGGGCGGGCTCGCCTCCTTCCTCTGGGGCCAGTGGGGTCAGCTTGGGGTGCAGGTATCTGCGGCGCACCACGACCACTGGGCTGCCGATCCCGAGGCGCTCGTCCTCCTCAGTCTCGAGGTGGGTCGGGAAGATCCGCGTCTCGCCGACGAGGTACTCGACTGGCTTGTGGTGAACGAGCGGCTGATCAGTGTCCAGCGGCTACGCAACCTGATCATCGACGAGCAGGATCGAGCGCTGGTCGAGGGGACGATCGGCTGGCTTGCCGGACAGCGTCGGCGTGCCCGGCTCACGCCGAAGGGCGCTGCGGAGGCCTCTCTTCGCCGCGAGTCCTTCTACCGCCACCTCGGTGACGTCATCGCCGAGCCGGACCCGGCCTTTCTTGCCCAGGGGCTCCTGAAACCGCCGTTCGCACCGCGCCTGCACTCGCGCCCACCTAGCTTTGAGGCATCGATCGCCTTCGCCTTCCGCCTCCGCGCCCTGCTGGGCTTTGGCGCCCGCGCGGAGGCAATGCGAGTGATCCTTACCGTCGATGCGCCGTGGATGAGCGTGCAGGCGATTGCCGCCTCGACCGCCTACACGAAGCGAAACATTCAAGAGGCGCTGGGTCAGCTCCGCGCGGCTGGCGTCCTTCGCTCCTCGACCCTTGGCAACGAGCAGCGTTTCCAGGCGCCGCGGCGGCAATGGGCCGAGTTCCTCGGGCTCGAGGAGTTTCCCTCGCATCGCGACTGGCCCCAGCTCTTCAGCGCTTACCGGCGTCTCCTGCGCTGGGCGGTTGCGCATGAGGACGCCGGGCTCTCGCCTTACATGCTCGCCAGCGAGGCTCGCACCCTGGCTGAAGAACTGAGTGAAGATCTCCGCTTTGCGGGAGTGCCTTTCGATGCCGCCGGGCCGCCGGGCGAGGATTACTGGGACGCGATCTCCGCGCGACTCCTCGGCGTCATCCCGGCGGCCTCCTAGGACCGACATCCGACTCAAGCCGGCTCGGGGGCGGGGGTTGCGACTGCGCGGGCCTCCTCGGGCTCCGCCTCGACCGCCGCTCGATCGCGCGTGCGAGAAAGCCGCCTGCCCGCGAGCCCACCAGCTCGTGGTCGGGACGCCGCTCGACGACCGCGACGTCGACCGGCGGCGGCGATTATGGGAGATGAATCAGGGCCTCATGAGGCCCTGCGAAGCGATATAAATTGGGAGTGGAAAGGGGAATTAGCCCCTCTTTTCATCTCGCGAAGCGGCGCTACGAGATCCGGCGATAGGGATGCGATTTACGCGAGCGGAGCTGGAGGAGTTCCGGGGCCACGAGGTTTCGGATCTCGTCGGGCCGGGGCTGAAGCTGCTGTTCGTCGGCATCAACCCGGGGCTGTGGACGGCGGCGGTCCAGACCCACTTCGCGCATCCCACCAACCGCTTCTACCCGGCGCTGGCCGCGGCCGGCATCACCGACTACGAGGTCGACCGGGTCGCCGGGATGAGCGATGCCGATCGCGCCCACCTGGTTGGGCGGGGGGTCGGGATCACCAACCTCGCGCGGCGGGCCAGCGCCCGCGCCTCCGAGCTCTCCCGCGAGGAGCTGCGCGAGGGCGGGGAGCGGTTGCTGCGGTTCGTCGCCGAGCACCGACCCGCGGTCGTCGCGATCGCCGGCATCGGCGCCTACCGCGAAGCCTTCGGCGAGCGCGGCGCGATCCTGGGCCGCCAGCCGGAGACGCTCGACAGCGCGCTCCACTGGTCCGGGGCGGTGCTCTGGGTGGTCCCCAACCCCAGCGGCCTCAACGCCCACGAGACGGTCGGGACGCTCGCCGCCGCCTACGCCGCGCCGGCCGCCGAGGCCGGCGTCATCGCTCCCTAGCCGAGCAGCCGCAGCTGGAGGAGTCGGCCGAGCAGCAGCCGGCCTTCTCGGAGGGCTCGCAGCAGGTGGCCTGCTGCTCGGGGGCGCAGCAGGTCGAGGTCGCGGCGTCGTCGGGGGACTCGGTCAGGTCAGCCATGCGGCGAACTCCTCCAGGGACTCGGGGATCACGTAGTAGTAGGCCCACAGTCCTCGCCGCTCGGAGCCGACGATGCCGGCTTCGCGCAGCTTCTTCAGGTGATGGGAAACGGTGGGCTGGGAGAGGTCGAAGAGGGGAACCAGCTCGCAGACGCAGACCTTGCCGGCGTGCTTTCGCAGCACGTCGACGAGCTGGAGGCGGATCGGGTCGCCGAGCGCCTTGGCGATCGTCGCCATCCGCTCGGCCTGCGCGCGCTCGACGTCGGGGTAGACGACCGGCTCGCAGCAGGGCTCGCCGGCCGGGCGCTTGGTCTTCGGGGCGAGCTCTAGATCGACATTCATCTATTTACGTATATCTATTGAAGTGATGAATGTCAATACATAGGATCGCCGCGGTGAACCCCGTCCCCCTGCCGCGCCGCCTCTTCGCCGAGTTCCTCGGCTCCGCCTTCCTTGCCGCCACGGTGGTCGGCTCGGGGATCGCCGCCGCCCAGCTCTCGCCCGGGGACACCGGCCTCCAGCTCTTCGAGAACGCGGTGGCGACGGCGGCGGGCCTGTTCACCTTCATCCTCATGTTCGGCCCGGTCTCCGGCGCCCACTTCAACCCGGTGGTCTCGCTGGTCGACGCCGCCTTCGGCGGCCTGCGCTGGCGCCACGCCTGCGCCTACATCCCGGCCCAGGTCGCCGGCTGCATCGCCGGGGCGATCGCCGCCAACCTGATGTTCGACCTCTCGGCGGTGAGCATCGCGACCACCCACCGCGCCTCGCCGCCGCACCTGTTCGCCGAGGTGATCGCGACCCTCGGGCTGCTGCTGGTGATCTTCTCCCTGGCCCGGAGCGGGCGCGGCAACCTGGCCCCGGCTGCGGTCGGCGCCTACATCGGCTCGGCCTACTTCTTCACCAGCTCGACCAGCTTCGCCAACCCGGCGATCGACGTCGGGCGGATCTTCTCCGACAGCTTCGCCGGCATCGCCCCGGCCTCGGTCCCGGCCTTCGTCCTCGCGCAGCTGGTCGGCGGCGTGGTGGGGATCGCGGTGATCCGCGTCCTCTACCCCGACCTCACCCCCGAGGAGGCGGCGGAGGTCATGCTGCCGCAGGAGTCAGATCGAGGGCGCGCAGCACCCGTTCCACGTCGGTGATCGAGAGCAGGCCGAGGCGCCCGTCGGCGGTGCGGACGACCGCCCGGCCGACGCGGGCGAAGGCCGGCCTCTCGAGCAGCTCGGCCACGTCCTGGTCTTCCGGGACGACCAGGCTCTCGTCGTAGAAGGCGACCGCGCCGACCGCGGTGGTGTCGCGGCGCTCCGCGGGCACCTGCTTCACCGTCTCGAGATCGAGGAGGCCGACCAGGCGGCCGTCCCGCAGCACCGGGAACGCGGTCAGGCGCTCGGCGACGAAGTGGTCCGCGAGCGCCTCGGAGACGGTCATCTCGGCGGGAAGGGTGATTGCCGGGAACGACATCAGCCGCCCGGCGGAGCGGCCGCTGAGGGCGACCCGGATCCGCAGTCCTTCCGCCTCGGCCTTCGCCGCCGCGACCACGAAGAAGCCGATCAGGGCCAGCCAGAGGCCGCCGAAGGCGCCGGCCAGGAAGGTCAGGGCTCCGACGGCGATCATCCAGTAACCGATCCCGCGCCCGATCGTCGCGGCGGTGTCGGTGGCCGAGGAGATGTCGCCCCGGCGCCACCAGAGCAGCGCCCTCGTCACCCTGCCGCCGTCGAGGGGAAAGGCGGGGATCAGGTTGAAGACGAGGATGATCGCGTTGACGATCGCCTGGTAGGCGACCACCGCCTGCAGCCAGTCCGGCGTCGCCGCCGGCAGCGCCAGCAGGATCGCCCCGAAGAGGAGGGCGATGATGAAGGTCACCGCGGGCCCGGCCAGGGCGAAGCGCAGCTCGTCCGTGGCGCGCTCCGGGTAGCCGCTCATGCGCGCGACGCCGCCCAGCAGCCAGAGGTCGATCTCCTCGATCTCGACCCCCTGCCGGCGCGCGACGACGGCGTGGCCGAGCTCGTGCAGGAGGATGCTGGCGAACAGGAGCAGGGCGCTGAGCAGCCCGAGGGCGTAGGCGGCGGCGGGGGCGATCCCCGGCGCTTCCTCGGGGTAGTAGACCGCGCCGAGGGAGACGGTGATCAGGGCGACGATCACCAGCCACAGCGGCTGGATGCCGATCGGGATGCCGGCCAGACGGCCGATGCGGGCGCTGCGCAGACCCATCATCGTCCCAGCGTGGCAATCGCAGGCGCCGCGGGCATCGGGGTCCAACCCTTCCGGGGGCTGTGGGCTTCTGCGGATGGCTGCTTCCCGCGGCGGCCCTAGATTTGGCCCCATGAAACTTCTTGTTGGCTACGACGGCAGCGCCGGTGGTCGCGACGCGCTGGAGCTGACCCGGGTCCTGGCTGAAGCGAGCGGGGCGAGCGTGCTTGTGGTCACCGTCTTGCCTTATGGGCCGTTGCCGATCCCCTACGAGATCCTCGAGGAGGGGGAAGCCGAGCAGGTCCGGCCGGCGCAAGAGGAGGCGAAGCGAGAGCTCGGGGGGCTTGCGGTCGAGGTTCGCGCCTTCGGCGGGGGCTCGCCGGCGGCGGTGATCAACGACCTCGCCGAGCGCGAGCAGGTCGACACGATCGTCGTCGGCTCGCCGCACCGGGGCCCGGTCGGGCGGGCGCTGATCGGCAGCGTCGCCGACGGGCTCCTGCACGGCGCCCCCTGCGAGGTGGTTGCCGCGCCGCGCGGCTACGCCGCCGACCAGCACGGACCCTTCCGGACGATCGCCGTCGCCTATGACGACAGCGACGAGGCGAAGGCGGCGCTGAGGCGAGCCGAAGGGCTGGCGCTCACCTGCCGCGCCACGATCGTCATCTACACCGCTTCCGCGCCGCCGACCGTGGTCCCCGGCGCGACCGGGTACGTGCCGGCGATGCCGCCGGACGCGGGCTCGATCGTGACCGAGGCGGTGAGAACGGTTGACGAGCGCCTCGCGGCAACCGGCCGGGCGCTCTCGGGACCGCCGGCAACGGTCATCGCCGAAGCCTGCGAGGAGGCCGGCGCCGACTTGCTGGTCGTGGGCTCGCGCGGTTACGGGCCGGTGAGGCGAGCCTTGCTCGGCTCCGTCTCCACCCAGCTCCTGCGCAAGGCGCCCTGCCCGGTCTTGGTGGTGCCGCGGCCGTGAGCGAGGCAGAGCCGCTGGTCGAGCTGACCGGGGTCGCCCGCCGCTACGAGATGGGCGACGTCACCGTGACCGCGCTCGAGGGGGTCGACCTGCGGATCGATCGCGGCGAGTTCGCCGTCGTGCTTGGGCCTTCGGGCAGCGGCAAGACCACGCTGCTGAACATGATCGGCGCGCTCGACTCGCCGACCGAGGGCACGGTGCGGGTGCGCGGCGAGGACATCACCAGCGCCTCGCGCAAGGAGCTCTTCGCCTTCCGCCGCCGCACGGTCAGCTTCATCTTCCAGACCTTCAACCTGTTCCCGGCGCTGACGGCGCAGGAGAACGTCGAATTCGGCGCCGACGTCAGCGGCCGCGGCGAGGCACGCGACGTCGCCGCCGAGATGCTCGAGCGGGTCGGCCTCGGGCAGCGCGGCGAGCACTTTCCGCACGAGCTCTCCGGAGGCGAGCAGCAGCGGGTGGCGATCGCGCGGGCGCTGGCCACCGGCAACCCGATCCTGCTCGCCGACGAGCCGACCGGCGAGCTCGACTTCCGCACCGGGGTGCAGATCCTCGAGCTGCTCCACGAGCAGACCCACAGCGAGGGGACGGCCGTCCTCGTCGTCACCCACAACCGCGAGATCGCCCGCGTCGCCCACCGCGTGATCGAGCTCTCCAGCGGCCGGATCGTCTCCGACGCGCCGAACCCTGGCGGGCCCGCCGACATCTCCGAGCTGCGCTGGTGAAGGCGTCGCGGCTGAGCTTCTGGGTGCGCTGGTCCCTCCGCGACCTGCGCTCCCGCTGGCCCCTGGTGCTGGCGATCGGGGCCGTGCTGGCGATCGGGACCGGGGTCAGCGCCGGGCTCGGCAGCATGGAGCGCTGGCGGATCGACTCCAACGACGCCAGCTTCGAGGCCCTGCGCGCCCACGACCTCGAGATCTCGCTGACCGAGGGCACGAGCGCCCCGGCCGGAACGCTGCGGCGGCTGGTCGAGCGGATCCCCGCCGCCGGCCAGGTCGAAGCCGTCGACGAGCGCCTGCTCCTGCCGACGCAGGTCGAGGTGCGGCGGCCCGGGGCGGAGCCGCTGCTGGCGCCGGCCGAGCTCGTCGGCTCGCCGCTGGGACCGCAGGGGCCGGCGATCGACGGGGTCTACGCCTTCTCCGGCCGCGCCCTGCGCGGCGGCGACGAAGGGCGGATGACGGCGGTGCTGGAGCGCGGCTTCGCCACCTACGACGATCTCCCCTCGCAGGGCGAGCTGCGGTTGCCCGGCGGCGAGCGCCTGCGCTACGTCGGGCTCGGCAGCGCCCCCGAGTACTTCCTCGTCACCCGCCCCGGCGGCGGCGACTTCGGCGGCGCCGAGAGCCAGTTCGCCGTCGTCTTCACCTCGCTGGGGACCGCGCAGCGGATCGCCGGCGGCCGGCCCAGCGTCAACAACGCCGTGCTCCTGCTCGAGCCGGGGGCGGCGGTCGGGGAGGTGCGGGGCCAGCTGGAGCAGGCGCTGAGCGGCGCCCGCCTCAGCGGCGAAGTGACGACGATGGCCGAAGAGCCCGCCCACCGGGTCCTCTACAAGGACGCCAACGGCGACCAGCGGCTGCTCGACGTGTTCGCCTTCCTGATCCTCGCCGGCGCCGCCCTCGCCGCCTTCAACCTCGCGACCCGGATCGTCGAGGCGCAGCGGCGCGAGATCGGCGTCGGGATGGCGCTCGGCGTCCCCCCGCGGCAGCTGGCGATCCGGCCGCTGCTGCTGGGGGCGCAGATCGCCCTCGCCGGGACGCTGCTCGGGCTCGCGCTGGGGCTGATGATGGGGGAGATCTTCCGCGGCGTCCTCGAAGACCTGCTGCCGCTGCCGGAGATGCGGACCCCGTTCGAGGTCGGCGTCTTCGTCCGGGCCGCGGCGATCGGGTTGGTCCTGCCGATCGCCGCCACCGCGATCCCGGTCTGGCGCGGGCTGCGGCAGACCCCCATGGAGGCGATCAGGATCGGCTTCCGCTCCGCCCGCGGCAGCGGCATCGCCGGGCTCGCCAAGCACCTGCGGCTGCCGGGGTCGAGCGTCGGCCAGCTGCCCCTTCGCAACGCCCTGCGCGCCCCGCGCCGGACGCTGCTCACCGTGCTCGGCATCGGCGCCGTGCTCAGCGTCCTGATCGCCTTCCTCGGGCTGATCGACTCCTTCGACGCCACCGTCGACCGCAGCGAAGCCGAGATCGCCCAGGGGAACCCCGACCGGATCGTCGTCTCCCTGGACGGCTTCCACAGCGCCCGCGCGGCGCAGCGGATCGTCGAGTCCGCGCCCGGCGTCGCCGCCTCGGAACCCCAGCTGATCCTGCCGGTGACGCTGTCGGCACCGGCGGCCGAGGGGTTCCGGGGCATGATCACGCTGCTCGATCCCGAGAGCTCGATCTGGGCGCCGACGCTCTCCTCCGGGACGGCGCCGGCGCCGGGCGCAGCCGAGGTCGTGATCTCGGAGAAGGCGGCGGACGACCTCGGCGTCGGCGTCGGTGGGGAGATCGAGATCGCCTACCCGCGGCGGCGGGGCTCGGGCTACGCCGAGGAGCGAGCGGAGGTCCGGGTCAGCGGCCTGCATCCCGACCCCTTCCGAACCTTCGCCTACGCCGACTCCTCGCTCGCCGCGGTCGCCGGCCTCGCCGGCGCCGCCAACCAGGTCTCGCTGACGCCGCGGCCCGGCGTCAGCAGGGACCAGATCGCCCGCGCGCTCTTCCGCGTCCCCGTCGTCGCCTCGGTCGAGCGGGCGACGACGACGAGCGAGCTGATCCGCGAGCGCCTCGACGACTTCCTCGGCGTCTTGCGGATCATCGAGGCCTTCGCGCTGGCGCTGGCGCTGCTGATCGCCTTCAACTCCTCGGCGATCAGCATCGACGAGCAGCGCCGCGAGAACGCAACCATGCTCGCCTTCGGCTTGACCACGGCGAGGACGATGGCGCTGGCCGTGGGGGAGGGGCTGATCGCCGGGATCCTGGGCACCCTGGCCGGCCTTGCCGGCGGGCTCCTCGTCGTCAACTGGGTGGTCAGCCAGACCCTCCCGGAGACCCTTCCCGACCTCGGCCTCGTGATCGACATCGCCCCGGCCTCCTTGCTCGCCGTGGTCGTGGTGGGGGTTGTCTCCGTCGCCCTGGCTCCGCTCCTGAGCACCCGCCGCATCCAGAAGATGGACGTGCCCTCGACGCTGCGGGTGATGAGCTGACGCTCGGGGGTTGACCCGGCGGGAGCGGCGGTGAACTACGGATGCCGCCGCCCTTCGTCCTTGTCAGGTTTGGGACATGGCGGTCAAGCTCAGACGAGAAGGCCAGGGTCGGCGCCGACCCCGCGGCATCGTCAGGTCCTCCGCGCCCCCGCAGATCTCGCGGGGGGTCTGCGTCGAGGCGGCCGGAGCGAGGCTGGAAGGCGGATTGGAGATACCCGCCGGCGCCAGGGGGGTCGTCCTCTTCGCCTCCGAGATGGACTTCGGGCGGATGGACCCCCGGCAGCGAGACCTCGCCCTCGCCCTCAACCGGCGCGGGCTGGGGACGCTGCTTTTCGACCTGGTGGAGAGCGGCGACGACGCCAAGGCGGCAAGCGACGTGGACGTGTTGACCGAGCGCCTGATCGGGGCGACCGAGTGGACCAGCGAGCAGTGGGGCGTTGACGGCCTGCCGATCGGTTACGTCGGCTCGGGCCTCGGCGCCGCCGCGGCGCTGTCGGCGGCGGCCTTGCTCGGCAAGGAGATCGGCGCCGTCGCCACCCGTTCCGGGCGACCCGACCTGGCGGTCGCGGGGCTCGGCAGGGTCTGGGCGCCCACCCTTCTCGTCGCCGACGCGGACGACCCCTACATGGTCGCTGGGACCAGGAGGGTCGCCGGCCAGCTCCACTGCGCGCACCAGCTGCGCGAGGTGGAGACGCGGAACGGGCAGAGAGGGGCCTGGGCGGCCACCCCGGGGATCTGCCGCTGGATGGAGTGGCACCTGGGATCGCCGGAGGTCCCCTACGAACCTCGGTTGGCGTTGGGCTGACGCCCGACTCCGCATTTTCAAATCGAACTAGCTGTTGCTTAAAGAAGAACTGTCGAGTATCTTTGGATATCGACGCCGGTATTCCGGAAGGTTTGCGCTGGCGCCGGGTTAGTAAGCGATGAGCACCGCAGGTCCGTCAGGGTCCTCCGCGCTCGTCCCGTGTGATTCGGGGGATCATTCGTGTCCAGTGCCAGTCAAGTCGATCTGCTTCGTTGTCCGCGCTGCCTGCGCCGGTTTCTCGTCGGCGACGCCACCTCGACAGCGTCCTGGCCCTGCCCTGCCTGCGAGCACGAGCTGCAGCTGATGGTCCGCAGCCTCCCGGGCCCGGCCTCCCGGGCCGCCACCGCGCTCGGGGCGAAGGTCCTGCGTCCGCTGGAACTCTGATCGATGGCAGATCCGGCGACCAAGGCCCTGCTGCAGGTGGCGCGCGACGTGCTCTCGGAGCTGGACGTCGACGAAGTCCTCGGCCGCGCCCTCGCTTCCGCCCAGGCCCTCACCGGCGCCCGCTACGCGGCGCTGGGGGTGCTCGACGAGGGGGGAGAGGAGCTGGCGCGTTTCCTCACCGTCGGCACCTCCGAGGAGGAGAAGCGGCGGATCGGGCCCCTGCCGACCGGCCATGGCGTGCTCGGGGAGCTGATCCGCAACCCGGAACCACTTCGCCTTGCCGATGTGAGCGCGCACCACCACGCCTACGGCTTCCCCGGGGGGCACCCGCTGATGCGCTCCTTCCTCGGGGTGCCGATCTTCATCGGCGGCCACGCCTACGGAAACCTCTACCTGACCGAGAAGGAAGGCGCTCCGGAGTT
This sequence comes from Solirubrobacterales bacterium, assembly GCA_035765335.1. Lineage (GTDB taxonomy): Bacteria > Actinomycetota > Thermoleophilia > Solirubrobacterales > 70-9 > VAYN01. The sequence continues at coordinate 13,496 of DASTXV010000018.1, forward strand.
CAGCGAGGCAGACGAGGACGCCATCGTCATGCTCGCCGAGTTCGCCGGGCTCGCGATCGACCACGCGCGGCGCTACGCCGGCTCCGAGGCCAGCCGCCGGGCGCTGGAGCGAAACTTCGCCGCCCTCGACGCCACCGTCACCATCGCCCGCACCCTGGCTGCCGAGACCGACCTGGAGACGATCCTCGGCCTGGTCGCCAAGCGCGGCCGGGCGCTGGTCTCGGCGCGGGCGCTGGTGATCGAGCTGCTGCACGGCCCGCACCTGGTCGTCGAGGCGGCGGCGGGGGAGCTGCCGCCGGGGCTGATCGGCGCCCGCGTCGATGCCGAGAGCTCCGTCGCCGGGGCGGCGCTGCGGATGCTGCGGCCCGAACGGCTCGAGACCGCCGTCAACCGGGCCAGATACGACGAGTTCGGGCTCGGCCGGCACGGTCTCGCCGCCGAGGCCGGCCTGGTGGTGCCGCTCGTCCTCCGCGGCCGCGCCTACGGCGCCCTCGTCGCCGTCGACCGCCAGAGCGAAGGCCCCGAGTTCAGCGCCGAAGACGAGGAGCTGCTGGAGGCCTTCGCCGCCAGCGCCGCGACCGCGGTGGCGACCGCCCAGCGCTTCGACGCGGCCAGGCGCCGCAACCGCCTTTCGGCCGGGGAAGCCGAGCGGGCCCGCTGGGCGCGCGAACTGCACGACGAGACCCTGCAGGGCCTCGGGGCGCTGCGGATGTCCCTGGCCGCGATGGAAGGGGCCGAGCCGACGGCGGCGCAGGAGCTGATCCAGCGGGCGATCGTCGACGTCGAGACCGAGATCGAGAAGCTCAGCTCCCTGATCACCGATCTGCGGCCGATGGCGCTCGACGAGCTGGGGATCGGGGCCGCGCTCGAATCCCTCGCCGACCGGCTCGAAGCACCGGGCTTGGAAGTCAAGACCCAGGTCGACCATTCCTTTGAGGCGGGAGGGGCAACGGCTCGGTACGAGGAGGAGCTGGAGACCGCCATCTACCGGATCGCGCAGGAGGCGCTCGACAACACCGTCAAGCACGCCAAGGCCTCGGTGGTCGTCGTCGAAGTGGTCGACGACGACGATCGCGGCGAGGTGAGGGTCTCGATCTGCGACGACGGCGGCGGCTTCGATCCCAGCGCCGAAACCACCGGGCTCGGGCTCAACGGGATGCGGGAACGGGTCGAGCTGCTCGGCGGTTCGATCGAGATCTGCTCCGCCCCCGGCGAAGGGGTTGAGATCCAGGCGGTCCTGCCCTCCGGAGGGGCTTCGGGCTCGGTGGCCAAGGCGGGTTGAACAGGCTGCCGGCCGTTTAGGGCGAGTACCGCGAGAACCACGCGGCCGCCAGCTCCGCGACCCGCTCCAGCGCCCCCGGCTCTTCGAACAGGTGGGTGGCGCCGGGGACGATCGCGACCTCGTGCTCGCAGCGCAGCAGCGCCGCCGCCTCTTCGTTCAAGGCCAGGACCTGCCAGTCGGCGCCGCGAAGCGCCGCGGCGGCGCCGGTCGAGGCGCCGAAGTAGGAGATCGGCAGGTCCTTCAGGGTCTCCTCCTCCTGCGCCCAGCGGGTGACCGCGAGGAGACGCTGCGCCAGCAGCCCGATATCGAAGACGTTGGCGCGCTCCCGTTCCTCCTCGGTCGTGAGCAGGTCGAACAGCAGCGTCGCGAACCCGGCTTCGTTCAGCGCCTCGGCGACCTGCCGGTTGCGGGGGCTGTGGCGGCTCGAGCCGCTGCCGTGGGCGAAGACGACGAGGCCGGCGGCGGCGTCTGGAATCCGCAGGTCCCCAGCCAGCGCCATCCCCGGCGCGGGTTCGATCGCGACGGCGCTCTCGACCGGCGGGGGATCGTCCGCCAGCGGGTCGGCGGCGAGCCCGGCTTGGGGCGGCTCTTGGTCTGTCGCGAGCAGCTTCCGCACCTCCTCGTCGCTGACCTGGCCGAAGTCGACGTAGAACTGACCGACGCCGAAGAAGCCGTTCGGCTCCTCGAGGCAGACCACCTCGTCGAAGTCGCCGGCGAGGCGTCGCGAGGCGCCCGGCGGGGCGACCGGCACGGCGAGGACGACGCTGGCGGCGCCGCGGGCCCTCAGCGCCTGCGCCGCGACGATCGCGGTCCCCCCGGTGGCGACCCCGTCGTCGACCAGGATCACCGCGCGGCCGTCGACCGGGAGCGGTTCCCGCTCGCCACGGTAAAGATGCTGACGGCGCTCGAGCTCGCCCGTCTCGGCCGCGACCACGGAGGCGAGCTCCTCCTCGGTGGTCCCGGTCAGCTCGACCTCCTCGCGGCGGATGAACTGGACGCCGCCCTCGGCGATCGCGCCGATCCCGTACTCGGGGTGGTGCGGCGCTCCGATCTTGCGCGCGAGCAGGATGTCGAGCGGGGCCGACAGCGCCTGGGCGATCTCGTAAGCGACGGGAACGCCGCCGCGCGGAAGCGCGATCACCAGCGGGTCCCGCGGGCGGAAGCGCTCGAGCGCGGGGGCGAGGCGCCGGCCCGCTTCGCGGCGATCGACGAAAAGCGCCAGGCGCCGCAGCATCAGGCCCTCTCCCTCCTCGCCATCAGCGCGAAGCCCGTGACCGCCGTCCAGACCGGCACCAGGTCGATCGCGGCCAAGCCGGTCCACCCGGCGGGGTTCTCGGGGGTGCCGGCGCTCGAGCCAAGAGGGGGAATCAGCAGCCAGATCGCCAGCACCAGGCTCAACCAGCCCAGCCAACGCGGCAGGGCTCCGGTCCGCAGCGCGACGAGCCCGCTCGCGGCGACGAGCACGGCCGCCGTTATCGCGGCCGGATAGAGGAACGCGTCGCCGAGGATGAAGATCGTCTTCGCCGCCTGCGGGTCGAGGTGGTCGGCGTCCAGGGCCCCGAGCAGCGAGACGCTCGGCAGCGCCAGCCACAGCGCCGCGGTGGCGATCCCGCCGCCGTAGGCGATCGCGCTGAGCCGCCCGGTGCCAGCCTCCGCATCTCGCAGGGCCGTCCGCAGCGATCCCAAGAACCAGAGGAAGAAGGCCACGCTGAGCATGACCAGGAAGCTGCCGAGGACGACGGTGTCCCGCTGGTCGAAGTAGGCGAGGAAGGCGCTGGCGTCGACGTCCACCTCGGGGCGGTCGGCCGGGCCCTCGAGCACGATCAGGCCGGCGAGCCCGAACAGCAGTACGGCGACCCCCGTGAGGGGCGCCAACTGCTCCTCGCGCCGCCAATCCCTCCCGTTCGTCTCCGCTGCCATCTCGCCCTCCTGCTCGTTTCTCGCCGGTCCGCTCGATTCTCGAATCGGCGCTCCCCTGGGCCATCGGGAGAAAGCCCTGCATCGGGGTTCGGTTTTCTGCCGATGGGCTGCTTGCGGGGTTTCCCGGATGCCGGCTGCGAGCGCGGCTGAAAACCTGGATGTGCTCTGCGGTTCAGTCGACGAGAAAGAAAGAAGGGAAGGCAGATGGCAGGCAACACGATCACCTTGGAGTTGGACAGAGGGGACGCGGAGGTGCTGCTCGGCGTCCTTGCTGCTGAGCGTTACAACCCCGAGACCGAAGCGGTGTGCGAGTCGGTTCGCAAGCAGCTCGACGAGAAGCTGGCCGAGACTGGGTGAGCGTCATGCGATTGCTGATCGGCCTCGACAGGCGTGAGGGCGGCAGGGACGCGCTCGAGCTCGCCCGGGTTCTTTGTGGCGATCGAGGCGGGAGCGCGCTTGTCGCCACCGTCCTCTACAGCGATCCGCTCCTGCTCGAATACGCGCAACTCCCGGAAGGCGAGGCGCAGGAGGCGCTTCCCCTCTTCGAGCAGGCCCGCGAGACCCTCGGGGGCATCGAGGTCGAGACCCGCGCCTATGGCGGCAGCTCGCCGGCGGCCATCCTGACCGCGCTCGCCGAAGAGGACGGCTTCGACGCGATCGTGGTCGGCTCACCTCACCGCGGCGCGATCGGCCGGGTCCTGGCGGGAAGCACCGCGATCAACCTGCTCAACGGCGCCCCCGCCGATGTCGCCGTGGCCCCCACGGGCTACGCCGAAGCGCGGCACGAGAGCCCGCGCCGAATCGCCGTCGGCTACGACGGCACCCCGGAGGCAAGGCTCGCGCTGCGTCACGCGGAAGCTCTCGCCCTTCCCGCCGGAGCGGCGCTCGAGATCATCACCGTCGTGCAGCCGCCAGTCACCACCCCGGTGATGGCCCCGGGCGCCTACCTGCCCGAGCTGCCGCCGCGGCCGGAGAAGGTGATGAGCGACATCCTCGCCGCGGTCGACCAGTCTCTCTCGGCGGAGGCCACGAGGCGCGACGGCGACCCCGCCAGCGAGATCGTTCGCGCCTGCGAAGAGGGCGTCGACCTGTTGGTGGTCGGCTCGCGTGGGTCCGGCCCGCTGAAGAGGGTGCTGCTGGGCTCCGTCTCACGGCAGCTGGTCTGCAAGGCGACCTGCCCGGTGCTGGTGGTGAGGCGACCGTGAACGAGCGCTCGATCGCCCAGGTGCAGATGCTTGAGCCCGAAGAGATCCTCGGGTCCCGCGGCGACTACGACCGGCTGCTCGACCTGATCGGGAGCAAGTCGATGGCGCTGATCGGCGAGGCCTCGCACGGCACCCACGAGTTCTACCGCGAGCGGGCCCTGATCACGCGGCGCCTGATCGAGGAGAAGGGGTTCCGGGCGGTGGCGGTCGAGGCCGACTGGCCCGACGCCTACCGGGTCAACCGCTACCTGCACGGGGCGACGGAGGACGCCGACGCCGAGGAGGCGCTGCGGGGCTTCCGTCGCTTTCCCACCTGGATGTGGCGCAACGCCGAGGTGCTCGATTTCGTCGGTTGGATGCGCTCCCACAACGAGCGCGCCGGCGAGGCGCAGGGGGTCAGCTTCTTCGGCCTCGACATCTACAGCCTCTTCTCCTCGATCGCGGCGGTGATCGCCTACCTGGAGAAGGTCGACCCCGCCGCTGCCGGCCGGGCCCGCGAGCGCTACTCCTGCCTCGAGCAGTTCGGCGGCGAGCAGGCCTACGGCCGCGCCGCGGCGCTCGGCGTCAGCGACCTCTGCCGGCGCAGCGCCGTCGCCCAGCTCGTCGAGTTGCAGCGCAGCGCCGACTCTTACCTGCGGCGCGACGGGATCGCCGCCGAAGACGAGCAGTTCTGCGCCGAGCAGAACGCCCGCGTCGTCGCCAGCGCCGAGGAGTACTACCGGGCGATGTTCGACGCCCCCCGCGAGACCTGGAACCTGCGCGACCGGCACATGGCCGACACCCTGGAGCAGCTCGCCGCCCACCTCGCCCGCCAGGGGACGGCGCCGAAGATCGTCGTCTGGGAGCACAACTCCCACGTCGGCGATGCGCGGATGACCGAGATGGGACACCGCGGAGAACTGAACGTGGGCCAGCTCGTTCGCGCGCGCCACCCCGGGGATGCCTTCCTGATCGGCTTCTCGACCTACGCCGGCACCGTCACCGCCGCCTCCTCCTGGGATGCTCCGGCCGAGCGCAAGACGGTCCGCCCGGCCCTCCCCGGCAGTTGGGAGGAGCTGCTGCACGAGGCCCCGGCTTCTCGCTTCTGGCTTGACCTCAACACCGCCCAGGTAGCCGAGATCCTTGCCGAGCCCAGGTTGGAGCGGGCGATCGGCGTCATCTACAGGCCCGAGACCGAGCGCCAGAGCCACTACTTCCACGCCGACCTGCCGGGCCAGTTCGACGCCGTCATCCACATCGACGAGACCCGCGCGGTCGAGCCGCTGGAGCGGGAGGAGATCTGGGAGCGGGGCGAACCCCCGGAGACCTACCCCACGGCGCTCTAGGAGGGAGAGTCATCCTTGGGGCGGGCCGCCGAGGAGGAGGACGTCGACGAGCAGGAAGACCGCGATCGCCGCGACCACGAACCCGAATCCGTGGGCCAGTGACTGCGGCGACAGCCGCTGGGCGAACGAGCTTCCCAGCAGCGCCCCCAAGGTGGCGCCGACGCAGAGCGCGACGGTCAGCGGCCAATCGGGTTCGGCGCCTCGGGCGAGGTGCGCGGTGAGGGCGACGAGGCCGGTCAGGCCGATGATCGCGAGCGAGGTGGCGATCGCCCGGCGGATCGGCAGGCCCAGCAGGGAGGTCAGCGCGGGCACGATGAGGAACCCTCCGCCGACGCCGAAGAACCCCGTCATCACCCCGACCACCAGGCCGGCGCCGCTCGAGCGTCCCGGCTGCGGCTTCGGACAGGGCCGCGGGTCCTCCTCGCCGTCATCCGGGGGGCCACTGCGGAAGTAGGTGAGCGCCGCGGCGGCGAGCATCACCGGCACGAAGGCGAGGATCAGGACGCGAGGAGTGACCGAGGTGCTGGCGATGGTTCCCAGGTAGGCGCCGAGGGCGGCGGGCACGGCGAACGCGGCGGCGACCCGCCAGCAGAGATAGCCATGCAGGGCGTGGGCGCCGGCGCCCACCGAGGCTCCCAGGGTGACGACGATCAGCGAAGCGGTCGAGCCGGAGCTGACGCCCTGGTCGAGCACATAGACCAGGACGGGCAGGGCGAGGATGGCGCCGCCGCCGCCGACCGTTCCAACCACGCCTCCGATGGCGAGGCCGAAGATCAGCGCGAGCACCTCCATGCTCTTGCGTCAGGCCGGCGCGGCGATCTCGGTTGGCACCACCAGGACCGGGCAGAGGGCCCTGAGGATCACCCCGTTGCTGATGCTGTTGTGGAGCGCCCGCCGCAGCGGCCCGCCGCTGCGCGAGCCGAGGAACAAGAGGTCGACGCCGGAGGCCGAGGCTTTGACCAGCTCCTCGGCCGGCCAGCCGCGGCTGAAGACGGGGAGCGCCCGCGCCTCCGACGGTAGCTTGGCGACCGCCTCGTGCAGCGCTTCCCTCAGCTCCTCCGCTTCGGAGGGGAGGGATTTGCCGGGACTCGGGCTCTCGGCTCCCGGCAGCTGGGGGTGCTTGGGCGCCACCGCGTAGACGCGCATCGCGGCGCCGTTGCGCAGGGCGAGCTCCTTGGCGCTCTCGAGCGCCTGGGCGGCGGCCGGGGAGGCGTCGTAGCCGACGCCGACCACGCGCATGGCGGGATCGTCCCCTGATGCGGCGAAGCCGGCCGGGGCCACCGCCACGGCGCAGGGGGCCTCCCCGAGCAGGTGCTCGAGGGTGGAGCCCGGGATGACGCGACCCAGCCCGCTGCGGTGGGTGGGGCCGAGGACGATCAGGTCCGCCTCGTGGGAGCGGGCGAGCGCGGCGAGGCCGTGCCCCTGCTCGTCGGGCGCGGTGACCGCGATCAGCTCGGCGCCGGTGGCGCCGGCGAGCGCCGTTCCCAGCGCCAGCGCATCGTGCCCGGGGTCGTTCTCCAGGTAGCCGACGAGGATTCGCTTGTACATCTCAGACCTTCCGCGAGTGGGGCACGACGAGCACCGGGCAGGGCGCCTCGGTGATCAGGTGCCGCGTCACCGAGCCGCTGAGGAAGTGGTTGATCGGCCGGCGGCAGCCCGTGACCAGGAGGTCGACGTCGGCCTCGCAGGCGCCGGCGATCGCGGCGGCGATCGTCCGCACCACCTGATGCCAGCCGGTCTCGACGCGCTTGCCGACCGGGGAGAGGTTGGGGTCGACGGATGCCACCGCTGCTTTGAGCACGTCCGCCAGCTCCGCCGGCGCGTCGCTGGGGTATTCGGCCTGGATTCCGAGCACCATCGGATCATCGGCGACCAGGACCTCGATCGTCGCTCCGGCTTGGCGGGCGAGGTCTTCGGCTCGGGTCAGCGCCACCTTCGACTCCTCGCTGCCGTCGACCGCGACGGCGATTCGCCGGAAATGGCGCGGTTCTCCGGTGGCGTAGCCGCGGGGGGCGACGACGACCTCGCAGGGCGCGTGGCCCAGCACCTGCTCGCCAACGCTGCCGAGCATGGCCCTCCCGATCGCTCCACGATGACTGGAGCCGACCACCACCGTGCCGACCTGGTCGCGCTCGGCGATCTTCGCAAGCACCTTTCCCGAGCTGGTGAAGCCGATTTCCTCGACTGGCGCCCTGGGATCGTCAAGCGCCTCACGCGCTTCCTCGCCGATCGGGCCCGGCCCCGGAACGGCAATCAGGCAGCGGGCGCCGCGCAGCGCGCTCAACTCGCGGGCGAGAGCGAGGGCGTCGCGTCCCTCCTCGCTGCCGTCGGCGCCGACCAGAACGGGTGCCGCGGCCGTGGGAGAGGTGTACTCCGAATGCCGGTCCGCCTGCTTGGTGTGCGCCATAGCTTCCTTTCGTCCCTCCGCCCCCTGGCGGAGCGCTGGTTTCTGAGACCAAGCTATGAGCCGCCGCCCCCGGCGGAATCCGGGAAACGCCGCACAGATCCTGTGGGCGCCCCCCGCGGCGGATGCCGCCGCGCGTGGCGTGAGAATGGCGGGGATGGAGGAGGAGGCGCGCGGTCTTTACACCGGCGAGATCGCGGGTCATGCGACCGCTCGGGTTCCGGTTGTCTCGCCCGCGTATTCCGCTGCCCAGGCGCGCCGATACATGGTCGGCAAATCGTTCGACTTCGTCGACGAGATCGTCGTGCTCGACGAGGGCGGGCTGGTCGGGCTGGTGGCGTTGAGCCGGCTGCTCGAGGCACCCGAGGAGGCGCTGCTAAGGGACCTGGCGGATGCCGACCCGGTGGTCATACGGCCGGGCGAATCCGAGGAGAGGGCCGCCTGGCAGATGGTCCGCCGCCGGCAGGGGAACCTGGCGGTGCTCGGAGCCGGCGGCGAGTTCGTCGGCCTGGTTCCGGCCCACCAGCTGATCGGCCGCCTGCTCGCCCAGCACGACGAGGACGCGGCCCGCCTCGGCGGCTACCTCGCCAGCAGCGGCCGCGCCCGGCTGGCGGCCGAAGAGCCGATCAGCCGGCGGCTCCTGCACCGCCTGCCCTGGCTCCTGGTCGGCCTGGTCGGGGCGATGGCCTCGGCGGTGCTGGTCGGCTCCTTCGAGGCCCAGCTCGACGAGAAGGTGCTGCTCGCCTTCTTCGTCCCCGCCGTCGTCTACATGGCGGACGCGGTCGGCACGCAGACCGAGACGCTGCTGATTCGCGGGATGAGCGCCAGCATCGACATGCGCGCGGTGGTCCGGCGAGAGTTCATCACCGGCGCCCTGATCGGCCTCCTGGTCGGGCTCGCGTTCTTCCCCTTCGCGCTGCTCGGCTGGGGTGATGCCGGCGTGGCGCTGGGGGTCGCCCTCGCCCTCACCGCGAGCTGCTCGATCGCGACCTCGGTGGCGACTCTCCTGCCTCGCCTCCTGGCGCGCTTCGGCGCCGACCCCGCCTTTGGCTCGGGGCCGCTGGCGACGATCATCCAGGACCTGCTCTCGATCGCCGTGTACCTGGCGATTGCGACGCCTATCGCCACCTGACTACGAAAGGTGGTTATTTGCAGTCAAAGTGAGATATTGGGTAGGTGGAGTTTTCTGACCAGTCGGTAAGTCAAGAAGAGGACCGCTTCAAGCGGCTGATCGAGGTTGGCGCCTCCCTTCTCTCGGAGCTCGACCTGGAGTCGGTGCTGCGCTCCGTGGTGGAGGCCGCGCAAGAGCTGACCGGAGCCAAGTACGCGGCGCTCGGGGTGCTCGACCAGGAGCGGAAGGCGCTGGAACGCTTCATCTACCTCGGCATCGACGACGAGACCAGGCGCAACATCGGCAGCCTTCCCCGCGGGCACGGGGTGCTCGGGGAGCTGATCCGCGAACCGGTGCCGCTGCGCCTGGCCGACGTCAACCACCACCCTCACGCTTACGGGTTCCCGCCCGGGCACCCGCCGATGCACTCCTTCCTCGGGGTGCCGGTGATGATCCGGGGGCAGGCCTTCGGCAACCTCTACATGACCGAGAAGCAGGGCGCCGACGAGTTCGACAAGGCCGACGAAGAGGCGGCGAAGACGCTCGCCGTCTGGGCCGCGATCGCGATCGAGAACGCCCGCCTCTACACGACCCTCATCGACCGCGAGGCCAAGATGCAGCAGGCGCTTCGCCAGGCGGAGGCTTCGGTCGACATCGCCCGCACCGTCGGCGGCGAGGTCGAGGTCAACCGGGTGCTGGACCTGATCGTCAAGCGCGCCCGCGCCCTGGTCGAGGCCAGGACCCTGATCGTGCTGCTGAGCAAACGCGGCCACCTGGTGCTGGCTGCTCAGGCCGGCCAGGATCGCCCGGGCCTGGAGGGGCTGGAGGGGGATGAGCCGGTGATCGAGGCGACGATGCAGGGGCGCGAGGCCAAGCGGCTCGATCGCGACTCGATCGGGCCGGAGGCCGCGCTGCGGGACCGGCTCGAAGCCGAGGCCGTCCTGATCGTCCCCCTGCTTTTCCGCGGCCACACGATGGGGGTGCTGGTGGCGCTGGACCGAGAAGCCGGCGGGGCCGATTTCGACCAGGAGGATCTGCGGCTCCTGCAGGCTTTCGGCGCCAGCGCGGCGACGGCGGTGGCGACCGCGCAGTCGGTCGAGTCCGAACGCCTCCAGCAGCAGGTCGAGATCGCCGAGAAGGAGCGGGACCGTTGGGCCCGGGAGCTCCACGACGAGACGCTGCAGGGCCTGGCGGCCACGCGCATCATCCTGGCGACGGCGCTGCAGAGCGACGCAGCCGAATCCGGCGAGCGGCTGAGGCAGGCTGCCGAGCAGACCGTCGATCAGCTCGAGGGGCAGATCAACGAGCTGAGCCGCCTGATCGACGACCTGCGGCCGGCCTCGTTGGAGCGCCTTGGCCTTCCCGGCGCGTTGGAAGCGCTTGCCGAGGAGTGCGCGATGCGCGGCGGCTTCACCATCGACACCGAGGTCGAGCTGGACGGGGAGCTCAGCCACGACGAGGAGCGGACCGTCTACCGCCTCGCCCAGGAGGCGCTGAACAACGTCGTCAGGCACGCCGCCGCCGATCACGCCAGCCTGCGCGCAAAGCTCGTGGACGGCGAAGCCTCGGTGGTGGTGGGGGACGACGGCAGGGGCTTCGACCCGGATGGCCCCGAGGGCGGGCGCGGCCTGATCGGGATGCGGGAGCGGGTCACCTTGCTGGGCGGGAGCCTCGAGGTGCGCTCGCAGCCCTCGAAGGGGACCGAGGTCGCCGCCTCCATCCCGATTCGCAGCGACCGAAGGACCTAAAGGGCTGGCTTCAAGAGCTGGTCTCGCCGCCGGACTCGATCAGGCCGTTGGCGATCGCGAAGCGGACGAGCTCGGGGCGCGACTCGATCCCCAGCTTTTCGAAGAGCTTCGAGCGGTTGACCTCGATCGCCCGCACGCTGAGGAAGAGCTGTTCGCCGATCTCGCGGTTCGTGTGGCCCATGGCGACGAGTCGCAGCAGGTCGAGCTCGCGCTGGCTGAGCCCTTCGAGCGGGTCCGCCTCGAGCTTCGCCAGCGCTCCGCCCAGCTCGGGATCGATGAACGAGCCGCCGTTCGCGGCGACGCGGATCGCCTCGCGCAGCTGGCGCTCGGCGGCCTGCTTGAGGACGTAGCCCGCGGCGCCGGCGCGCAGCAGGTCGCGGGCCATGCGGGGGTTGCTCTGCATGGTCAGGATCACAACCGCGGTATCGGGAGCGCTCTCGCGCAGGCGGGGGATGTCCTGGCGCGGCTCGGCTCCCGGCATCTGCAGGTCGAGGACCAGCACGTCCGGCCGCCGGTCCCTGACCAGCTTCGCGGCCACGGCGGCGTCGGGGGCCTCCCCGACCACCCGCAGGTCCTCCTCCGCTTCCAGCATGCTTCGCAGCCCGGTGCGGATCACGTTGTGGTCGTCGGCAAGGACGACGGTTATCTGCTGCCCGTCTGACATCGAACTTGTGGAGAGTCTGCCAGCGGACGCCGTTCGGGGCTAGCCCGCAGGGGGAGATGTGGGTTAGGCCCGATGGCCCGGGCCCCTGCCTCAGCCACCGTATGGGCATGCGAGTACTGGTTGCCCTGGGCGGAAACGCGCTGCTTCGTCGCGGCGAGGCGGCCGACGCCGCGACCCAGGAGAAGAACGTGGAGGCGGCGGCCATGGGGTTGGCCGCGATCGCCTCCGAGCACGAGCTCGTGATCACCCACGGGAACGGGCCTCAGGTCGGTTTGCTGGCGCTGCAGAGCGCTGCCTACCCCGACGTCGCCCCTTACCCGCTCGATGTGCTCGGCGCGGAGAGCGAGGGAATGGTCGGCTACATGCTCGAGCTCGCCCTCCGCAACACCCTGCCGGAGCGGGATCTCGTCACCCTTCTGACCCAGGTGGTCGTCGCCGCGGATGATCCCGCCTTCCACTTCCCGTCGAAGCCGATCGGATTGCACGGGGACCGGCGCCTGGTCCCTTCCCCCGAGCCGCGGGCGATCGTCGAGCTCAGCAGCCTCCGCATCCTGATCGAGGCCGGCGTCCTCGTCATCTGCGCCGGCGGGGGCGGAATCCCGGTCGCCCTCAACGGCAACGGCACGATGCGGGGCGTCGAGGCGGTCGTCGACAAGGACCTGACCGCCTCGCTGCTGGCCCGCCGCCTCGAGGCGGACCTGCTGGTGATGCTGACCGACGTCGACGGCGTCCACCTCGGCTGGGGGCGCGACTACGAGTCCGCGCTGGGCAGCGCCACGCCCGCCGAGCTGCGCGAGCACGACTTCGAGGCGGGATCGATGGGACCGAAGGTCGAGGCCGCCTGCCGCTTCGTCGAAGCCACCGGCCGCAAGGCCGCGATCGGCGATCTCAAGGATGCAGCAGAGATCGTTCGCGGCCAGGCCGGGACCCAGGTTGGGCCTCACCCCGCCTGAGTCGCCACCGCCGCAGCAGGTGCTCCGGCGGCAGGGCGGCGGTGCCGAGCAGGTCCTGGCACGGCGGCAGGTAGATCAGCACGACGGCGAGGGCGGTTCCGATCTGGCAGGCGACCATGCTGAGGAAGGTAGAAGAAGGCGCCGATCCCGAGGACGGCGGAGATCAAGCCGAGGAACAGCCAGGCCCGCAGCGGCATCGAGCGGGTGATGATGCCCTGCGAGCGGCGCCGCGGGGCGCGCTGGGTGAGCCCGTCGCGGGAGGCGCGGAGGTCGCGCAGGAGGAGCCCGATCCGCTCCTCGGGGTCGAACTGGGACCCATCAGGCGTCGCGCTCGATCGGGCATGACATGCAGCGGGGCCCGCCGCGGCCGCGGCCGAGCTCGGCGCCGGCAATCGTGATCACCTCGATCCCCTCGTGGCGCAGGCGGGTGTTGGTGTCGACGTTGCGCTCGTAGGCGAGGACGACGCCGGGGGCGATCGCGAGGACGTTGTTGCCGTCGTCCCACTGCTCGCGCTGGGCCTCGAAGCTGTCGCCGCCGGTCTCGAAGAGACGCAGGGAGCCGACGCCGAGGGCGCGGGCGATCGCCGTGAACAGCTCCTCCTCGCGCTCGACCTTGACCCCCTCGGGACCTGGCGTCAGCGTGTAGCCGATCATCGCTTCGCGCAGCTCCGGGTAGACCGTGAAGGCGTCGCGGTCGACCATCGTCATCACCGTGTCGAGGTGCATGCTCGAGCGCTGCGCCGGCAGCACCACCGCGATCACCCGCTCGGCGGCGCCGGCGTCGAAGAGGCGCTGGGCCAGCAGCTCGACCCCCGCCGGGGTGGTGCGCTCGCCCATTCCGATCAGCACGCAGCCGTTGCCGATCACGAGGACGTCGCCGCCCTCGAGCCGCGCCGGCCCGCCGAGACCATCGCTCCAGACCTGGTGCTCTGCCGCGGCGAAGAGCGGGTGGTGGCGGTAGATCGCGGCGAGGTGGATCGCCTCGCGGCGCCGCGCCGGCTTCGCCATCGCGTGCACGGTGACGCCGTCGTAGATCCAGGCGGAGGTGTCCCGCGTGAAGAGGTGGTTGGGCAGTGGGGGCAGGACGAAGCCGTCGCGGCGGGCGACCTGGGCGACCAGCGAGTCGCTCTCGAACGGGAGATCCTCGTAGGTGATCCCGCCGATCAGCCGCTGCGCCAGGGCGTGGGTGCCGAGGCCGCCGAGCCACTCGGCGACGGCGGAGCCGAGGCGCGCTCCCAGCCCGGCCGCCGCCAGGGTGCCCGCGAGCACCTCCTCGCGCGCCGCCTCGACGGCGAGGGTTGCGGCCAGCAGCTCCTGCAGGTAGAGGACCTCGACCCCGCGTTCGCCGAGGGCGTCGGCGAAGGCGTCGTGCTCCTGGCGGGCTCGCTTCACCCAGAGGACGTCGTCGAAGAGCAGTTCGTCCTTGTTGCCGGGGGTGAGGCGGCGCAGCTCCAGGTCGGGGCGGTGCAGCATCACCCGCCTCAGGGTGCCGACCTCCGAGCCGACGTAGAGGCGGGGGGAAGCCTCCGCCCCCGCGCCGTCAGGGGGCGGCGCGGGGGCTTCGGTGGGGGGCGAGGAACTCGTCATCGCGGGCCCCCCTCGGATGCGACGACGGCGCCCGCAGCGGGAAGGGGCTTGCGGGCGGCGTCCGATGCCGCAACCAGTTCAGAAGCGGTCTTTTCGGCCTGCTTGGCCTGCCACCACTTCATCAGGACGTAGACGGGGATCCCGGCCAGCAGCAGGACGAAGCCCTTGGCGATGATGTCCTTGCCGGAGCCGGTGATCGCCCAGATCGAGTAGGCGAAGGCGAGAGCGGCGATCACGGTGTCGCGCATGAAGCGACCGCGCTCGAAGATCTCGCGTTCGGTGAAGTAGAGCTGCGCCTGGGCCGCGGCCGAGTAGGCGTAGGGGACCAGGGTGGTCAGGGTCGCCAGCAGGATGATGAAGGTGAAGGCGTCGACCAGGCCCTTCGTGTAGTTCATCAGCATCAGCCCGGTGACCAGGACCGAGGAGACGACGAGGCCGAAGACCGGCGTCCGCCGCTCGCCGTGGACCTTGGCGAACTGGGGCGGGAAGAGCCCGTCCTCGGCCGCCGCCAGCGGCACCCGTCCCTGCAGCAGGATCCACCCGTTCAGGGCGCCGAAGGTCGAGATCATCGCCACCACCGCGATCACCTTGTCCCAGCTGCCGCCGAACATCTCGCCCGCGGCGTCGGCGAAGGGGCTGGTCGAGCCGGCGAGGGTCTCGGTCGGGATGATCCCCATCACCGCGACGGTGCCGAGGATGTAGACGACGGTCGCGGCGATCGTGCCGTAGACGGTCGCCCGCGGGATGTTCCTCTCCGGGTCCTTGACCTCGCCGGCGGCGACGGTCGCCGACTCGAGGCCGATGAAGGCCCAGAGGGTGAGCGGGGCGGCGGCGGAGATCGCGCTCCAGGATCCGTGCGGCGAGAACGGGGTGAGGTTGTCGCTGTTGACGAAGAAGAGGCCGATCACGCCGATGATCGCCAGCGGCACGAACTTGAGGACCGTGGTGACGAGCTGGACGGCGCCGCTCTCGCGGGTGCCCATCACGTTGACCGCGGTCAGCAGCCAGATCACGCCGATCCCGACCAGCGCCGCCAGCAGGTTGCTGGTTTCGAGGTCGCCCCAGAAGACGGCGAGGTAGCCGACGAAGGCGACGGCGATCGCCGCGTTGCCGGCCCAGGCGGCGATCCAGTAGCCCCAGGCGGTCTGGAAGCCGATGAAGTCGCCGAAGGCCCGCCGCGCGTAGGCGTACGGTCCGCCGGTCCGCGGCATCGCCCGGCCGAGCCGGGAGAAGACGAGCGCCAGCAAGAGCGCTCCGGCACCGGTGAAGAGCCAGCCGATGATCGAGATCGGCCCCGCCGCGCCGGCAAGCGAGGCCGGCAGCAGGAAGATCCCCGAGCCGACCATGTTCCCGACCACGAGCGCGGTGGCCATCCACACACCCATGCTGCGTTTGAGCTTCGGCTGCTCGACGCCCGCGGCGCCGCTGCCGTTGCCTGCTATCTCCGCCATGGTCCCTCTCCCTTGCTGCTTGGATGACTGGGTCGAACCAATCCTCATCCGAACGGCGCGGGGGGCCATCCGGGCACCGCAACAAGGTCCGCTTCGGTGAAGCCGCAGGGCCGCGGGGGTGCTGGGTCGGCCGGCTTCAGACGCCGTGCGGGCAGATCACGGCGCGGCCGGCGAGGCTGCCTTCGCGCATCCGCTGATAGGCGCCGGCGGCTTCCTCCAGCGGGAAGCGCTCGACGTGGGCGCGGATCTTGCCCTCGCGGGCCAGGTCCAGGCACTCGCCCAGCTCGACCGCGGTGCCCCAGTAGGGGATCGAGAGCTGCGCCTCGAAGGGCAGCGCGCCGAAGGCGAACTCGAATTTGCCGCCGGCGAGCCCGACGATCGTCAGGTGGGACTCGAAGCGGGCGATCGCGGCTGCGAGGGCGATCGAGTCGTCGGAGCCGACCATGTCGACGACCAGCTCGGCGCCGAGGCCTTTGGTCATCTCCCGGATCTCCCCGGCGGCGCCCTCGCCCGCGGTGACGGCCTCCTCGGCGCCGACTTCGCGGGCCAGCTCCAGCTTCTCGGGGGAGGTGTCGACGGCGATGATGCGAGCCGGGCTGAGGGCGCTGAGGATCTGCACCCCCATGTGGCCGAGGCCGCCGATGCCGATCACCACCGCGGTCGAGCCGGGGACGAGCAGGTGCAGCGAGCGCTTGATCGCGTGGTAGGGGGTCAGCGCCGCGTCGGAGAGCGGCGCCGCCTCGCGCGGGTCGAGGTCGCCCAGCGCCAGGAGCAGCCGCGGGTGGGGGACCAGCAGGTACTCGGCCATCCCGCCGTCGAGCCCGAGGCCGCCGCCGAAGGCGCCGATCTCGGCCTGCCGCTCGCAGTAGTTCTCGGCCGAGAGCCGGCAGGCGCGGCAGCGCCCGCAGCCCCACGGCCCGTAGACGGCGACCGCCTCGCCGACCTCGAGCCCTTCGACGCCGGCGCCGAGCGCCTCCACCCAGCCGGCGTTCTCGTGCCCCAGCGTGAAGGGGACGTCGAAGCTCAGGGTGCCGGGCGGCCATTCCATCAGGTGCAGGTCCGAGTGGCAGGCGCCGGCGCCGCCGACCTTGACCAGGACCTGGCCGGGGCCGGGCTCGGGGACGGGGACGTCGCGCAGCTCCGGCTCGGATTCCCACGCGGTCAGCTGGTAAGCCTTCATTGCGAGCCTCCCCTCCGTCTTGCCTGCTCCAGCAGCAGCCGCCGCTCGGCCGCGGCGACGAGGCGGCGGGCCCGCCCCACCGCGTCGATGTTGACCGAGATCGCTTCGATCCCGGCGCGGACCAGCAGCTCGGCGTACTCGGGGTGGACCGAGGGCGCCTGGCCGCAGATCGAGGTCTTCAGCCCCAGCGCCGCCGCGGCTTCGAGCAGCTCGCCGATGTAGTCGGTGACCGCCGGGTCGCGCTCGTCGAACACCTCGGCGACCAGCTCGGAGTCGCGATCGGCGCCCAGCAGCAGCTGGGTGAGGTCGTTGGAGCCGATCGAGATCCCGGCGATCCCGAGCTTCGCGTAGCGGCCGAGGTGGAAGAGGACCGAGGGCACCTCCGCCATCAGCCAGAGCTCGAACCCGCGGCGGGAGAGCAGGCCGACCCGCTCGAACGACTCGCGGCAGGCGACCACTTCGCGCGGGCTGCGGACGAAGGGCAGCATCACGTGCAGGTTCTCGTGGCCCTCGTCCCAGACCCTGGCGATCGCCCGCAGCTCCAGCTCGAAGAGGTCGGGCTCGCGCAGGTAGCGCAGCGCCCCGCGGTAGCCGATCATCGGGTTCGCCTCCTCGGGCTCGAAGCGCTCGCCGCCCTCGAGGTTGCGGAACTCGTTGCTGCGGAAGTCGATCGTCCGGTAGGTGATCGGCCGCGGCGCGAAGGCGGTGGCGAAGGCGGTCAGCGAGCTCGCCATCTTCTCGACGAAGCGCTCGCCTTCGCCGCCCTCGAGGAGGGCGCGAGGGTGAACCCCGCCGAGCGCCTCGATCACCATCAGCTCCGCCCGCAGCAGGCCGACCCCGTCGACGTCAAGCGCCGCCGCCCGCTCGACCTGCGAGGGCTCGGAGAGGTTGACGAGGATCTTGGTCCCGGTCACCGGCGCCGCCGCAACCGCCTCGGCGTTCGTCCTTTGTTCGCCCATGGGCGACAAGGGACGAACGGCGGCTGCGGTTTCGCCCTCGGTGACGACGCCGGCGCCGGCGTCGACGGTGACGACCTGGCCGTCGCTGAGGGTCGAGGTCGCCTCGCCGGTGCCGACCAGGCAGGGGATTCCGAGCTCACGGGAGACGATCGCGGCGTGGCAGGTCATGCCGCCGGAGTCGGTGACGATCGCCGCCGCGCGTCTCATCAGCGGCACCCAGTCGGGCGCCGTCATCTTGGTCACGAGCACCTCGCCGTCGCGCAGCTCCTCGGCCTGGGCGACCGAGGTGATCAGCCGCACCGGCCCGCTGGCCGCGCCGGGGGCGGCGCCGAGGCCGCGCAGGAGCGGGGCGCCTGCCGGCTCGGTTGCCTCCTGGTCGGCGGCCGCGGTGACGGTCACCGGGCGCGATTGCAGCATCCAGATCGTCCCCGCCGCGTCGATCGCCCACTCGGTGTCCTGGGGGGCTCCGTAGTGCGCCTCGATCCGGCGGCCGAGCAGCGCGATCGCCCGCACCTCCTCGTCGTCGAGGACCGGTCGCGACGCCTCCTCGGCGCTCAGCGCGCGGGTGCTCGTGCCGCCGTCCGGGTCGGGCTCGATCGCCAGCTCCTTCTCGCGAACCTCGCGGCGCTCGATCTCCAGGCTTTCCTTGGCGACGACGTAGCGGTCGGGCGAGACCGCGCCGGAGACGACCGCCTCGCCGAGGCCGAAGGCGCCCTCGATCACGATCCGGTCGCGGTCGCCCCGGGCGGGGTCGACGGTGAACATCACCCCGGCCCGGCTCGCCTTGATCTGGCGTTGGACGACGACCGCGATGTCCATCTCGGCCTGGGGGAGGCCGCGCTTGGCGCGGTAGTAGATGGTGCGCGCCCCGAACAGCGAAGACCAGCATCGGCGCACCGCCTCGAGGACAGCCTCGGCCCCGCGGACGTTGAGGAGCGTCTCGTTCATGCCGGCGAAGGAGGCGGTCGCCGTGTCCTCCGCGGTCGCCGAGGAGCGCACCGCGACCGCGGCTTCCGGGTCGTCGCCGACCAGGTCATGCCAGGCGGCTTCGACGGCCTGGGCGATCTGCGGCGGCAGGGGCTGCCGCTCGATCGCGCGGCGCAGCTCAGCCGAGGCGGCCTCCAGCGCCGCGGTGTCCTCGACGTCCACCGCGGCGAGGCGCGCGTCGATCCTCTCGCGCAGGCCGCTGTCGTCGCAGAAGGCGGCGTAAGCGGGGGCGCCGATGACGAATCCGGGCGGCACCGGGAAGCCCGCCGCGCTCAGCTCGCCGAGGTTGGCGCCCTTGCCGCCGGCGAAGGGGACGTCGGCGGTGCTCAGCGCTGAGAAGGGCCGCGCGCAGGCGACCGCTTGGTCCTGTCTCGGGGCCGACTCCAAAACCTTGTCCATGACCCGAATCTAGGTTCGGCCCGAGGGTCCGCCATCCGGGAAAGACCACAGTGAATGCGAGGGCCGGGAGCCTGGCCTGATCCCGCCGACCAGGAGGGCGAGGGCGACGAGCATCGCGATCTGCAGGAACAGCCCCAGCGGCGAGGTCAGCGCGTCGACGAGGATCGATCCGAGGCTCTCCTCGGCGACACTGGCCGCGCCCACGTAGATGGAGTAGGAGACGAGGCGGCCGCTGAAGAAGGCGACGGTGAGGGGCAGCAGGGGCACCGTCATCAGCCCGGCCCCGAGGAAGAGCTGGCCGGAGGGCACGGGCGAGAGCGCGAAGAGCCCGAGCCCGGCCGCGGTCCGGCGGCGGTTGGCGGAGACCGTCGCCTCGACGGCGTCGATGTGGGCGAGGCGCTCTGCGGAGAAGCGCGGCCGCAGCTGCCGGGCGCCGCTGGCGAGCAGGAACCGCCCGCTCGCCGCGGCCAGCGCTCCCAGCAGGACCAGGGGCACGGCGGGGAGGTCGAAGTTGAGGCTGAAGAAGACCAGCACCGACCAGGTCGGCGGGCCGAAAGCGGGGAGCAGGTTGACGGCGAAGATGACGCCGACGGCGAGCAGGAGTTGAGCGGGCACGCGGAGAGGCTAGGGCGGGCGTCGGCAGGCGCCATCGGGAGAACCCACACCGGGTCTGGGGCGGTTCACGGATGGCGGCGCTCGTCCCGCCCGGGAGAGTGGGGGCAACTTGAACCGATCTGGAGGACAGAGGATGAAGAGCAGGGTGCTGATAGTGGGTGGGGGGGTGGCATCGATCGAGGCCGCGCTGGCTTTGCAGGATCTCGCCGGCGAGCGCGCGTCGGTCAGGATCTTCTCCCCCCGCGCGGAGTTCGTTTACCGGCCCTACGCGGTCGGCGAGCCCTACGGAGCTGCCCGGATCGCCCGTTACGACCTGAGCGAGCTGGCGCCCCGTTGCGGCGCCGAGCTCCAGGTCGACAGCGTCGTCTCGGTCGACCCCGACGCCCGCCTGGTCACCACCTACGACGGCGACACCTACGCCTACGACTACCTGATCCTCGCCCAGGGGGCGAAGCTGCTCTGGCCGGTGCCGGGGGCGGCGACCTTCTGGGGGATCGCCGACGAACACGACGTCAACCGGGTCCTCGACGGCTTCCGCTCCGGCGAGAGCAGGCGGCTGGCCTTCACGATGCCGGGGACGGAGAGCTGGGCGCTGCCGATGTACGAGCTCGCCCTGCTGGCCGAGACGGAGCTGAGGCGGAGCGGCTCGGCCCAGGCGCAGCTGACGATCGTCACCCCCGAGGAGGCGCCGCTGCAGATCTTCGGCCGCCGCGCCAGCGAGCTGGTGGCGGGGCTGCTCGCCGAACGCCGGATCGAGGTGGTGACCCGGACGCACCCGGTGCGGTTCGAGGACGGGCGCCTGAAGACGGTCCCGGAAAGGGACCTCGAGTTCGACTCCGTGGTCAGCCTGCCGCGCCTGGAGGGCCGGCGGATCCGCGGCGCGCTGCACGACCCGGAGGGGTTCATCCGCATCGACGACCACTGCCGGGTGCTGGACCGCGAGCGGCTCTTCGCCGCCGGCGACGTCACCAGCTTCCCGGTCAAGCAGGGCGGCATCGCGACCCAGCAGGCGGACGTGATCGCGGAAGCGATCGCCGCCGACCTCGGGGCCGACCTCGACCCGCAGCCGTTCGACCCGGTGCTGCGGGGGGTGCTGTGGACTGGCGAGCAGCCCTGCTACCTGGAGGGCTGGATCGGCGGCGGGCACGGGGAAGCGTCCTCGTTCACCGCCGAGGCGCCCTGGGGAAGCAACGAGGGCAAGATCGTCGGCCGCTACCTGACGCCCTTCATCGCCGGGCTTGGCGCTCAGCCGGAGAGCGTTGCCTCGAGCTCGGCCAGCTGAGCCTCGATGCCGGCGCAGACCCCGTCGCAGAGTTCGTGCACCCCCGGGTCGGCGATCCGGTACAGCGAGCTGGTGCCGCGCTTGCGGCGGGTGACGAAGCCCTCGGCCAGCAGCGCCGAGAGGTGCTTGGAGACGTTCTGCTGGGAGGTGCCGAGCGTCTCGGTCAGCTCTCCCACCGAGGCCTCCTCGTGGGTGCGCAGGTGGTCGAGGATCCGCAGCCGGGTCGGGTCGGAGAGGGCGTGGAAGCGGCGCGCGATCAGCTCGGCGGCGCCGGGGCTGAGGGGGCTCTTGACGATCTTGGCGGAGGTGCGGGCCATTGCGCGCTAGTGTACAGTCTACAACTGTTAAGTTGTTTAGTAGTTAAAGGACCATCCGCTTCGCGCACCTCGCGGGCTGCTTGTCGGGAGAGGCTCGACGCGGACCGCCTTCAATCGCGCTGGGGGCGGGGGCTAGGATCGGGTCGATATGCAAGGCGATCCGGCTCTGCTGGCATACGAGGCATTCGCTGCGGTCTACAACGAGTTCAATGCCTCAAACGACTACGAGATGTGGGTCGGGCGAACGCTTCTGCCCGAGCTGCGGAAGCATGGGCTGGCCGAGAGCGGATCGGCCCTTGACGTTGGCTGCGGGACCGGCCGTGCCTTTCGGCCGCTGTTGAGCCGGGGATGGCGGGTGCATGGATGCGATCTCTCGCCGGCGATGCTGGAGCGGGCAGCCGAGGAGGGCGACGGGGAGGTGCGGCTGGATGTTGCAGACATGCGGGAGCTGCCTCGATTCGGCAGCTTCGATCTCGTCCTGTCGCTGAACGACTCCGTGAACTATCTGCTGGGAGACGAGGACCTCGTTCCCGCGCTTGCCGGCATGGGGGCGAATCTCGCCGACGACGGTCTTCTGATCTTCGATGTCAACTCGTTCTCGACCTACGCCGCCGGGTACTCGGAAGTCAGGGAGGTCGAGCACGACGGCTCGCGATGGGTCTGGAGCGGCCGTGGCGAAGTTGCCCCGTTCGTCTTTGAAGCGCGGATCGAGGGCGATCGACTGGCGGAGCCGATCCAGCACCTAGAGCGCTACCGGCCCGAATCCGAGGTTCTCGCGGCGATGGGAGCTGCCGGTTTCGACACGCTGGCCGCGCTGGGTATGGGGGAGGCGAACGGAAAAGTCGTGCTCTCGCCGCGGCCCGACGAGGAACGCGACTACAAGCTGGTGTTCATCGGCGCCGCCGCCAGCGCATCGCGCTTCGGCGACGGACAGGGCTGAACGACGGGGCTTCTGCTCGTCGCCACGCATCTCCAGCATCCGCTTGCGTTCGAACGCATCTCCGATCACCACGTTGAGTTCATCGCTATGCCTGTCGGCGGAATAGTCGGGTTCTTTTGAAGACTGCGAGTCAGCAAGGACGAGGGGGCGAACATAACTGCGCCGGGAAGGGGGCGACCCCGGAAGGCCTAAAGCCAACCGGGATCCGCCCCGCTGCTTGGCTTTAGATCAGCCCATCTTGTGGGTCTGGACTATCGGTGCGACCGGGTTAACGGCTCCCATCGTCATGCTCTCACCCCCTCCCAGTTAGTTGCACTGTTCCGGCATAAAGTCCCACGACAGGGCCGCGGGACCTCATTGGGAGGGAGGTCGTCTGCTAACTAGTAGGCACCGATGCGTTCAACGAAGTCCGACCGGTCGAAGCCGGCTAATGCGCAGGCTGAGGACCCCCGGGCGCTGCTCTGCACCGGCCAGAGCTACCTAGAGCGGCTTGGAGTTCTCTACATGGAGAAGATCCGGGTCCACATCGTGACCGAGCTCTATATGCGCGAAATGACTCCCGCGCAGTTCTTCGCAACCGTCGGGGGAACCTCGTACCCCGCCGTCCGCAGGCACTTCGTGAAGCTCGTCGAAACGGGCTGGCTCCGCCAAGTGCGACCGGCGTCTGGCGGACCAGGGAAGCCGGGAATGCTCCATCGGGCAACCGAACTGCCGCTGATCGACAATGAAACCTTTGAGCGATTCCCGGTATCGATCCGAGACACGTTTACGGTTCAGCTTCTCGAGGAGATGGGGTGTCGGCTCGGAGAAGCGATGAGCGCCGGTACTGCCCAGAGCCGAAATGGCGGGCTTGGGGTCTTCAAGGTCGCCGAGCTAGATGAGTCGGGTTGGTGCATGGCCTTGGCCGCAGTCGAGCACTGCTTCAAGGTGCTCTCGCAGATCCAGACGGACGCCAAACTCCGAATTGACCACGGCTACGGGCGGCCTCTCTCGATGATCGTCAACCTTGCCGCGTTCGAAATGCCGACAGCCAAAGCGCCCGGCTCGATCACCGGTGAGCTTCCACTGGTCGACGGATCAGCGCTCATACGGCATCACTGGCCCGAGCGGATCGGCAAAGTCTTCGTGGACCCCCTGAACCTGGCGATCATCGACGTCCTGCACGGCGCCACGTTGACCTCAAGCCAGCTGCATGACTACTTCGGCATGCGCACGCCCCGAAAACTCCGTGAACGGTGCCAGTTCTTGGCTGAACTCGGTTTTGTCGCCATCCTGACGGGTGACCCGCTTGGGGGCTCTGATAGCGATGCCCGATCTCATCGCTTCCGCGCAACCTCCCCCAGGACGTCGAAAGCGGCGATTCTCCGTCCGATCCCCCCTTCTGCACGAGAAGGGGACTTGTGGCAGGCCTTCGACCAGTTCGCCTCGGCATCGGTCGAGGCGCTTGAGGGTGGAACCTTCAACATCCGTCCCGACCGCCACCTGACTGAAAGTCAGCTCTTGATCGATGAAATTGGCCGAACCCAGGTCGTTGAGGCTCTCGCCAACTGCAAGGCATCTCTTGAGCAGGCCAAGAGGGTGACGCAACGCCAGCAGTGCGGTGGAAATGTCTCCTCGTTCGGCCTACTGGTGACTGGATTCAACTCTCCATTTCGCGAGATGCGCGGTTAGCTCCATCGGTGGCTGCCTGAGAATTACGTTCACCGATTTGGTTTGAAAACTCGAAACCTCTCGTCGAAACTTCCGAGGCCTTCCACTTAGAGGCGCCCACAAGTCACAGGGGTTGGCTACCGGGGCCTGGCAGGGAGCTTTGGACAGTTGATCGTCAATGCAAGATGGCGCTACGGAAGCACCTCACGCGATGAGGGATGAAAGCGCGCGACGGCGCCTTCTCATCCCCGGCGCGCTTGACGGGATCGCCCCGCCCTGGGCCTTCTTCCCCCGTGGGCGGATGGAACGGGTGTCGTGGTCGCTGACTGGTCGTCTGCGACGCCCCTTCGATCCGCAGCCAGCGGTCGCCGCGGGGCGGGAGAGCAAGCGTGTTGGTTTTCGCGAGCGTTTCTATTCATTGGGCGAGACTGCTCGCACCCCCTGGGTTCTGACCGCACTGCATATATCCGCTGCGGAGGACTGAGGAAATGGGCTCCGGTGTCGACAGCGAACGGGAGGCGCTGCTGCGGGAGCTCAAGCATCCGATTCGGATACGCATTCTTGAGATCTCGGCACGTGAGCCAACCAAGGTGCTCTCAGCTGCAGCATTGCGAAAGAGGCTTGCCGGCGATTTCAAAGGTCTGCAGACCGGGCAGGTCGCCTATCACCTCGCGCGTCTACAGGACGCAGAGTTGGTACCGCGACCGAGGCCGCGAACTCGATGAAGCACAGCGACTTTCCAGACCGCATCTACGTCGCCGACGTGGCGGCGGAAAACGTCGACTTCACGGAACTCGTCTACGAGACGAACCCCCAGAGCGTCACCGGCCTGCCGGTACGGATCTACGTCCCCGAGAGCGAGATCGACTGGGAGCGCCTGGCCCGGACCAAGATCCACCCCCTGCGGATCTCCATCCTCGAAGCGCTGGGGATCGACGGCGGCCGCACCCTTTCGTCCAACGAGCTCGCCCTGGAGCTGCAGGTTCGCCTCGGCAACGCGAGCTACCACGTCAAGGAGCTGTTCAAAGCCGGCTTGCTCGAGCTGGTCGAGACCAAACAGAGGCGCGGAGCCTCTGAGCACTTCTACCGGCTGACCTCGCGGGAGCCTGCCCGCGATGGCGGGTGAGGTGCAGGTCGAGGCGCCCGACCACCTGGGCCGCTCTTATCCGGCTGTTCTCGGTCCTCATCCTCTGAAGGACAAGGGCTGGATGAAGCCGGTGCGCCGGATCGAAGGCGCGCGTAGGAGTCCGATTTGATAGTGTTCTTAACAACTGTTAAGTTGTTAAGCTGTAAACGGGTAGATAGGAGATGGTCGTGAGCACTGACACCGTAGCGCCGGGTTCCCTCGGACCGATCGGCCGCCTGGGGCGGCTCGCCGCTACCCATCGCAAGGCGGTGTTCGCGATCTGGGCCGTCGTCGCCGTCGGCCTTGGCTTCCTCGCGCCGCGGGTGGAGACGGCGCTCTCCGGGGCCGGCTGGGAAGCGACCGACTCAGAGTCGGTCGCGGTTCGCGAGCAGGTTGACGCGGCCTTCGCCGGCGCCGGCGCCTACGGGTTGCAGGTCGCCGTCCACTCCGAGCGGCTCACGGTCGCCGACCCCGCCTTCCGGCGCTCGCTGGCCGCGGTCGAAGGCACCCTCGCCGCCGACGACGCCGTCGGCAGGGCAGTCCCGCCCCAGCCCGGCGTCTCGATCTCCCGCGACGGCCACACCGCGGTGGTGCGGGCGACCGCGGCCGCCGACCCGAACGAGATGGTCGCCGCCGCCACCGACCTGAAGGAGGAGGTGGCCGGGGTGACCGCGCCCGGCGTCGAGGCCAACCTCACCGGCGCCGCCGGGATGTGGTCGGACTTCAACGAAGCCAACAAAGAGGCGATGCTGAAGTCCGAGCTCTTCTCCTGGCCGGTGACGCTGCTGATCCTCGTCCTCGCCTTCGGCTCGCTG
Organism: Solirubrobacterales bacterium; assembly: GCA_035765335.1. Classification (GTDB taxonomy): domain Bacteria; phylum Actinomycetota; class Thermoleophilia; order Solirubrobacterales; family 70-9; genus VAYN01. The sequence goes on from DASTXV010000018.1 coordinate 39,416, forward strand.
GTCGCCGCCGGGCTGCCGCTGATGCTGACGATCCTCGGCCTCGTCGCCTCCGCCGGCGTCCTCTACCTCGGCGTGCAGCTCTCGCCGATCTCGATCTGGGCGATGAACTTCGCGCTGATGTTCGCCCTGGCGCTGGGGATCGACTACGCCCTGTTCGTGGTGATGCGCTTCCGCAGCGCCCTCTTCGGGCAGAGGTCGGAGCCGATCGAGGCGGTGGCGCGGACGATGGACACCGCCGGCAAGGCGGTCCTCTTCTCCGGCCTCACCGTGATCGTCTCGCTGGCCGCGGTGCTGCTCGTCCCCAGCCCCGCCTTCCGCTCGGTCGCGCTCGGGATCATGGTCTCGGTCTTCTTCGTCCTCGCTGCGACCCTGACCCTGCTGCCGGCGGTGCTGGCCAAGCTCGGCCCGGCGATCGACAGGCTCGCCCTTCCCTGGGCCCATTCCGGCGAGCACCGCTCGCCCCGCTTCGCCCGCTGGGGTGAGCTGCTCTGGCGCCGGCCGCTGCTCTTCGGCGGCCTCGGGCTGGTGGCGCTCGTCGCCCTCGCCCTGCCGATCTTCTGGGTCCAGACCGGCATGCCCTCGATCAAGGTCGTGCCGCAGGGGGATCACTCCCGGGTTGGCTACGAACAGCTGAGCGGCGCCTTCGGGCCCGGCGCCCCGGGCCTGCTGCAGGTGACGGCGCCGGCGGAGGAGGCGCAGCGGGTCGCCGCCGAGCTGCAGGCCGACCGCGGAGTCGCGATGGCGCTGCCGCCGCGGGTCGGAGGCGACGGCGTCGCCCTGATCGAAGCGATGCCGGCTGCCGCCCCCTCGACCGCCGCCTTCGGCGACACCGTCGAGCGCCTGCGGACGGAGCTGCCGGTGGACGCCCGGGTCGGTGGCCCGGCCGCCGAAAACCATGACCTCGAGGCGGCGCTGGCGGCGAAGACGCCGCTGGTGATCGGGGTCGTCCTCGCGCTCGGCTTCCTGCTCCTGCTGGTCGCCTTCCAGGCGCCGCTGCTGGCGGCGATCGGCGTCCTCGCCAACCTGCTCTCGACCGCGGCCGCCTTCGGCGTCGCCAAGCTGATCTTCCAGGACGGCAACCTCGCCGGCCTGCTCGGCTTCGAATCCCAGGGCTTCCTCGATGCCTGGGCGCCGGTCTTCTTCTTCGCGATGGTCTTCGCGATCGCGATGGACTACACGGTCTTCCTGCTCTCCTCGGCCCGCGAGCACTGGGAGGCGACCGGCGACGCCCGCGAGGCGATGGTCGGCGGCCTCGCCCACTCCGGCCGGGTGATCCTCGCCGCCGGCGCGGTGATGGTCGCCGTCTTCTTCACCTTCGCCCTCTCGGGCCCGCTGCCGCCGAAGGAGATGGGGGTGATCCTCGGCGTCGCCGTCCTGCTCGACGCCTTCCTGGTGCGGCTCCTGCTGATGCCGGTCTTCCTGCGGCTGGCCGGGCCGGCGGCCTGGTACCTGCCGTCGTGGCTGGACCGGGTGCTGCCCGACGTCCGCTTCGGGCACGGCGAGGGGGGCGAGGACGTGAGCGCCGCGGCATCGGCTTGAAAATATTCTGCAGTACCTATGGAGGTAACGAATAAGTACCTAAGGCCCGCCGCGGCTCGGAGCTGGCACTGGGCGATCCCGATCGCCGCGATCCTCTGCCTCCTCGCCCCGATCCTGCTGACCGATCGCACTTTCGCCAGCGACTGGGGCAACCACTACTGGCTGATCCACATGCAGGGGCTGGACATCAGGGCTCTGGACGAACCGAGCATCTACCTGCAGTCCGGGCTCGCCGCCTTCTACCCCTACTACGCCTTCTACGGCGGCACCTTCTACGCCGTCACGGGCTTCGTCTCCGCGGCCTTCGGAACCGAGCTCGCGGTGCTCCTGGCCTACGCCGGCGCGATCGCGGCCAACTACCTGGGCTGGACCTGGATCGCCCGCCAGGCGGGGATCCGTGGCTGGCGCTCCCAGCTCCCTGGCTTGATCGCGGTGACGGCGCCGCTGGCGGTGACGAACCTCTACGGCCGCGGCGGCATCCCCGAGGTGATCGGCACCTCGATGCTGCCGCTGGTCGCCGCCTCCGCCATCAGCCTGGTGCGGGAGCCGCGAATGCGCCTCCGCGACACGGTCGCCTTCGTCGTCGGCCTGGTCTTCCTCACCGGCAGCCACACGCTTTCGATGGTCTGGGGCGTCGCTCTCCTGGCGCTGCTGGGCGCCGTGCTGATCGCCTGCTGCTGGTCGCTGGTGAAGGAGCGGGCGATGCGCCTGCTCGGCCTTGCCTGGCTGGCCGTCCTCGCCGGCTGCGTCAACGCCTGGATGCTGGCGCCGCTGATCGCCTACCACGCCCGCACGATCGAAAGCGAACCGGATCCGATCGGCCAATCCCGCTTCACCGAGCCGGCGAACCTGTTCCGCGTCCTCCGCGACATGCCCGACGTCGACCCGCTCCTGCACGGCGACGTCAACGCCGCCCTGCCGGTGCTCGCGATCGTCTGGGCGCTCGTCGCCGGAGCGGTCTTCTGGCGCCGGCTCGCGCCCCGCAGCCGGGCGATGGGGATCGCCCTCACCGCCGTCCTGGTGGCGCTGGTGGCGTTGATCCTCCGTCCCTCGCTGCTCTCGAGCCTGCCGGAATTCCTCCAGTACATCCAGTTCCCCTACCGCCTCCTCACCTACGCGAACTTCTGCGCGGTCGGGATGGTGACGCTCGTTCTCGCCGGGCTGGGACGCCGCAGCTCCAGCCCGGGCTCGTTCGCCGCGGTGGCGTCGCTGGCGGCGATAGCCCTCTTCAGCCTCGCGATCTCGGTCGGGCAGAACTCCGATGTGCGTTCCTGGCTCGGCGGCCGCGACGAAGCGGTGGCGTCCTCGCCGCGGCAGCCGCCGTCCTGGTACGCGTTCCTCCAGTTCGGGGACGGCGCGGCGCCGATCATGAAGCCGACGCTCGACCAGCCGTTGACGGTGCCGGTAGAGGAAGAGATCCGCGACAGCTACCGGGTCGAGTATCCACCCGGCCCCGCCGGCACCGCGCAGACGAACATCGCCACCGGCTCCTACCTCGTCGACGTCTCCGGGGCGACCCCCGTGGGCCGCGACAAGACCGGTCAGATGATCGTTCGCCTCCCGGCCTCGCCCGAGCGGCCGCGGCCGGTCGAGGTGAGCGCGAAGGAGAGCGTCACGGTCGCGGCCGGCCGCTGGCTGAGCGTGGCTTCGATCCTCGGCGCGCTCGGCGCCCTTGCCCTCACCCTGACCCGTCGAAGGAGGGGCCGCGCCGTGACTGACCGCGCCCCTGCTCTCGGGGAAGCACCGAAGCCATTGGTGGGGCAAAACGCCGATTCGCACCGGGCGGGCCGCGCGTAGGTTCGCTGCATGGCAAATCAGCGAGCAGACGGATCGGGACCAGAAGGCATCCTCCTCCAAGCGCGCGGCCTCGAGCGCTGCTTCGGCAGCGGCGCCACCGCGGTGCGGGCCCTGCGCGACGTCGACCTCGGCGTGAGCGAGGGGGAGATGGTCGCGATCATGGGCCCCTCGGGCTCGGGCAAGAGCACCCTCCTCCACATCCTCGGCGCCCTCGACCGGCCCGACGCCGGCTCGGTCTCGATCTCCGGCCGCCGCTACGACAACCTCTCCGACCGTGAGCTGACCAGGCTGCGGGGGGAGGTCTTCGGCTTCGTCTTCCAGTTCTTCAACCTCCTGCCCACCCTGACCGCGGCCGAGAACGTGCTGCTGCCCGCGCTGGTCAACGGCGAGCGCCCTTCACGCTACGCCGAGCGCATCGACCTGCTGATGGAGAAGGTCGGGCTGGCCGGCCGGGCAGCGCACCTCCCCACCGAGCTCTCGGGCGGGGAGCAGCAGCGGGTCGCGATCGCCCGCGCGCTGCTGCGCGAGCCCCGGCTCGTGCTCGCCGACGAGCCCACCGGCAACCTCGACTCCGCCAGCGGCGGCACCGTGATGTCGCTGCTGCGGGCGGTCGTCGACGAAGGGCAGACCGTCGTCATGGTCACCCACGACCCCGGCGCCGCGGCCCTTGCCGACCGGGTCGTCTTCCTCCGCGACGGCGGCATCGTCGGCGAGGTGGGCGGCGGCGACAGCGGCCGCGTCATCGACGCCTTCCGCAGCGTCGAGGCGGGCGGTGGGACGCTGCAGCGGGCGCTCGCATGAGCTCGCGCTCGCTTCCGGACGGGGCGCGGTTGCACAGCTTCGCCGGCCTCGGCCTGCGCTCGCTGCGGGCGCGGCCGCTGCGCTCGGTCCTGACCAGCGCCGGGATCGTCCTCGGCGTCGGGATGGTGTTCGGGGTCCTGATCCTCGTCAACACGATCCACTCCAGCTTCAGCCACCTCTTCGACGCGATGTACGGCAACACCAGCGTGATCGTCTCCGGCAAGTCCTCGATCGGCTCGGTCCCGGAGGACACGCTGGCGAAGGTGCAGGCGGTGGACGGCGTCGAGGCCGCCGCCGGCGGGACCTTCGGCGTCTTCCGCATCGTCGACGAGGAAGGCGAAGCCCGCGAGGGGCGCAACGCCACTCTCTTCGTCGGCGGGGTCGACTTCGACGCGCCTGACACGACCGGCACCGAGATCGTCTCCGGGCGCGAGCCGGCGCGGCCGGACGAGATCGAGCTGGAGGCGGGCTGGGCCGAGCAGGAGGGGCTGGAGGTGGGGGACCAGGTCTGGCTGGCGACCCCGGTCGGGCGGGCCGAGATGCGGGTCGCCGGCGTCTACGAGCTGCAGACCAGCCTCGACCTCGGCGGCTACGGGACCGGGCAGATGCCCGTCGCCACCGCCCGCAGGCTGACCGGCAAAGGCAGGGTCTGGGACGAGGTCGACGTGATCGCCGAAGACGGCGTCTCGACGGCGACCTTGGAACGGCGGATCGCCGCCGTCGTCGGCCCCGGGGTCGAAGTCTCGACGCCGGCCGGCAAGGGCGACGAAGCCAACGAATCGATGGCCGGGCTGGACATCGTCCTCTACTTCTTCTCCGGCATGGCGCTGTTCGTCGGCGCCTTCCTCATCCTCAACTCGTTCAACATGACGGTGCTGCAGCGGATCCGCGAGATCGGCACCCTGCGGGCGCTCGGCGCCTCGCGCCGGCGGATCGCCGCCTCGGTGGTGGGGGAGGCGCTGGTCCTGGCCGCGATCGGCTCGGCGATCGGCCTCGCCCTCGGGATCGGACTCGCCGAAGCGCTGGCCTCGGCGATGCGCAGCTTCTTCGGCCTGCCGCTCTCCTCGCTCGAGGTCACCGCCGTCGCCGCCGTCGCCGCCGTCTTCGTCGGCCTCCTCGCGACCGTGGCCGGGGCGCTCAACCCGGCCCTGCGGGCGGGGCGGATCTCGCCGATCCGCGCCCTCACCGGCGGCCGCGGCATGGAGGGCCGCCCGGGGCGGCGGCGCTTCCTCGCCGGCCTCGCGCTCTTCGTTCCGGGGATGGCGATCGGCGGCCTCTTCTGGTTCAGCAACCAGAGCGGCAGCGCCCTCGCGGCGCTGGTCGGGATCGGGTCGACGATGACGATGTTCGTCGGCATGGTCCTGCTCGCGCCCTTCGTGGTGATGCCGGCGATCCGGCTCCTGGCGGTGCCGGCGCGGGCGGTGATGCCGGCCGAGGGGCGGCTGGCGGCGGACTCGCTGCGGGCCAACCCGCTGCGCACCTCTGCGACCGCCTCGGCGCTGGTGATCACGCTCTCGGTCGTCGTCGTCAACTCGATGATGAGCGCCAGCTTCGTCGGCTCGATCTCCGACGAGCTCGACGACCGCTTCGCCCGTGACCTGACCGTGCAGCCGGCCGGCTACAGCCCCTACGGCCCGCCGACCACCGGCCTCGACGACTCGCTGAAGGAACGGATCGCCGCCCTGCCGGAGGCGGGGACGGTCACCCCGAAACGGATCGTCTACATGATGCACATGCCGGGCAGCGACGAACAGGGCCTGCTGACCGCGGTCGACCCGGCCCGGTGGAGCAGGGTCGACAAGAGCGAGTACGAAGGCGCGAGCGCCGGGCAGGCGATGGCCGGGCTCGCCGCCGGGGGCGCGATCGTCGGCAAGGGCTACTCCGACGACACCGGCCTCGGCGTCGGCGACACCCTGGTGCTGAAGGGCGCCTCCGGCACGCAGCGGGCGCCGATCGTCGCCACGCTCGACACGCTCGAAGCCAACGGCAACGAGGTGACGGTCTCGCTGGCGACGATGGAGCGGGTCTACGGGATCTCCAGCGACTCGACCCTCGCCGTCACCGCCAGGACGCCGGCCCAGCGCGACGCCCTGGAGACGGCGGTGGAGCGCCTCCTGACCGACCGCTACCCCGGCTTCGAAGCGGTCTCCAACTCCGAGTTCAAGAGCCAGTACGAGGACGCGGTCAACCAGCAGTTCGCCTTCTTCAACGCGATCATCGGCATCGCCGTGATCGTCGGCCTGCTGGGGATCATCAACACCCTCTCGATGTCCGTCCTCGAGCGCACCCGCGAGATCGGCGTCCTCCGCGCCCTCGGCGGCTCGCGCTGGCGGATCCGCCGGGCGATGCTGGACGAGAGCATGATGATCTCCCTCGCCGGCAGCCTCGTCGGCATCGCCGCCGGGCTCCTCGTCGGCGCGGTCTGGCTGCTCTCGATCCGCGAGAGCACCCTGGTCGGCCTGCAGCTGCAGGTCCCGACCGGCATCCTCGCCCTGATCGCCGTCCTCGGCGTCGTCATCGGCACCCTCGCCGCGATCCTCCCCGCCCGCCGCGCCGCCCACCTCGACCCGCTGCAGGCGCTGACCTACGAGTAGGCAGCGCGCCGGCCCTTTTCAAAGCTTCGAGAACTAATTAGTATCTCTCTGAGTACTCCTTAATACCGAGAGCGGAGGGCGTGCAATGGAAGGTCGCGACGAGAAGCGAACCGAGTTCAAAGTCGTGCTGGAGGGCGTCAAGCTGACCGAGCCGCAGGAACGCGCGATCAGCGGGGCGATCCAGGGAGTGGTGGCCAGTCAGTTGGCCGGGCTGGACTTCGAGGGAGACGAGTGGGGAGGCATCCTCGAAATCGGCGGCAAGTTCCCCGACTGGCGCGGAGGCAAATGGCGGCTGCTCGACCTCAGCGCGAGGGAGGAGTTGCAGACCATGTTCGAGCGCCAGCGCTGATGACCGCGCCGGCGGACGGCGAGGGGGACCGCGAGGATCTGCTCTGCCCGAGCGCCCCCTGCGAACCGGGGGCGCTGCTGCTGGGGCTGGTCGGAGGCGACGGGCGCGTCGGCTACGTGCGGCCGGCGCTCGAGGTCGACGAGGACTTCGTCGCCAAGGCGCTGGCGGGGCGGGCGCCGGAGAAGCGGTTCCGCTTCGCCCAGCCCTGCCGGGAGAGCGGCTGTCATTTCTGGAGCGAGGGCCGCTGCGGGGTCGCCGACGCCGCGGCGGAGAGCGAGGAGGCCGATGGCGAGGGCTCGCTGCCGGCCTGCGCGATCCGCCCGCGCTGCCGCTGGTTCGCCCAGGCGGGCGCCAGCGCCTGCCGCGGCTGCCCCACCGTCGTCACTGACATCAGCAGCTCGGCTCCCTAGCCTTGCGGGCGTGAACCCCGCCCGGCGCGCCGCCGACAGCCACGACCTGATCCGCGTCCACGGGGCGCGGGTGAACAACCTCAAGGACGTCAGCGTCGAGATCCCGAAGCGGCGGCTGACCGCGTTCACCGGCGTCTCCGGCTCGGGCAAGAGCAGCCTCGTCTTCGGCACGATCGCCGCCGAGTCGCAGCGGCTGATCAACGAGACCTACAGCGCCTTCGTCCAGGGCTTCATGCCGACGCTGGCGCGGCCCGAGGTCGACGTGCTCGACGGGCTGACGACGGCGATCGCCGTCGACCAGGAGCGGCTGGGCTCCGACCCGCGCTCCACGGTCGGCACCGTCACCGACGCCAACGCGATGCTGCGCATCCTCTTCAGCCGTCTCGGCAAGCCGCATATCGGCTCGCCGGGGGCGTTCTCCTTCAACGTCGCCTCGGTCGAGGCGAGCGGGATGATGAAGGTCGGCGAGGGGAAGTCCGAGCGGGTCAACTTCAGCCGCACCGGCGGCATGTGCCCGCGCTGCGAAGGCCGCGGCCAGGTCACCGACTTCGACCTCTCGGCGCTCTACGACGAGAGCAGGTCGCTGAACGAAGAGGCGCTGACGATCCCCGGCTACAGCATGAAGGGCTGGCAGGGCCGGATCCTTCGGGGCTGCGGCTTCTTCGACCCCGACAAGCCGATCAAGAAGTTCACGAAGAAGGAACGCGAGGCGCTCCTTTATAAGGAGCCGACCAAGATCAAGGTCGAGGGCATCAACCTCACCTACGCGGGCCTCGTCCCGACGATCCAGAAGTCGATGCTGGCCAAGGACAAGGAGGCGATGCAGCCGCACATCCGCGCCTTCGTCGACCGGGCGGTCGTCTTCACCACCTGCTCCGAGTGCGACGGGACCCGGCTCAGCGCGGCGGCGCGCTCGTCGAAGATCAAGAAGAAGAGCATCGCCGACGCCTGCGCGATGCAGATCAGCGACCTGGCCGAGTGGGTCCGCGGCCTCGACGAGCCCTCGGTGGCGCCGCTGCTGGAGGTGCTAGGGGAGACGCTCGACTCCTTCGTCGAGATCGGGCTCGGCTACCTCTCGCTGGAGCGGCCCGCGGGCACGCTCTCGGGCGGCGAGGCGCAGCGGGTGAAGACGATCCGCCAGCTCGGCTCCTCGCTGACCGACGTCACCTACGTCTTCGACGAGCCGACGATCGGGCTGCACCCGCGCGACATCCAGCGGATGAACGACCTGCTGCTGCGGCTGCGCGACAAGGGCAACACGGTCTTGGTCGTCGAGCACAAGCCGGAGGCGATCGCGATCGCCGACCACGTCGTCGACCTCGGCCCGCGCGCCGGCGGCGAGGGCGGGGAGGTGGTGTTCGAGGGAACCGTCGATGCCCTGCGAAAGAGCAAGACGCTGACCGGGCGGCACCTCGACGACCGCGCCTCGCTGAAGCCCGAGGTGCGCGAGCCGGACGGGGCGCTGGAGGTGCGCGGCGCCGACACCAACAACCTGCGGGACGTCGACGTCGATGTCCCGCTCGGGGTGCTGGTCGTCGTCACCGGGGTGGCGGGCTCGGGCAAGAGCTCGCTGATCGACGGCTCGGTGGCCGGGCGCGAGGGGGTGGTGACGGTCGACCAGGCGGCGATCCGCGGCTCGCGGCGCAGCAACCCGGCGACCTACACGAAGCTGCTCGACCCGATCCGCAAAGCATTCGCCAAGGCCAACGGCGTCAAACCGGGGTTGTTCAGCGCCAACTCCGAAGGCGCCTGCCCCAACTGCAACGGCGCCGGCGTCATCTACACCGACCTGGCGATGATGGCCGGGGTCGCCACCACCTGCGAGGAGTGCGAGGGGAAGCGGTTTCAGGCGGAGGTGCTCGAGTACGAGCTCGGGGGCAGGGACATCAGCGAGGTGCTGGCGATGTCGGTGGCCGAGGCGGAGGGGTTCTTCGGCGAGGGCGAGGCGGCCATCCCCGCCGCGCACAAGATCCTCGAGCGGCTCGCCGACGTCGGACTCGGCTACCTGAAGATCGGCCAGCCGCTGACCACCCTCTCCGGCGGCGAGCGCCAGCGGCTCAAGCTCGCCACCCAGATGAGCGAGAAGGGCGGCGTCTACGTCCTCGACGAGCCCACCACCGGCCTCCACCTCGCCGACGTCGAGCAGCTGCTCTCCCTCCTCGACCGCCTGGTCGACTCCGGCAAGTCGGTGATCGTGATCGAGCACCACCAGGCGGTGATGGCCCACGCCGACTGGATCGTCGACCTCGGCCCCGGCGCCGGCCACGACGGCGGCAAGGTCGTCTTCGAGGGCACCCCCGCCGACCTCGTCGCCAAGCGCTCCACCCTTACCGGGGAGCACCTCGCGGACTACGTCGGCGCCTGATCTCCCGGGAGCTCTTCGGGAAGGAGAGCAGGAACCTGGCGCCGCCGAGCTCGGCGGATGACTCCGCGGTGACCGTGCCGCCGTGAGAGGCGACGATCGCCTGCACCATCGCCAGGCCAAGGCCGGTGCCGCCGGTGGGGTCGGTGTCCGAGCCGCCGTTGCCGCGGACGAAGCGCTCGAAGACCCGCTCACGCATTCCAACTGGGATTCCTGGACCGCTGTCGGCCACTTCGAGGAGGACCGAGTCGGCCTGCTCGCCACTGGTCGTCCTGACGAGGATGCGGGCGTCATCGGGCGAGTAGCGGATCGCGTTGTCGAGCAGGTTGAGGATCGCCCTGTGCAGTTCGTCCTGGTTGCCGTGGATCGGGGCGGCGTCGCAGTGGACCTCCAGATCACGCTGCCCGAGGTTCGGGGCGATCTCCCGGCACGCGCCCTCCGCCACCTCGGCCAGGTCCACGTCCGCCATCGGCCGGTGCTGCCCGGCGTCGCTTCGCGCCAGGACGAGCAGGTCGGCGACCAGGCGGCTCATCCGCTTCGAGGAGCGGACGGCGGAGGTGACGACTTCGCGCTCTTCTCCCTGCCCCGTCTTCGCCAGCTGCGCCTCGAGCAGTTCGAGGTTGGCGAGGATGCTGGTCAGCGGCGTGCGCAGCTCGTGCGAGGCGTCGGCGACGAACTCCCGCTGCTTCTGCATCGCCGCCTCTCGCTCGGCCTGCGAAGCCTCGAGCGCGGTCAGCATCTCCTGCAGGGTCTCGGTCAGCTCGGCGACCTCGTCTTCGGCGGCCGGGCGCGGCAGCTGCCGGGAGAGATCGCGCGTGGTGGTGATCTCGCGCGCGGTCGAGGTCAGCATCGCGACCGGCCGCATCGCCCTCCGCGCGAGGGCGACGCCGCTGAGGACCGCCAGCGCGGTGCCGCCGATGATGCCGGCGATGATCAGGATCCACAGCCGCGTGATCGTGGTCGAGACGTGATTGTTGTTTCGCGCGTACTGGATGTAGCCGACCACGCGGGAGTTCGGCCCCACCACCGCCTCGGTGGCGACGGTCATGTGCCCCGCCGAGACGACGCCGACGGTCGGGACGCCGAGGTCGAGGTTCCGTTCCGGCGCTTCGTCGAGGATCCGGCCCCCCACGTCGACGACCCGCGCCGTCGCTCCGTTGGGCAGCGAGGCATCGCCCAGGTCCGGGCTGTAGACGACCGGTTCGGAGAAGGGCCGTTCGACGATCCTCGTTTGGGCGACGAGGCGGGACGCCGCTCCCTCGAGCTCGCGGTTGAAATCGTCGCGGACGCGCTGCGTCGCCAGGTGCCCCACCACCGCGCCGAAGATCAGGAGGATCGCCAGGGTCAGCGAAGCGGAGACGACGGTGAGCCGCCACCTGATCGGCAGCCGCTGGAATTTCCGCCAGAGCTTCGAGGTCGCCTCTTGAGTCATCGAGAACCAGCTTAAGGTCACCTCGCGAAGATCTTGCCGGTCTTAAGCAGCCTTTTAGCTGGGATTTATCCTCGCTGGCGGACTACGCTTCCGCGATGGGCAAGTGGTACCCGCGGCTGCAACTGGCGCTGACGCAGTTCGCCAACAAGCGCGGCCTCTACTTCGGCCGGCGCTCGACGCGGGTCCACACGGCGATCTACCGGTGGACGAAAGGGAGGCTGGGAGGGCGTGTCCCCGGGTTTCCCGCTGCTCGCATCGCCCTGGTCGATCACGTCGGCGCCAAGAGCGGCATTCGCCGGACCTCGCCGCTGATCTGCCTCGAGGACGCCGGCAGGGTGGTCGTCACCGCCTCGAAAGCCGGCCAGCCCACCAACCCGAACTGGTTCCACAACCTGATGGCCCACCCCGAGACCACGGTCCAGGTGGGAGGCGAGGTGCGAGACGTTCGCGCCCGCGTCGCCGGCGACGAGGAGCGCGAGCGCCTCTGGCCGAGGTTCGTCGCGATCTTCCCGGCCTTCGAGCTCTACGAACGCATCACGGGGCAGCGGCAGATCCCGGTCGTGATCCTCGAGCGGCGGTGAAGTGACTCCCTATCTGCACGAGCGCTTCCCCGCCCTCGCCGAGACGCTGCCGCATCTCGTGCTGTCCGAGCGACCGACGCCGGTCCGCGAGCTGACCGGTCTCGGCATCTGGGTGAAGGAAGACGGCGCCTTCGGCTCGGGCGGGTGGGGCGGCAACAAGGTGCGCAAGCTCGAGTGGCTGCTCCCCGACGCCCGGCGCCGCGGCCGCCGCTCGATCCTCACTTTCGGCGGCCTCGGCACCAACTGGGGGCTGGCGACGGCGCTGTACGGGCGCGAACACGGGATCGAGACCGCGCTGGCGCTGGTCGACCAACCGGTCGACGACCACGTCCGCGCCCAGCTGGCCCGGCTCGAGGCCTCGGGCGCGCGGATCTACCGCACCCGCGCGAAGGCGCGCGCGGTGGCGGCGCTGCCGTGGCTGCTCGCCCGCAACGCCCGCGGCGGCCGGCCGCCCTACCTGCTGCCGGCCGGCGGCTCCTCGCCGGTCGGGGCGCTCGGCTACGTCGAGGCGGCGCTGGAGATCGCCGCCCAGGTAGAGGACGGCTCGCTGCCCGAGCCGGCCCATGTCGTCGTCCCCGTCGGGACCGGCGGCACCGCGGCCGGCCTCGCCCTCGGCTTCCAGCTCGCCGGCCTGCGCAGCCGCGTCGTCGGCGTCGTGGTCAACGACCGGCTCCGCCTCGACCCGCCGACGCTCGCCCGCCTCGCCCGCCGCACCGCCAAGCTGCTCGAACGCCGCGGCGCGCGCCTCGGCCGCCTCCACCTCGAGCCCGACATGCTCGAACTCACCCGCGACCAGATCGGCGCCGGCTACGGCCACCCCACCGACGCCGCCGCGCGCGCCGCCGACCTCGCGGCAGATGACGGACTCCCACTCGACCCCGTCTACACCGCCAAGGCGATGGCCGGCCTGCTGGCGCTGCGCGCCGAAGACCGCCTCGCCGACCCGGTCCTGTTCGTCCACACCGACGGCCCGCGCTAGGGAGTGGCGCTTTTTGGCCCCCATAGGGGACAAAAGGCGCCACTCGCGGCAAGGTCAGGTGGTTCGCGTGGAGCGCCCGAGGCGCGTGGTCCCGCGCTCCAGCGCCCAGAGCAAGAGGCCGAGCAGGAGGAGGGCGCCGGCTCTTAGGAAGGTCACCGTTTCGACCTGGCTCATCACGATCGCGCAGGCGGCGATTCCGAGGATCGGCAGGGCGGAGGGGGCGCGGAAGTGGTCGTGCTGCACCGGGTCGCGGCGCAGGACCAGGACCGAGGCGTTGACGGCGATGAAGACGCCGAGCAGGAGGAGGACGGTGGTGTCGGCGAGGTCGCCGAGGTCGCCGGTGAGGATCAGGACGGCGGAGATCGCGGTGGTGAAGGCGATCGCCACGAACGGGGTCCGCCACCGGCTGAGCCGGCCGAAGGTCCGCGGCAGGACGTCTTCCTCGGCCATCCCGTAGAGCAGGCGGGAGGCCATGATCATGTTGATCAGGGCGCCGTTGGCGAGGGCGAGCAGCCCGATTGCCGCGAAGACCTTGGTCGACATCGCCAGCGGCCCGACCTGGACGACCTCGAGCAGGGCGCCGTCGGAGGCGGCGAGCGTCTCGGTCGGGACCGCCATCGAGGAGATCATCGTCGCCGCCAGGTAGATCAGCCCCGCCGCGGCGAGGCCGAAGAAGAGCGCGAAGGGGTAGGAGCGCTGCGGGTCCTTCGTCTCCTCGGCGATGTTGACCGAGTCCTCGAACCCGATCAGCGCGTAGAAGGAGAGGGCGGCGCCGGCCAGGATCGCGCCGAGCGGGGCGGCGCCCTCCTTGAGCTCGAACGCCCGCGAGGTCTCGCCGATCCCGTCGCCGAGAGCGGCCGCGCCGATCGCCACCACGAGCAGCAGGCCGCCGAGCTCGACCAGCGTCATCACCACGTTGAGGCGGACCGAGAGCAGGATCCCGAGCAGGTTGATCATCGCCACCCCGGCGATGAAGATCAGCGCCGCCACCTGCACCGGCAGGTCGACGAATTCGGCCAGGTAGTCGCCGCCGAAGGCGCGGGCCAGGGTGCTGGCCGAGGCGATGCCGGAAGCCATCACCGCGAAGGCGATCATGAAGGCGACGAACGGGTGGCCGAAAGCCTTCTTCGCGTAGAGGGCGGCGCCGCCCGCCCGCGGGTACTTGGTGACCAGCTCGGCGTAGGAGGCCGCGGTCAGCGCCGCCAGCCCGAGCGCGACCAGGAACGAGGCCCAGATCGCGCCGCCGACCTCGCCCCCGACCTCCCCGACCAGCGCGTAGATGCCGCCGCCGAGGATGTCGCCGAGGATGAAGAAGAAGAGCAGGCGGCGGGAGACGACCCGGCGCAGCCCCGGCCGTCCGTCGGCTTCGCTCGCGTCGGGTTTCGGATCCACTCCCTGCCTCCTCTGGGTTCGCCTTCTTCTACCCAAATCGCCTCGCTCGACGCTTCTGGGGGATGCTTCCGCCGATGGACAGCCCCCTGATCGTCTCAGTCCTGCTGCCGGCCGCGATCGCGGTGATCATGTGCAGCCTCGGGCTGACCCTGACCCGGGACGACTTCCGCCGCGTGCTCACCGCCCCGCGCGGGGTCGCGATCGGGATGCTGAACCTGGCCCTGATCTCGCCGCTGCTGGCGCTGGCGATGGCGGAGCTGTTCGAGCTGCCGCCGGAGCTGGCGGTCGGCCTGGTCCTGCTCGGGGCCTCGCCCGGCGGGATGATGGCCAACATGCTGACGCACCTGTCGCGCGGCGACACGGCGCTCTCGGTGACGATGACGGCGATCAGCAGCGTCGGCGCGATGATCACGGTGCCGATCTTCCTCGCCATTGCCGCCGACCACTTCGGCGCCACCGAGGTCGGCGACGTCGGCATGCTCGGGATCGTCCTGCGCGTGTTCGCGATCACGATCGTCCCAGTGGCGATCGGGATGGAGCTGCGGCGGCGCCGGCCCGAGCGGGTCGCGGCCGTCTACCCGCGGGTGCGGCGGATCTCGCTCGGGGTCTTCGCGGTGGTCGTGCTCGGCGCGATCGCCAGCGAGCACGACACCGTCGTCGAGAACCTCGCCGACGTCGCCGGCGCCGCCCTCGCCCTCAACCTGACGGCGATGGCGCTCAGCTTCACGATCTCGAAGCTGGCCCGGCTCGACGACCGCCAGGCGACCGCGATCGCGCTCGAGCTCGGCATCCACAACTCGGCCCTGGCGATCGCCGTCGGCGCCTCGCTCGCCGACGACCTGGCGATCCCGGCCGCCGTCTACAGCTCCTTCATGCTCTTCACCGGCGGCGCCTTCGCCTGGTTCATGAGCCGGCGAAATCAGCCGGCGCAGCCCCTCTAAAGTGAGGGCATGGCGGTTGATTCAGCCCTCGCGATCGAAGCCAGCGGCCTGGTCAAGACCTTCGGCGAGGTGCGCGCGGTCGACGGGGTGGACCTCGGCGCGCGGCGCGGGTCCGTCTACGGCGTGCTCGGCCCCAACGGCGCCGGCAAGACGACGACGATCCGGATGCTCGCCACCCTGCTGCGCCCCGACGCCGGCTCGGCCCGGGTGCTCGGGCACGACGTGGTCGCCGAAGCCGACGAGGTGCGGGGGCTGATCAGCCTCACCGGCCAGCTCGCCTCGGTCGACGACGACCTCACCGGCTGGGAGAACCTGGTCCTGATCGGCCGCCTGCTCGGGCTGCGGCGGGCGGCGGCGAAGGCGCGCGCCGACGAGCTGCTCCAGGCCTTCGGGCTGGAGGAGGCCGCGGGGCGGCTGGTCAAGAGCTTCTCGGGCGGGATGCGGCGCCGGCTCGACATCGCCGCCAGCATCGTCGTCACCCCCGAGCTGATGTTCCTCGACGAGCCGACCACGGGCCTGGACCCGCGCTCGCGCAACCTCGTCTGGGACATCATCCGCGCGATGGCCGGCGAGGGGGCGACGATCCTGCTCTGCACGCAGTACCTGGAGGAGGCCGACCAGCTCGCCGAGGGGATCGCCGTGATCGACCACGGTCACGTGATCGCCGAGGGGACGCCCGGCCAGCTCAAGGCCTCGGTCGGCTCCGGCGCGCTGGAGGTGCGGCTGCTCGATCCCGAGCAGCGCCCGGAGGCGGAGCGCCTGCTCGGCCGCGAGCTCGGCGCGGTTCACCTCGAGCCCGACCCCGCCCTGCTCAGCAGTCCCTGCTCGGACGGCGAGCGCGCCGCCGAGGCGGTTGCCGCGCTGACCCGCTCCGGAGTCGGGGTCGCGGCCTTCAAGCTCGGCCAGCCGAGCCTCGACGAGGTCTTCCTGGCGCTGACCGGGCACACCGCCGACGAGGGGCAGGAGGCGGACGTCGCCGCCGAGGACGGAGTCGCATGAGCGCCGAGCCGGCGACCCCGAAGCGCTCCGCCGAGCAGATCGAAGCGCAGGCGGTGCGACGCGCCCTCGCCTCGGCGCCGCGGCCGCCGCGGGCCAGCGCCCTTGGGGCCACCCTCGCCTTCGCCTGGCGGGGGATGCTGAAGGTCAAGCACGTGCCCGAGCAGCTGCTCGACGTGACGATCACGCCGGTGATGTTCGTGCTCATGTTCACCTACCTGTTCGGCGGCGCGATCACCGGCTCGACCGGCGAGTACCGCGATTACATCCTTCCCGGGATCCTGGTGATGTCGGTGCTGTTCACCACCGTCTACTCGGGGATCTCCCTCAACGCTGACCTGACCAAAGGCGTCGTCCACCGCTTCCGCTCGCTGCCGATCTGGCGGCCGGCGCCGCTGGTCGGCGCCCTGCTCGGCGACACCGCGCGCTACCTGATCGCCGGCCTGGTGATCATCGCCCTCGGCCTCGCGCTCGGCTTCCGGCCCGGCGCCGGCCCGCTCGGCGTGGCCGCCGCGCTGGCGCTGGTGATCGTCTTCTCCTTCGGCCTCTCCTGGGCCTTCACCACGCTGGGGCTGCTGCTGCGGTCCCCCAACGCGGTGATGAACGCCGGCTTCATGGCGATCTTCCCCCTCACCTTCCTCAGCAACGTCTTCGTCGAACCGGAGACCCTGCCCAGCGCCCTCGAGGCCTTCGTCGAAGTCAACCCGATCTCGATCCTCGCCACCGCCTCACGCGGCCTGATGGAGGGCGACCCGGTCACCAGCGAGATCGCGATCGTGCTCGCCACCGCCGCCGCCCTGACCGCGGTCTTCGCCCCGATCACGACGCGCCTGTACCGCAGCCGCTGAACTCGCCGTGGAGGAGGACCTTCGCTGCCAGCAACGTCACCGCGTCGCGCTGGCGAGCAGTTCGACCGAGCGGAGGCGGTTGGGGACCGTGTCGGAGTAGTGGGCGGTGATCAGCTCGTCGGCCTCGGTCTCGGCGGCGAATTTCTGCAGCCAGGCGGCGACCTGGTCGGGAGTGCCGACGGCGGTGTAGGCGAGCATCTCGTCGACGGCGGCGGCCTGGGGTGACTCGAGCAGGGCAGTGATCTCCTCGTCGCTGAGGCGTTTGCCGCGGCCGAGGAGGGCGCGGGCGCGGATGCGGCGCGCCGCATCCAGCTGGGCGGCGGCGCTCTCCTCGGTCTCGGCGGCGATCACGCCGGCGCCGGCGATCACGTAGGGCTCGCCCAGCTGGGCGGACGGCTTGAACTGCTCGCGGTAGACGGTGATCGCCTCGAAGAGGAAGCGGGGCGCGAAGTGGGAGGCGAAGGCGTAGGGGAGGCCGAGCTGGGCGGCGAGCTCGGCCCCGAAGAGGGAGGAGCCGAGGATGTAGAGCGGCACCTTGGTGCCCTGGCCGGGGATCGCCCGCACTCCGGGCACTGGGCTCTCGTCGCCGAGGAACTTCTGCAGCTCGACCACGTCCTCGGGGAAGCGCTCGCTCGCCGCGGGGTCGCGCCGCAGCGCCCACCAGGTCCGCTGGTCGGTCCCCGGGGCGCGGCCGAGGCCGAGGTCGATCCGCCCGGGGTGCAGCGTCTCCAGCGTCCCGAACTGCTCGGCGATCACCAGCGGCGAGTGGTTCGGCAGCATCACCCCGCCGGCGCCGAGCCGGATCGACTCGGTGTGGGCGGCGACGTGGGCGATCAGCACCGCCGTCGCCGAGGAGGCGATCGAGCTGATGTTGTGGTGCTCGGCGTACCAGACCCGCTTGTAGCCGCCGCGCTCCGCCGCCCGCGCCAGCTCGACGCTGCCGGCGAAGCTCTCCGCGATCGTCTCCTCGCGCCCCACCGCGGCGAGGTCGAGGATCGAGAGGTTCAGCTCCACGACTCAGAGAGTAGGCGGTCGATCGCCGAGCACGAATGCCGCCCGGGCCCCCTCGACCCGGCCCGGCTGGACTCACGCGCCGCCCGCTTCCTCTGGGACGGGCGAGACCGCCTCGGCGCCTGGCTCGACCTCGGCGAGATCTCGAACAGAACCGTCCACGGCGTCGCCCGCCTCGCCTGGGTCGAGGGGGAGGGGGGCGAGTACGAGGGCCGGATGGCCGTCTACGTGAAGCCCCGCGGCGCCCTCGGCCGCGCCTACTCGCTCAGCGCCGCGATCCAGCGATCGAGGTCCCTGACCCAGAGCGCGATCTTGTCTTCGCTGCCCTCCTCAGTGGTCCAGGTGACCTCGAGCAACGGCCGGCCGATCGTCTTGCCGAGATGCGACTTGGTCGTCGACACCTTCAGGATCGAGCGGCGCGGGATCCGCAGCAGGCGGTTTGGCACCCACTGCGCGAAGAGGAGCTCGTCCTCGGTCAGGGCAAGGTTGCCGTTGCCGCGGACCTGCCACGGCCCGCCGGACCCGACTCCGAAGCTGTTCGCTCCCTGATCCTCGAGGAGCAGCTCGAGCCCCTGCAGGTGCCTGCGGTGGGCGCGGCGGCCGAAGAAGCCGGTGATCAGCCCCACCGGCGCACCTCGGTCGCGCTGGCCTGGTCGCGGGGGCGGATGACGATCTCGTCGACGTTGACGTGGGGCGGCTGCGCGGTCGCCCAGCGGATGCACTCGGCGACGTCCTCGGCGCGCAGCGGCTCCATTCCCTCGTAGACGCGTTTCGCCGCCTCCTCATCCCCGCCGAAGCGGACCAGGGAGAACTCGGTCTCCACCATGCCGGGAGCGATCTCGGTCATCCGCACCGGCTTGCCCAGCAGCTCCAGCCGCAGCGCCCGGTGCATCGCCCGCTGGCCGTGCTTGGCGGCGTTGTAGCCGGCACCGCCGCGGTAGCTTTCGAACGCGGCGATGCTGGTCACGGTGACGATGTGACCGTTGCCGGAGTCGATCAGGCGCGGCAGCAGGGCCTTGGTGACCCGCATCGACCCGAGGACATTTGCCTCGAACATCGAGCGCCACTGGTCTTCGTCGGCCTCTTGAACGGGCTCGAGCCCCAGGGCGCCGCCGGCGTTGTTGACCAGCACGTCGCAGGCCGGGATCGCGGCCGCGAAGGCGGCGACCGATTCAGGATCGGTCACGTCCAGCGGGATCGCCCGTCCCCCGATCTCCTCTGCCAGCGCCTCCAGCCGCTCCAGCCGTCTCGCCCCGACAACGACCTGGAAGCCAGTGCCGGCCAATGCCCGCGCCGTGGCGGCGCCAATTCCACTGGAAGCCCCGGTGATCGCTGCGGTCGGCACGGCGCCTGACCTTAGCGGTGGAGAGCTGAGGCCGAGCGTCTACGCTGCGGCCGTGGCCGAGCAGGTTCCAGCGGTTGGCAACGTGCTGACGACGATCGAGCGGCGCGACTGGGCGCGCTTGGAGAGCCTGCTTGATCCGAATGTCCACTGGACGACGGCGGTGGAGGAGCATCTGCGCGGCCCGGCGCAGGTGATCGCCCGCCTTCGCGACGACCCGCCGCCGGCGGCGCCGGCGTATCACGAGGTGCGCGACGGGCTGATCGCGCGCTGGATCGATACTCCCGGGTGAACCCATGAGCTCTCTCGACGAGGTCCGTTCCACGCTCGCCTCCCGGCTCCGCGAGCGACTGCCCGAGCTGCAGCGGGCGGTCGCGACCCGCATCTACGCGATCTCCGACCCCAACGAGGTCTCCGACCCCGCCTACATCCAGGGCCTCAACGGTGCTCTCGCCGCGGCCGTCGACTACCGGCTCGCCGTGCTCGAGGTCGGCGAGCGCCGCGCCCCGGCGACCCCACCGCTGCTGCTCGCGCAGGCGCGGCTGGACGCGCGCAACGGCGTCTCCCTCGACGCCGTCCTGCGCCGCTACTTCGCCGGCAACTCCCTCTTCGGCGACTTCCTCGTCGAAGAGGCGGAGCGGGCCGAGGTCTCGAGCGGCGACCTCCGCAGCCTGCTCGCCGCGCAGGCGACGGTCTCCGACCGCCTGCTCGAGGCGGTCAGCGAGGAGCACGGGCGCGAGGCGAAGAACCGGCCGGCCAACGCGGCGGAGCGGCGTCGCGAGTGCGTGAAAAGGCTGCTGGCGGGCGAGCTGGTCGATCACTCCGACCTCGGTTACGAGCTCGACGCCCATCACCTCGCCCTGATGGTGAAGGGGGAGGGGGCGCGGGAGCTGATGCGCGAGCTGGCGGCGAGGCTCGACCGCCGCCTGCTGATCGTGCAGCGCGAGGAGGAGCTGAAATGGGCGTGCTGGCTTGGCGGCAGGCACCCGCTCGCCGCCGAGCAAGCGCTCCAGCCGCTTGGCGAGCTGGCGGGAGAGGGAATCTTCGTCACCGTGGGGGAGCCCGGTGAGGGTCTCCCGGGCTGGCGCTTCAGTCACCTGCAGGCGAAGGCGGCGCTGCCGATCGCCGAGCGCCGGGGGCAGCCCGTCCTCCGCTACGCCGACGTCGCCCTGCTCGCGGCGATCGCCCGCGACGACCTCGCATCCACCTCGCTGCGCCAGCTCTACCTCGAGCCCTTGGAGCGGACGCGGGGCGGGACGGCGCGCGAGACCCTGCGCGCCTACTTCGCCGCCGAGCGCAACGTCTCCTCGACCGCCGCCGCGCTCGGCGTCGACCGCCGCACGGTGACGAACCGCATCCGCGCGATCGAGGAGCTTTTCGGCCGTCCCCTCAACGACTTCGCGACGGAGATGGAGATCGCCCTGCGGCTCGACGACTGATTCGCACCGGCCTTTCCCAGGTTGGCGAATTCCGGCGCGGCCGGACCCCAGATTGGGGAGGAGGCGGTCGCCTCCGGCCGGAGAGGATCGGTCCATGAACAGGCATCCGATCTTCCTCATCGCGCTGACGGCCGCACTCGCCCTCCTCTTTGCCGCCGTCGCTTTCGCCGACCTCGGCGGCAACAGCAAAGTCTGGTGCGCGGGCAACATCTGCGTCACCGACGACGGCGGCATCGCCCCCGACGAGCTGCCGAAGCGCGGCAAGGCGCCCGTCACGGCGCGCCTCAACGGGAAGATCGAGACCCGCGACGGCACCCACCCGCCGGCGCTGCAGAGCATCGACCTCGACATCGACAAGACGATCGGGATCGACGCGGTGGGGCTGCCCACCTGCAAGTCGGGGCAGATCCAGTCGCGCACCAGCGCCGCCGCCAGGAAGGCCTGCGGCAGCGCGATCGTCGGCTCGGGCCGGGCCGAAGTCGAGGTGGCCTTCCCCGAACAGGCGCCGTTCCGCTCGACCGGGCCGCTGGCCCTCTTCAACGGCGGCGTCCAGGGACGCGCCACCACCGTCCTCCTCCACGCCTACGTCAACGTGCCGGCGCCGACCGCGATCGTCACCAGGGCGACGATCACCCGCATCAACCGCGGCCGCTTCGGCCTCCACATCGCGGCGGAGATCCCGAAGATCGCCGGCGGTTCCGGCTCGGTGACGATGTTCGACCTCGAGGTCGGCCGCAAGTTCACCTACAAGGGCAAGCGGAAGAGCTTCCTGCTGGCGGGCTGCCCGACCGGCACCTGGGTGACCAAGGGCCAGGCCCTGTTCAAAGACGGCACCCGGCTCAGCATCACCCACCCTTTCTCCTGTACGCCGGTGGGTTAAGGGCCTCGCCGAGCCTCGGCGGCGGCGGAGGTTTGGGGACCGCTCGGGCGGGGCAGGCTTGGTTCCAGAATCCCGAGGAGGAGAAGAAGAATGCCCGCACGCTCGCACCCGCCCCGCATCCTTCACGCGACCCTGGCCGTGCTCGCCGCCGCGATCCTGGCGCTGACGCTGGTCGCGCCGGCGGCCGCCGCACCGCTCCGCTATGTCGCGCTCGGCGACTCCTACAGCGCCGCCTCGGGAGTTCTGCCGCCCGACCCGACGGCGCCGCCGCAGTGCCTGCGCTCGGTCCGCAACTACCCGCGCGTGATCGCCGGCGCCACCGGCGCCCATCTGACCGACGTCACCTGCGGGGCGGCGGAGACGGCCGACTTCTTCGAGCCCCAGTACTTCGGCGTGCCGCCGCAGCTCGACGCGGTGGAGAAAGACACGCAGCTGGTGACGATGACGATCGGCGGCAACGACAGCGGCGTCTTCATCAACGCGATCCTCTCCTGCGGCAGCGCCGGGCTGCTGACCCTGGGCCAGGGCAGCCCCTGCGAGGACCGCTACGGGTCCTCGTTCGAAGACACGATCCGCATCACCACCTACCCCGCGCTGGTGAGGGCCCTGGCGGCGGTCCATGAGAGGGCGCCGAGGGCCAAGGTCGCGATCCTCGGCTACCCGTGGATCATGCCGGCGAGCGGCGGCTGCTTCGACAAGATGCCGGTCGCCGAGGGCGATGTTCCCTACCTGCGGGGTATCCAGGCGACGCTCAACCATGCCGTCCGGCGGGCCGCGGCGGCGACGGGGTCGACCTACGTCAATCTCAACCTCGTCTCCGACGGCCACGACGCCTGCAAGCCGATCGGCGTCCGCTGGGTCGAGCCGGTGCTCCAGGGCACCAACCCGGTGATCGTCCATCCCAACGCCCTCGGCGAGCGCGAAATGGCGGCCCAGGCGATGAAGGTCCTGCGCCTGCCCTGAGGACATCGTTTCCACCCTTTTACTCCCTATAGGGGCCAAAAGGGTGGAAACGACGCTACCGTCCGCGGGGTGAGCGAGAGCGGATCCGCGGCGATTTCGCCGACTGCGCATTACACCGGCGAGACCTGGGTCAGGAACGGGCTCTCGCACCCCGAGCTGGCGACGTGGCAGGGGCGATTCCTGCACGGCGCGCTGGCGCTGCCGAACGCGGCCAGCAGGGCGCTGGGCGGACCGACGCTGGAAGGGCTGCTCCTCGCCCGGCACCGGATCATCGATTCGCTCCTCGAGGACCTGATCGAGGGCGGCGTCAGCCAGGTGGTCGAGGTCGCCTGCGGGATGTCGCCCCGCGGCTGGCGCTTCGGCGAGCGGTACGGGGAGCGGCTCACCTATATAGAGGCGGACCTGCCGGAGATGGCGCAGCGCAAGCGCGAGGCGCTGGCGCGGATCGGGTCGCCGGGCGGGCACCACCGGGTGGCCGACCTCGACGTCCTGCGCGACGGCGGCCCGGGCAGCCTCGAGTCCCTGACCGAAGCCCTGGACCCGGCGAAGGGGTTGGCGATCGTCACCGAGGGGTTGCTCACCTACTTCGACGACGACACCGTGGACGCGCTCTGGGCGCGGCTGGCGAAGGTGCTGGCCCGCTTCGACCGGGGCGTCTACCTCTCGGACCTGCGCTTCGCGCGGCCCGACCGCGGCCTCCCCGAGCGCGCCTTCGACGTCGTCCTCGGCGCCTTCGTCCGCGGCAGGGTCCACGCCTATCGCGGCGACGAGGCCACGGCCGAAGCGGCGCTGCGCGATGCCGGTTTCGAGCGGGCCCGGCTGCACCGCGGCGACCGCCACCCGGCGGCCGCGGAGGTCCACGGGGACCCCGGCGCCGGAGTGGTCTGCATCATCGAAGCGATCGCGAGCTGATCAGTCCCTGCTCGTACATCCAGTCCACCAGGCGATCGGCCTGCCCGGGGCGGGTGTCGCCGGTCCTGGACAGCAGGGGCAGCGTCTTCTCGACGCCGGCTCGGATCGCCTTGCGGTTCTCGGGATAGCTTTCGGCGTAGCGCTCGTCGACGATCGCCCGGGTGGCGGCCTCGGGATCCGCGATCGCGGCGGCGGTCCCTCGCCTTACCGCTGCCATGACGCGGCGGAACAGCTCCGGCTCCTTGGAGAGGCGGTACCGGCGCGCGACCAGCACCAGTTCGTCGTAGGGCGGGACGCCGAGATCCTGCACCCGCGTCACCACCGGCTGAAGTCCCCGCGCCTGGAGCTCGGCCCCCTCGACGTTCCAGGAGCCGCCGAAGACGGCGTCGGCGCGCCCGCTGACCAGCGCCGGAACCAGGTCGTGCTCGACCCGTTCCAGCTTGACGTCGTCCAGCGTCAGCCCCGCTCGCCGGAGGACGGCTTCCAGGAAGCTCGTCTGGAAGGGGACGCCGGGGACGGCGACGGTCTTCCCCTTCAGGTCGGAGATGCCGCCGATCCGCGAGCCCTTCAGCCAGATCATCGACATCGTCGGCTCCGGCACCAGGGTGCCGAACGCGACCACCCCCGCTCCTTTCTCCTGCGCCATCACGACCTGCGGCTGGTGGGAGATCCCGACGTCGACGCTTCCGTTCAGCACGTAGCTGAGCGGGCGCGAGGGGGTCAGCGGGGTCGTGATCGCCGCGTCGATGCCCGCGTCCGCGAAGTACCCCCGTTCATAGGCCACGAGCACTCCCGCCACCTCGGGGCCGGGGGCTCCGTCGATCGCCAGTGACAGCGTCCGGGTCCCTTCGGGGGCCCGCGGGCGCTCCTCGCCCGTCTCCGCGCCGCCTCCCTCTCCGCATCCGGCGAAGAGGACGGCGGCGGCTACCAGCGCCAGCAGGCATCGGAGGAGCTTCACCGGCCACCCCTTTCATGCCCTTGCTCCTGCATCCACTCGACCAGCCGGCGCGTCCGCGCCGGGCTCACGCGGCCGGTCTTCGAGAGCAGGGGCAGCGTCGCTTCGACCGCGGCTTCCGTCGCCTTTCGGGCCGGTTCCCCGCCGGGCGTCTCGAGGATCACCTCGACGGCGGCCCGCGGGTCCTCGATCGCCGCCGCCGCTCCGCGGGCCACGGCCACGCGGAAGCGGCGCATCAGCTCCGGCTCCTCGGAAGCGAAGTCCCGTTGCGCGAACAGAACCAGCTCGTCGAAGGGCGGGATGCCGAGCTCCGTCACCGGGGTGCTCGTCACCTTCATCCCGCCCGCTTCGAGCTCGGCCCCCTCGACGTTGCGGGAGCCGCCGAAGATGGCGTCGGCGCGGCCACCGGCCAGCTCGGGCGCCAGATCGCGTTCCACGCGTCTGAGCTTCACGTCGGCCAGGGTCAGGCCCGCGCGCGCGAGGACGATCTCGAGGAAGCTCTCGTGGACGGGGGCTTCCAGGATGGCGACGGTCTTCCCCTGCAGGTCGGAGACGTCCTCGATCCCAGACTTCCTCGGCCAGATCATCGCCATGGTCGGTTGCGAGACCAGGCTCCCGAAGGCGACGACCGGCTTTCCCCTCTCCTGCGCCATCGCGACCTGCGGCTGGTGGGTGACCCCGATGTCGGCCCTGCCGTCCATCACGTACCTGACCGGTCGGCCCGTGGTCGCCGGGGTGGAGACCAGCACCGAGATCCGGAGGTCGCTGAAGTAGCCGCGCTCCGAAGCCATCAGGATGCCGACGTTCTCAGCGCTCGGGTGGTTGTCGAGCGTCAGCCGCAGGTACCACCGCGGTTGCGGCGGGGCGAGGGGGTTCTTCTTGGTGTCCAGGGTGATCATCCCCTCTTCCGCGCCCGTGCTGCCGTCTCCCCCTCCGCACCCGACCAGGAGCGCCGTCGCTCCGACCAGTGCCAGCCATCGGAGGAGCTTCATCAATCAAGCTTATTTGATGCCTCGCCAGCCGTACGTCTTGATCATCCGGGCGTTCAGCGCCAGCCCGCTGGCGATCGTGATCCCGAAGGGGAGGGCGAGGAGGACGATGATCGAGGAGAGGACGACCCTTTCACCGCCTCGGCGACCAGCCGGCCCAGCACGGATCGAGGAGCGATGGATCGGCACCACCCGCAGCTGTCGAAGTAGCCGCTGCGAGTAACGACGATTGGCGAATTTGGGCCCCTATAGGGGCCTCAACTCAGCAAACGCGGGCTACTCGCCGATCCCCTCCATCAGGTTCTCGAGGAAGCTCTTTTTCTTCGACTTCTTGGGCTTGTGCTCGCGCTTGTCGTGCTCGCGGCCGGAGTGCTCGCGCTCGTAGTGGGCGCTCTCGGCGTCGATCAGGCGCTCGAGCTCGCCGCGGTCGAGGAAGATGCCGCGGCACTCGCTGCACTGGTCGACGGTGACGCCGTTGCGCTCGTAGCTGCGCATCTGGCCGCCGCACTTGGGACAGGTGAGGGTCTGAGTCGGTCCGTTCATGGCTCCTAACCTACCGAGGCCGTTATTGCTCAAAATTTCTTGATAAATACGCACGTTCCTGTTACGACTAGCTCAGCCGGCGGCCCCGTCCGCCGGTCAGGCGGGGATCGACAAGGGAGGCAACATGAAGCACATGAAGATCCTGGTCCTCTGTCTGCTGGGAGCGCTGGCGGCAATGGCCATGATGGGAGCGGGCACGGCATCGGCGACGAAGCTCTGCTCGGTCAACACCTCGCCGTGTCCGGCCGGCAACACCTACGGCAAAGGCACGGCGATCAAAGCCCAGCTCGTCCCGGGCACGACCTCGACGATGACGTCCGGGTTCGTGAACATCTCCTGCACGGAATCGACGATCAGCGGCAAAACGACCAGCGAAGGCGGCGCGGGCGCGGTCAAAGGCTCGATCAGCTCGGTCACCTGGAAAGGCTGCACCTCGGGCCTCGGCGCCTGCACGGCCTCGGCGCTGAACACGCCCTGGTCGGCCGAAGTGACCGGCAGCGGCGGCAACGGAACGATGTCGATCAGCGGCGCCGGCGGCAAATTCACCTGCGGCGGCACGACCTGCGAATACTCGGCCAGCAAAGCCTCGGTCTCGGTCAGCGGCGGCAGCCCGGCGACGGTCAAAGCAAGCAACATCAGCTTCAGCAGGATCGGAGGCGGCTTCCTCTGCTCCTCGACCGCCAGCTGGAGCGGCACCTACGAAGCAACCTCACCGAACCCGCTGTTCGTGGTCAGCGGCTAGCAGCATTTGTGTGGGCGGTGGGGCGGTTTAGGCGTCCCACCGCCCTTGATCGCACTGGAAATGAATTGTCTGAGATATTGTTATCTCATGAGCGAGATCGTCGGCATCGCAGAGCTACAACAGAACCTCAGCCTCTACCTGCGCAGAGCGAACGCTGGAGCGCGGCTGGTGGTGACGGATGGGAATCGACAGGTCGCCGAGCTCGGACCGGCGCCGACGGCGGCCTCTGCCCTGGATCGATTGATCGCCGAAGGAAAAGTGAAGCCGCCGAGATGCAGGGGCCCCCTGCCCCAGTCGCTGGAGTTGCCCCCGGGCGTTGATCCATGAAGCTGAACGCGGCGCTTGAAGAAGTCCGCGGTTGTCGTTGAAGGCGATACTCGAATGGGAAGCCCAAGCAGTTAGCGTCCCCGCATGGACGTCGTCTGGACCCTGCTCGGGGTTGCGCTGATCGCGATCGCGCTGCGCGACATCTTCGACGTGCTCTTCCACCCGCTCGGCCGCGGGATCGTCGCCCGGCGGGTGGTGCTCGGGGTCTCGGGGCTGGCGCGGCGGCTGCCCGGGGGCAAGGGGACCGTGGGGCTGCTGGCGGGGCCGATCGGCTATGTCGCCGTCGTCGCCACCTGGGCGGCGCTGCTGGCGGTGGGCTGGGCGCTCGTCTTCCTGCCGCAGCTCCCCGAGGGCTTCGTCTTCGACTCCGAGCTCGACCCCGCCGCGCACTCGGGCTTCCTCGACGCCCTCTACATCTCGCTCGTCAACCTCACCAGCCTCGGCTACGGCGACATCTCCCCCGGGACGTCGCTGCTGAAAATCCTCGGGCCGGTGGAGACGATGTTCGGGCTCGGCCTGCTCACCGCCAGCATCTCCTGGCTGATCTCGATCTACAACGCGATCTCCCGCCGCGACTCGCTCGCCCACGAGGTCCACCTGGCGAAGCAGGCGGAGGAGCGGCTGGGGGAGAAGCTGGCCGACGCCGACCCCGAGCTGCTGGAGCGGCTGCTGGCCTCGTTCACCGAGCAGCTGATCCGCGTCCGCCGCGACGTCATCCACTTCCCGATCACCCACTGGTTCCGCACCGAGGACGAGGAGCGGGCGCTGGCCGGGCTGCTGCCGTTCCTCGATTCGATGGCCGAGGAGGCGAGCGAGGAGGGCCGCCCGGTCGCCCTGCGGGTGCGGGCGGAGATCCTGCGGGAGGCGATCGACGACTTCGCCGAGACCCTGCGGTCGCGGCTGCGCCTGTCGGGCGAGACGACCGACGACACCCTCCAGCGCTACCAGTCCGAGCACGGTCCGCTGCGCGGCTGAGCTTTGGTTCGCCGCTCGCGGGTAGCCGGGCAGGGTGAATCCTTATCGGGCGCTCTCGAGACTGCGGCGCAAGCGCGGGTTCCATCCCTTCGGGGTGGGGTTCGCCGGCCGGCTGACGCCGCGGGGCGAGACGGGCTTCGGAGCGCCGGCGTTCGAACGCGAGGCGAAGGCCGAGGTTCGGCTCTCGCGGTCGCTCGGGCTCCCGGAGTGGCTGCCCGAGCCCTACGGCCTGGCGCTGCGGATCCCGGACGCGTACGGGCCCGGGAGGCACCAGGACCTGCTGCTGGTCACCTCGGCGTTGCCGCCCGGCGCTCGCCACACCCTGCTGCCCAGCCGCGGCTTCTGCGATCTGCCCTACTCGACGGTCCTTCCCTACCGGGTGCGGGGAGAGAAGGTGCTGATCGGCGCCCGGGGCCTGGCGGACCGGCCCGGCCCGACGCTGGCAGACCTGCGGGCGCGAGAGAACGGCGGCCTCGAGTTCGAGCTCATGATCGCGAGCCTGACGGGGGAGTGGAGGCCGGTGGCGCGACTCTCCCTTGGCGAGCGACTGCCGCCGGAGTACACCGAGCATCTTCACTTCGACCCGACGAATACCGGCGGCGGCCTCGAGCTGGTGGGGCTGCTCAACAAGCTGCGCGACCCTGCCTACGCCGCCAGTCAGGAAGGCAGGGAGGCTGCCTATGAGCAGTTCGGAGTGCCCCGGTGATTGGTCTTGTCTGCCCCGGGGTACCAGTTCGGTAATGCGCGACGACGCCTACCGAGATTCCACCCCCGCCACCCTCTACGCCGGCCTGATCGGCGCTGTGCTCGTGGTCGCCGGCATCCTCGGCTTCTTCTACAGCGCCGCGTTCGGCAGCCCCGGCGACGTCGACGCCGTGCTCGGCATCCTCGACGTCAACGGCTGGCACAACCTGGTCCACCTCGCCAGCGGCGCCCTCGGCCTGCTCGCCTTCGCCTCGGGGCCCGCCGCGTCGCGCACCTACGCGCTCGCCTTCGGCGCCGTCTACATAGTCGTCGCGATCTGGGGCTTCATCATCGGCAGCGGCGAGTCGATCCTCAGCATCATCCCGGTCAACACCGAGGACAACATCCTCCACCTGATCCTCGGCGTGCTCGGCGTCGGCGCCTACGCCGCCAGCGACCCCGAGGCCGCGCACCGCCGCCCCGCCACGCGCCGCGCGGCCTGAGCCCGGTTACGCGCCGGCGCCGTCGCCCTTCGGCCCGCCGTACTCGCGGTACGGGTACCACCATTCCTTGCGCTCGATCCGGGACTCCATGTGGACGTGCTTGGTCTCCTGGAAGGCCTCGAGTCCCTCGCGGCCCAGCTCTCTTCCCAACCCCGACTGCTTGAACCCGCCGAAGGGGCCGGCGTCGTTGTCGGTCAGCGGGTCGTTGATCCAGACCGTGCCGGCGCGCAGCTCGCGCATGCAGCGGACGGCGTTCTCGAGGTCGGCGGTGTAGACGTTGGCTCCGAGCCCGAACTCGGTCCCGTTGGCGAGCTCGATCGCCTCGTCGAGGGAGGAGACCGGGACGATCGGGGCGACCGGGCCGAAGGTCTCCTCGCGCAGCAGGGCGCTGTCGGCGGCGGCGCCGACGACTACCGCGGGGGAGAGGAAGTGGCCGCGCTCCTGGCCGCCGCGGTCGCCCCCGGTCAGGACCTCGGCCCCGGCCGCGGTCGCGGCTTCGAGCTGCGCGACGACCTTCGCCCGCTGCGGGTCGGAGACCATCGGGCCGACGTCGGTCTCCACCTCGAAGGGATCGCCGAGGACGAGGCCGCGGGTGTGCTCGACGAAGGCCTCGACGTAGTCGTCGAAGACCTCCTCGGCGACGTAGAAGCGCTCGGCCGAGGTGCAGACCTGGCCGGCGTTGAGGAAGGCGGCCCAGGCGCCGCCGCGGGCGGCGACCTCCAGTTGCGGGGCGACGTCGGCGCAGACGATGAAGGCGTCCTTGCCGCCCATCTCCAGGTTCATCCGCGCCATCCGCGGCAGGCAGGCCTCGGCCACCTTCTTGCCGGTGGCGACCGAGCCGGTGAAGGCGACGCAGTCGACGTCGGGGTGGGAGGCGATCTGGGCGCCGACTTCGCCGGCCCCGGCGAGGAGGTTGACCACGCCCGGCGGCAGGTGTTCGAAGACCGGTGCCAGCATCAGGGTCGAGAGCGGCGTCAGCTCCGAGGGCTTGCAGACGACGCAGTTGCCGGCGGCGAGCGCCGGCGCCACCTTCCAGGCCAGCAGCAGCAGCGGGTAGTTCCAGGGGACGATGCAGCCGACCACCCCGAGCGGGTCCTTGACCACCATCGCCAGCTGGGTCGACTCGATCGGCGGGATCACCCGGCCGGCGTGGTCGCGGCCGATCTCGGCGTAGTAGTCGAAGGCCGCCGCCGTCCACTCCAGCTCGTCGCGGTTCTCGATCAGCGGCTTGCCGCCCTCGGCGGTCATCGTCCGCGCCAGCTCCTCGGCTCCCTCGCGCAGTCGCCGCGCCACCTCGTGCAGCAGCTCGCAGCGCTCGCCGGCGGTCATCCGCGACCAGCCCTTCCAGGCCTCGCGGGCGGCGGCGACGGCGGCGTCGACCTGCTCCGGCGAGGCGGCACCGACCCTGGCGAGCGTCTCGGTGGTGAACGGGTTCTCCACCGCCAGCGGCTCACCGGCGCCGGGAACCGACTCGCCGCCGATCAGCAGCTGGACCGGGTGGTCGCTACCAGCGTTCATCGCGACTCAGGCTAACGCCCCGTGAACTTCGCTTAGATTGCCTTCGTGACCACGGGCAAATCAGCCGAGGCGACGGTCGAGCGCACCGCCGAATTCCGCTTCGCCTCCTGGGCGGTGCTGCGGCCGTACGCGTTCGCGCTCTACGCCATCGCGCTGGTCCTCTGGACCGCGGCTTACGGGATCCCGGTCCAGCGCGAGCTGGTGATCCTCTGGACCTGCGGCGCCCTCGCCTGCGCCTCGATCGGGCGACCGCCGCGGGAAATCGTCCAGCTGGTCCTGGACTGGCTGCCGATCGTCGCCGTGCTCTGGCTCTACGACCTCACCCGCGGCGCGGCGGACACGATGGGGATCGCGGTCAACGTCCACCCGATGATCGACTTCGACGAGGCGGTCTTCTTCGGCCAGGTGCCGACCGAATGGCTGCAGGACCGCCTCTACGAGCCGGGGGCGGTGATGTGGTGGGACGTCGCCTTCACCTTCGTCTACACCTCCTACTTCATCGTCCCCTTCGCCCTGGCCGGCTACTTCTGGGCGCGCGACCGCCTCGCCTTCCAGCGCTTCACCCGCCGTCTGGTCACCCTCGCCCTCGCCGGCCTCGCCACCTACATCCTCTTCCCCGCGATGCCGCCCTGGCTGGCGGCGGAAACGGGCGCGCTCGAGGAGGTGCACCGGACCACCGGCAAGGGCTGGGAAGTGATCAGCCTCGGCACCGCCTCGCTCTTCTCCAAGGGCCAGGCGAGCAGCAACCTCGTCGCCGCCGTCCCCTCGCTGCACACCGCCTTCGTCACCCTGGTCGCCTTCTTCCTCTGGGGCCGGGTGCGCCCCTGGGCGCGGCCGCTGCTGCTGCTCTATCCGCTGGCGATGGGCCTGACCCTGATGGCGACCGGCGAGCACTACTTCTTCGACGTCGTCCTCGGCTGGATCTACGCCGGCGCGGTGATGGCGGCCTGGGGCTGGTGGGAACGCCGCCGCGAAGCGCGGGTGAGCCCAGCCGCCTTAGCGGTGCAGGCGGAGCGGGCGCCTTAGGTCGACCGGCGCGGGGCGGCCGGCGTCGGAGAGCTGGAGCCGGACGCGGAAGGAGGCTTTGCCGGCGCGGCGCTGGGAGGCGACGATCTTGCGGCCCGCTTTCGTCAGCTGCAGGCGCACCCTTTTCTTCGTCGCCGGGGAGAGGGAGTAGGAGCCGCGGGCGAGGGTTCGCTTGCCGGCGGCGATCGTCAGCCGTCCCTGGCAGGAGCCGCCGCTGCACCGCAGCGGCACCCCGATTGCTTTGCGGGTGGCCCGCAGCCGGCCCGCCAGGCCGGCGGCTCCGGGGAGCGGACCGGGGGTGGTGGCTGACGGTTTGGCCGCGCGCCCGGGCGGCGCCGGGCTCTGCACGAGGCCGCCGAGGGAGCCGGGCTGCTCGAGCACCGGCAGCCGCAGCTCGAGGTTGGAGACGGTGATCGGCCCCTGCTGGTTCGACGGCCGCGCGTAGGGGGCGTCGCTCGGCAGCAGCTCCAGCTTCACCGTGTGGCCGCCGGCAAACCGGTAGCCCTGCGGGTGCAGCTGGAAGACGACGTCGGCGCCGCCGTTGCCGGGGCGCAGGAGGCCGCGGGCGACGAGGCGCTCTTTGCCGTCGGGCAGGACGTCGAGGAGGCGGGCGGCGAGCTGGGAGTCGGCGCCGGTGGTGGCGAGGTCGGCGATCACCGTCGGCGAGCCGAGCAGGGTGAACCCGGGCGAGGGCACGGGGAGGCGGTAGCTGGCGGCGCCGGGCTGGTCGGCGCCGGAGGCGGTGGCGCAGGCGTCGCCGCTGGCGATCGGGTCGAAGGCGGCGCCGATCGCGGGGTCGCCCGCCCCCGGCAGCACGGTCTTCGCCGTCGCCTCGCCGATCCGGATCTCGCCGGGCGAGAGCTCGTGCCAGGAGCCGGCTTCATACGGACCTTCGGAGGCGCCGCCGCAGGTGGTGGTGAGCGCCTCGGCACTGGAGGTCGGCGCCGGCCCGGCGCCCTTCAGGTAGTGGTCGAACCAGGCGTCGCGCCGGGCGCGGAAGGCTGCCTGGTCGGCGGGCTTGTTCTGGCTGCGGGCGTGGCCGTCGTCGCTGAGGAAGAGCGAGATCGGGTCGCCGGGGTATTGCGCCCGGGTGCGGTTGTAGAAGCGGACCGCCTCGTCGACCGGGAAGAGGTCGTCGTTCCAGCCGCTCTGGATCAGGAGCGGCGCTGGCGGCTGCGAGTGGTCGATGTAATAGGAGGAGTGGTGGGCGGCGATCTCCTCGACGATCGAGTTGGCGAGCGGATTTGAGTCGTAGGGCTCGCCGGCGTTGATCAGCGCGTACCAGCCGTGGAGATCGGCATCGGGGTCGGTGCCGGGCAACGCGTAGTTGCTGGAGGCGAGCCCGAGCCCGTAGAGGCCGGTCACGTAAGAGGCCTTCATCACCCCGATCCGCGCGTCGCCTCCCGCGCCCCGGTAGGGGTTGTCGTCGAGGTAGTCGAGGGTGCTGCCGTTCGGCATCAGCGCGTAGGCGAGGTCGCTCCAGGGCCACTGCGGCGCCGCTGCCGCCAGCCGCATCGGCGTCCCTTTCGGGCTGGTCCAGGGGACGAGCGAGCCGTCGGGCAGCATCGCGCGGTCGCGCAGCGCCGCCAGCGCCATCGACATCCCGCCGCCGTAGGAGACGCCGGTGGCGCCGATCCTCTGCGGCTGGGCGACCCCTTCGTCGGCCAGGACCGAGATCAGGAACTGGGCGTCGCGGACCTCGTAGCGGGTGTCCATCAGGTGGTTGTAGCCGGCGGCGCAGGCCGCGGTCAGCAGGTCGGCGAGGTCTTCTTTGCCGCAGGATTTGCCCCAGCCGCGGTCGCTCATGCTGAAGACCGCGTAGCCCGCCTCCGCCCACGCCTGCACCTGCGGGTCAGCGAGGCCGAGCTTCGACCCGCCCCAGCCGTGGAAGTAGCCGATCGTCGGGTAGGGGCCGTCGTCGCCGGTTGAGGGCTCCGGCGGCAGGACGACGTTGACGTCGATCCGGGTGACGCCGTCCCAGGTGGTCGTCTCGCCGCCGCAGAGGCGGACGTTCCCGTTCGCCGGCTGCGCCGCGCAGCTGACCTCACCGCCGTAGAGGTCGGGGAAGGCCGCCCGGGCAGCCGGCGCCAGCGCCAGCACTGCCAGCACCGCGACTGCCAACCCGCCCAGCGCCCAGCGCACTCTCTCGATGCTCAACCCAGAGCCCTCCTCGGTGACGAAGACGGGGTGCTTCTACCCGCGATTCGAGCTTCTACGCGAGGCGGCGGGAGAAGCTCTCTTCGAGCGCCTCCTTGCCGTCTTCGCCGGGCACGGTCTTGTCGAGGCGCATCAGGGCCTTGCGGCCCTCGATTTCGAGGGTCGCGACCTGGTTGTCGAAGCAGGGGCCCTCGAGGGTGCGCCAGCGGATTCCCGGGTCGTCGGCCCCGGCGGCGCGGGCCAGCAGCTGGGCGACGGCGGTGAAGGTGCGGGTGAAGCCCCAGCGCACCACCCGCCGCTCTTTTTCGTCGAGCGGGTTGCGGTAGGGCGAGCAGACCGCCTGGTAGACCGGGGCGCGGTCGGGGGAGCCGCCGTTGGCGGACTTGGGGTAGGCGACCTCGCAGAGGTAGGCGTGGTGGACGTCGCCGGAGAGGACGATCACCGAGGCCGGCGTCTCGCCGCGCTCGCCGCAGGCGACCTCGTGCAGGAGCTTGCGCAGTTTGTGGAAGGACTCGCGGAAGGCCGCCCAGTGGTCGAAGTCGAGCTCGCGCCGGATCTTCTCCGCCCCCAATGCCGGCAGCCGCCCCCAGCTCCCGTCGGCCACCGCCTCGTTCCAGGCCTCGAGCCGGTTGAAGGCGGGGGAGAGGAGCCAGGGGATCGTGGTGCAGATCAGCAGGTGGTCGAAGTCGCCTTCGGTGTGCTCGACGATCCATTCCCACTCTTCGTCGTCGACGATCGCCCGCCGGTCCTCCTCCAGCACCCGCGCGGCGCGGGCGTCGATGAAGACCGCCCGGGTGCGGCCGAAGTCGCGGCAGAAGCTCCAGCGGGTCCCGTCCCCGGTCGTCTGGATCCGGTGCGCCCAGGCGAACAGCTCCTCCTCGCCCTTCTGGTTGCCGCGCACCCGCTGGTAGAGGTCGTTTTCGGAGAGCTCCTGCGGCGAGAGGTTGCCGATGTGCTGGTAGATCCAGTAGCTGCTGATGCAGCCGACCACGCGCCGGTGCCACCAGGACTTCTGCTGCATCTCCAGCAGCCAGTCGCGGGAGATGTTCCAGTCGTCGCTCATGTCGTGGTCGTCCCACAGCATCGAGACCGAGACGCAGGAGAAGAGCCAGCGGATCAGCGGCTCCTCCCAGCTCTCCTGGTAGAGCCAGGTGTACTCCTCGAAGTCGGTCACCTCGTCGAAGGGCGGGGTCTCGGTGCCGCGCCGTTCTTTGATCTTCCGGCGCGTCTTCGGCGAGCCCTCGTCGACGTAGACCTGGTCGCCGAGCAGGAACAGCTGCTCGGGCCAGTCCTCGCGGTCGCCCTCGGCCATCTGCTTGGCCAGGACCCAGAGGGCGTCGACCTCGTGTCCGATCTCGGTCTCGTCTTTCGGTTCGGTGAAGGGCGCCTCGTGCGGGACCGCGACCCGGCAGGAGCCGAAGCAGATGTCGAGGTCTTCCTCGGCGTCAACGGTGCGGATCGCGCTCGGCGGCAGCGCGGAGCCCGGCTCCGGCCAGCGAACCTCGTTGTCCAGCTTCACCTCGTACTCATAGCGGCAGCCCGGCTCGAGCCCGTCGATGCAGACGAGCGCGTAGTGGTGCCCCTCGACCCGGAAGGTGGGCTCCCGGTGGCCGAGGATCTCGACCACGCAGGGCTCGGTGACCTCGACCCAGACCGTCGCCTCGGTTCCCGAGACGTAGCGGAGGAGCGGGCCTAGCACGAGCTCGCTCAAGTCCGACCCAGCACGATTGACGTTCCGACCATCTCCATCCCCTTCAGGCTTCGCGACGGGTATCGCAGCATTGGATCGTTTCCCCTAAGGAACGAAAGGGAAACCAGTCCATCAGGGGATTGCCGACGATGTCTTCCAGAAAAGCGCTGACAGACGGGAGGGTTGATCCGTTTAGGAGGGGTCGGAAGACCCCTACCCTTGGAACGGATGGCCCGCAATGGGAAGATCGTCCCGTGAGCGACGCAGCGGCCGCGGCGGGATTTGCCCGCCTGCTCTCCGACGAGCGCTTGACCCGCCGCGCGGTCGGGGGGGACGAGCGCGCCTTCGCGGCGATCTTCCGCCGCTACCACCAGAGCCTGTACCGCTTCTGCCTGGCGATCGTCGGCAACCCCGAGGACGCTCAGGACGCGCTGCAGAACACGATGGTGAAGGTGCTGCGGGCGCTGCCGGGCGAGGAGCGCAAGATCGACCTGAAGCCGTGGCTGTACCGGATCGCCCACAACGAGTCGATCGACCTGCTGCGGCGGCGGCGGGAGACGGCGGAGCTGGACGTCGAGCAGGTGGCGCCGGGATACGCGCTGGCCGAGGACGCGGAGACGCGCGAGCGACTGCGGTCCCTGATCGCCGACCTGAGGGAGCTCCCCGACCGCCAGCGCGACGTCCTGGTGATGCGCGAGCTGGCCGGGTTCGACTTCGAGCAGATCGGCACCGCCCTCGACACCACCGGCGCGGTGGTCAGGCAGACGCTCTACGAAGCGCGGCAAAGCCTGCACCAGATGGAGGAAGGCCGTGAGATGAACTGCGACCTCGTCACCCGCGCCCTCTCCGACGGCGACGGCCGTGTCACCCGCCGCCGCGACGTGCGCGCCCACCTGCGCTCCTGCGCCGACTGCCGCAGCTTCCGCGAGGAGATCGAGCGCCGCGAGGGTGCCTTCGCGGCGCTCTCGCCGTTGCCGGCGGTGGCGGCGGCGGGGATGCTGCAGGGCGTGCTGGGGGGCTCGCAGGCCGCTGCGACCGGCGGCGGCCTCGCCGCGGTCCTCGGCGGCGGCGCGGCGCAGACGATCGGCGCTTCGGCTGCCGCCAAAGGCGTTGCCACGATCGCCGTCGTGGCGGCGGTCGGGGTTACCGCGGCCGACAAGACCGGGGTCATCCACCTCGGTCTCCCCGGCGATGGCGGGGCCAAGTCGGGCCCGGCGGCGCCGGGAGCGAGCGGAGGCGGCTCGGGAGCGGGTTCCGCCGCCGGCCGGGACGGTGTCCCCGCGCGGTCTCAGAGCGGGGACGGCAGCAGCAGCAAGGGCACGGGCGAGAAGTCGGCGCCGGCACGGGGGAGCGCTCCCTCGAAGGCGGTCGCTTCCCCTGCGCAGGGAGGGCGGTCGCCGGCTCCGGCGGAAGCGCCGGGCTCCAGCGGCCACCACGGCAACCCGCAAGCGGAGTCCAAAGGCCAGGGGCCGCCGTTGGAGCACGTGAAAGGGAAGGAGGACGAGGACCATCCAGGCGCGGCGAACGGGAACCAGGAAGCCGCTGCCGAACAAGCGCCGGGGGTCCCCGGGTCGAGCGGAGGCGGCAAAGATGAGGCGGCCGAGGAGGAGCCGAGGTCGGCTCCCACTTCGCCCCCGTCGTCGTCGCCGAAACCGGCGCCGACGAGCCCGCCCGCGGCGAAACCCGAATCGCCCGGCGGCCAGGCTCCGACCCAGCCCGCCCCGAAGACCGAAGCGGCCGCTCCCTCGACTCCTCCCGCGAGTCCCGGCAAAGGATCCGAAAAAAGCGGCAAAGCCGGAAGCGCTCCAGCGGAGGCGCCACGCGATACAGCTAGCGACCCGGCCTGAGGCTCAGCGCAGCAGCGAGCTGACCAGGCCGACGTATTCGCGCAGGCGATCGATCGCGAGGTAGTTGTCGCGGACGCGCTCGTGGCCGGCCTCGCCCATCTTCGCGCCGCGGTCGCGGTCGGAGAGGATCGACTCGATCGCCCGGGCGAAGGCGGGCAGGTCGCGGGGGTCGTCGACCAGGAGCCCGGTGCGCCCGTCGACGACCTGGTCCTGGATCCCGCCGACCCGGCTGGCGACCACCGGCCGCGCCTTCCACATCGCCTCCGCCACGGTCAGGCCGAACCCCTCGGCGAGGCTCTTCTGGACGATCAGGTCGGCCCGGCGCTGCAGCGCGTTGACCATCGCCGCGTTCTCCTGCACGTCGCCCATCGGCAGGCTGATCAGGTGCGAGCGGGAGCGGCGCTCCTCGCTCATCCCCCGCCAGTGCCCGGCCACTTCCTCGTAGACGGCGGCACCCTCGGGGTCGTCGCTGACCCCGGCGGTGTCCGGCCCGACCAGGACCAGGTGGGCCGAGCTGTCCTCGAGGTGGTGCTCGAGGACTTCGAGCAGCCCGCGCGGGTCCTTGAGCCGGTCCCAGCGGGAGACCTGGGTGACGACGGGGGCGCCGTCGGGCACCGGCGCCCGCTCGAGGATCGTCGCCTTGGCGGCGACGCTGGCCATGATCGCGGCGATCCGCTCCTCGTCAAGGGCTTCGTTCTTGGCTGAGAAGGGGTCGATCACGGGCGGCATGAACCAGGCCCGTTGCGGGTCGAGCCCCTCCCAGAGGTACTCGCGCCGCGAGAAGACGTAGGCGTCGGCGCGCTCGACGTAGCGGCGGAGGAAGTCCCAGGCTTCCCGGGCGAAGCGGTTGGGGCGGTCGACTCCGACGTGGCAGCGCCAGACCACCGCCAGGCCCGCCTCCTGCATCGCCGGCACCAGGCCCGCCGGCTGCGGGTCGTGCAGGTAGATGACGTCCTCCGGCGCGACCAGGCGGCGGAGCTCGGCGGCGGCGTGGGAGAGCGACTCCTCGTAGGTGGCGCGGGCGGCGTCGCCAAGCTCGCCGCCGTCTCCTTCGTGGCCGTGGAGGCGGTTGTGGATTCGCTTGGTCACCGCGAAGAACCCGTCCGTCTCGGGCAGCACGGCCCAGCGGGTGTCGACGCCGGCGTCGCGGGTGTAGGGCAGCAGGCCGCGCAGCAGCTCCGCCACGCCGCCGCCCTGCGCGGTCGAGCTGACGTGCCAGATCCGCCGCCCGGCGAAGGTCTCGCGGGCGCGCTTCGCCGCCTCCTCGATCTCTTCGTAGCGGTCGGGGATCAGGGGGCGGAACCGCTCCAGCGGTGTCGGCTCGATCGCGACGAGCTTCAGCCGGCTCATCACGCCTCCTCGCCGGCGAGGGCGGACATCGTCGCCACCACCGAGTCCGCCAGCGCCCGCAGGTCGTAGCCGCCCTCGAGCACGGCGCCGACCGGCGCCCCCCACCCGGCGGCGGCGTCGCGGACCAGCGCCGCCATCCGGCTGAAGGAGGAGGCCTCGAGCCGGCACTCGGCCAGGGGGTCGTCGCGGTGGGCGTCGAACCCGGCCGAGATCAGCACCAGCTGCGGCTCGAAGCGAGCGGCGGCCGGCAACGCCTCCCCCTCCAGCAGGGAGAGCCACAGCTCCTCCTCGCTGCCGGCGGGGACCGGGAGGTTGATCGTGCAGCCCTCGCCAGGGCCGGAGCCGGTGTCCTCGCGGGCGCCGGTGCCGGGGAAGATCCCGCCCTGGTGGATGCTGGCGAAGAGGACGTCGTCGCGAGCGCGGAAGATCTCGGCGGTGCCGTTGCCGTGGTGGACGTCCCAGTCGAGGATGAAGACCCGTTCGAGGCCGAGCTCGGCGATCGCCAGGGCCGCCGCGACGGCGATGTTGTCGAAGAGGCAGAAGCCCATCGCCCGTTCGGGCTCGGCGTGGTGGCCGGGCGGCCGGCCGGCGCTGAACCCGACCCCCGCCTCGCCGCTGACCAGCGCCCGGGTCATCTCGCAGGCCGCCCCGGCCGAGCGCAAGGCGGCCTCATAGGAAGCCGCGCCGGCGTAGGTGTCGATGTCGATCGCCCCGCCCCCGGAAGCGCAGAGGTTGCGAATCCCCTCGACGTGCCCCTGCGGGTGCACCAGCATCAGCTCCTCCTCCGAGGCCGCCGGCGCCTCCCGCCGCTCCCAGCCCAGCCAGCCCCTCGCCTCCAGGGCAGCCTCGATCGCCCGCAACCGCTCGGGCCGCTCCGGATGCCCCGGCAACCCCTCTCCAGGGTCGTGCTCGAAACAGGCCGGGTGGCTGAAGAACAGCATCGCCCGGAATGTACCCCGGCCGGGCTGTGATTAGAGAACGAACTTGGCGATCAGGAGGAAGATGATCATCGCTTGAAGGGCGAGGGCGGCTTCCATGGCTCCTTTGGGGGACTTGAGGGGAACTGCACCGTAGCTTGAGTTCGACTCTGAGTCAAATTGAGTTCGCCTCTATCGGGTCCATTGGAGATAGTTCACGCCGTGTCCCGCCTTCTCCCCGAATTCGACAAGGTCCTGATTGCCCTCGGCATGGCCGTCAGAGAGGCCCGTACGAACCGGGGATTGACCCTGGAAGAGCTCGCACAGCGGGCCGATCTCGACCTCAGCTACATCAGCATCATCGAGAGGGGCCAGCGCAATCCCACCTGGGGAACGGTCCGCATGATCAGCAAAGGCCTGGACATCCGGCTGTCCGAGCTGGCCCATAGAGCCGAAGAACTGGAGCGGCAGCTTTAGGTGAGGGCGTGCCGGTGGGGGTCTCTCGGCACATCTCGCCGGGAGGGAGCGGGGCACCCCTCCTGGGTACTCAGCATGGAGCCGCGCCACCGGCCTTTGCGGTCAGCCGCAAACGCTCCTCGCGGCGGAGGTGCTCCCAGGAGGGGTGCCCCGCTCCCTCCAACCGCTACGCGTCGATCAGGCCGTGTGCCAGCGCGTACCGGGTCAGTTCCGGCCGGCTCGAGAGTCCCAGCTTCTGCTGGACATGTGCCCGGTGGGTCTCGACGGTGCGCACGCTGAGATCCAGCTGCTCGCCGATCTCGCGGTTGGTGTGACCGAGCGCCATCAGCTTCAGGACCTCGGTCTCGCGGGGGGAGAGCAGGGGCTGCTCGGTTTTGCTCCCCCCATCCTTGAGCCCGGTCGCGACCGCCGGCGCCAGGTGCCGCTCGCCGGTCGCGGCGGCGCGGACGGCCTCGATCAGATCCAGGTGCGCCGCGTCCTTGAAGAGGTAGCCCTTGGCACCGCCGTCGAGACCCCGGCGCGCCAGGCTGAGGTCGCGCTCCATCGTCAGCAGCACGATCTCCGTCCCCGGTGATTCTTCGCGCAGCTCGGAGATGAAGTCGACCGCCAGGCCGTCCGGCAGGCTGACGTCGAGGACGAGGACCTGCGGCTGCTTCTCGGCCAGCGCCCTGCGCCCGCCGGCGATGTCCTCGGCCTCCCCGACCACCTCGAGATCGTCCTGGCCGTCCAGCAGCGCTTTCAGCGCTCCGCGCACAACGGCGTGGTCGTCGACGAGAACGACGCTGATCGGCTCCCGCGCTTCCGCTCCCTCGCTCACAGCTGCGAGGCTAGTCGAGGGCGCCTCCGATCGCCAGTCGGTGATCCCACCGTTGCGCCGGGAGGTGTGTCGGCGCGTGGGTGGAATGGGACCGCATGGAGCGCAAGCTCAGCGTCGGGGACACCCTCGGCAAGTCCTTCGCGATCTATCGCGACCAGGCCGGGGTCCTGCTGCCGGTGGCCTTCTGGCTGTTTCTCGGGATAGCGGTCCTCGAAGGCCTGCTCGGAGACAGCATCGCCCTCCTCGCCGTCGCCCTGCTCACCCTCGTCGTCACCTTCCTCTACCAGGGGATGGTGGTGGGGCTCGTGCAGGACCTCCAGGACGGCCGTCGCGACTCCTCGGTGCGAGAGCTGGTGGGCTCGGTGGTGCCGGTCCTGATGCCGCTGATCGGCGCCGGCCTCGTCACCGCGATCGGCATCGTCTTCGGGTTCGTCCTCCTGATCGTGCCCGGTCTCTACCTGCTGACGATCTGGGCGGTGACCGCCCCCGTCGTCGTGGTCGAGCGCCGGGGCGTGTTCGAGGCGCTCGGACGCTCGCGCCAGCTCGCGCGCGGCAGCGGCTGGCCGGTCTTCTGGACCGTCCTCGCCGCCGTCCTGATCGGCATCGTCGTCACCGTGGTCTTTGCCTTGCTCGCCGCGGAGATCGCCGACGGCCCGCTCGTGGAAATCGTCTTCTACGCCCTCTCCTCGATGGTCACCGCGCCGATCGAGGCCCTGATCGCGTCCGTCCTCTACTTCCGCCTGCGGGGGATCGAGGACTCAGTGCCGCAGCAGCCCGGCGACGGCCTGGGCTAGCTGCTCGCCGCGCGCGGTCAGCGTGTACTCGGTGTGGGGCGGGCGGCCGGGGACGAGGCGGCGCTCGACGATCCCCGCCGCCTCCAGCTGCTCGAGCCGGTCGGAGAGAGTGGTGGGGGAGACGCCGGGGAGCGACTGGCGGAACTCGTTGAAGCGGGCGGCGCCGCTGGAGCAGGCGTAGATCGTCGCCATCGTCCAGCGGCGCTCGAGGATCCCGGCGGCGGCGCGGAGCTCCACCGGGACCGGACTGCAGTTGCGGCAGCGGGGGGACACGACTCCTCCTACGCCGCCACTGCCTCGTGGCCCTGCTCGGCCGGCTCCAGCGCCAGCCCCAGGACCTCGTCGATGCTCATCACCGGGTGGAAGGTCATCTGCTCGCGCACCTCGTCGGGCACCTCGTCGAGGTCGCCGCGGTTGCGCTCGGGCAGGATCACCTCGGTCAGCCCGGCGGCGTGGGCCGCCAGCACCTTCTGCTTCAGCCCGCCGATCGGCAGCACCCGGCCCTGCAGGGTGACCTCGCCGGTCATCCCGACCGTGTGCTTGACCGGCCGCCCGGTCAGCAGGCTGACCAGCGCCGTGGTCATCGCCGTGCCGGCGCTGGGGCCGTCCTTGGGGATCGCCCCGGCGGGGACGTGGAGGTGGAACTCGCGAGAAAACGCCTCCGGCGGAATGTCGAGCTCCTCGCGGTGCGCCCGCACGTAGGAGAGGGCGATCCGCGCCGACTCCTTCATCACGTCGCCGAGCTGGCCGGTCAGGACCAGGCCCTTGTCGCCGTCCATCGCGGTCGCCTCTATGAAGAGGATGTCGCCGCCGCTGCCGGTCACCGCGAGGCCGGTGGAGACGCCCGGGATCGCCGTCCGCTCGACCGACTCCTGGAAGAACTTCTGGCGGCCGAGCGCCTCGCGCAGCGCCTCGACGTCGATCGCGATCCTGCCGTCGACCGCACCGGCCGCGATCTTCGTCGCCGCGGAGCGGATCACCTTGCCGATCTCGCGCTCCAGCCGGCGCACGCCCGCCTCGCGGGTGTACTCGGAGATCACCGCGCGCAGGACCGCGTCGCTGACCTCGACCTCCTCCGGCCGCAGCCCGTTGCGCTTCAGCTGCCGCGGCAGCAGGTAGCCGCGGGCGATCGCCAGCTTCTCCTCGGTCGTGTAGCCGTCGAAGGCGATGATCTCCATCCGGTCCAGCAGCGGCGC
Source organism: Solirubrobacterales bacterium (assembly GCA_035765335.1). Lineage (GTDB taxonomy): Bacteria > Actinomycetota > Thermoleophilia > Solirubrobacterales > 70-9 > VAYN01. Next base: position 82,491 of record DASTXV010000018.1, read on the forward strand.
CGGGATCGTGTCCGCCAGGTTGGCGGTGGCGATGAAGACGACCTCGGAGAGGTCGACCTCGACGTCGAGGTAGTGGTCGCGGAAGGTGTCGTTCTGGGCCGGGTCGAGCACCTCGAGCAGGGCCGCCGAGGGGTCGCCGCGCCAGTCGGCGCCGACCTTGTCGACCTCGTCGAGGAGGATCACCGGGTTCATCGTCTTGGCGTCGCGCAGGGCGCGGATGATCCGCCCCGGCATCGCGCCGATGTAGGTGCGGCGGTGACCGCGGATCTCGGCCTCGTCGCGGATGCCGCCGAGGCTGATGCGGACGAACTCGCGCCCGAGCGCGTTGGCGATCGACTCGCCGATCGAGGTCTTGCCGGTGCCGGGGGGACCGACCAGGGTGAGGATCGCGCCGTTGGCGCGGGAGTCGTCCTCGATCTGGCGCTCCTCGCGCAGCTTGCGCACGGCGATGAACTCGGTGATCCGTTTCTTCACGTCCTCGAGGCCGGCGTGGTCGGCGTCGAGCACCTCGCGGGTGTGGGCGGGGTCGAGCCGCTCCTCGGAGCGCTTCGCCCACGGGACCGCGATCAGCCAGTCGAGGTAGCTGCGGATCATCGAGCTCTCCGGCGACTGCTCGCCCTGGCGCTCCAGCCGCCGCAGCTCCTTCTCGGCCTGCTCGGCCGCCGCCTCCGGCATCTCCGCCTCGGCGATCTTGCGCTCGTACTCGGAGATCAGGTCGGCCTCGTCCTCGCCCAGCTCCTTGCGGATCGACTCCATCTGTTTGCGCAGGAAGTAGTCGCGCTGCTGCTTCTGGGCGCCGGACTCGACGTCGTCGCGGATCTTCTCGCGGACCTGCAGCTCGGTCAGGCGCTGGCGCTGCAGCTCGACCGCCAGCTCGAGGCGGGCGCTGACGTCGATCGCCTCCAGCAGGCGCAGCTTGTCCTCGTTGGAGATGTCGGGGGAGAGGCCGGAGGTGTCGGCCAGCGCGCCGGGCTCGTCGATCGAGCGCAGGAAGGCGGCGATGCGGCCGTCGTCGCCGCGGTGCTCGAGGATCTCCTCGACCACGGCGCGGTATTCGGTCGTCAGCTCCCGTGCCTGCTCGTCATTTGGATGACCGTCGCGGATCTCCTGCACCTCGACCCGCAGCGTGTCGCCCTCGCCGGCCTGGGCGGCGCCGTTGATCAGCCCGCGGTGCAGGCCGACGACGGTGGCGACGGGCTTGCCGCGGCGCGAGAGCCCGGTCTCGATCACCTCGGCGACGACGCCGACGCGGCCGTACTCGCCGTCGCGGCGCGGGATCAGGAAGACGCGCTCCTCCTCGCCGACGTCGATCGGCAGGGTCGCGGTCACGGTCGGGAAGACGATTGCCTCGTCGAGCGCTATCAGCCGATAAGTCATAACCAAGTCCACTTTCTGTAGTTAGTCCTCAGACAGGATAGCGCCGATGGTTTCCACGTCAAGTGCTTTTCAGGCATGCGAAAGCCGCCATTGGCGAGTTGAGGCCCCTGTAGGGGCCTCAACTCGCCAATGGTGCGGGCAGCAGCCTGGCTAGGAGCCGAGCAGCTTGGCCTTCTGGGCGGCGAACTCCTCCTCGGTGAGGATGCCCTGCGCTTTCAGCTCGCCGAGTTCCTTCAGCTGGTCGATCATCGACGCCTCGCCGCCGGCCGGGGCCTGGGGCGGGGGCGGCGGAGCCGCCTCCTGGGCGTACTGCTGCTGTTCCTGCGCGGCCCAGCGTTCCCCCTGGCGTTTGGAGACGCGGTTGCTGACGGAGGTGGCGGTGCCGGCGATCACGGCGGTGCGGGCGACGCCTCGAAGCAGTCCTGGCATTGGTCGTTCCTTTCTAGGCGGAGGCCTCGGCCGCGTCGAGGGCGGCGAGGACGTCGTCGGCGGGGATGCGGCCGCTGGCCACGAGCTGGCCGCCGGAGCGGCGGACGGCGGCGGCGAAGGGGGCCGCCCAGGTGTTCTCGAAGACGAGCAGGGCCGCCGAGGTGCCGGGCTCCAGCGCGTTGGCGGCCTCGCCGAGGTCGTCGTCGGAGAGCAGCCCCGAGGAGGCGCCGGCGAAGACCTCGAGCCCTGCCGCCCCGTCGCCGAGATCCTCGATCTCGATGCCCGCCACCGAGCCGTCCTCGTCCTTGGCGATGAAGGCGAGGTCGAGGATCCGGATCAGGCCGCGGTCGACGAGGTCGACCAGGTGCGGCGCCACCTCTCCGTTTGGCTGGCGGCCGGGCCACTCGACCAGGATGTAGTCGATCGGCCCCATCTCAACGCTCTCGTCCATGAGCCTCTCCCTTGAAAAAGAAATTGAACTGGTCGGGTCAACATACCTCGGCCGACGACCTCGGTGACGTTGCCGCGGGTCAGCTCTTCGATCACGTCCTCCACCGCAGGCACGATAGGCCCGCGATGAGCGATTCCTCCGCCCCCGAAAAGGCCGATCTCCTCTACGGCAGCCGCTTCCTCGTCGAAGACGCGCCCGACGGCGAGTTCCCGCAGAGCGGGATGACCGCGCTCGACGCGATGCGGGTGGTCGACGAGGAACTGGTGCTGGAGGGGGACCCCTGGCGCAACCTGGCGACCTTCGTCACCACCTGGATGGAGCCGGAGGCGCAGCGGATCGTCGCCGAGAACCTCCACCGCAACTTCATCGACCACGCCGAGTACCCGATCACCGCCGAGATCGAGCAGCGCTGCATCCGCATGCTCGCCGACCTCTACCACGCGCCGGGGGAGACGACCGGCTGCCGCACCCAGGGCTCCTCGGAGGCGATCATGCTCGGGGCGCTCTCGCTGAAGTGGAAGTGGAAGGAGCGCCAGGAAGCGGCGGGCCGCCCGGTCGACAGGCCGAACCTCGTCTTCGGCGGCGACGTCCACGTGGTCTGGGAAAAGTTCTGCCGCTACTTCGACGTCGAGCCGCGGATCGTCCGCCTGCGCGAGGACAAGTACGTGATCGGGCCCGAGGACGTCGAGCCCCACGTCGACGAGAACACGATCGGGGTCGCCGCCGTCCTCGGCACCACCTTCACCGGCCACGCCGACGACATCCCCGGGATCAACAAGCTGCTGCTCGACCTCAAGGGCGAGAAGGGGCTGGACGTGCCGCTGCACGTCGACGCCGCCAGCGGTGGCTTCGTCTGGCCCTTCCTCTACCCGGACTCCGAGTGGGACTTTCGGCTTGAGCAGGTGCGCTCGATCAACGTCTCCGGCCACAAGTTCGGGCTCGTCTACCCGGGGATCGGCTGGCTCGTCTTCCGCGAGAAGGCGGACCTGGCCGAGGACCTCGTCTTCTACGAGAACTACCTGGGCAAAACCGACGCCACCTTCACCCTCAATTTCTCCACCGGCGCCTCGATGGTGCTGGCGCAGTACTACAACTTCGTCCGCCTCGGGCGGGCGGGCTACAAGCACGTGATGGAGGCGATGGAGCAGAACGCGAAGGCGCTGGCCGGGAAGCTCGAGGCGATGGGCGACTTCGAGCTGATCGGCGCTGACAAGGAGCAGCTGCCGCTGGTCGCCTTCAGGCTGGCGGGGGAGAAGCCCTACGACGAGTTCGACGTCTCCTGGCAGCTCTCGGCCGAGCGCGGCTGGATGCTCCCCGCCTACACGATGCCCCCCAGACGCCGAAGAGGTGAAGATCATGCGGGCGCTGGTCAAGGAGACGCTGGGCCGCCAGCAGGTCGACCGCCTCGCCAACGACATCGAACAGGCCTGCGCAACGCTGGAGAAGAAGGGCGGCGCCCACGCCAGCGAGCGCAAGCAGATGAAGCGCAGCCCGGGGATGTGAGGGCTACGACGGCCTAGCCGTCGGGCGGGCCGACGCGTCCCGGCCACCAGGCGCGGTCGCCGAGGCGGTGGGTGATCGCGGGGATCAACAGGGCGCGGACGAGGAAGGTGTCGAGGAGGACGCCGACGGCGACGGTGGCGCCGATCTGGACCAGCTCCTCCAAGGGCAGCAGGGTCAGGGTGGCGAAGGTGCCGGCGAGGATCAGGCCGGCGCCGGTGACGACGCCGCCGGTGCTGACCAGCGCGGACAGAGTGCCCTCGCGGGTGCCGCGGGCGGCCGCCTCCTCGCGCGCCCGGGTCATCAGGAAGATGTTGTAGTCGACCCCGAGCGCGACGAGGAAGATGAACGCCATCAGCTCCAGGTTGAAGGCGAGCCCGCCGGTCTGGAAGACCTCGGTGAAGGCGAAGGTGGCGAGGCCGAGGGTGGCGGCGAAGGAGGCGAGGACGGTGAGGATCAGGTAGGCCGGGGCGACCAGCGCCCGCAGCACCGCGATCAGGATCAGCCCGATCACCAGCAGGACCAGCGGCACGATCAGCTTCGTGTCCCTGGCGTTGGTCTCCTCGACATCGAGGTTCTCGGCCGGGATGCCGCCGAGCAGGCCGCCGGGTGCGACGTTGTGCAGCTGTTCGCGGATCTCCTCGACGGCGGCTTCGGCCTCGTCGCCGTAGGGGTCGCCGCGGAGGACGAGGAGGACCACGGCTTTCTCGGCGTCGCTCGGGACCGGCGCCGGCAGAGCCAGCTGCACGCTTTCCAGCTCTTCCATCCCCTTCACCACCGCCGGCGCCGCCTCGGCCCCGACCACCGCCGTCAGCGGCGAGCCGAGCCCGGCCGGGAAATGGCGTTCCAATGCTTCGGTGCCGCGGCTGGAGTTGGTCGGCTTCGTCACCCCCTGGCCGAACCCGAGCGTCTCGTGCGCGGTCAGGTTGCCCAGCGAGAGGACCGCGAGCAGGGCGAGGACGCCGACGATGATCCGGCCGGAGCGGCGGCGGACGAGGTCGGCGACCCGAATCCAGATCGAAGGGCGGGGATCAGGGGGATCCCCTCCGTCGCGATTTGGGGAGGCTCCTCCGGGGATCCCCCTGATCCCCGCCGCGCGCCGGTTCGCGGGCCAGAAGGCGCGGTCGCCGAGGATCGCCAGCAGGGCCGGGAGCAGGGTGAAGGCGGCGGCGAGCATCACGGCGATCCCGATCGCCAGCACGGGGCCGAGCCAGTGGGTCGACTCGAGGTCGGCTGCGAGCAGCACCAGCATCGCCGCGATCACGGTGCCGCCGGAGGCGAGGATCGCCGGGCGGGTCTCGCGTAGGGCCGCGTTGAGGGCGAGGCGGTGGTGGGGGGTCGAGGGGACCCCCTCCGTCGCAGAATTGGGGAGGCTCCTCCGGGGGTCCCCTCGACCCCTCTCGCCAGCCAGCTCTTCTCGGTAGCGGTGGACTAGGAGCAGGGAATAGTCCGTGCCGGCGCCGAAGATCAGGACCAGGAGGAGCATCGTGCCCTCGGCATTGACGACGATCAAGCCGGCCTCTATCAAGAGGTACGAGATTCCGATCGCGACCAGGTAGGCGGCGCCTACGGCGACGAGGGGGAGGAGGGCGAGGACCGGGGCGCGGTAGACCGCGAGCAGCAGGAGGAGGACGAGGCCGAGGGTGGCGATGAGAAGGGTGCGGCTGGCGTCGGCGGCGATCGCCTCGAGGTCGGCGGCGATCCCGCCCGGGCCGGTGACGTAGGCCCGCAGTCCCGGACGTTCGCGCTGGCTCAGGTAGCGGCGGATCCGCTCGACGCCGTCGACGATCGCGCCGCGGTCGTCGGCATTGATCGCCAGCACCAGCAGCGCCGCTTCGCCGTCGCGGGAGATCGGCCCGATCCCGTCGGCGATCCGCGCCACCTTGGTCAGGTCGTTGCGGTACTTGCCGGAGAAGGGGTCGACGATCGGCGTCGCCCCGGTCAGCTCGAGGCGGCCGAGCCCGTCGCCGATCCGGCCGATGGCGCTGACGTCCGCCCTGGTCAGGCCGCCGCGGCGTTCGAAGACGATCACCACCGGCACGTCTTCGCTCCCGGCGGAGGCGTGCTGGAGGGCGTCGAGCGCCCGCGTCGATTCCGAGTCGGCGGGCAGGAAGCTGCTCTGCCCGGCGGCGGTGACGTCGTCGATGTGGGCGTGGGCGAGCAGGCCCGCGGCGCCGATCAGGAGCCAGACCGCGACCGTTATCCAGCGTCCGCGCTGACCCGTGATCACGAGCGGAGCCTAAATCCGGCCGCCGACTGATTCCCCTGCGCCTCAGGTGGGTAGACGGGAGCACATGGGATTGAAGCCGCTGTTCCTCGCTGCCCTGGTCGCCCTCTCCCTCGGCCTTGCCGCTTGCGGGGACAGCGGCTCCGATTCCACCACCGAGGCCGAAACCGCCCCGCCCGCGCAGGAAGAGACGAGCGGGGGCGAGGCCACCACCAATGAAAGCGAACCCGCCCCCAGCGGCGAGGCCGCGAAGTCGGAAAAAGTGGAAATCATCGAATTCACCTACCAGCCCGACCCCGTGGTCGTGCAGGCCGGCGGCAAGGTGATCTGGCAGAACCAGGACGCGGCGCCCCACACCGCGACCGCCGACGATGAGAGCTGGGACACCGGCACGATCGAGAAAGGCAAGACCGGCTCGGAAACCTTCAAGGAGCCGGGCGCCTTCGCCTACTACTGCGAGATCCACCCCGACATGCGCGGCACCGTCGAAGTCGTCGAATAGGGAGGGACTGAGATGCCCTGGTGGATCGCGCGCAAAGCCGCCCCTCACGTCTGGAAGCGGGTCCCCTGGGCAAAAGTCTGGGTGGTGACGCTGTGGCTGCTGAAGAAGGGCCAGGACCGGATCCAGCAGAACCTCAGCCAGCACGATCAGACCGAGTTCTGGAACCTGATCAAGAAGTCGAAGGGCAAACCGGGCAACCTCGGCAAGCGAGAGAAAACCCGCCTCAAGAACCTGGTCGGCAAGGCGATCCGCGGCTGATCACCTCGCCGGTGTAAATATCCCGGCGTGGCCGAGGGGGAGCGAGACGACCTGGCGGAGCTGCTGGCGCGGCGCGCGTTGACCGAGGACGCGGCGCGCGCGGACGCGGTCGAGAAGCGGCACGCGGCCGGCGGGCGGACGGCGCGGGAGAACGTCGAGGACCTCGTCGACCCCGGCTCCTTCGTCGAGTACGGCCGCTACGCGATCGCCGCTCAGCGGGGCCGGCGCGAGCTCGAGGACCTGATCGCCCGCACCCCCGCCGACGGCCTCATCGCCGGCACCGCCCGCGTCAACGGCGACCTCTTCGAGGCCGGGCGCGCCGCCTGCGCGGTCCTCTCCTACGACTACACGGTCCTGGCCGGGACGCAGGGCGCCCTCGGCCACCGCAAGAAGGACCGTCTCTTCGAGCTGATCGAGCGGATGCGGCTGCCGGTCGTCTTCTACGCCGAGGGCGGGGGAGGGCGGCCCGGCGACACCGACTACCCCGTCGTCTCCGCCCTCGACACCCGCGCCTTCGCGCTCTGGGCGAAGCTCTCCGGGCTGGTGCCGCGGATCGCGATCGTCCACGGCCGTTGCTTTGCCGGCAACGCGGTGATCGCCGGCTGCTCGGACCTGATCGTCGCCACCGAGAACAGCTCCCTGGGGATGGGTGGGCCGGCGATGATCGCCGGCGGCGGCCTCGGCGACGTCCATCCCGACGAGGTCGGCCCGCTGGAGGTGCAGGCGCGCAACGGCGTCGTCGACGTCGAGGCCGCCGACGAGGCGGAGGCGACCGCGGCGGCGAAGAAGCTGCTCGCCTACTTCCAGGGCGCGACCGCGCCTGGTCCCGAACCCGACCAGGCCCGCCTGCGCGAGATCGTCCCGGAGCGCCGTCGCCGCGCCTACGACCCGCGCCCGATCGTCGAGACGCTCGCCGACGAGGGCTCGGTCACCTTCCTGCGCGAGCGCTTCGCGCCGGAGATGGTGACCGCGCTGGCGCGGATCGAGGGCCGCCCGCTCGGCCTGATCGCCAACGACACCCGCCACACCGCCGGCGCCGTCACCAGCGAGGCCGCCGACAAGGCGGCGCGGCTGCTGCAGCTCTGCGACGCCTTCGGGCTGCCGGTCGTCTCCCTGGTCGACACCCCCGGCTACATGGTCGGCCCCGAGGCCGAGGCGACCGGGCTCGTCCGCCGCGCCTCCCGCCTGCTGGTCGCCGGCGCCGCCCTGCGGGTGCCGCTGATCGCGATCGTCCTGCGGCGCGGCTACGGTCTCGGCGCCCAGGCGATGGTCGGCGGCAGCCTGCACGAGCCGCTGCTGACGGTCGCCTGGCCGAGCGCCCACCTCGGGCCGATGGGGCTCGAGGGAGCGGTGCGGCTGGCCCTGCGCAAGGAGCTGGAGGCGATCCCCGACGAGGCCGAGCGCGAGCAGCGCGTCCGCGACCTCACCGCCCAGGCCGAAGAGAACGCGAAGGCGCTCAACAGCGCCGCCCTGTTCGAGCTCGACGACGTGATCGACCCGGCCGAAACCCGCGCCCTGATCGCCTCAACCCTCACCGCCGCCGGCGACAGTCGCCCGCCCGGCGCCCACCGCTTCGTCGACACCTGGTGAGCGAGCGGTCAGGGAGCGAGCGAGCGCATCACCTCGTTGGTGTACCGGGCAAAGGCCGGGCTCTGGATCTGCGACAGCAGTTTCTCCACTGATTCACGCGGCCGCGTCCGGCCGGTCCCCTTGTTCAGCCCGAGCATCGCCTTCAGCTCCAGGGAGGGGTCTCCCGCTTCCCTGGCCGCCTTGATCGCCTCCTCGAACCGCTGCACCACTTCTTCTTCGAGTTCTTCGCGGGCTGCGCCAGGTGAAGTCGCCTGCAGCTTTGCCGTGAGCTCCTCGGCCACATCTCGGAGATGGATGCAGAGACCGGTCGGCGAAGGGGCCATGCTGTAGAGATCACGCACCGAGAACGGGTCTCCTGAGCTGGTCGAGGATCGGCGCCGCAGGCGGTACTTCTTCGAGTTGCCGATTCCGGAGGCATAGCCGGCCTTGTAGCTCCGCGATTCGAGCCAGCTCCAGTACCAGTCGCAGAGCTGGGACACGGTCGCCGCCGGCAGGATCCGTTCCAACCCGCCCTGGACGATCGCTCCGAGCCGGATCAGGTGCTCCAGGTACTCGAACGTCGCCCGCAGTTCCGCGTAGGGGGGCGCGCCTCCCCTGGACGAGACCCTTCCACGCCGCCGCAGCCGCATCGCGTCGACCGTCATCCCGAGGACGGCCCAAAGGGATTCCGGCCTCAGCAGGTGCCATGCCTTGGTGAAGGGGAGGCGAGGGGGGACGTGGAGCATCCGGTTTGCCTCGTCGATGCGAAGCGTGGCCTGGTCGGCCTCGGGCCGCAGTCCCGCTTCCCGGGCGAGCGACCGCGCCGTCTCCGCGTAGCGCCTGCTGTCTTCGTAGCGCGCGAACTCGTGCGCCATCGCCGATTTCAGCAGGTAGGCGCGGCAGTCCTGGGCGGCGTCCTGGCCGCGAGCCTGGGCGAGGTACCGATCGGCCCAAGCGTCCGCGTCGACGTTGCGGCCGAGCGCGGCGAGGATCATCGCCTGGGCGAGGACGCGCTTGGGGCTGCCCGGCGGAAAGGCGTTCTCGTACGTTCGCTTCGCCTGCGCCCGGACGAGATCCTCATAGGCGGCGGCGATCGGGCCCCTGGGAGGCGCCGGGCGTTCTGCCTCCTGCCTCAGCCGGCTGACCAGCGGTCCCCCTTCCGGCAGGCGCTCAATCACCTTCTGCGCCCATTCCTGCGCCGGCGCCTCCACGCCCAGGAAGGGATCCGGATAGCGGCCGATCGTGGTCTTGCTCAGGTCGAGGTCGAGCCAGTAGGTCTGCTCCGGAAGATCCCAGCTGCAGAGGAAGGGGAAGAAATCGATGTCATGGCCGCTGTAGCCGATCAGGCAGGCGCCGCCGCGCGCGAACTGGTTTTCCACTCTTTCGAGGACGAGCTGATCGGTTGCGGTTATCCCCTGCAGCGTCGTGCGAATCGAGGGCGGGTCATCAACCGTTCCATGAAGCTTCCAGATGGCGACGGATTCAGGGCCGGTGACGGCTTCCAGATCAACGTCCGGCCGCAAACCGAGGTTCGCCGCCGCCCGCTCCAGCATCCGGTCGAAATTGACCGTCACCACCGGCGTCCTCGCTTTCCAGGAGAGGTAGACGACCAAGTAGTGGACGATGTTCGGTCCGAGGCCGAACTGGGCCAGCTGGGGAGCTTGCGTGGGTGACTCCCAGTACTTCAGCACCTGCCAGATCTCGCGGGTGACCTCGCCGCCGAGGTCGAGCAGGACCTCGTGGTAGATCTCGGGGAGCGACTTGGTGATCAGTTCTTCGTGTTCGGCCCCTTGCGGCGCGACGCAGTCGTAGACCGCCTTCTGGATCAGCCACGGCTGGGGCATGAAGGAGGGCGCGGGCGCCGAGGCTCCGGCTCCGATGAAGAAGACCATCGGCTCTCCCGCGGCGGCCCGCTCGGCTCTCTCCACCAGCTCGTCGAGCGGGCGTTGTTCGTATTTGCCCACGGGACCGGCGCTCACCAGACCGCGTCGTGTTCCTCCATCACGCCGAGGCCCTGGGCCAGCTGGAGGCCGCCGAGCGAGCCGCTGAAGCTGCCGAAGCGGTGGCGGTAGCGGGACTTGACCAGGAGGTAGTTCTCGTCGTGGGCGTGGGCCGACTCGGAGGCGAACTCGAGTCGCTCGCCTTCGGCCAGCTCGATCCCCTCCATGTCGCGGAAGCGGACCGGGGGAGGCTCGGACGGCTCGCCGTCGACCCAGACCGCTCGCTCGCTGCCCTCGGGCGGGTCGTTGATCCCCTCGACCAGGTTCCAGGCGACGCTGCGCCCTTCGGCCGACTCACCCACGCCCGCCGACCAGCGCCAGCTGGTGTGCCGCCGGTGGTGGCCGGCGGACTCGTCGTCGACGCCGCGGCCGCTGACCTGCCAGCGCCGGCCCGGCACCTCGACCGTCCCCTCGATCGGCATCCCGACCCGCTTGCGGGTCCAGGCCAGGGACTTGCCGTTGGGGCAGGTGGTCTCGATCGGGGCGACCTCGCCGATCCGCAGGCTCGCCCGCAGGTTGGGGCCGTCGATCTCCAGCCGCGGTCCGTCGAGCACCACCTCGCGGCTGCCGGGCAGCAGGGAAGTGTGGGCGTCGTGCCGCCGCCCCTCGCGGTCGAGGAAGACCCAGAACGACTGGCCGAGCGGGCCCACCTCGGCCCGGGCGGCGCAGAGCATCAGCTCCTCGGCGAAGAGCCCGACGTAGCGCCAGCGCTTGCGCATCTGGCCGTTGTCGAGGAGCGGCATCGAGTCGCGATCCATCGGGCGACGGTACTTGGCCGTGGCGCTTTTGTCCTCCATGGGGAGACAAAGGCGACAGGCTCAATAGGCTCGCGTGCATGGACCAGATCGTCCAGATCGCCGGCGCGCTGCTGATCCTCGCTGCCTTCGCCGCGGTCCAGTTCGAGCGCATGCGCCCCGACTCGCGCTTCTACCTGGCGCTCAACCTCGTCGGCTCGGCGATCCTCGCCGTGCTCGCGTGGCATGAGTCGCAGTGGGGCTTCCTGCTGCTCGAGGGCGTTTGGGCGCTGGTCAGCGCCTGGGGGCTGTGGGTGGCGACTTTGGGCGGTCCCAACCGCCCAAAGTCGCCAAGCGCCTAGCCGGCATTGGCTTCCAGCCGCTCCGCCAGGCGTTTCATCCCCCGCTCGCGGGCGGCCGCGGCGGCGCCGGCCCAATCGGTGGCGCGGTCCTTGGGACGCGTCACGCCCGCGTCGCGCAGGGTCGCGATGTCCTTGAACTTGAGCAGGTCCTCGCGTCCCTCGATCAGGGCGCCGCGCAGCGCCGGCCGCCGCTCGCGGATCGCGTTGTCGAGGATCGCCTCCAGGGAGCCGCGCGCCCGCAGCAGCTCGGCCGCGGTCTTCGGGCCGACGCCCTTGGCGCCCGGCAACCCGTCGGAGGGATCGCCGCGCAGAGCGATGAAGTCCGGGACCAGCTCCGGGCCGATCCCGTAGCGCTCGCGCACCTCCGCCGGCCCCACCTCTTCGGCGCCTTTGCCGCCGCCGGTGCGGACGTAGAGCACGGTCACGTCCTCCGTCGCGCACTGGTACATGTCGCGGTCGCCGGTCAGCAGCAGCGCCCGGCCGCCGGCCTCGGCCTCCAGCCGCGCGTAGGTGCCGAGCAGGTCGTCGGCCTCGAGGTCCTCCGCCGTCGTCACCGTCCACCCGAACGCCTCGAAGAACGCGCGCGCGTCGGCGAACTGGTGCGGCAGCTCGTCGGGCATCGCCTCCTCGCGCTCGGCGTGGTAGGCGGGGTAGAGCTCGGTCCGGTAGGCGGCGGCGTCGGGGCCGAAGCAGAGCACCACCGCCCGCGGCTGGTGCGCTTCGACCTCGCGCAGGATCAGGTTCGCCGTCCCCAGCAGCGCGTTCACCGGCCTCCCGTCGGGCCCGACGATCTTGCTCGGCAGCGCGTAGAAGGCGCGGAAGAGCATCGAGGGGGCATCGACGGCGAGCAGCGGGACGGGCACGAGTGCAGCCTATGGCTAGATTGGTCTCCGCATGAAGGCCCTCGACATCAAGGATCTGGAGAAGCGCTACCCGAACGGGGTGGAGGCGCTGCGCGGGGTCTCGCTCGCGATCGAGCCGGGCGAGTTCTTCGGCCTGCTCGGCCCCAACGGCGCCGGCAAGTCGACCCTGATCCACTGCGCGACCGGGCTCGCGCAGCCGACCGGCGGCTCGATCGAGATCTTCGGCAACGACGCGATCGACCACTACGCCGAGGCCCGCCAGGCGGTCGGCCTCGCCCCCCAGGAGCCGAACATCGACTGGTTCCTCACCGTCGAGGAGACGCTCGACTACCACGCCGGCTACTTCGGGATGCCGCGCCGCGAACGCCGCGAGCGGACCGCCGAGCTGCTGGAGACCTTCTCGCTGACCGAGAAGAAGGACGAGCGCACCCGCACCCTCTCCGGCGGGATGAAACGGCGGCTGATCCTGGCCCGGGCGATGATGCACCGGCCGCGCCTGCTGATCCTCGACGAGCCGACCGCCGGGGTCGACGTCGAGCTCCGCCTCGAGCTCTGGCACTACGTCCAGAAAATCAACCAGGAGGGGACGACGATCCTCCTCACCACGCATTACCTGGAGGAGGCCGAGCAGCTCTGCGATCGGATCGCCTTCATCGCCGAGGGGCAGATCATCGCCGAGGGGTCGAGCTCCGAGCTGGCCGAGCGCTTCGAGGTGCCGAACCTCGAGGACGCCTACCTGGCGCTGGTCGGCCGCAAGGAGCTCTCCCGCTCGCACATCGAGGTGGCGCCGGAGGTCGAGGCGTGAGCGCCGGCCAGATCCGGCTCGCGACCCTCTGGCGGCGCGAGGTCAACCGCTTCCTGAAGATCAAGAAGCAGACGATCGGCGCGCCGCTGCTGGAAACCTTCCTCTACATCTCCGTCTTCGGCGCCGCCCTCGGCTCCCGGATCGACCAGCTGCACGGGATCGACTACGTCGTCTTCGTCATCCCCGGCCTGATCATGATGGCCTGGTCGACCAACGCCTTCTCCAACAACTCCTCCTCGATCCTCCAGCAGAAGTTCCAGGGGGCGATCCAGGACCAGCTCTCCTCGCCCGCCTCTCCGGCCGAGCTGCTGCTCGCCTTCTCGCTCGGCGGCTTCGCCCGTGGGCTGATCGTCGCGCTGCTGACCTTCATCGCCAGCTCGCTACTGGTCGACCTCCCGGTCGAGCACATCCTCGTCCTCGTCCCGTCCCTGTTCCTGGTCGGGTTCTTCTTCAGCCAGCTGGGGGTGCTGATCGGCGTCCGGGCCGAGCAGTTCGACGACGTCGCCTTCGCCCAGACCTTCATCCTGACGCCGCTGATCTTCCTCGGCGGCGTCTTCTACTCGGCGACCCTGCTGCCCGAGCCCTACGAGACCCTCACCCACTTCAACCCGATCTTCTACATGATCAACCTGGTCCGCTACGGCTTCGTCGGCTACTCCGAAGTCAGCATCGCCCTCTCGCTGGCGGCGCTCACCGCGGCCACCGCCGCCCTCTTCCTGATCAACCTGCGCCTCTTCACCAAGGGCTACCGCCTCCGCGCTTAACAGCGCCCTACGGGCCGACGTTCTCCTCGATCCAGGCGAGGTAGCCGGCGGAGCCGGCGACGATCGGGGTGGCGATGATCTCCGGCTCCTCGTAGGAATGCGCCTCGCGAATCGCCGCCTCGACCGCCGGGTAGGCAGCGCGGGTCGTCTTCGCCAGACACTGCCACTCCCGCTCCTCCTCTATCGCCCCCTGCCACCGATACCGGCTGACGATCGGCCCCACCACCTGCACACAAGCCGCCAACCGCCGCTCGACCAACACCCCAGCAATCCGCCCAGCCTCCTCCTCAGAGCCAGCGGTAGTCAGTACCTGCACGCAGTCGCTCATCCGGCCGAGCATAAAACGGGGGCCGGGTGGTCCCCTCCAGACACTCAACCTCGAGCCATAGCGAGAGGTGTCTGGAGGGGACCACCCGGCCCCCGACTACGCCTAGATCAACCGGGATCCGCCACCGGCACCGAGACCTTCTCGCCGTCATCCGGCAGCAGCAAGATCGCCCCCTCGCCGGTCACATAAGCCTCCTCGCCGTGCGAATTGACGTCCATGCCCATCGCCTCTTCGCGCTCGGTGGCGCGCAGCGGCATCACCGCTCCGATCACCTTCAGCAGGACGAAGGTGGCGACGAAGGCGTAGGTCGGCGCCGCCAGGACCGCCAGCACCTGGTCCCAGAGCTGCTCCGCGTTGCCGTAGAAGAGGCCGTCGGAGATCCCGTTCCAGCTCTCCTGGGCGAAGAAGCCGATGAAGAGGATTCCGAACAGCCCCGCGGTGCCGTGGGCGGCGAGGACGTCGAGGGTCTCGTCGACCCGGGTCCGCGTCCGGTAGGCGATGATCCCCCAGCTCGGGATCGCTCCCAGGGCGCCCAGCAGCATCGCCCAGCCGGGGCTGATGAAGCCGCCGGCGGGGGTGATCAGGACGCAGCCGACGATGATCGCGGTGGCGGCGCCGATCGCGGTCACCTTGCGGCCCCGGATCACGTCGAGCGCGAACCAGACGACCAGCGTCGTCGCCGGGCAGAGCAGCGTGTTGGTGAAGGCGAGGACGCTCGCTTCGCCGGTGTTGAAGCCGCTGCCGCCGTTGAACCCGAACCAGCCGAACCACAGCAGGCCCGCCCCCAGCAGGACGTACATGGCGTTGTGGGGGAGGAGCGCCTGGCGACCGTAGTCTTTGCGCGCCCCGACGACCAGCGCCGCGGCCAGGGCCGAGAACCCGGAGGCCATCTCGACCGGGACGCCGCCGGCGAAGTCGAGCGTGCCGCCCTCGATCAGCCAGCCGCCGCCGAACGCCCAGTGGGCGAGGACGGCGTAGACCAGCACCGACCACAGCGCCGAGAAGACGAGGAACGCCCCGAACCGCATCCGCTCGACCACGGCGCCGGAGATCAGCGCCACGGTGATGATGCAGAAGGTCGCCTGGAAGGCGAAGAAGACGATCTCGGGGATCGTCCCTTCTCCGCGCGGGGCGAAGTCGACGCCCTGCATGAAGGCGTGGCCGAAGCCGCCGATCAGGTCGCCTTCGCCGTCGAAGGCGAGCGAGTAGCCGACGGCCGCCCAGGTGACGGTGGCGACGGCGATCGCGGCGACGCACATCATGAAGGTGTTGAGGGTGTTCTTCGAGCGCACCAACCCGGCGTAGAAGAGCCCCAGCGCCGGCGTCATCAACAGCACCAGCGCCGTCGCCACCAGCATCCAGGCGGTGTCGCCCGTGTCGATCGCGGCGATCATTTCGTCACCGGCGTCACGGCGCCTTCGTCGGTGTCTCCGGTGCGGATCCGCACCGCGCGCTCGAGTGGGACGACGAAGATCTTGCCGTCGCCGACTTCGCCGGTGCGGCCGCCTTCGCAGAGCGCTTCCACGGTTTTGTCGACGAAGCCGTCGGAGACGGCGACCTCGAACCTGACCTTGTCCGAGAGGCCCATCTGCACGGTCGTACCGCGGTAGGTCTCGACCCGATCCATCTCGCCGCCGTGCCCTTGCACGCGACTGATCGAGAACCCGCGCACTTCGGCTCGATGGAGCGCCTCGAGGACCTGGTTCGCCTGCTCGGGGCGAACGATCCCGATTACCAGTTTCATTTTCTCTCCCTATCCGCTTTTCCTGCCGCTGCGGTGCGCGAGCCTATGGCATGGCAACTGGGATTGCGCGCCGGTTGCCCAATCGGGGCCGGTGCCGGCTCCTCCCTACAATCCGATCCGAATGGCCACGCGGGTCCGCAGGCGGCGTCGCAAGCCGCACCATCCCATCTGGCACAAGATCGCGATCCCGCTCGGGGTACTCGCTGGGCTTGTGCTGATCGCCGGTGGAATCGGCGCCGCCTGGGCGCTCAGCGTCTACAACTCGGCGCCGCCCCTCTCCAGCCTGAAACCGGTGCAGAAGGGCCGCTCCTCGGCGATCTACGCCGCCGACGGCAGCCTGATCGGGTTCATCCGCTCCGAAAACGTGCGCCAGCCGCTGCCGGAGAAGTCGCTGCCGGAGGTGCTGAAAGAGGCCACGGTCGCGATCGAGGACAAGAACTTCTACGAGCACGGCGCCCTCGACTACGAAGGCATCGCCCGCGCCGCCTGGAAGGACCTGCAGGCCGGCGCCCCGGTCCAGGGCGCCTCGACGATCACCCAGCAGCTGGTCCGCAACCTCTACATCTCGAACCCGCAGAACACGATCGAGCGCAAGCTGAAGGAAGCGAAGCTGGCGGTCGAATTCGACGACAAGCACAGCAAGCAGTGGATCCTCAAGGAATACCTCAACACCGCCCCCTACGGGACGGTCGAAGGGCAGACGGCGGTGGGGGCCGAGGCGGCGGCGCAGACCTACTTCAGCAAACCGGCGAAAGAGCTGAGCCTGACCGAGGCGGCGCTGCTCGCCGGGCTGCCGCAGGCGCCCTCTGAATACAACCCGTTCCTCGACCCGAAAGCGGCGCTGGTGCGCCGCAACGAGGTGCTGGCGGCGATGGCCGAGGAGGGCTACATCACCCAGGAGGAATACCGCGAGGCGAAGACCCGCGGCCTCGGCACCGACCCCGGCGAGAAGTACCAGGTGATCAAGGACCCGTTCCTCTTCGACCTGGTCCAGAACGAACTGATCGAGCGCTACGGGATCAACACCGTCCGCAACGGCGGCCTCAAGGCCTACACGACGATCGAGCCCGACCTGCAGCAGAAGGCCGAAGAAGCGGTGGAGAACTACTGCTACGTCTGCTACCCGGAAGGCGGCCCCGCCGCCGGCCTCGCCTCGGTCGATCCGGAGACGGGCGCGATCGTCGCCCTCGCCGCGACCGAAGGCTACGAAGACGAAGCCCAGTTCAACTACGCCTGGCAGGCGCACCGCCAGCCCGGCTCCTCGTTCAAGACGATCGTTCTCGCGGCGGCGGTGAAGGAGGGAATCGACCCCGGCAGCACCTACTACGACGGCTCCTCGCCGAAGACGCTCGAAATCCCCGGCGGCGGCACCTGGACCGTCAACAACTCCGAGGGCGACGGGGGCGGGACGGAGAACCTGGAAAGCGCGACCTGGCACTCGGTCAACGTCGTCTTCGCCCAGCTCGACCTCGACGTCGGGCCCGAAGACGTGACCGAGGTGGCGAAGGAAATGGGGATCGAGGCGGAACTGCAGTCGGTCCCCGCGGAGGGGCTCGGCGGCCTCGGCTACGGCGTCACCCCGCTGGAAATGGCCAACGCCTACGCGACCCTCGCCAACGGCGGCGTCCACCACGACGCCACCGCGGTCAGCAAAGTCGTGTTCCCCGACGACAAGGTCGACGACTTCGAGAAGGACCCCGGCAAGCGGGTCTTCACCGAGGGTCAGGCCTACGAAGTCACCCGCATCCTCGAGGGCGTGATCACCCAGGGCACCGGCGCCGGCTACACCTACATGGGCTGCTCTGACGCCGCCGGCAAGACGGGAACCTCGGAGGAGCTCTCAGACGCCTGGTTCGTCGGCTACACGCCGCTGTTCTCGACCGCGGTCTGGGTCGGCCACCCGACCTCGCGCGAATACACCGGCTACGGCGGCCCCACCGCCGGCCCGATCTGGGCCAACTACATGTCGGCCGCCACCGAAGGCGACTGCCCCGAATTCGAAACCCCGAGCTCGCTGCCCGAACTCGACGGCCTCGACAGCGACCACACCTCGGACTCGAGCTACGAAAGCTACGAAGGCGAAGAAGAATTCGGCGGCGGCGAAGAAGAAACCGAAGAGCCTGAGGGCAAAGACAAACCCCAGGGCGAAGAAGCGGCCGAAGAAGAGGCCTCGACCCCCACGCCCGAACCCACCCCCACGCCGACTCCAACCCCAACGCCTTCAGCGCCGCCCCCCGGCGGCGGCATCAGCGCCGGCTGATCGCGGGTGAGGGGGAGCCGGTAGCCCCCTTCACTCGCAACTCGTCGATTAAGACCCAGCGGCTGATGCCTCGAAGGCCGGTGCTCCTCCCGCGCAAAACGTTCAGGGGGCTACCGGCTCCCCAAACCAACGCCATCTGCAGACCCTCACGCCGGGGTGCGGGAGGAGGTCTGGGTGCCCCTCCGAACGTTTTGCGCGGGAGGAGCAGGGCTCGCCCGAGGCGTCAGCCCACTCACTCTCCGGCGACGAGGTGCGAGTGAGGAGGGGTACCCAGAGCTCCTTAGCGGGCCCGAGCTACTCCCCGATCAGCTCGATCCGGTAGCCGTCGGGGTCCCTGACGAAGCAGATCCGGTGGCCCTCGGTGCGGCCGCCGGGGCGGTAGGGGGGCTTTTCGGGCTCGATGCCGAGGTCGGCGAGGCGGGCGAGGGTGCCGTCGAGGTCGTCGACGCCGAGGGCGATGTGGTTGTAGCCGGTGCCGTGGTCGTACTCGGCGACGCCGTGGTTGTAGGTCAGCTCGAGGCGGGGGTCCTCGCCGGGCATCGCCATGAAGACGTTGATCGCCTCGTCGCCGATCGGCATCCGCCGCACCTCCTCGAAGCCGAGCTTCTCGTAGAAGCCGACCGAGCGATCGATGTCGCCGATCCGGTAGCAGGTGTGAAGGAAGGTTGGCACTGGGACCGCTCTAGGTTACCGGGGGTGGAAATACTCCAAAAATAGGTAACGGCTTCTTCTTGCGTTGAAGTCGCCCGACCGGCGTACTACCTTGCTCCGGGTCGTTTTCGCCCGGGGTCTCGTCCCGGCGTCAAACCTCTCTCAGAGAAAGGCTCGCTTTGCACAAGCTTTCAAGCCGCGCTCGTCTGCGCGCACTCGTCCTCACGGCCGCGGCGGCCGCGCTTGCCCTCGTCATCGGCGGCACCGGCGCCGGTGCCGCGACGCCGACCGGCAACACCCAGGTGATCACCATGGAGTTCGCCAAAGGCAAGATCAAATTCGCCGGAGCGAAATCGGTGACCGTCGGCGACCAGCTGGAAATCGTCAACAACACGAATCCGAAACAGGTTGGTCCCCATACCTTCTCGCTGGTGACCAAAGGCTCGCTGCCGAAAACGCCGAACGCGCGGAAGAACTGCTTCACGCCGAAACACATCTGCCTGGCGATCGCCAAATGGCACGGGTTCAACCCGAAAACGGAACAGATCACGAAGAACCCGGCCAAAGCCGGTCCCGCCGGCTGGAGCACCGCCGGCAACGCCACCAGCAAGAAGGGCGACTCCTGGTTCACCGAAAAGAAGGGCGAGACCTTCTCCCAGGAAGTGACCGCCGAAGCGGGCAGCACGCTCTACTACCTCTGCGCCGTCCATCCCTGGATGCAGGGCAAGGTGGACGTGGAGGCCCCGGTCGTCCCGCTGCCCACGCCGACCCCGTAACGGCACGCCTGGGCAGCCCTCAGCTACGCCCCGCTTCGGGCGCCGAGCCTTCCTCGGCGCCCTTGGCGGCGGCACCCTGGCCACGCTCCTGCCCCTGCGGGGCGGGGGCGCCGGCCTGCTGCCGCTGACGGCTGAGCCGCCGCCGGCGCTCGCCGCCGTTCCCTTCCGCGCCCGGCTGCCGATCCCGCCGGTCCTCGACTCCGACCACATCCGGATCCCGATCCGCGAGGCCGAGCAGCAGATCCTCCCCGGCCCGAAGACCAGGCTCTGGACCTTCGGCGGCAGCTTTCCCGGCCCGACGATCCGCCGCCGCGCCGGCCGGCGCACCCGCGTCACCTTCCATCACCAGCTGCCGGAGGCGGCGGGGGAGATCTCGATCCACCTCCACGGCGGCCACAACCGCACCCAGTTCGACGGCCAGCCCGGCGGCCTGACCAGGCGCCAGCCGATCTCCTACTTCTGCCAGATCCCGCAGGGGCTCTCCGCCCGCGAGTCCGGCAACGACCTCCTGCTCGAGCCGGGCGGGCGCAAAACCTACGTCTACGACCTGGTCGAGGACGGCCGCCCCGAACGCGCCTCCTTCCAGTGGTACCACGACCACCGCCTCGATCGCACCGCCAAGAACGTCTGGCGGGGGCTGGCCGGGATGTGGATCGTCGACGACGACTTCGAGGACTCGCTGCCGCTGCCCACGGGCGAGCGCGACCTGCCGCTGATGATCGGCGACCGCAGCTTCGACCAACGCAACCAGCTCACCAACCCCTTCGCCGACCAGCGCCGCCCGCCCGCCGACGGGATCCTCGGCGAGAGCGTCCTCGTCAACGGGGCCTACATGCCCCATCACCGGGTCGCCCCGTGCCGCTATCGGCTGCGCCTGCTCAACGTCTCCTCCTTCCGCAGCTACAACCTGCAGCTCTCCAACGGGGCGCCGATGGTCCAGATCGCGACCGAGAGCGGGCTGATGCCGAAGCCGATCCGCCGCCGCGAGATCCTCCTCGGCCCCGCCGAGCGGGTCGAGGCGATCATCGACTTCGGCGCGATGGCGGGGGAGGGCGTCGAGCTGCGCAGCAGCGCCCGCCACGCCGGCCGCAACCCGATCGGCGCCCGCACCTACGGCGGCGCCCTGATGCAATTCCGGGTCGGGACGAATCGCGTTGCGGACCGCACCCGCGTCCCCCGCCGCCTGCGGCCGCTGCCCGCCTGGACGCGGAAGGCGAAACGCGAGCCCGACCACCGCTGGGAGATCACGATCGGTGGCTTCTTCAAACCCACCTGGCGGATCAACGGCCGCACCTTCAACCCCGCCCACTCGGAGGCGTTCCCGCGCCTGGGGACGACCGAGACCTGGGAGATCGTCAACAAGACCAGCGTCGCCCACGTGATGCACCTGCACCACAGCGACTGGTACCTGCTGGCGCGCGACGGAAAGGAGCCGCCGCCCTGGGAAGACTGCCTCAAGGAGACCTTCTTCGTCTTCCCCAATGAAAAAATTCTCCTTGCCGGTCATTTCGCCGACTACACCGGGAAATTCGTGGTCCACTGCCACATGCTCGACCACGAGGACCACGGCCTGATGAGCCAGTTTCAGGTGGTCCGGGACTAAAGAAAACACTGGCGTTTGCCGATGCCCCCGGCATGGGGAGTCCCGAAAATCGGGTAAGCCTTCGTCCGGCGAACAGGACCCGAGCCCGCGCGGCGGGCGCCCTCCTCGTCGCCGGCGCCGGGCTGGTCGGGATCTCCCTCGTTCTCCCCCATCCTGAGGGCGCCGACGAATTCGCCCTCGTCGTCACCGCGCTGAGCATGGCCTTCGCCGGCGGGGTCGTCTGGTCCCTCGCCGGCCGGATTCCCGGTCCGGGAGCGCACCTGATCCTCGTCGGGATCTCCGCGGTCACCAACCTGCTGATCTACGAGAGCGGGATCGCGGTCGGCCAGTACGGGACGATCTTCGTCTGGACGATTCTGATCGTCTCCCTCTTCTACCCCCGCCGCGTCGCCGCTGCCCACCTCGTCTGGCTGCTCGCGTCCTACGGCTTCGTCCTCCTCCTGGTCGAAAACACCGCCGGCTACTCGCCGCTGACCCGCTGGCTCTTCACCACGATCTCGCTGACCGTGGTGATGATGCTGATCACCGGGATCGTCGCCCGCCGCGCCCGCGCCGACGAGCGCGCCCGCCACTTCTTCGACCTCTCGCGGGACATGCTCTGCACGGCCAACAGGGACGGCTACTTCGTCGAGCTGAACGATGCCTGGACGAGGCACCTCGGCTACAGCCTCGAGGAGCTGCGCTCGGCGCCGTTCGTCGAGCGCATCCACCCCGACGACCGCGAGCAGACCGAAGCCGAGGCCGCGGCGCTCTTCGAGGGCGCCGAGACCATCGGCTTCGAGAACCGCTATCAGGCCAAGGACGGGACCTGGCACTGGCTGCGCTGGAGCTCGCAGCTCTCGCCGGACGAGTCCTTGATCTACGCCCGCGCCGCCGACGTCACCGAGCTGAAGCAGATCGAGGCCGAACGCGAGGCGCTGCTGGGCAAGGTCCAGGAGATGGCTCGCCGCGACTCCCTCACCGGGCTCCCCAACCGGAGGGCGCTGGAGGAACAGCTGCCGCAGGCGATGGCCCGCGCCCGCCGCGCCCGCTCGCCGCTCAGCGTCGCGATCCTCGACATCGACCGCTTCAAGAGCTACAACGACACCCACGGCCACCTCGCCGGCGACGAAGTGCTGCGCGCCTGCGCCCGCGCCTGGGACTCCTGCCTGCGGGGCGAGGACACGATCGTCCGCTTCGGCGGCGAGGAGTTCCTGGTCCTGCTCCCCGACATCGAGCCCGGGCAGGCGGCCGAGATCGTCGAGCGGCTGCGGTTGGAGACACCGATGGGCCAGACCTGCTCGGCCGGCCTCGCCACCTGGGACTACTCGGAGAGCATCGACGACCTGTTGCGGCGGGCGGACGAGGCGCTGTACCTGGCGAAGGCGAGCGGACGCAACCAGCTGGCGGAGGCTCCGCTCGCCCGGTAATGATTGGCGGATGGGCCGCGAAGAGCACGAACGCGCCGTCCGCTTCCGCACCGCCCGCCGCGACCCCGGGCTGACCGTCGTCGAGGGGTTCCACGCGCTCAAGCATGCGCTGCGCTTCGGCGCCGAGCTGGTCGAGGCGGTGGCGGTCGATCCGGAGGCGCTGGAGGCGATGGCGGCGGAGCTCGCCCCCGACCTGGCGGGGCGGATCGCGGGTCAGGTCGAGACCGTCGACAAGGCGACGCTGGCCGACCTGGTGCCCCTGGTGCCCCACACCGGCGTCGCCGCGATCGCCCGCCGGCCGCGGGTCGATCTCGCCGCCGCGCTCGCCGACCCGGCGCCGGCGCCTGCGGTCCTGCTCGAGCAGCCGAAGAACATGGGCAACATCGGCGCCTGCATCCGGGTCGCGGCCGGGGCCGGGGCGGCGGCGCTGGTGACGACGGGGGAGAACGACCCCTGGCACCCGGACGCGGTCCGCGGCGGCGCCGGGCTGCAGTTCGCGCTCCCGGTCGCCAAGGTCGAGTCGCTGCCGGAGAGCGACCGGCCCTTGCTGGCGATCGACCCCGACGGCGAGGAGCTGGCGCCGGAGCGGCTGCCCGCGCGGGCGATCCTCGCCTTCGGCACCGAGCGGCACGGGCTCAGCGCCGAGGTCTTCGAGCGCGCCGAGGCAAGGATCTCGATCCCGATGCGCGAAGGAGTCTCCAGCCTCAATCTCGCCACCTCGGTTGCAATCGTCCTGTTTGCGATGAGAATGAGGTCCTCTTAACCAAGGAAAGGAAATCTGTGCCAATCCCAGTCGCCGACATCAGCTTTGGGGAAATCCTCCTCATCACGCTCCAGGTCTTCCTCTTCGTGATCTGGATCTGGATCCTGATCACGATCCTCTCCGACCTCTTCCGCGACCACGAGCTCTCGGGGTGGGGGAAGGCGGCATGGGTCTTCTTCCTCGTCTTCATCCCCTTCCTGACGGCGCTGATCTACCTGATCGCGCGCGGCAACGGGATGCGGGACCGGACGATCAAAGCCCAGGCCGACGCGAAAAAGCATTTCGACGAATACATCAGCCAGCAGGCCCACGCTGCCTCCCCGGCCGACGAGCTGCACAAGCTCTCCGAGCTGAAGGCCAAAGGCGATCTCTCCCAGGAGGAGTTCGACCAGGCCAAGGCCAGGCTGCTCGGCTGAGAAAGCGGCAACCTGAGCGGCGGTAGTCAGTTGATTTGCAACTGGCTACCGCTAGCTACTTCCGGTCTTCATCAAACTTTCAGAATTTAGTGAATTTCTGAAAGTTTAAAGGCTAAAATGATAGCTCTAGATGGAGATGAAAGAGCGCAAAAAAACGCTGCAGAACATTGCGCGACTGCGGCGTGCCGAAAAGAAATCTCTCAGCGCCGATGTGGCGATCGTTCGTGAAGACCTCGAATCGCAACTGGGCGGAGCCGTCTCGCCGAGCTTGTCCGCGAAGCTGCTGGGGGTCAGCCATACGGCGCTGAACTCCTGGATCAAAGCGGGGGACGTACCGGTGGTGATCTCCAAGCGGGGCCGCAAGGAAGTTCCTATCCCCGCTTTGCTGGAGCTGCAGGAGCGAGTCGCCGAGCAGCGCGAATCCGGCCGCCGCAAGCTGCACCTGCTGGAGCCCATCATGGTCGACGCCCGGAAGCGCGCCGCGCGGATGCGTCCTCGCGTCACGATCTCCGATTCCGCCCATCGCTCCGACCCACATCGGAGGCCGGAGCTGCGCAGCCTCGCCTACCACCGGATTCTCGCTCCCCGGTTGCGGCGACCGATGGTTGACGAGGCGCGGCGGAAGCTCGGACGCTGGAAGGATGAAGGGCGGATTGATCCTCGCTACGCAGAAGCCTGGGAGGAAGTCTTCGATCTGCCGATGCCGGAGATCCGCAAGGCGATTGCCGCCGACGACGAGAGGGGCCGGGACCTACGCCAGAACTCTCCCTTCGCCGGTCTGCTCAGCGAGCCCGAGCGACGCAAGATTCTCGAAGAGGTGTAGGCGATCCTTATGAGGCGGGATGAGTTCGAGCATGTGATCGCGGCCGCGGCAGAGGTGTCGGGCGAGCGGGAGATCGTGGTGATCGGCAGCCAGGCGATCCTCGGCAGCGTGCCGAACCCACCGAAGACGATGCTCTTTTCGATGGAGGCGGATGTCTATCCACTCCATGCTCCTGAGAAGGCGGAGGAGATCGACGGGAGCCTCGGCGACGGCTCCAGCTTCCATGGCATGAACGGCTATTACGCACATGGCGTTGGCCCGGAGACGGCCGTTGCCCCAGCAGGTTGGCAGAAGCGGCTTGTCAGGGTGGACATCCCGCCGCGAGCGGGACAGGCGGCCGGGCCTGTCGCCCTATGCCTCGAGGTTCACGACCTTGTCTTGGCGAAGTGCGTGGCGGGCAGGGAGCGAGACTGGGAGTTCGCCCGGGATGCCGTTGCTGCCGACCTGGTCCAGGTGGAGGAGCTCCTCCGTCGCGTCAACGACCTTCCCGAGCCGCCGGCGGATCGCGGGCATGTCCGGAAGATGCTCGAAGGCATTGCCAGCCGCGTGCTGGGCCGGGACGACGACAACTGCTCCTGAACTCCTCCAAAACCCGCAATTTGCAAGGGAAGTTGCGGGTTATCGGCTACTTCTAGAGCGGCGCAGGCGCTTCGCTAGCCTGCGCCGCCGTGCTGTTTGCTTCCTCTACGAGCGCGGTTCGCCGCCGCGCCCTGGTCTTTTCCGTGCTCCTCCTCGCTGCGCTCTGCGTGGTGGCGGGGTCGTGGGCGGGCAGCGCCCCGGCCGACCCGCGGGAGAAATTGGAACAGACGCGGGACAAGCTCGAAGACGTCCGAGCCCAGGAGAGCGACCTGGCGGCGACGATCGCCGAACAGAACCGGGCGATCGACTCGATGCTGGGCGAAGTCTCGGCGCTGCGACAGGAACAGCTGGCGGTCGAGGCCGAACTGGCGGAGAAGCAGGCCGAACTGGACCGCGCCACCGCGGCGCTGGAAGACGAAGAAGCGCACCTGGAGCGGGTCCGCGCCCAGCTGCGCCGGGCGCTCGACCTGCTCGGTGACCGTCTTGTCGCGATCTACGAGTCGGGCTCCCCGGACATGCTGAACGCGGTGCTCGAATCGGCGGACTGGTCGGAGATGGCCGCCCAGACCGAATACCTGCGCCAGATCCAGGAGTACGACGACGCGGTCGTCGAGCGGGTGAAGACGCTGCGCGACGAGGTTGCCGCCGCGGTCGAGCGGCTCGACGAGCGGCGGGCCGAGATCGAAGCGGCGCGCGACGCGATCGCCGCCAAGGAGCGCGAAGTCACCGCCGCCAAGCAGGAAGCCGCGGCGCGGTTCCATGAACTGAAAGCGGCGCAAGCCGAGCGGCAACAGGCGCTGGACGAGCTGCAGTCGCGGGAAGCGGCGCTCAGCGACAACCTCTCCGCGATCTCCGAACAGATCGCCTCCGAAGGCGGCGACGCGACCGAGGGGCTGATGCCGGCGCCGCTCAACCCCGGCCAGGAAGCGCAGCTGATCAGCCCGAGCGAAGCCAGCGCCCCCGCTTCGGCCCCGCAGGCGGTGCAGGAAGTGATCGCCGCCGCCAACGCGATCGCCGACCTGCCCTACCTCTGGGGCGGCGGCCACGGCTCCTTCGAGTCGCCGGGCTACGACTGCTCGGGCGCGCTCAGCTACGCCCTGCACGGTGGTGGCCTGCTCGAAAGCCCGCTCGACTCGACCGGTCTCACCACCTGGGGCGAACCGGGCCCGGGCCGCTGGATCACCGTCTACGGCAACTCCGGCCACGCCTGGATGGTCGTCGCCGGCCTCGCCTTCGACACCAGCGGCGGCGCCGGCCCCCGCTGGCACGACCCCTGGCCCAATTCCCCCGAAGGCTTCATCGCCCGCCACCCAGCTGGCCTCTGAGCGCACCTGACCGGCGCATATCGGCGTCCTCGGTCGCTTGTGTGCAGAGCACACGGCGCTCCCTGCGTCCTTGATCTGCTTGGTCAGGCACGCTCAGGTAGTTTTCGGCAATGGATCTTGAGCAGCGACTGGAGGGGATGCTGGAGATCGAGCGGTTCGAGCCGCCGGCGGAGTTCCGCGCGAACGCGCTCTGGAGCGATCCGAAGATCTATGAGGAGGCCGCCGCCGACCCTGAGGGCTGGTGGATGCGGGAGGCGAGGGAGCTGCTCGACTGGGACGTCGAGCCGACCCAAGGGCTAGACGACTCCAACCCGCCCTTCTACAAGTGGTTCGCCGACGGGCGGCTCAACGCCTCCGCCCAGTGCCTCGACCGCCACGTCGAGGCCGGCAACGGCGATCGCGTCGCCTTCCACTGGCGCGGCGAGGAGGGGGAGGAGCGCGACGTCACCTACGCCGACCTGCACCGCGACGTCCAGCGCTTCGCAAACGCGCTCCGGGACCTCGGGGTGGAGAAGGGCGACGTGGTCGGGATCTACCTGCCGATGATCCCTGAGGTCGTCGTCGCGATGCTCGCCTGCGCCCGCATCGGCGCTCCCCACAACGTCGTCTTCGGCGGCTTCTCGGCCGAGGCGGTGGCCGAGCGGATGGAGTTCTCCCACGCCAAGGCGCTGGTCACCGTCGACGGCGCCCGCCGCAAAGGCAAGACGGCGCCGATCAAGCCGCAGGTCGACGAGCAGCTCGGCGGCATCGCCTCGCTGGAGAAGATCGTCGTCGTCCGCCACACCGGGATCGAGTGCCCGATGCGCGAGGGCCGCGACGTCTTCTACGACGAGGCGATGGCCGCGGCCGAGCCCGAGTGCCCGGCCGAGCCGATGGAGGCCGAGCACCCGCTCTACATCCTCTACACCTCCGGCTCGACCGCGAAGCCGAAGGGGATCCTCCACACCACCGGCGGCTACATGACCGGGGTCACCGCCACCCACCGCTACGTCTTCGACCTCAAGCCGGAGTCCGACGTCTACTGGTGCGCCGCCGACGTCGGCTGGGTCACCGGCCACTCCTACATCGTCTACGGGCCGCTCGCCAACGGGGCGACCTCGGTGATGTGGGAGGGGGCGCCCGACTACCCGCACAAGGGCATCTGGTGGGAGGTCGCCGCCCGCTACAAGGCGACGATCCTCTACGCGGCGCCGACGGCGATCCGCACCTTCATCAAGTGGGGCGCCGAGATCCCGGCCGAACACGACCTCTCCTCGCTGCGCCTGCTGGGCTCGGTGGGGGAGCCGATCAACCCCAAGGCCTGGCTCTGGTACCGGGAGGTGATCGGCGGCGGCCGCTGCCCGATCGTCGACACCTGGTGGCAAACCGAGACCGGCGCGATCATGATCACGCCGCTGCCGGGGATCACCGCGACCAAGCCCGGCTCGGCGACGACGCCGTTCCCCGGGGTCGAGGCCGAGGTGGTCGACGAGCGCGAGGGCGAGCCGGTCTCCGAAGGGCAGGGCCTGCTGGTGCTGGAGCGCCCCTGGCCCTCGATGCTGCGCGGCCTCTACAGGGAGGACGACCGCTTCATCGAGACCTACTTCGCGAAGTTCGGCAAGGAGCGTTACCTGGTCGGCGACGCCGCCCGCCGCGATTCCGACGGCTACTTCTGGGTGATCGGGCGGATCGACGACGTCGTCAACGTCTCCGGCCACCGCCTCTCCACGGCGGAGGTCGAGTCGGCGATCGTCGCCCATCCCGACGTCGCCGAGGCGGCGGTGATCGGCCAGACCGACGAGCACACCGGCCAGGCGATCTGCGCCTTCGTCACCCTCCGCGGCGAGATCGAGGAGAGCGACGAGCTGGCCGACGGCATCCGCGCCGCCGTCGCCGAGCGGATCGGCAAATTCGCCCGCCCGAAGCGGATCGTCTGGGCCCACGACCTGCCGAAGACCCGCTCCGGCAAGATCATGCGCCGTCTCCTGCGTGACATCGCCGAGGGACGGGCGCTGGGCGACGTCACCACCCTGCGCGACCCCGACGTGATGCAGGAGCTCGAGGCGAAGATCGCCGAGGAGCAGGCGAAGGAGGGCTAGCGTTTCGCCAGGCGCTCGATCGCGAGCTCGAGCGCCTGGATCTGCTGCTGGACGCTGTGCAGTTCGCGCAGGGCGAGTGCCTCGGCGCTCATCTGCTCCTCCTCCAGCTCCTCCTCGATCTCGGCGATTTCGGGGGCGAGGAAGCGCTGGGCGAAGGAGCCGGTGAGGAGGGCGACGAAGCCGATCCCGACCAGGAGGACGACGACGGAGACGATCTCGCCGCCGGTGGTGGAGGGCTGGATGTCGGAGCCGAGCGTGGTCATCGTCGTGATCGCCCAGTAGGTGTCGTCCCAGAAGTCGAGGTCCTGCCGCTGCTCGAAGGCGTCGAAGAGGGCGGCGCCGCCGACCGCGGTCAGGACCGCGAGCAGGGCGGCGTAGCGGACTCCCTCCAGCGAGAAGACCTCGCGCGAGAGTTGGGCCAACCGCAGCAATCGCAGCAACCGCAGCAGGCGCAGGACCCGCAGGCTCTGCAGGCCGGCGGGAAGGACCGGCGGGGTGAGGAAGACGATGACGAGGTTGAGTGGGTTGTGGCGGAGCCACTTGCGCCGGTCGGGAACCACCGCCAGCATCACCACCAGCTCGACCAGGAAGGCGGTCCAGGTGACCCAGTTGAGGATGATCGCGATGTCCTCCAACAACCCGCCCGGCTCCGACTCGGTGATCGCCACGGTCGGCAGCGTCAACGCCGCCGCGATCAGCATCGGCGTCTTCAGCCGTTCGGCGACCCGCGCGCTGCGGGCGTCCATCCCCGGCCCGTAGCGGACGGGCTTCTCAGCAGCTTCGCGCTCCACCGCGACTGATTCGACGGCAGGCCCGGCGCCCCCTTGTCTGACCCCAGAAACGACAAGACCCGCCGCGAGGCGGGTCGAGTCTGGGTGAAGCGGGGAACCACCCCGCAGACAGCTGACACCTGTGCCCTCAAAGCTAGCACGCTGCCCTTCCATCCTCGACCCGCTAGTGCTGCGGTACTTCTGCGGAGGGCGCCGGACTCGAACCGGACCCGATGGTTGATCGGGTAGAGCAGGTGTCAACTGCCTGGAGGCACCTGCCTCCCACACCCTCCGGCGGCCGATACTAGGGGCGAATTTCGCCACTTCAATAGGCGTTACTGAATTGGTTCAAAGAAATGACACTTCCGTGTCATTTCGCCTTACTTCGGTGACTTAAGAGCTGGATTCCGGCGCCGGCTCCGCGCCCAGATCCACGTGCGCTTTGCTGTCGCTGCTGCGGATCAGGAAGAGGGTGGCGAGGAGGCCGAGGACGGCGAAGCCGGAGCCGACGAGGAAGGCGGAGCTGAAGCCGTCGGTGAGGACGGCGGGGTCGCGGGAGGTGCCGATCTCGGAATTGGCGATCGCGGCGAGGATCGCGAGGCCGAGGGCGCCGCCGACCTGCTGGGAGGTGTTGATGAGGCCGCTGGCGAGGCCCTGCTCGCGGTCCTCTACGCCGGAGACGGCGGCGATCGTGACCGGGACGAAGGCGAAGCCGAGGCCGACGGCGGCGAGCAGCGAGGGGCCGAGGATGTCGGCGAGGAAGGTGCCGTCGGGCGAGATCTGGGAGAACCAGACGAGGCCGGTCGCGATCAGGACCATGCCGGCGGCGAGGATCGGCTTGAAGCCGACTTTGGTCACCAGGGCGGAGGCGATCCCGGCCGAGAGGATGATCGCGATCGCCAGCGGCAGGTAGGAGAGGCCCGCCTTGATCGCGCTGTAGCCGAGCACCTGCTGCATGTAGAGCGAGATGAAGAAGAACATCGAGAAGAGTGAGGCGCCGACGAGGATGCCGACGACGTTGGCGCCGGTGATCGTCCGCAGGCGGAAGATCCGGAAGGGGACGAGCGGCGCCTGCGAGCGCTGCTCGATCGCGACGAAGGCGGCGAGCAGGATCGCCGCGGCGATCAAGATCCCGATCGTCTGCGCCGAGCCCCAGCCGGCGTCTTCGGCGTCGAGCAGGGCGAAGACCAGGGCCGAGAGACCGAGGGTGATCGTCGCCGCGCCGGCGACGTCGAAGTGGCGGGTCTCTTGCTCATTCCTCGATTCGGCGATCAGCGAGGGGGCGATCGCCGCCGCGGCGATCCCGATCGGCACGTTCACCCACAGCACCCACTCCCAGCCGAGGTACTCGGTGAGGACGCCGCCCAGCAGCACACCGGCGGCGCCGCCGGAGCCGGCGACCGCGCCCCAGATCCCCAGCGCTTTGTTGCGCTCGGCGCCGTCGCGGAAGGTGGTGGCGACGATCGAGAGCGCGGCGGGGGAGAGGATCGCGGCCCCGAGGCCCTGCACCGCCCGCGCCGCGACCAGCTGGCCGGAGCTCGTCGCCAGGCCGCCGAACAGCGAGGCGATCGCGAACAGGACCAGGCCGAACATGAAGACGCGGCGCCGTCCGAGCAGGTCGGCCAGCCGTCCCCCCAGCAGGAGGAAGCCGCCGAAGGTGAGGACGTAGGCGTTGACGACCCAGGGCAGGCTGCTCTCGGTGAAGTCGAGCGCTTCGCCGATCGTCGGCAGCGCCACGTTGACGATCGAGGCGTCGAGGACGACGACGAACTGGGCCGAGCAGAGCAGGATCAGCGCGATCCAGCGCTTGTCGCGAGCCTCGGCGGCGTCGGTCATCGACTGAGGATTTCACATGCCTGAGATCGGCTCGAGGCGGTTGCCGCGGCGACCCGCGAGCTGCTCGAGGAACTCGACGAGCAGTCGCTCGACGGTCTCGGGCGCGTCGGCGAAGGGCCAGTGGCCGCTGGCCGGCAGGACGTGGACGTCGGCCGAGGGGAACGCCTCGCGCTGGCGCACGGCGAAGTCGGAGGGGAGGTAGGCGTCGTCTTCCCCCCAGATCACCAGCGCCGGCAGGTCACGGGGACGGAAGAGCCCGATCAGGCTCTCCGAGGCCGCGCCGGGGTCCGGGGTCGCCCGGTAGAGCTTCAGCACCGCCCGCCGGGTGCGGCGGTCGTACTGGTCGTACATCCTTTCGACGAACTCGCGGGGCAGCCCGCGCGGCTCTTTCTGGTTCACCAGGAAGCGGAAGAAGGGGCGGCTGGCGGCGGCCTGCAGGGCCTCGCCGGCGAGCGGCGCGCGCCAGACCCGGGCGAGGACGTGCCAGCGGTAGCCGGGGAGGAGGCCGGTGTCGATCAGGGTGACGCTGGCCAGGGCGTCCGGGTGCGCCATCGCCCAGACCAGCCCGATCGGCCCGCCGAAGTCGTGGATGACCAGGTGGACGCGCTCGATCCCCAGCTCGCTCAGCGCTTCCCCGACGAAGCCCGCGTAGTCGAACACGGTGTGCTCGAAGTCCAGAGGCGCGACGGTCTCGCCGAAGTCCGGCAGATCGAAGGCGACAGCCCGCATTCCGGTCCCCGCCGCCGCTGCGACCAGCCGCTCCCAGTCGTCGGCCGAGCCGGGATTGCCGTGGACGAAGACGACCGCCTCCGGGCTCTCCGCGGGACCGGCCTGGACGAGGCGCGTCCGCGTGCCGCCGGCGAGCAGGCTCGAGCGCTCGACCCCCTCGCTCATCGCGCCAATGCCTGACGGGCGTTGACGGCGATCGAGCGGGGAATCGCCCGCGGCAGCATCTGCGAGGGCCGGATCTGCCGCGTCGCGTAGGCGTCGAAGATCGTCGCCACCCGCGGGTCCCGCGTCGCGGCGGCGAACATCAACCGCTCGGCGGGGTTGAAGCGCCGCCCGGTCGAGTAGTCGTGGATGAAGAAGGCGTGCCCGCGCAGCTCCTTGGCGTGGCGGCGGCGGTAGCGCTCCAGCCCCTGCTCCAGCGATTCGCCGCCCTGCAGCGCCGGCCCGACGCTCTCCGCCAGCCACTCGGCCGACTGGAAGGCCCAGCCGCAGCCGACTCCGAAGAGGGGATCGGCGGCGAGGGCGGCGTCGCCGATCAGCGCCAGGTTGGCTGCCACCGGTCGCCGCTGGCGGTTGGTCATGTCGATCTTGCCCATCACCGAGCCGATTAGCTGCCCTTCGCGGATCGGCGGCGGCTCGGGCATGTCGGCGAGGAACCTGACCAGGGCGCCGGCGGGGTCGCGCTTGAATTCGGGCAGGCGGCTCTTGGTCGGCATCGCCGCGTAGAAGGTGAGGTCGTCGTCGGTGGGGAAGGCGGCACCCCACTGCGGGTTCATGAACCAGACGGTCGCGTCCGGGGCGTTGGCGGGGCTGGCGCCGCGGAAGTAGGCGCCGTAGGCGAAGCGGTTGTTGGGGAGGAGCTTGACCGGCACCTCGGCAAGCTCGGCGATCCGCGAGTCGCGGCCGTCGGCGCCGACGGTGAGCCGGGCGCGGATCTCCCGCTCCTCGCCCTGCGGATTGCTGACGGCGACGCCGGTGAAGGCGCCGTCCTCGCGCAGTAGCCGCTCGGCGCTCCAGCCCAGCATCATCTCCACCCCCGGCGTCTCCGCCGCGGTGGAGCGGACCAGGGGGTCGAGCAGCTCGCGGCGCAGGTTGAGCCCCCGGCCGGCGCTCTCGGGCGGCGCCTCGATCCAGCCCCACTGGCTCCAGGCGCGGACCCGGGGCCGCTTCCCACCGGCGGCTTCGATCGGCTCGAGCAGGCCCAGCCGCTCGATCGCCGGCACCCCCGAGGCCTGGATGAAGTGCGAGCAGGTGCGCTTGAAGGCACCGGGATCGGGTTGCTTCTCGACCACCGCGACGCGGTTGCCGGCGCGCCCGAGCTGGATCGCGGCGGCGCAGCCGGCGAGGCTGGCGCCGACGATGACCACGTCGTAGTCGGTGGTCCGCGGGGAGTGGGGGGAATCGGTCTGGGGCATTTCGGCCTCCCGCCGTTTGCTGATCTATCGTACGTCCCGTACTATACGTCACGAATTATGAAAAGCAAGCCCGAGATCAAGCTCACCGGCACCTCTTACGCGCTCCTCGCTCTGCTCGACGAGTTCGGCGAGTCGACTTCGTACGAGATCAAGCAGGCGCTCGAGATCTCGATCCAGAACTTCTGGCCGGTGCCCCACACCACCGCCTACGAGGAGCCGGCCCGGCTGGCCGCGGCCGGCTACCTCTCGGCTCGCCAGGAGGAGGGCGGACGCCGCCGGCGCGTCTACTCGCTGACCGAGAAGGGCCGCGAGGCCTTGGCCAGGTGGGCGGCCGAGCCCACCGCCTCGCCTCCCCAACTGCGCGACGAAGCGGTGCTGAAGGTCTTCGCCGGCGCCGACCCGGCGCCGATCCGCGCCGAGCGCGAAGCGTGGCACCGGGCCAAGCTCGAGGAACTGCAGGGCCTGCTCGAGGCGGTGCGACAGAGCGACGGGTTCGAGCGCTCGGAGCCGACGCTGCGGGCCGGCGTCGCCTACCACGAGATGTGGCTCGAGGTGCTGGAGCGGTTGGGAGGGCGGAAATAGTTTGCTAAACTAATTATCAGAGCTAATTAGATGACGGAGCAACTCGACATCCCCCTCAGCGAGCGCGCCGCCCACCTGCGGACGGCGATCGTCCGCACCGCCCGGCGCCTGCGCCAGGAGGCGGCGGCGGAGACCAGCGGCCTGACCCCGACCTCGGTCGCGGCGCTGGCGACGATCGAGCGCCACGGCCCCCTGACCCCGAGCGAGATCGCCCAGATCGAGCGGGTCAAACGGCCGACGATCACCCGCACCCTCGGCTGCCTGGAACGGGAGGGGCTGATCGACCGCGCCCCCGACCCCGCCGACGGGCGCAGCGCCCTGGTCAGCGTCAACGCCGCCGGCCGCGAGCGGCTGCGGCGCCTGCGCAGCCGCAAGAACGCCTACCTGGCCCGGCGCATGCGCGACCTCTCGCCCGAGGAAGTCGACACGCTCGAGCGCGCGGCCGAGATCCTCGAGCGGATGCGGGAGGGAGAGCGGTCTTGACGGCCGCGATCCGCCACTCGTTCAACTCGCTGGAGGTCCCCAACTACCGCCGCTTCTTCATCGGCCAGCTGATCTCCCTCTCGGGGACCTGGATGCAGACGGTGGCGGCGATCTGGGTGATCCTCACGCTGACCGACAGCGGCGTCGCCGTCGGCTTCACCACCGCGCTGCAGTTCCTGCCGATGCTGCTGCTCGGCGCCTGGGGCGGGCTGCTCGCCGACCGGATCCCGAAGCGGCGGCTGCTGATCGCGACGCAGGCGCTGATGATGGTCCCGGCGGTCGGCCTCTTCGCCGTCACCGCCACCGGCGTGGTGACGCCGTGGATGGTCTACCTCTCGGTCCTCGCCTTCGGAACGCTGAACGCCGTCGACAACCCGACCCGCCAGAGCTTCGTGATCGAGATGGTCGGGCCGGACCGGGTCGTCAACGCGGTCAGCCTCAACAGCGTCATCGTCCAGGCGGCGCGGATCGTCGGCCCGGCGCTGGCCGGGATCCTGATCGCCACCGTCGGCGTCGTCCCCTGCTTCGGCCTCAACGCGCTCACCTTCGTGGCGATGATCCTCGCCCTCTGGGGGATGGACCCGGGCCGGCTGCAGGCGGCGCCGGTGGCCGCGCGCGAGCGGGGGGCGATCCGCGCCGCCCTGCGCTACGTCTTCCGCACCCCCGAGCTGCTGGTGCCGCTGGCGCTGATGGCCCTGGTCGGGACGCTCGGCTTCAACTTCCAGGTGGTGCTGCCGCTGCTGGCCAAGTTCAGCTTCGAGTCCGGGGCGATGACCTACGCCAGCCTGGTCTCGGCGATGGCGGTCGGCTCGATCGCCGGCGCCCTCGTCAACGGCCACCGCGGCCGCACCGGCCCGCGGCTGATCGCCGGCGGCGCGCTCGCCTTCGGCGTCTCGGCGCTGCTGGCGGCGGCGATGCCGAGCCTCGTCCTCGAGATCGTGATGCTGACCCTGCTCGGAGCCGCCGCGGTCACCTTCGCGGCGACGATCAACTCCACCCTCCAGCTCGCCGTCTCCCCCGAGATGCGAGGCCGCGTGATGGCCCTCTACAGCGTCGTCTTCCTCGGCTCCACCCCCATCGGCGCCCCCCTCACCGGCTGGCTGGCCCAAACCTACGACCCCCGCGTCGCCCTCGTCCTAGCCGGCACCGGCGGCCTGATCGCCGCCTGGCTGGCCCACGTCAGCTTCAACCGCATCCGCAGCCGCCACCAGTCGGCGACGGGCGAACACGCCGTGACGTAGGAGGGACCCGGTGGGGGTGTCCCGGTACTCAGCATGGAGCCGGGCCACAAGCCTTTGGGCGTCAGCTTTTAGACGCCTCTCCCGGCGGAGGTGCTCCGGGGCACCCCCACCGGGTCCCTCACTTGCCTAGCTGCCGATGTACCCCGCTGATTCGAGGTACGCCTTGGCGGCCTGCTTCGGCGTTTCTTTTTCGAGTTCGACCCGAGCGTCAAGCTCCTGCATCACTTTCAGGTCGAGCCCTTCCTGCACCTGCAGGATGGTCTTTTCATAGTCGGGCCCGGCTTCTTCGGCGACCGATTTCTTGGTCACGAAGATGACGTTGCCGGCCGGGAAGACTTCTTTGTCGTCTTCGAGGATGACGAATTTGTCGCTCTCCGCCGACAGCTGCGGGTCGGTGGTGAAGAGGATCGAGAGGTCGGCCTGGCCTTTTTCGAGAACCGTGTAACGGAGGCCGATGTCGACCGGGGTGAACGACTTGAATTTCAGCCCGTACAGCGATTCCAGGCCGGCCAGGCAGTCGATCCGCTGGCGGCACTCGGGGGAGCCGTAGAGGGACAGTTCTTCGGAGACGCCCTCGAGGTCGGAGACAGTCTCGAGTTCATATTTGTCGGCGGTCTCCTTGGTCGTGCCGACCGCGTTGGCGCTGGCGAACGGAGTCGGTTCGAACGCCTCGAGGCCTTCCTTTTCGAATTCTTCATTCGCTTTTTCCCACGCTTCGGTGCCGTCGGCGGGCACTTCTTCGGGTTCGAGGCCGAAGAACGAGGTGAGGGCCGTGCTCGCGTACTCCGGGTAACCGGAGATCTGGTCGGTCTTCAGCGATTTCAGCGCCACGGTTTCGGAGCCGAGGTTGAGCGCGCTCTTGACGTTGTAGCCGGCCGCGGAGAGAGCCTGCGCGTAGATTTCGCCGAGGATTTCCTGTTCGGGGAAGTTCTTCGAGCCGATCGTCAGGCTGACTTTGCCGTTTGCCGGGTTCGACTGGATCGCCCCCGCCGCGTCGCCGCCTTCGGTCGAGCCGCTGGTGGTGCCGTCGTCGCTGTCACCGCACGCGGCGATGCCGAGCGCCAACGCGAGGGCGGCCAGCGCCGCAAGCAGCGCTCGCACTCTCGTCTTGTCGGTCCTCACTTGGTGCCTCCTCTTGGGGTGGATGGATGGGTAAGTCAGGTCAGACAGTCTTCAACTTCAACCCGTCGGAAGTAAGGCGGCGCTGCAGGAGGGCGAGCAGGCCTTCGAGAGAGAGGGCGAGGAGAGCGACCAGAATCGCCCCCGCGAGCACCCCGTCCGGGCCGTAGACGTTTTCGTTGAAGATGAAGTCGCCCAGCGATTCCACCCCTGCCAGGGGAGCGATCGTGGCGGTGGCGACGATCGCGATCATCGCCAGGCGAATGCCCCCCATCAGGGTGGGTATCGCCAGCGGCAGCTCGACCTTGCGCGCGATTTCCAGCTCGCTCATGCCCATCCCGCGAGCTGCGTCGATGGTGGCGCGGTCGACCTGGCGGACGCCGACGAAGGCGTTGGTGAGGATCGGCGGGATGCCGAGGATGGCGAGGGCGGGGGTGAGGTTGAGGAGTCCGACGCCGATCACGGCCGCCACCAGGGCGATCAGGGCAAGCTCGGGAATTGCGCGGCCGGCGTTGGCCAACCCGACTGCCAGCAACTCCCCCTTCCCCTTGTGTCCGAGGTATAGCCCCAGGGGAAGGGCGACGATCAGCGCCAGCGCCAGCGCCAGCGCCGTCACCTCGAGCTGCTTCAGGGTCAGCTCCAGCGCCTGGTCGAAGCCGCCGACCTCCTTGCCGCCGGTGACATTGGAGCTCTGCGGGTTGAAGATGAATTCGATCGCGCCGCCGAAGGAGGCGAGGAGGGGCTGGGGGGCATTCATGCCGTGCTCGCCCTGCGCCAGGGGGTGAGGAGTCGCTGCGCGGTCAGCAGGATCACGTCGATCGCCATCGCCATCGCCATCACGATCGCCGCGGCGATGATGATGCTGGTGGGGAAGGTGAGGTTGCCGCTGCCATAGATCTGCGTACCGAGCCCTTCGGTGGCGACAAAGACGGCCAGCGTGGCGATCGCCATCGTGCTGAGGCTGGCGATCCGCAGGCCGGCGACGATCTCGGGAACCGCCAGCGGCAGCTCGATCCGCCAGAGGATCTGGCGGTCGGTCATGCCCATTCCCTTGGCCGCGGTCTTGGCCGAGTCCGGGACGTTGGCCAGACCGAGCATCGTGTTGCGGTAGATGATCTGCAGCGTGTACGCCGCGAGCACGATGATCGCGGTGTCGCGCCCGCGTCCGGTGATCGGCAGCAGCAGGAAGAAGAAGGCGATGCTGGGGATCGTGTAGAGGATCCCGGTCCCGGCGAGGAGCGGTGGCCGCAACCAGCGATTGCGGTGTGCCAGCAGGGCCAGCGCGAAGGCGACGACGAAGCCGAGGAGCAGGGAGAGCACGACGAGTTCGATGTGCTGCTGGGTCGGCGTCCCATAGCGATCGATGTTTTCGCGGGCCCAGTCGAAGCAGAACAGGTGGCCGGGTTTCGCCTGGCAGGGCAGCGTGTCGGAGCTGCGCTCTTTGAAGAAGTCGCCGCCGACTTCGCCGGCCGCCGCCAGCGAGAGCAGGTCAATCATGCGGTCGCTCCACCGCTGAGTACTCGTCGCTCTTGGCCTCCGGCGAGCCGAGGAACTCGGAGATGATCTCGACCGAGAGGACGCCGGCGATGACGCCTTTGCGGTCGACCACCGGCGCGTACTGCGACTGCGCCTGCAGCAGGTCGGCGAGAGCGTCGCGCATCACGTCGTCGAGCTCCAGGACCGGGCCCAGCGGCGAGTCCGGCTGGCCGGGGACGACGTCGGCCTGGAGGTCGCGCTCACTGAGCCAGCCGAGCGGGCGTCGCTCGCCGTCGACCAGCAGCGGGTAGGGGACTTCGACGTCGGGCGCCGCCAGCTTCGCCCGCACCTCCGCCGTCGCCTGGCCGACGAAGGCCAGCGGCGCCTCCCAGAGGTCGATGTCCCGCACCCGCATCAGCGCCAGCCGCTTCAGCGCCCGGTCGGCGCCGACGAAGTCCTCGACGAACTCGGTGGCGGGCGCCATCAGCAGCTCCGCCGGGGTCGCGTACTGCTCGACCCGGCCGCCCTCGCGCATCACCGCGATCCGGTCGCCCATCTTGATCGCCTCGTCGATGTCGTGGGTGACGAAGAGGACGGTCTTGCGGATCTCCGCCTGCAGGCGCAGGAACTCGTTCTGCAGCCGCTCGCGGTTGATCGGGTCGATCGCCCCGAAGGGCTCGTCCATCAGCATCACCAGCGGGTCCGCAGCCAGCGCCCGGGCGACGCCGACGCGCTGCTGCTGGCCGCCGGAGAGCTGGGCGGGGTAGCGGTCGCCGAGCGCGGGGTCGAGCCCGATCAGCTCCAGCAGCTCGGCCGAGCGCTCGCGGATCCGCTCCTTCTTCCAGCCGAGCAGCTGCGGGACGGCGCCGATGTTCTCGCTGATCGTGCGGTGGGGGAAGAGGCCGATCTGCTGGATCACGTAGCCGATCTCCCGCCGCAGCTGCGCCGGCTCGCGGTCGCGGACCGAGCGGTCGCCGATCAGCACGTCGCCCTCGCTGATCTCGACCGCGCGGTTGACCATCCGCATCGCCGTCGTCTTGCCGCAGCCGGACGGCCCGACGAGGACGCAGATCTCACCCGCCGGCACCTCCAGCGTCAGCCGGTCGACCGCGGGCTCGGCGGCGTCGCCGTAGCGCTTGGTCGCTTCCTCGTAGCGGACTGGTGAGGCGGTCTGGCCCTCGCTCACAGCCCCAGCCTCTCAGCGCGCTCGGCGGCGCGGGCGACGATTTCCGCTAGCCCCGGGACTTCGCCGCCCCGCATCAGCACCCGCCCGGCGACGACGACGGTGTCGACGCAGGCGGCGGAGGCGGCGTAGACGAGGTCGGCGGTGAAATCGCCGATCCCCAGCTCTGGCGAGTCGGGGCGGGCGAGAAGGAAGTCGGCCGGGGCGCCGGACTCGAGCGCGGTGGCGCCGAGCAGCGGCGCCCGGGCGCCGGTGGCAACGGCCCAGGCCTCGGCGGCCTCGATCGCGGTCGGGTCGCCGGCGGCGTGCTTCTGGGCGAGGGCGAAGACCTTCAGGTCTGCAAGTAAGTCGAGCGAGTCGTTGGAGCCGGCGCCGTCGGTGCCGAGCCCGACCGGCACGCCCGCGCTCCGCGCCGCGGGGTGGGGGAAGACGCCGCCGACTGCGAGCTTCATGTTCGCCACTGGATTGGTCACCACGGTGGCGCCGCGCTCGGCGATCAGCGCCAGCTCGTCGGGGTCGAGCCAGACCCCGTGGGCGAGCACGGTGCGCTCGCTTAAGACCCCCAGCCGGTCGAGGTAGAAGGCGGGCCGCTCGCCGTGCTCGGCGAGGCAGTCCTGGACCTCTCTCTCGGTCTCGGAGAGGTGGATCTGGACCGGCAGGCCGCGCTCGGCGCTGAGCTCGCCGATCCAGCGCAGCGACTCTTCGCTGACCGTGTAGATCGCGTGCGGGGCGAGCGCGGGGGTGATCTCCGGGCCGCACTCGCCGAGCTGTTCGAGGCTGCGGCGGGCGGACTCGCGCAGCTTCTCGGGGCTGCCGTTCAAGTCGAAGAGCGGGGCGCCGATCGTCGCCCGGATGCCGGTGTCGGCGACGGCCCGCGCGGTCGCCGCCGGGTGCCAGTACATGTCCCAGAAGCGGGTGGTGCCGCTGCGCAGCATCTCGGCGCAGGCGAGGCGGGCGCCCCAGTAGACGTCCTCCTCGGAGAGCCTCGCCTCGACCGGCCAGATCCTCTCTTCCAGCCACGGCATCAGCGGCAGGTCGCCGCCGGAGCCGCGGAAGAGCGTCATCGCCGCGTGGGTGTGGCCGTTGACCAGCGGCGGCAGCAGGTGGGCGCCGCCGGCGTCGATCGTCTCGTCGCCGGCCTGGGCCGTCACATCCGGCCCGAGCGCCGCGATCTCTTCCCCCGCGCAGCGAACGCCGACCCGCTCGCCGCCAAGGAGCGCATTTTCGATCGTCAGCGCCATCGGCTATGTCGCCTTTGCATGGAATAGCCGAACAAAAGCGACACTCCCCCTCACCGGCCCACCGCCCCCAGGCGCGGCAGCACCGCCTCCAGGCCCTCGCGCAGGCGCTCGGCGTTGATCAGGCGGTCGGCTTCCATCCCGGCGGTGCTGACCGTCTCCGCGGTGAGCCCGTTGGCGAGGTTGTCGACGACGCAGAGCGCGGCGTAGTCGAGGCCGAGCTCGCCGGCGACGACGCACTCGGAGGCGATCGTCATCCCGACCACCTCGGCGTGCGCCGCCATCAGCCGGATCTCCGCCGGCGTCTCGAAGCGCGGGCCCCGCGCCTGCCAGTAGACGCCGCCGTCGCGCGGCGCCTGCCCGCCCTCGCTCCAGGCGGCGATCACTTCCTCGCGCCAGCGCCGGTCGAAGCCCGGCGCCGAGTGGGCGCGCTCGTCGGCGAAGACCGAGTCGCCGAGGTTGAGGGCGATGAAGTCGTCGGGGCAGACGAGGCTGCCGACGCCGAGCTCCTCGGGCCGCAGCGAGCCGACTGAGCCGATCCCCAGCACCCGGTCGCAGCCCTGCTCGAGCAGCGGCCGCAGGTTCGCCTCGTGGTCGATCGCGTGGGGAAGAACGAAGCCGTCGCTGCCGTGGCGCTGGACAATCGCCGCCCCCTGCGCCGCCGCGGCGGCCGCGATCTCCTCCCCGCCCGGCCCGAGGGCGTTGCTGCCGAGGATCACCGCCAGTCGTCCCATCCGCCGATCCTATGCGCCCAAAACTGGGTGTGGTTGAGCTTTGGCGGCGTATAGGGGGCCAAAGCTCAACCACACCCCGGGATCAGGCGCCGCGGTGGGCCCGGAAGGCCGCCGCGGCCTCGTCGTGGTCCACGAGCGGCGGGGGGTAGTCGAGGCGCTCGAAGCCCTTGCTCAGCCAGGGGCGGAAGATCGCCCTGCCCTCGACCGACTCCAGCTCCGGCAGGTAGCGGCGCGCGTAGGTGCCCTTGGGGTCGAAGCGCTGGGCCTGGCGGATGGGGTTCAGCACCCGGTTGGGCCGGGTGTCGTTGCCGGTCCCCGCCACCCACTGCCAGTTGCCGGCGTTGTTGGCGATCTCGCCGTCGGTCAAGAGGTCCCAGAAGTGCCAGGCGCCGGCCCGCCAGTCCACATACAGGTCCTTGCAGAGGAAGGAGGCGACGGTCATCCGCGCCCGGTTGTGCATGAAGCCCTCCGCGGCCAGCTGCCGCATCGCCGCGTCGACCAGCGGGTAGCCGGTGCGGCCCTGCTGCCAGGCCTCCAGCGCCCGCTGGGAGCGCGACCAGCGGTCGCGGCGCGGGCGGTAGTCGCGGCGGGGGAGGGAGGGGGTCGCCGCCAGCACCTGGTGGTGGAAGTCGCGCCAGCAGAGCTGCCGCGCGAAGGCCGCGCCGCCGCGCCGCTCGTTCGCCTCCCGCGCCAGCTCCAGCGGCGAGACGCAGCCCCAGCGGACGTAGGCGCTGAGCCGGGAGGTGCCGCCGCTCGGAAGGTCGTCGTGGCGGCCCTCGTAGGCGCCGAGCCCGTCGCGGAGGAAGGCGCGCATCAGCCTCCGCCCCTCGCCCTCGCCGCCGGGGAGGCGGTGGGGGGAGGGCCGCCCGTCGATCAGCGAGTCGAGCGCCGGTATCCGCCCCGCCTTCAGCTTCGGCGGCAGCGAGAGCTTGCGCGGCGCCCCCACCTGCTCCCGCCACGGCAGCCCGCTCCAGGCGCGGTGGAAGGGGGTGAAGACCTTGAAGTGGTCGCCACCGCCGGGCGTGACCGCGCCGGGAGGCACCACCGTCACCCCCGGGTGCAGGGTCAGCTCGATCCGCTCCTCCTCGCAGGCCCGGCGCAGACGTTCCTCCCGCCCCCGCGCGTAGGCGCTGTAGTCGGCGCTGGCGTGGATCGCGCTCGCCCCGCATTCCCGCGCCACCGCGACCGCCTCCCGGGCCGGGTCGCCGTGGCGGACGACAAGGCGGCCGCCGCGCTTGCGCAGCTCCCCGTCGAGGTCGCGCAGCGCCTCGAGCATGAAGGCGACCCGGTTCGGCGCCGCGAACCGCGACCCCAGCAGCCGCTCGTCGAAGACGAAGAGGGGCACCGCGCGCTCCGCCCTCGCCGCCGCGGCCAGCGCCGGGTGGTCGTGGACGCGGAGGTCCCGGTTGAAGAGGACGAGGGCGGTTTCGATTCGCATATGTTGCGGTAGTGGAGCGAGGGATGAATCGGGGCTCATCAGGGAGCGAGGTGATCCAGCCCGGGCCGCAGGGCGGCTCGGGGCGGGAAGAGACCGAGATGGAACGTCTCGACCGCAACCTCAACGAGCTGCTGCAGGAGCTGCGGGTGGCGATCCCGGGCGTGCAGGTCCTCTTTGCCTTCCTCCTCGCGGTCCCCTTCCAGCAGGGCTTCGCGGACGTCAACAACTTCCAGCGCGACGTCTACTTCGCGACGCTGATGTGCACCGCGATCTCGGCGGTGTTGCTGATGGCCCCGACCGCCTACCACCGGCTCACCTTCCGCTACCAGCAGAAGCGCAAACTCGTCTTCTACTCGAACCGCTTCGCGATCGCCGGCATCACCTTCCTGGCCCTGGCGATGCTGGGGGCGATCACGCTCGTGACCGACTACCTGTTCAGCACCACCGCGACCCTGGTCGTCGCCGGCCTCGCCATCGTCGCCTTCGCGACCTTCTGGTTCGCGCTGCCGTTGCGCCGGCGGCTCAGCTTGAAGGCGGAGGGGCGGGAACCCCTAACTGAGAACGAAGACCGCTGAGCTCCTCCTCGAGCTGATCGAGGAAGGGCAGCTCCGGCGCCTTCTCCCGCAGCAGCGCCAGGTCCTCCTCCCAGATCTTC
Source organism: Solirubrobacterales bacterium (assembly GCA_035765335.1). Classification (GTDB taxonomy): domain Bacteria; phylum Actinomycetota; class Thermoleophilia; order Solirubrobacterales; family 70-9; genus VAYN01. The sequence continues at coordinate 125,986 of DASTXV010000018.1, forward strand.
AGCTTCAGCTCCAGCGGGACCTTGAATTCGTCCCGCACCGAGTCGCCTTCGGCGGCGTAGGCCGCGCGCAGGGTGGTCGAGTTGGTCAGCTTGTCGGCGCCGTAGATCGCCTGCGCCTCTTTGTCGGCGGCCGCCACCCGTTCGCGGTGCTCGGCCTTGCGCTCGCGGTAGGACTCGATCGATTCGTCGTCGGTGAGGGCGCCGACCATCCCGGCGACCTCCTCGCCGAACAGCTCCCGCAGCTCCTCGAGGCTCGTCTCGGAATCCTCGACCACGTCGTGCAGGAGCGCCGCCGCCAGCACCTCGTCGCGGTAGCCGTGCTCGTCGAGCCGCGCCGCCACTGTGATCGGGTGCTCGACGTAGGGCATGCCGCCGCTGCCGTTGCGGACCTGGCCCTCGTGGGCGGCCCTTGCTTTCTCCAGAGCCGCGCGCACCAGCGGGGAGCGGTTTGCCGCTGCCTCGATCCTCTCGGCCGGGGACACACCCGCAGCCTAGATGATCGATTCCGCGAGGTTGACTGCGTAAATCAGGCCGTTGCGGCGGCGCTGGCCGCCCGCGCCGGCAGCTCGTACTCGGCCCGCTCGGCGGCGAGCTCGACCGCCGCCGGGTCGCCACCCATCTCCACCCACCGCTCCCGCGCTTCCACCGCCAGCGCGTCGAGCTGGTCGTCGGAGTGGAGCGGGTCGTGGTGGAAGAGGACGGTGCGCTCGGCCCCGGTCCGCCGCGCGAAGCTGAGCGAGTGCTGGAGCGCGGAGTGGCCCCAGCCGATGTGGTCGGGGTACTCGGCGTCGGTGTACTGGCCGTCGTGGATCAGCAGCGAGGTGTCCCGCGCCAGCTCGAAGCCGGATATCCAGTCCTCCTCGAGCCGGTCGAGGTCGGCGCCGAGCGCCGGCTCGTGGTCGGGGATGTAGGTGAGCGAGGAGTCGCCGTCGTCGATCCGGTAGCCGAGGGTGGGGCCGCGGTGGGAGACCGAGGCGGCGCGGATCCGGGCCGAGCCGATCTCCCACTCGCTCTCCGGGGTGTGGCGGAAGGAGACGTCGCAGGGCAGCTCGCGCACCTCGACCGGCGAGAGCGGGGCCGAGATGTAGCGGGCGATGCGGTCGCGCAGCGAGGCCTCCGGCGAGGCCGGGCCCCAGATCACGATCTCGGTCTGCGGCCGGAAGGCGGGGGCGAAGAAGACGAGGCCCTGGATGTGGTCGAGGTGGAGGTGGGTGAGGAGGATGTGGAGGCGGGTCGGCTCGTCGGGCAGCGCCAGGCCGAGACAGCGGATGCCGGTGCCGGCGTCGAGCGCCAGCATCGAGCCGTCGGCGAGGGTGACGCCGACGCAGGAGGTGTTGCCGCCGTAGCGGATCGTTTCCGGCCCCGGGGCGGGGATCGAGCCGCGCGTGCCCCAGAGCTTGACCTTCACGCCGGCAGCGCTCCGTTGCCGTTGGTCAGTGAGGGCCAGAAGACGGCGATCGCGCCCTGCGAGCCGTGCGGGGTCTGGATCGGGAAGGCGGAGACCTCGACGTCGTGCCGGGTGCCGTCGGTCGAGCGCACCGTCAGCTCGGCGTGCGCCGGCCGCCCCGCCCGCACCGCTTTGACCAGCGGCAGGTCGTCGTAGGGGATCGGCTCGCCGCTCTCGTCGAAGGGGCCGAACAGCGAGCCCCACTCCTGCGGCCCGACCGTGCCCAGCTCCTCGAAGCGCTTGCCCAGCAGCATCCCCGCGGCTTCGTTGTAGAAGACCAGCAGCCCGCCCTCGTCGACCAGGAACGCCGGCGTCGAGAGGGCCGACATCAGGTTGCGGGCAAGGATCAGCTCCAGGGGTCTCTGCGTCACAAATGACACTTTAGATCGTCAGGCCAGAAGCGCCAGGAAATGCCGGGTTTCGCTGCAGAGAGCCAAGAACATGGAGGTTCGCTGCGAGCGAGCGGGGGCGGAGTGACTTTCGTCACTTAGGTGACTTGAAGCGGTGGGGGCGAGGAGGGTGACCCCCTCCAGACACATCTCGCTATGGCTCGAGGTTGAGTGTCTGGAGGGGGTCACCCTCCTCGCCTGCGACAGCTGGTTAGCCGGCGGCTTCGGCGTTGCGGAGGCCGCCGCGAGCCCAGAGGGCGAAGAGGAGGGAGAGAGCTGCGCCGATGGCGAAGGAGGTGGCGACTAGGACGGGGTCGCCGGAGATGAGGCCGCGGCCGGCCTCGAGGAGGGCGGTGACGGGGTTGACGGAGGCGACGGTGTGGATCCAGCCGCTGAGCAGGTCGAGGGGGACGTAGACGGGGGCGAGGAAGAGGATGAGGAAGACCGGGAACTGCATCAGCGGCCCGCCCTGGATCGAGCGCACCCGCAACGCCACCCCGGCCGCCCAGAGGGTCGCAGCGACGTTGACGAGGACCGCCAGCGAGTAGAGGGCGACGATTTCGCCGGCGCTGCCGCCGACCTCCATCCCGGCGATCAGCGCCACCACCGTCAGCACCGTCCAGGTGACGAGGGAGCGGAACAGCGCCGCCAGCGCGTAGCCGACGACGATGCCGCTGCGGCGGCCGGCGGCCAGCATGTAGCGGCGGCCGAAGCCGCTCTCGAAGTCCCGCGCCATCGCGAAGCCGGTGAAGACGCCGCCGAAGGCGGCCGACTGCAGCAGCACGAAGACGAACTGGAAGGCGGTGTAGCCGCTGGGGAAGTCGAAGCCGGGGACGTCGCCGATCGCCGCCAACCCGCCGGCGAAGGAGACGAAGAAGAAGAGCGGGAACAGCAGCGCCGGCAGGAAGAAGGCCGGGTTGGTGAGGAAGTTGTGGATGCTGCGCCAGGCGACCGCGCGGGCGACGGCGAGCCGGACGGCGGCGGGACGGGGCTCGTTCACGTCCGCACCAGCCTCGTCTTCAGGGCGGTGGTGGCGGCGGTCATCCCGATCGCGAAGATCGCCGCCGCGATCCCGAAGCCGAGCAGCAGCGGGCCGAGCTCCCAGCCTTCGATCAGCAGCGAGCGGATCGCCTCCAGCAGGTAGGTGACCGGGTTGGCGGCGGCGATCGCGTGGAACCAGTCGGTCGTCAGCAGGTCGAGCGGCAGCGCCATCGCCGAGAGGAAGAGGAAGACGAAGAAGACCGGGAAGAGGCCCTGGACCGCCTCGCCGGAGCCGAAGCGCAGCGCCGCGAAGAGCCCGATCGTGCCGAAGGCGACGGTGATCGTGACCGAGAGGAGGACCAGGACGAGGGCGCCGGCCGCCCCGGCGGCGAGCTCGGCGCCGGCGAGCAGCCCGACCGCGAGGTAGGCGACGGCCTGGACGACGCCGAGCAGGAACGAGCCCGCGAGGAGGCCGCTGAGCAGGGCGGCGCCGCGCAGCGGGGTCAGCGCCAGGCGGTTGAGGAAGCCGGTCTCGATGTCGCGGGCGAGGTCGGTGCCCGAGTTCATCACCGAGAACAGTGCGCCCTGGATGAAGGGGACGGCAAGGGCGAAGGTGAGGTAGGAGTCGGTCGGGAAGCCGGGCAGGTTGGTCGCGTCCTCGAGCCCGCTGGAGTTGACCGCGAGGAGGAAGAGCGGGAAGACGAGCGCGGGGACGATCTGCGCCGGCTGGCGCAGGGTGCGCAGGACCGAGCGGCGGGCCAGCTGCCCGACCTGGGTGCGGAGGCCGCTGCTCACACCGGCCCCGCCTCGGCGGGCTCCGCCTCCGCCTCCGCCTCGTCGGCGCCCTCGAGCGAGCGGCCGGTCTTGGCGAGGAAGACGTCGTCGAGCGAGGGGGCGTGGAGCTGCAGATTCTCGATCGCGATGTTCTCGGCGTCGAGCGCCCGCACCACCTCGGCCAGCTGCGACTCGCCGCCTTCGAGCCGGACCGCGACGCCGCGCGGGGAGGCACCGGCGGGCTGGCCGAAGCGCCCGAGCACCGCCGTCATCCGCTCGCGGTCGCCCGCCTCGCGGGGGACCGCTTCGACCGTCGGGCGGCCGATCTCGGCCTTCAGCGCGGCCGGCGTGCCCTCGGCGACGATCCTGCCGTGGTCGATGATCCCGACCCGGTTGGCGAGGGCGTCGGCCTCCTCCAGGTACTGGGTGGTGAGGAAGACGGTCACGCCCTCGCTGCGGGCGAGGCGCGCGACCTCGTCCCACAGGGCCGTGCGGCTCTGCGGGTCGAGACCGGTGGTAGGTTCGTCGAGGAAGAGGATCCGCGGCCGGTGCACGAGCGCGAGCGCGAGGTCGAGGCGGCGCTTCATGCCGCCCGAGTACCCCTTCACCTTGCGATCGGCGGCCTGGCTCAGGCCCACGCGGTCGAGCTGCTCCTGGGTCCGGGCGCTGCGGTCTGCACGGGGGAGATCGTGCAACGCGGTCTGCAGGCGCAGATGCTCGCGGCCGGTGAGG
>DASTXV010000019.1:0-64614 GCA_035765335.1 Solirubrobacterales bacterium
CTACGAGCTGCCGCTGACGTCTGCCGACGATGATGTTTTCGGCCCGGACTGGCGCGAGCGGGCCGAGCGGCTGGTGGCGGCGGGGGAGCTGCGCGCCGCCGGCGGCACGCTGCTGCCGCGCCGCAGTGAGTTCGTCGCCTCGAAGATCGCCCTGCGCTCGGCCTCGGCCGACTCGGTGGCGGTGATCGAGCACGACTCCGGCGAGATGCTGGGGCTGGTCGAGGCCGAGCGCGCCTTCACGACGATCCATCCCGGCGCCGTCTACCTCCACCTCGGCCGCTCCTACGAGGTCGACCGCCTCGACATCGAGGAGCGCCGGGCGATCGTCTCCAGCTTCGACGGCGACTGGTACACCCGGCCGAAAAAAGAGACCGAGATCTTCATCGAACGCGTCCGCGAGCAGCGCGAGGTGGCGGGGGTGCAGCTCAACTTCGGCGACGTCGCGGTGACCGAGCAGGTGATCGCCTTCCAGCGCGTCTCCGTCGCCGACCAGGAACCGATCGACATCGTCGCCCTCGAGCTGCCGGAGCAGAGCTTCGTCACCCAGGCGCTCTGGTACGTGCTGCCGGACCGGCTCAGCGGGGCGCTGCCGACCGAGGCGCTGCTCGGCTCCCTGCACGCGACCGAGCACAGCCAGATCGCCGTCCTGCCACTGATTGCCATGTGCGACCGCTGGGACATCGGCGGCCTCTCCACCAACGTCCACTTCCAGACCGGCCGCTCGACGATCTTCATCTACGACGGCCACCCCGGCGGGGTCGGGATCACCAAGCGCGGCTACGAGGAGTTCGAGCGCCTGCTCGCCGACGCCGAGCGGCTGATCGCCGAGTGCCCCTGCGAGTCCGGCTGCCCCTCCTGCGTGCAGAGCCCGAAGTGCGGCAACCTGAACGAACCGCTGCACAAGGCCGGGGCGCTGGAGCTGATGGGGCTGATGCGGGGGGAGCTGTGAGCGGCGGCACGCCGCGCCGTTTGCGGCAGGTGGCGGTGATCGGCGCCGGCGGCGCCGAGGAGGGCTCGGAGGCCTGGCAGCTGGCCGAAGGGGTGGGGCGGGGGCTCGCCGAGGCCGGCGTCGCGCTCGTCTGCGGCGGCGGGGGCGGGGTGATGGAGGCGGCTTCGCGGGCCGCGGCCGAGGCCGGCGGCACCGTGATCGGGATCGTTCCCGGCACCTCCCCCGACGACGCCAATCCTTACTGCAGCCAGGTCGTCGCCACCGGCATCGGCCAGGCGCGGAACCTCGCCGTCGTCTCCTCCGGCGAGGCGGTGATCGCGATCGGCGGCGAGTGGGGGACGCTCTCGGAGATCGGCTTCGCCCGCGTCGTCGGGCACGAGGTGGTCGCCCTGCGCAGCTGGGAGCTGAACGGCCGCGAGCGCATGGCCGGCGGCCCGGGCGTGATCGCGGTCGAGACCGCCGAGCAGGCGGTCGCCGCCGCGCTCGCCGCGCTCTGATTCAGCTTGGCCAGAGCTCGCGCAGGGCGAGGATCGCGAAGGCGTGGGACCAGACGAGGGGGGTGGTGGAGCTTGGGATGCCGGTCTCGGCGTCGACCCGCTCGGGGAGGTCGCCGGCCGGCGTGGCGCTGCGGCGCAGGGCAGCCAGTAGCCGCAGGGCCTTGCCGCGCTCGCCGAGCGCGGCAAGCGACCAAGCAGTCCAGGCGGTCGGCGCCGACCAGGGGTCCTCGCCGCCCTCCCAGCCTTCGCCGGGGAGGAGGCCGTAGGGGCTGGCCTCGCCGGCGAGCCGCAGCAGCGTCCGCCGCGCCGGCTCGAACAGCGAGGGCCGCGGGAACGGCCGCACCGCCCAGGCCGCGGCCGAGTCCAGCCCCGACTCCGACTCCCCTGCCTCCCGCACCAGGCCGCGCCCCGTGGGGGTGTCTGAGCTTTCCCCCCATATATGAGGAGAAAACTCAGACACGTCGGCGCCGGAGGCGATCGCGTTGCCGAGGTAGTCGCCCGACTCGCCCTCCCAGTAATCGGCCCGGTTGCGCCATGGGATGGGCTGGCCGCCGGCAAGGATGTGCGCGGCTTGCCTGGCGTTGCCGATCCCGGCGGCCTGAGACGCGGCGGCGACCCAGCCGATCGCGTCGCCCTGGGCGGCTCGGCCGGGGACCGGGCTGCCATCGCCGTTGAACCGCGCCGCCTGCTCGATCCCGGCGCCGAGCAGGAACCGGGTCGCAAGCTCGGCCTCTGGCCGGTAGCCGGCGGCCGCGAGGGCGATCGCGACCGCCCCCGCGTCGCGCGGCCAGACGTAGGCCCAGCCGTCGCGCGCGCCCGCGGCGACAGCGCCGTTGCGCCGGTCGGTGAAGGCGCGCAGGGTGAGCAGCGAGCGCTCGTACATCCGCTGCGCCCACGCCGGCGCCCCCGCGCCGAGCGGTCGGCTGCGTTCGAGCCAGCGCTGGTCAGCCGCCAGGGTCTCGTCGAGGGGGCTGCCGCCGTCCCGCCTGTCCGCCCGGCAGAGCAGCGTCACCGCTCGACCATCCCGCTGCCGCTCGCATTCCAGATCGGCGTTGACCCGGATCTCCACGCTCGCGTCGCCGCCGTCCACCGCCATCGCCAGCACCTGCCCGCGGGCCGCCTGCAGGATCTCGACCCGCTCTCCGTCGAACAGCGCCACCGTCTCCAGCACGCTCGTCCCTGGCAGGTAGCGCTGGCGGACCCTGTCGGCGCGCCACATCGGCAGCGCCGGTCCCTCGCCAACTCGCACCCACGGCTGAATTCCGGTGTCCGCCGCGACCGTCCCCGCCGCCTGCCGCTCCGCCGGGTTCTCGATCAGCGCCCGCCCCGCCGGCCCCGGCGCCCGCAGGTCGACCACGTTCCCATAGGCGTCGACCGCCGCCGTCAGCCCCCCGTCCCCGAGCACCGCCACCCCGAGGAACGGCGGCGGCAGCCCCGGTAGCCCGGCCGGCGTCTTCGGACCCGCCTCGTCGCCTCCGGAAAGCAGCAGAGCCCCCGCCGTGACGACGGCGAGGAGCGCCAGCCCTGCCCGAGTCCAGTTCACGCCCCCATGCAATCAGCCCCAGTCCCCGTGCTCCCGCTAGCCTTCGCCCTGCGCAGCCGTTCAGCGCACCCAGGCGAGGTAGCTCAGTTGGTAGAGCACACGACTGAAAATCGTGGTGTCGCCGGTTCGAATCCGGCCCTCGCCATGCTCAGGGCGGGGTCAGCGCGCCATAGACTTTCGTGAACAGGGCTTTGTGGCCGTTGCGGTTCGGGTGGAAGCTTTCCGTCGTGTTCAACAGGACGATTTTGTTCGCCCAGAGCGGCCCGGCCTCGCCGAAACGGTGCCCCTCGAGCGCGAGGTAGGCCTGCTCGATGACCCGCGCGTTGACTTTGTTGGCCGCCGCTTCTTTGACTGCCGCCCTGATCGTCGCGTTGAGCCTCTCGGTGAATACGCCCATCGCCCCGATCGCGGTCAGGCCGCTGGTTTTTTTGGGGTCTCCCGGGATAGAGTCGTTGACGTAGATCAGGTCGAGGACGCCCAGGAAGCTGAAGACGGGAATCCGGCCGCCGGTTCGGACGAGCATCGACGGGTACACGGGGATGACGATGCGCGCTTTGGGCGCCCTCGCCGCGATGTTTTTGAGGACGGCGACGATTTTCGCCTGGATGGCCCCGAATGTCGCTTCGCGGGAGGCGATGAATTCCAAACATTGGTCCGGTGAGTAATTTCTTACCCAGCGGTACTGGAGGCAGGCCCGGAGGATCGGGCCGAAGCCCGCGTCGTTGCCCCCGATCGTCAGCATGACCGTGCTGATTTTCCCGTTGGGCGTCGTCGGGTCCCCGAGCCACAGGTTCTGGGCGGGTTTCACCGGTTTGACGGTCCACCCTTTCGCCTGGGGCGGTCCCGAGATCCACTCGCGCCATTGCCCCCCCTCGTCTGGGACGAGGAGAGCGGGCCCCCAGAGGTTGTGCGTTTCCGCGCCGCTGCAGGCGCGGAAGATGAATTCTTTGGGCTGCTGGTCGAAGATCGGGGTTTCGGCCACTGCTCCTGCCCCGAAGCGTTTCGCGCCGACCAGCGCCGGCCAGGCTTCCGGGCTGCGATGGCATTCGTTCAGGTTTCCTAGCTCCGTGGGTTTGTAGAAGGCGCCCCCGTCGGCGTTGATGCCCTCGCCCGAGGAGAACGAGTCGCCGATAGAGGCGTATATCGGCTGGGCCTGGGCGACAACCTGCTGGGCTTCTTCGCAGGCGCTCGTCGCCGCCGGATTTGTGCCGTCGCCGTTGTAGACGGCCTGCCAGTAGTAGACGCCGGGGGTTTTCAGTTTGATTTCCGGAGAGGACGGCACGCTTGCGCCTTCGACGGTCACTTTGCCGACTTTGGTGCCTTCTCCTTCGCATTCGTTGTCGGCGTAGACGAAGTATTCGACGAAACCGATCGCTTCGGATGCGTACGGACCGTGCAGCGTGCCGGCACCGGTGACCCCCGCTCCTTCGGTCACTTCGAGCTGGGTGCCCGATTGTTCCCCGCTGGAGATAACCGTCGTGATCCCGGTCACCACCTGGATCTCGGCGCCGCAGGTGTCAGTTGAGCCGTGGTTGACCCCGTCCCCCGTGTAGGTCGCCTGCCAGTAGTAGGTGCCGGCGGGAAGGACGACTTCATCCGAGGGCGGCACGCTTCCTTCGTTGACTTCGCCGCCACCGGCGTGGGTGACCATTTCGGTGCATTCGCTGTCTCCGTAGACGGCGTAGCTGATGGCCCCCTCTGCCGCAGCGGCGTTGACCCCCGTCAGTTCGGCGCTGTCGAGCACCGCCGTCCCCGCTTTGACTTCGATTTCCGCCCCTTCTTCGCTGCCGCCCGAGAGCGTCGTGGTCAGCGAAGTGGGAGTGGTGACGACGAGCACCTCGGACCCGCAGGCGCTGGTCGCCGCTGGGTTGTTGGGGTCGCCCGAGTATTTCGCCACCCAGTAGTAGGTGCCCTGTTTGAGTTCCAGCGCGGTTGACGAAGGGACTTTGGCGCCCGCGACCGTTGCTTTGCCCGCTTTCGTGGCTTCTTTTTCGCATTTGCTATCCGGGTAGACGAAGTATTCGACGCTGCCGGTCGCTTCGGCGGCTTTTGCGCCGTGAAGCGTCGCGCTGTCGGTGACGAGCGTCCCTTCGGGAACCTCGATCTCCTCCCCGGCGCGCCCACCCCCGGACAGTTCCGTGGTGATGCGGGGCATGACGACGAGGATCTCCGCTCCGCAGGCGCTCTTCGAAGCGTGGTTGGAGCCGTCGCCCGAGTACTCCGCCTTCCAGAAGTAGACGCCCGCTTCGAGGGCCTGCGACGTGGAGGCGGGAACGGCTCCTTCGCTGACCGTCACTTTGCCGGCGCTGGCGACGAGTTCTTTGCAGTAAGGGTCGGAATAAACGGAGTATTCGACGCTGCCCGTCGCTTTGGCGGCGTTTTTACCGCTCAGTTTGGCGGTGTCGGTGACGGCGGTCCCCTCGGTCACTTCGATTTCCGCCCCTTCTTTGCCGCCGCCGGTCAGGGTCGTGCTGAGCGAGGTCGGTGGGATGGCTTCAACGATCGCGCTCCCGCAACCGCTGATCGATGCTTGGTGCAGCGGGCCGCCGGAATAGACGGCTTGCCAGTAGTAGGTGCCTTCTTCCAGGGTTTCTTCGTCGGAGGAGGGGGCGATGGTTCCCGCGACCGTCACTTCGCCCGCTTCGGATACGAGTTTTTCGCATTTGCTGTCGGAGTAGACGAAGTAATCGACGCTGCCGGTGGCTTTGGCGGCGTTGGTGCCGCTCAGTGTCGCCGTGGCGAGGACCGCGGTGCCCGAGGGAACGCTTATTTCTTCGCCTTCAGCTTCTTCCGCGCCCACCCCGAGTAGATCGAGCGAAGTCGTGACCAGCGCCTTGACCGTCAGCACCTCTTTGCCGCAGGTGCTTTTCGAAGCGGCGTTTTTGGAGTCCCCCGAGTACTCCGCCTGCCAGTAGTAGACGGCGCCCGCTTCCAGCGTTTTTTCTTCCGAGGCCGGGACTTTGCCTTCGGAGAAGGCCGTTTCGCCAGCTTTGGTGACCAGTTTTTCGCATTTGTTGTCCGAGTAGACGAAGTATTTGATCGTGCCGGTGGCGCTGGCGGCGTTGGTGCCGCTGAGGGTCGCCTGGTCTTTGACTTTGGCTCCCTCGAAGACGGTGATTTCTTCGCCCGATTTCGCTTCCCCGGAGAGCGAGGTGGTGAGCGTGGTCGAGGCCGGCGGCAGGAGATCCACGTTCAAGGTGTCGGGCGCGGTGACTTTGTAGGAGCCTGTCCATTTCATGCTGCTGCCGCAGAGGAAGCTGCCGCCGGTGCGTGGGATCACCGCAGAGTTGGTGTCGACCATCGCTGTTTTGCCCGTGCTGGCCGACCCTGTGATGACGCCGACATGGGTGCTCGAGGTGGTGTAGACGCAGTGGATGGTGCCGAAGACGGTGCTGGCTTGGGTTGTGATTTGGGCACCCGAGGATGTCAGTGTGCCGTTGCCGCTCCCTCCCTGCGTGTGGATTTCCAGGGTGCCTTTGGCGGTGACCGTCACCGTCGCGTTGCAGCCGGTGAAGGTGAAGGATTCGACGTTGGCTTTGACTGTTTCGCTGGCGCCGCCTGTGTTCGAGGTTTTGGCCGAGATGGCAGAGCCGGTGCATTCGACGCTCGCGGCCCCGTGGAAGACCGTCGCTCCTTCCGCTTCGGCGCTAATCGTCGACCCCGTGGTGACCATTCCGGAGGAGGTCACAAGTTCCGTCCCCGAGGCAGCAGTGGGCGAGAGAGCCGCGAGGGCGATTAAGAGGGCCGCGAGGCCGAAACGCCTGAAGAACTTCATCGCGCCCTCCTCTGCTTTGACGGGCGAGGGGCGCTCGCTTGAATTTTATTAGGCCTATCAGGACACACCTAAATAGTCAAGACAGCTTTCGCTGGAGTGCGTAAACCCGCAGGCCCTTGGGCGCGCCCTTGGCGCTGAACCGGCGCCGCTTCGCCTCCACGGCATCCGCGTCGAGGCGGTCGACGACCGCCTGCGAGCCAATGATCTCGCCCGGGTTCGCCGCGTCCATCAATCGCGCCGCGACGTTGACGTCGACCCCGAAGTAGTCGCCGCGCAGCCGGCGCGGGCGGCCGAGGTGGATGCCGGTCCGCAGCTGTGGCCGGTAGCCGTCGATCTCGATCTCCCTCACTCCCTCGTTGACGGCGAGGGCCGCCTCGTAGGCGTCGGGGCCGCTGCCGAAGGCGGCCATCAGGCCGTCGCCGAGGCGCTTCACCACCTCGCCCCGGCGCTGGACGATCGGCGGCTCGACCGCCTCGGTAACTTGGCCGAGGAGGCGCACCGCGGCTTGGTCGCCTGCCTCCAGCGCCCAGCTGGAGAAGCCGACCAGGTCGGTGAAGAGGATGACGACGTCGGCGTCGCCGCGTCCCCGCGCTTGGGACTCCGCCAATCGCTGCCAGGCTTGCAGGGCGGTCATCCCGAGCTCGCCGACGAAGCCCGGCTGGTCCCCCCGCAGCACCGCCAACTGATGCACCGCGTGGTCGGCTGGATGGCTGTCGAGGCGCGAAGGCGCCTCGGCGACCTCCTCGCCCATTGCCCGCTGGCGCCGGTGCCGCGCCAGCTCGACCAGCTTCGGGTTGCGGTTCAGCCGGCGGGCGCCGGCCGCGATCCGCCGAGGGAGGCTCAGTTCGTGTTTTGGCATATCCGTTGCAGGCGAAGCTATCTGTCCGAAGGGGCCGCCACCATCGAGCCATGTTCCAAGTACTAGTTGCATGCTCAGGCTGTGACGAGGAGTCCGAGCTCCTCGTCGATGACCTCGACGCTGTCGACCGCGAGGCTTGCCCCTGCGGCTACGGCTACGTCGTCCTCACCGTCAGCACCTTCGAGCCCGTATACGCACAGCGGGCGCAGGTGATCGAGCTACCGCGGCGGCGGAAGCTCCCGTTCGCGGCGTAGCAGCCACCAGTCGACGACGTAGCCGCCGAAGGGGAGGACAGCCCCGACCAGGATCCAGAAGGTCTGCTTGTTGGTCCAGCCCATTTCCGAGCGCAAGTTGAGGGCGAAGACCACGTAGGCGATGAAGAGCAGGCCGTGGATCGGGCCGAGGATCTGGACGCCGGCCTCGCTGCCGCCGGTGTTTTTCACGAACGAGGCGACCAGCAGGGCGAGGAAGGTGGTGGCCTCGGCGAGGGCGACGTAGCGGAAGTTGCGCAGGGTCACGGGCGGGAGCCTATGGAGCTGAGAGGGCGGGTGTCGGTCCGCGCCTAGCCCGGGGTCTCGGCCCGGCGCCACCAGCCGAACAACCGGACCATGTCGCCGTCGTCACGCTGAGCGTAAGCGGACACGTAGGCGCTGTCGTAGGTCCACTCGTAGTAGCCGATGCCATCGTCGCTGATGTAGCAGACAAGACGCCCCGCTCGCCCGCTGTCGCCGCTGTTGTAACTGCTGTCGCCTTCTTTCGTGCGCGCGGAGCAGGGCGGCTCGCCTTTTTCTGGGGCTCGCCCAAGCCTGGTTTCGAACGCTTTGCGCATCTCGACGACCGACTCGTAGCTGGCATAGCCGAGGGCGTCGACGCCGGCGACGGTGCAGACCACAGACGCGTCAGCGGTTCTTCCGCCCCAGCCGCTGCGGGTGCAACCCTCGCGGTAGGCCGCCGGTATCCACTCGAGCAGGCTTTCCTCCGATCCCGTCGGGAAGCTCTTGAGGTTGGAGGTGGGAAGCGGTCCCCCTTCGTCTCGCCACCACTCGTAGAGCTCGTTGTCGGCGCCGACGGGGGCGAGGGCGGACGCCAGGACCCTCAGGTCCTCGTTCGTCCAGCTCACGTGTGAGCCGTCCTTGTCGACGTAGCAGAGCAGGCGCCCCCAGTTGCCCTCTCCCTCGGTTCCATAGGAGCTGACCGCGAATCCGTTGGTCTCGCAATTTCCGGGTGGAATCCCCAGCTCTGCGACCTTGGCGCTGAGGGCCTTGTTCATCGCGTCCCTGTCGTTGAAGAGAGCGTAGTGGGCGATTGGAACCCGAGGCGAGGGCTTGCAGGTCACGCTCGCCAGGGCCCTGTCCGGCGGCTCCTCGGCTTCGCAGTCTTTGCTGAAGGTGGCGGGGATGACCGCGCGCAGCAGCGGCGCTTCTTTTATCTCTTGATCGTCGGTGAGGGCATTGACGATCAAGTAGATGCCCACGACTCCCGTGACCGCGGAGGCCAGGACCAAAAGCTGCGTGGTGGACGGTCGCCAGTCTCGACGCCGATGCTCGCGGCCTGGTTTCGCCACGGGCGGCGGCAGGGCTTCGGAGCGTCTTGCCACCGCTCCCCAAGCGGTGACGACGGCGGATAGGGCGGAGATGCCGCCGAAGATCAGCTCGATCATGCTCATTGACGGTCCCCTCGCATCGATTAGTCCCAAATACCTATAGGTACCTAAATATCACCTCTGATGACGAAAGGGCGGCAGGGTGTCAGTCCCCGCCGACCGAGAAGTGCTGGTAGTCCTTCGGCCAGGACCAGTTGCCGCCCCATGCCCAGCCGTTCTCTTCGAAGGCGGCGACGACAGGGCCGCGCCGGTGGATCAGGCCCGGGGCCCGCTGCGAGCGGTCCGTGTGGCGCGCGCCGGCGGGGGGCGAGACGTAGCCGTCGCTCGTGACGTACGGGTTCTCGACGGGGTTGACGTCGATCGCGTGACCGTAGGCGTGTTCGGACCAGCGGCTGGTGCCGGCGACGGTGCGGCAGTTGAAGGCGGAGGTGTTGTCGGCAGCCATGCTGCGGCGGTCGTCGGCGCCGTAGGCGTCGACCAGGCGCATGCGGCGGATCGGGAAGCGGAGGCGGTAGAGCTGCCGCATGGTGCGCAGCATCGACTGCGCCGAGTCGCGGTGGACGACGAGGCGGCCGCGGTGGACCTCGCCGTCGAAGCCCCAGTGGGTCACCCGCAGCAGCTGCAGCCGCTCGAAGCCGACGGGGCAGCCCTGATGCCAGGAGACGCCGGTCATCCGCTGCCGCAGCTCCGGCCCGATCGGCTCCGCGGTCCCCTGGAACCGGGGCGCCGCAGCCGCCGGCGCTCGGGTGCTCTCGCCGATCGCCGGAAGAAGCAGGAGGAGCAGGAGGAGCAGGGCCAGGGTGGTGACTGACAGATTGCGGCGCGACCGGGCAGTCATCTCGGCCTACTCCCCGGCGGCGCCGATGTAGAACCGGTAGGCGAGCGCCCTGCCGTCGGCCAGGTACGCGGTCATGACCGCCAGGGTCCCGCTCGCGCCGATCGGGGAGGCGACTTCAACCAGGGTCAGCTCGTTGCCGGATCGCCTCGCTTCCGGATACAGCCGTTCCAGGCTCGCCGCGCCGGCGCCCACCCGCGCTCCTTCGGCGGTATGCCAACCGCTCTCTTCGGCGCTCGTTCCGACCAGCTCGAAGTACGCGATCCGCCCGGCCGGGCCGCAAGGGTCGCCGCCGCCGAAGTTGGCGAAGTCGATCGAGAGCCCGAGGTCGCTCCAGCTGTAGGTGCAGGTGGACTCGGGATAGTTGACGACCCCGGTCGGCTTGCCGAACAGCACCACGGCTCTGCTCGGCGGGTCGGTGGCGGCCAGGCGGCCGATCGACGCCACCCTGCTGTCCTCGAGCACGATCCGCCGCTCCGCAGCGGGCGCGTCGGTGGAGCTCGCCTCGAACCGTCCGTTCCGGTAACCGACCCGGATCGATTTGTAGTCGGAGGGACAGCAGAGGGGGTCGTCGCTTCCGTAGATCGGGGTGCGCACGTGAACCGAATCGCCCTCGATCTCGATCGAGCTGGCGGCGAGGAACTCCCGGTCGAAGGCCAGCGTCCAGCGACCGCGGCCGTCGGGGGTGAAGATCGCCCAGTGGTAGACGCGGCCGGAGGCGCCGGCCGCGAGCCCGACCACCATCTCTCCGACCCCGTCTCCCGAAAGATCGGCGCACTCGAGGACCGCTACCTGATAGTCGAGCGGGTTTTCGCTGAAGAAGGGGACCTCGACGCTGGGCCGATCGTCGTCTTCCATCTCCGCCCGCACCGCGCCGTTGGCTCGAATCCGATCGTCAAAATCGGTGTCGAGGGTGGCGGCTTCGGCCATCGGCTTCGAGCAGACGGCCTCTTCGGCTGCGGGCGGCCGCTCGGCCGGCTTCTGCGCCGGTGAGCTGCTCCCGTCTCCTCCGCCCGATCGGCCGAGGGTGAAGCCCACCGCCAGCAGCCCGATCACCAGCGCCGCGGCGGCGACCCAGAGAAGCCATTTGGGAACGCGCACGGTCACCGCAGCGGTGACCCTACTCGGCAAAGAGGCCGCCTTGCGCGATCCATTCTGCTCCTGAGACGATCCAGTGGATGGAAGTCGAGACTCATTACGCTGACTCGGGCGGCGTCAGCATCGCCTACCAGGTCCATGGCGACGGGCCGCTGGACCTGATCCTTGTGCCGGGGTTCGTCTCCCAGGTCGAGCTGTTGGCGGAGGATCCCGGTGTCGCCCACTTCTTCCGCGGCCTCACCGCCTTCTCGCGGATGCTCGTCTTCGACAAGCGCGGCCAGGGCCTCTCCGACCGGCCCGGCCGGCCGCCGACCCTGGAGGAGTCGATGGACGACCTGAAGGCGGTGATCGACGCCGCCGGCTTCGAGCGCCCCGCCGTATTCGGCATCTCCGAGGGCGGGCCGATGTCCACTCTCTACGCCGCCACCTACCCGGGCGACGTCTCGGCCCTGATCCTCTTCGGGACCTTCGCGCGGATGCTGGCGACGCCGGACTTCCCGCACGGGATCCCGGCGGAGACGCTCGACCGCTGGGGCGCGATCATCCGCCGCGAGTGGGGCAACCCCGTCGCCCTCAACATCTGGGCGCCGAGCCGGGTCGGGGACCGCGAGTTCGAACGTTGGTGGGCGCGGTTGCTGCGCCAGGGGACGAGCCCCGCCGGCGCGATCGCCCTGATGGACCTCTACCGGGAGATGGACGTGCGGGCGATCCTCCCCACGATCGACGTCCCGACCCTCGTCCTCCACCGCAGCGGCGACCGCATGGTCCCGGTCGCCCAGGGCCGCTACCTGGCCGAGACCATCCCCGGCGCCCGCTACGTCGAGCTGGAGGGGGAAGACCATCTCCCCTTCGCCAGCGACCTCGACACCGTGCTCGGGGAGGTCGAGGAGTTCCTCGTCGGCAGTCGCGGCGCCAGCGAAGCGGAGCGGGCGCTGGCGACGATCCTCTTCACCGACATCGTCGGCTCGACCGAGAAGGCGGCCGAGCTGGGCGACCGCGGCTGGCGGCAGCTGCTGGAGCGCCACGACGCGGCGGTGCGCCGGCAGCTCTCTCTGCACCGGGGGCGCGAGGTGAAGACGATGGGCGACGGCTTCCTCGCCACCTTCGACGGGCCGGCGCGGGCGATCCGCTGCGCTGCGGCGGTGCGGGACGAAGTCTCGGGCCTCGGGATCGAGGTGCGGGCGGGGATCCACACCGGCGAGGTCGAGCTGATCGGCGACGACGTCGGCGGCATGGCGGTCAACATCGGCGCCCGGATCGGGGCGCTGGCCGACGCCGGCGAGGTGCTCGTCTCCAGCACCGTGCGCGAGCTTGTGGTCGGCTCGGGCCTGGAGTTCGCCGACCGCGGGGCGCGGACGCTGAAGGGAGCGCCGGGCGAATGGCGCCTCTTCGCGATCGATTCGCCCCCGACTTGAGGCAAAGAATTTACTTCTTGCGCGTGTCTTGTTACAGACAATGAGTTACGCTTGCCATCATGGAGAAGATGGCAAGGGAGAGCTGGACCGACGAGCGCCTCGACGACTTCAAGGAGAGCGTGAATAAGCGCTTCGATGCTGTCGACCAAGAGTTGCGAGAGCTCCGCCGAATGATGTTCCAGGGGTTCATCGCGCAGACGACGATCACCGTTTCTTGCTTCGTCGGTCTCGCCAGCCTTTTTGCCCTCTAGCCGACCGTCCGCCGCCGCCTTTACCTTGGTCGAACGATGGCCGAGCAGACGCAGATCGAGGCTCTCGCCCAGAGCAACGGGTCGGCGACGACGGCAGCGCAAGCCGCCGTCCGGGTGCCGCTCCGCGAGCTCGAGGACGGCCAGCGCGTCAATGGCGTCTACGCCGTCCGCGAGCGTGAGCTGCGGCGCAAGCGCAACGGCGATCCCTGGCTGCGCCTCTCCGTCGGCGACGCCACCGGCACCGCCGAGGCGGTCTGCTGGGAGGGCGCCGAGGAGCTGCACGCGCTCTGCTGCGGGGGCGCTCCCATCTTCGTCAGCGGCGTCTTCGAGATCAGCGAGCGCTGGGGGGCGAAGATCAAGATCTCCTCCCTGCGCGAGGCCGAGCCGCACGAGTTCACGGCTGAGGACCTGGCGGCGGAGTCAGACGTTTCGCTTGAGCTGCTCGAGCGCGACCTGCGCGAGCTGCTGGGCACGGTCCAGAACCCGCAGCTGCGCCAGCTGCTCGACGTCTTCTTCGGCGAGGAGTCGGAGACCTGGCAGCGCTTCCGCGTCGCCCCGGCGGCGAAGACCTACCACCAGGCTTACCGCCACGGCCTGCTCGAGCACACGCTCTCGGTCGCGCAGGCGGTCTCCGCCGCGGCCAACTTCTTCCCCGGGATCGACCGCGACGTCGCCGTCACCGGCGCCCTCCTGCACGACATCGGCAAGTGCGTCGCCTACAACGATGACCCGCTGGCGATCGACCTAACCGACGCCGGCCGTCTCCAGGGGGAGATACCGCTCGGCTACTACACGGTGCGCCGGGCGATCGAGGACCTGCCGGGCTTCGACCCCGCGCTCGCCCAGTGCGTCCTCCACATCATCCTCAGCCACCACGGCTCGCTCGAGCACGGCTCCCCGGTCGTCCCCGCCACCCGCGAGGCCGTCCTCGTCCACATGATCGACAACCTCGGCGGCCGCCTCGGCAGCTTCGACCGCATCGAGAAGCAGCTTCCCGCCGGTGAGGCCTGGTCCGGCTTCGACCGGGCTCTTTCCGGCAGCGCCTTCTTCGCCCAGCGCACGGCCTGACGACAAAGCGTTACCGTAGACAAAGAGTTACGCTATGCTCATGGCGGTGATGATGAGCCCGAGGGAGAGATGGACCGACGAGCGACTGGACGACCTCGACAAGAAGGTCGATCGGGGCATCGCGGAACTCAAGTCAGAGATGAAGGAAGGCTTCGACCGGATGGAGGCCCGGTTCGGGGAGCGCTTCGACAAGGTCGACAAACGCTTCGAGGACTTCGACAAGCGCTTCGGAAGGTTGGAAGAGGCCTACTTCGCTCTGAACCGGACCATGTGGACGGGCACCTGCATGATCATCGCCGGCCTGATCGGTACCGGCGTCTTCGGCTGAGCCGCTACCGGAAGCGTTCGCTGCAGCGCTGGATCCGGTTGACGTTGTGGTTGGCCCGTTTGATGCAGCGGATCAGCTTGTCGGCATCGCCCTGGTTCGAGGTCCGCAGCGATTTGCGGATTTCGCGCTGAACCTGGCGGTTGACGTCGTCGATCGTCTTGTTGATGTCGCCCATATCCGCCTGTTCGAAGCCCTTCTGGATGCTGTCGTTGGCTTCCCCACTGATCTTCTCCGTCGTCTCCAGAGTCGGCTTGACGACGAAGAAATAGACCGCTGCGAGGATTCCGACCGTCACCAAAAGCCGGATAATGCCCGCGGTTACGTTGCCGAAGAGGTTCCGGAGGACGTCCATGCGCTGCGCGCAGACTATCCTGCCGACCAGTGGCGAAGGACACCGAGAAGCTAATTCGCCAGCTCTCGCTGATCTCGTTCCTGATGGCTCAGGGAAGGCCGGTCTCGGCTCTCGAGATCAAGCGCGAGGTGGAGGGCTACAGCGACATGAACGACGACGCTTTCGCGCGCCGTTTTTACGCCGACCGGGCGGAGCTGGAGAGCCTCGGGATCCAGCTCGGGGTCGAGAAGCCCGGCGAGGGCTTCTTCGAGGCCGAGCTCTACTCGCTGCCGCCGGAGAACTTCTACCTCGACCCGATCCGCTTCTCCGACGACGAGCTGGCGGCGCTGAGCACGGCGCTGATGCTGCTCACCGACGGCGGCTTCGCCTATGCCGAGCCGCTGCGGCTGGCCCTCCAGCAGGTCGCCTGGGGCCACCCGAACCCGCTCAACGAGGGCGAGCGCGCCCCGGTCGAGATGGCGATGACCGCCTCCGCCGGCGGCCGCGACCTCTCCCAGCGCCTCTCCAAGATCGAGACCGCGATCTCGCGCCGGAAGACGATCGAGTTCACCTACTACACGATGGAGCGGGGCGAGACCGAAAAGCGCAAGGTCGACCCCTACCACCTGGTCTTCCGCGGCGGCCAGTTCTACCTGATCGGCCACTCGCACGAGCGCGATGCGGTGCGGGTCTTCCGCCTCTCTCGCATCCAGGGCAAGGTCGGCTACGCCTCCAAGGCCGAGCACGACTTCTCGCCGCCCGAGGACTTCGACCGCCGCGACTACGGCAGCCGCGCCGACTGGCAGCTGGGGGAGACCCAGGGCACGGCGAAGATCTGGATCCGCGAGCGGATCGCCTGGCTGATCGAGCGTGACTTCGGTTCCTACGGGGAGCTCCGCAACGCGGTGAAGTCCGACGGCGCCCCCGGCAAGGGCCGCGTCTTCGAGACCAGCTACGCCTCCGAGCGGGAGCTGATCGCCTGGGTCCTGCGCTGGCGCCAGAACGCGCAGGTGCTGGCGCCCGACGACCTTCGCGAGGAGGCCGAGAAGCGGCGGGGCCTGCTGCTGGCGCGCCACGAGAACGGGTTCCGCCCCGCCGACGTCGTCGACCGGCCGCTCGACGAGCAGCCGAAGCGCAGCCGCTCCAACGGCCGCGGCGAGGCGGCGATCCGGCCCGAGCGCTTCGCCCGCCTGGTCACCCTCGCCGGCCTCCTGATCGAAGCGGCGAAAAAGGGAGAGCGGCTGCAGGTGGCCGAGCTGCGCCAGCGGCTGGAGCTGACCGAAGAGGAGCTGCGCGAGGACGTCGAGCTGCTCAACGTCGTCAACTTCGGCGGCGGCACCTACGTTCTCTACGCGGAAATCCTCGGCGACGAGATCGAGGTCGACTCGCAGCCCTACGGCGACAATTTCGCCCGCCCCGCCCGCCTGCTGCCGCTGGAGGCGAAGGCGCTGGTGGCGGCGATCGACCTCTTCGGCGACCACCTGCCGCAGTCGGACCTGCAGACCGCGCGGGGGAAAATCGTCAAGGCGCTCGGCCACGACCCCTCCGAGGAGGGGCTGGAGATCGCCTCGGCGGGCGGCGGCGACGCCGAGGTCGCGCGGATCGTCAACCAGGCGATCGCCGAGAGCCGCGTGCTCGAGCTCTCCTACTACAAGGAGAACGAGGACCAGTTCACCGAGCGCCGGGTCGAGCCCTACCGGCTCGAGAACGGCAAAGAGGGCTGGTACGTCGAGTGCTACGACCTGACCAAAGAAGGGGTCCGCCACTTCAAGCTCGACCGGGTCAAGGAGGCGCGGCTCTCCGAGGAGACCTTCGAGCCGCGGCCGGAGGTCGAGGAGCTGGCCGGGGTCGAGGGCTGGATGACCCACGGCGAGGTGCCGACCGCCGAGGTCGCCCGCGTCTGGGTCTCGCCGGAGCGGGCGCGCTGGCTGCGCGAGGAGCGGACCGTGGTCGAGGAGCTGGCCGACGGCGCCGTCGTCGTCGAGCTGCCCTACGCGGGCAAGCCCTGGCTGGTGCGGGAGATCCTCCGCGGCGCCGGCGACCTCGTCGTGCTCGAGCCGTCGGACGCGCGCGAGGCGATCGCCAAGGAAGTCTCCTCCAACTGAACGAGGCGCCCGGTCACCCCGAGGTCCTGAAGATCGTCGCCCCCAACCCGGGGCCGATGACGCTGGAAGGGACCAACACCTACCTCTACGGGGCCGACCCCTGCGTGGTGATCGACCCCGGCTCCGACGATCCGGGTCACCTCGAGGCGATCCGCGCCGCCGCCGAGGAGCGGGGCGGGATCGGCCTCGTCCTCCTCACCCACTCGCACGGCGACCACACCGCCGGCGCCGAGGAGCTCGAGGCCGAGGTCGTGCTCCCCTCCGGCGGCGAGGAGCACTTCACGCTGCGCACCCTCGCCACCCCCGGCCACGCCGAGGACCACGTCTGCTTCCTGACCGAAACCGGCGTCTGCTTCAGCGGCGACCTCGTCCTCGGCCTCGGCTCGACGATCGTCCCGCCCGGCGGCAACTCGCTCGCCGCCTTCATGGACTCGCTGGCGCTGCTGCAGGAGCAGGAGCTCGAGCTGATCGCCCCCGGCCACGGCCCCTGGGTCACCGACCCGGCCGCGAAGCTGGCCGAGTACGTCGAGCACCGCCAGATGCGCGAGCGCCGGCTGATCGCGGCCCTGGAGGAGGGGGAGCGCTCGCGGGCCCGGCTCCTCGCCGCCGTCTGGGACGACATCCCGATCGAGCTGCTGCCGATGGCGGCGATGGCGATGGAGGCCCACCTCGAAAAGCTCGAGGGCGAGGGTCGCCTGCCGGAGGATCTGGAGGCCTGAGCCGGCGTACTGGCTGGGTAGCCAGTACCCTGACCGAATGAAGCGGGCGGCACGGGTCGGACTCCTTACGGGCGCAGCGGGAGCCAGTCTCCTCGGCGGTGCCGCCGCGATCCTCTGGCACCGCCTCGCCCGCCGGCCGCTGCCGCAGGTCGAGGGGACGATCGAGGTTCCCGAGCTGCGCGGCAAGGCGCGCGTCCGCCGCGATCGCTGGGGAGTCCCCCACGTCGAGGCCGACGACCGCGAGGACCTCTTCTTCGCCCAGGGCTACTGCCACGGGCAGGACCGCCTCTGGCAGATGAGCTTCTACCGGCGGGTCGTCGAAGGGCGGGTCGCCGAGATGGCCGGCGAGGAGGGCCTGCCGCTCGACAAGCTGATGCGGACGCTGGGGATCCGGCGGATCGCCGAAGCCGAGGAAGCGGCGCTCGAGCCGGGGCTGCGGGCCAAGCTGGAGCGCTTCTGCGCCGGCGTCAACGCCGCCGCCCGCGACGCCCGGGCGCTGCCGTTCGAGATGCAGGTCCTGCGCCACGAGTGGGCGCCCTGGCGGCCGGTCGACATCCTCAGCCTCGGCAAGCTGCTCGCCTTCGGCCTCTCGACCAACTGGGAGCGGGAGCTGCTGCGGGCCGACATGGTGCGCGAGCTCGGCCCCGAGCTGGCCGCCCGGCTCGACCCGGTCTACCCCGCCGACAACCCGGTCGTCGCCGAATCGCTGGAAGCCTGGACCGGCGAAGGGATGCCGCTGGTCGAGCAGATCGACCGGGTGCGGAGCTCCCTGGGCCTGGCCGCAGAGGCTTCGGGCTCCAACAACTGGGCCGTCAGCGCCGAGCGCTCGAAGACCGGCGCCCCGCTGATCGCCGGCGACCCGCACCTCTCGCCGAGCATGCCGGGCATCTGGTACGAGGTCGAGCTGCGCCACGGCGAGCGCTTCGTCCGCGGCGCCTCGCTGCCGGGCATGCCCGGGATCTACATGGGCCAGAACAACGACGTCTGCTGGACGATCACCAACGTCATGGCCGACGTCCAGGACCTCTTCGTCGAGCGGGTCGAGGGCGACAAGTACCTGTTCGAAGACGAGTGGCGGCCGCTGCAGGTCGCCCGCGAGGAGATCGTCGTCAAGGGCCGCGGCGAGCCGGTGGCGCTGGAGGTGCGCTCGACCCACCACGGCCCGATCGTCAACGAGGCGCTCGGCGCCGACGAGGGCGAGCCGCTGGCGCTGGCCTTCCAGACGCTGCGCGAATCGACCGCCTTCGAAGCCGCCTTCGAGCTGCTCGACATCACTTCCGGCCCCGAGCTGGTGGCGAGGCTGGAGGGCCACACCTCGCCCGCCTCGAACATGGTCTGGGCCGACAGCCAGGGCTCGATCGGGTACAAGCTGATCGGCCGCCTGCCGAAGCGCCGCGGCGGCTGCCCGGACCTGCCGAAGCCGGGCTGGAGCGGCGAGTTCGAGTGGGAGGGGACGGTCCCCTACGAGGAGCTGCCCGAGGTCGTCGACCCCGAGTGCGGGTACGTGATCACCGCCAACAACCGGATCGTCGGCGACGACTACCCGCACCACATCACCAGCGACTGGCTCGACGGCTTCCGCGCCAAGCGGATCGAGGAAATGCTGAAGGCGACCGAGAAGCACGACCTGGAGAGCTTCGAGGCGATCCAGAACGACAACTACTCGCTGCCGGGAATCGAGGCCGCGGCGCGGCTCAGCCGCCTCCACCCCCGCGGCCAGCGCGAGCGCAGCGCGCTGGAGCGGCTGCGCAGCTGGGACGGCAACCTCGACCCGGACTCGATCGCCGGCACGATCTACCAGGCCTTCCTGCTGCGGCTGGCGCGGGAGGTGGCGCGCTGCGCGATCGGCGACCGCGACCTCTGCGAGCGCTGGCTCGACCGCGCCGACAACGGCTTCCTGCCGCACGTCACCTCGCCCTGGCGCTGGCACTCGCACCTGATGGACCTCTGGGCGGAAGGCGACGAGGAGCTGATCGGCCGCCCCTGGGACGAGCTGGTGCTGGAGGCGCTGGGCGGGGCGCTCGACGACCTCACCGACCGCTTCGGCCCCGACCCCCATGAGTGGCGCTGGGGCCGGGTCCACGAGCTGAAGTTCCCGCACCCGCTCGGCGACGCCAACCCGCTCTTCGACCGCCTGCTCAACCGCCGCCTCCGCGCCGGCGGCGCCCAGGAGACGGTGAGCCAGATCGCCTATGACCCGAACGACCCCTACAACGCGGTCTGGGCCCCGAGCTGGCGGATGATCGCCGAGCCGGCCAACCCCGACGCCTCGCGCTGGCAGATGTTCACCGGCCAGTCCGGCCACCCCGCCAGCCCCCACTACGACGACCTCCAGGTCGACTGGCTCGAGGGCCGCACCCAGCCGATGGCGGGCGAGGGTCCGTGGCAGGAGCTGGAGCTGGTTCCCTCCGCCTGAGGAGTGCAAAAGAGGTGTTGCACGGTGCTACACTCGCACCGTGCCGACTAAGCGTCCTCGCCACATGATCACGGAAACTGCGCCCGTCCAGCAGGCGCTGGACGAATTGCGGCGGCTCCAGGGGGGAGAAAAGGTGGAGCTTCCCGACTTAGTCATCCGTGGCGCCAAGGACAAGATTCGGGAGCTCGAAGCCGAAGGCGAGCCGGCGCGGCAGGCGGGCAGGGAAATCGCCGAGTGGATTCGGTCGGGCAATGGACCGAAGATCGACCTCGAGGCGGCTGAAGAGGTTAAGTACATCAAGCTCGACCCCGGCCGCCGAGCGTAGGTTGCTGCTGATCGACCACTCCGCCTGGTCGCGATTGCTGGCGGACGGGGTCCCCAAAGAGCGCGAGGAAGTCGTCCTTGACTGGATCGAAGAGGGAAGGCTCGCAACCTGCCTGCCTTTCCTGCTGGAGGCGGGGTACTCCGCTCAGGGCGCCGCGGATTACCGCGAAGTGATGGCCCGCCTTGGGCGCCTTCCGCACTTCCCGGTCGACCAAGCTGTAGAACGCGCCGCCCTTGAGGCGCAGTCAGACCTCGCGCTAATCGGGCATCACCGCTTGGCTTCCACGGATTTGATCATCGCCGCCTGTGCCCACCTGGCGGGGGGTGGAGTCCTGCACTACGACCGCGACTACGACCTGATCGCCGAGCACACGCGGCTCAACTTCGAAAGCGTCTGGCTGGCTGAGCCCGGAACGATCTGAGGGCCTTTGCCGCTACTTGACCGCCGCCGGCGGGTTCTCGCAGGGATGCCACGCGCCAAAGCCTTTCTCCCCCTGCTTCTGACCATCGCCTTCCTGCTCGCCCCTGCCGCCGCGCAGGCGGTGCCGCGGGGCTTCTTCGGGATCGTTCCGCAGACGTCGATCGACAGAGAGGACCTCTCGCGGATGCGGGCCGGGGGCGTGGAAACGATCCGCATGCCGGTCTCCTGGGCGGCGACCCAGCGCACCCCGCGGAGCGACTACAACTGGGCGGGCCTCGACGCCAGCGTGGCCGACGCGGCCCGCGACGGGATCGAAATCCTGCCGGTGCTGGGGACCTCGCCGAACTGGGCGACCGGGAACTGGCGGCGGATGCCGGTCGACAGCGGCCGCCAGCGCCGCGCCTGGGCCGACTTCGTCGGCGCCGTGGTGGCGCGCTACGGGACCCGCGGCGAGTTCTGGGACGAGCACGGCCCCGGCAGCGCCGATCCGCTCCCGCGGACGCCGATCCGCGCCTGGCAGATCTGGAACGAGGAGAACTTCTTCTACTTCGTCAAGCCGGTCTCCCCGGGTCGCTTCGCGCGCCTGCTGGCGGTCACCGGGAAGGCTGTGCGCCAGGCCGACCCCAAGGCCGAGATCGTCCTCGGCGGCCTCTTCGGCGAGCCGAAGCAGGGGATGCCGCGGGGGCTGGACGCGGTCGACTTCCTCAAGCAGCTCTACCGCAAGCGCGGCGTCAAGGCCAACTTCGACGCGGTCGCCCTGCACCCCTACGCGGCCGACGTCGGCGAGCTGCGCCGCCAGGTCGAGGAGGTGCGCAGGACGATGGTCCGCCACGGCGACCGGCGCTCGGACCTCTACCTGACCGAGATCGGCTGGGGCTCGGCCTACAACCCGCAGACCGTCGCCTTCGAGGTCGGGCTGCAGGGACAGGCGCGCGAACTGCGGGCCGCCTACCGCTACCTGCTCGCCAACCGCGGCCGGCTGCGGCTGAAGCAGGTCGACTGGTTCACCTGGAAGGACCTCCCGGGCGGCTGCAACTTCTGCGACTCCTCCGGACTCTTCCGCCAGGGCGAGCGCTTCAGGCCGAAGCCGGCCTGGCGCGCCTTCGTCCAGATCACCCGTCGCGCGCGATAGCGCTGACCAGCTCGACGATCGGCTGCGGGGCCTTCGCCGGGGAGCCGGCGTCGAAAGGCGGGCTCGGGTCGTACTCGATCCCGAGCTGCACGGCCTGGGCGACCTCGGGCCCGGCCTCGCGGCCGACCAGGTGGAGCGCCATGTCGATCCCGGCGGAGACGCCGGCGGCGGTGACGACCTTGCCGTCCTCGACGTAGCGGCCGCCGACCGGGTCGGCGCCGTAGGAGCGCAGCGGCTCGAGGAAGAGCCAGTGGCCGGTCGCGCGCCTGCCCTCCAGCAGGCCGGCAGCGCCGAGCAGCAGCGAGCCGGTGCAGACCGAGGTGGTCCAGGTGGTGACGCGGTCGATCTCCCGCAGCCAGCCGAGCAGCTCCTCGTCCTCGAGCAGCTCGCGGGTGCCTTCGCCGCCGGGGACGAGGACGATGTCCGTGGCGCTCACCTCGCTGAGGGCGCGGTCGGCGCTGAGCCCGACGGCGCCGCTGTCGGTCCGCACCTCGCCCCGCTCCCTGGCGACGAACTCGACCTCCCACCCCGGCACCGAGCGCAGCACCTCGTAAGGCCCGATCGCGTCGAGCGCGGTGAATCCGGGATAGAGGACGATCGCGATCTTCACGCGCCCATCGTCTCATGGGGGTGTCTGACTTTCACCCTCATATGTGAGGGAAAAGCTCAGACACCCCTAGAGTGGGGGCCTGGTGAGCCGGCGCGACCAGATCAAGCTCAGCGAGGAGGAGCTGCGGGGGCTGCTGGGGGAGGAGCGGATCGCGATCGTCTCCAGCCTCGGCCCGCGCGGCTGGCCGCACTCGATGCCGCTCTGGTTCGTCCCCCGCGAGGGCGTCGTCTGGATCTGGACCTACGCGAAGTCGCAGAAGGTCCGCAACCTCGAACGGGACCCGCGGGCGACGGTCCTGGTCGAGGCCGGGCACGAGTACGGCGAGCTGCGGGGGGCGATGATCGAGTCCGAGGCGGTGATCCACCGCGACTTCGAGACCGTTCTCGGGTTCGCGGAGGAGCTGACCGCGCGTTACGCCGAGGGGATCTCCGCCGTCGAGGGGGACGCCAAGGCGGCGTTGGAAGCCCAGGCGCCGAAGCGGGTGGCGATCAGTTTCCCGCCGCTGCGAACGGCAACCTGGGACCACCGCAAGCTCGGCGGCACCTACTGACCGACCGCGACCGCTACCTTTCTCGACTCGGATGAAACGACGCCTCCTCGCTCTACCCCTCCTCGCCTGCTTCCTTCTCGCCCTCGTCCTCGGCAACCAGCCTGAGCAGGGCGACGCGAAACCGCTGCCGCGGGTGCCGAAGGGCTTCTTCGGGATCGTCCCCCAGACCGGGATCGGCGAAGAAGACCTGCGGTACATGAAGGCGGGGGGAGTCGAAAGCATTCGCCTCTCGCTGCCCTGGGCCCAGGTCCAGCCGACGCCGAAGGGCCCCTACAACTGGACCGGCTTCGACCCGCTGATGGAGATGGCGACCCGCGCCGGCCTGCGGGTGCTGCCCTCGATCGGCTCGCCGCCGAAGTGGGCTACCGGCAAGGAAACGACGATGCCGGTGGCGAGCGCGAAGCAGCGGAAGGAATGGAAGCGCTTCCTCAGCGCCGCCGTCGCCCGCTACGGCCCCGGCGGCGACTTCTGGGACGAGCACGCGACCGGGGGGATCGGGCCGGGACCGACTTACGAAGTCGAACCGCCGATCACGCGGCCGATGCCGATCCGCGAGTGGCAGATCTGGAACGAGTCCAACTTCTTCTACTTCGCCTACCCGGTCTCGCCCTCGAAGTACGCGAAGCTGGTGACCCTCTCCAGCCAGGCGATCAAAGCGGTCGACCCGCGGGCGAAAGTGGTCCTCGCCGGCCTCTTCGCCGAGCCGACGGCGAAGGGGAAGAAGGGGATGCCCGCGACCACCTACCTGCAGCGGCTCTACGCCATCCCCGGCTTCAAAGCCCGCTTCGACGGCATCGACCTCCACCCCTACGCGGTCGACTACCAGGAGCTGGAGCGGATGACCGAGGAATTCCACGACGTCGCGGTCGAAAACCGCGACCGTCCCGGGCTCTACATCACCGAGCTCGGCTGGGGCTCCCAGAACAACTTCCAGCAGGTCGCCTTCGAGCAGGGGATCCGCGGCCAGGTGAAGCAGCTGCGCGGCTCCTACGCCTACATGATGGAGAACGCGCGCCGGCTCAACCTCAAGTCCACCTACTGGTTCTCCTGGAAGGACCTGCCGGGCTCCTGCACCTTCTGCGACTCGGTCGGCCTCTTCCGCGCCGGGCCGAAGTTCAAGCCGAAGCCCGCCTGGCACGCCTTCGTCGCCCTGACCGGTGGCCGCGCCCGCCCGTGATCGTCTGAGCAGGAACGCTCCGCTCGTCCTGCTCGCCGTGGCGATGGCCGCCGCCGCGGCGGTCCTCCTCAGCTACGGCTCCGACCTCACCTTCTTCCAGGACTCCTGGGAGTTCCTGATGAACCGGCGCGACCTCACCGTCGAGGCCCTGTTCGCGCCGCACAACGAGCACATCGTCGTCGTCCCGGTGCTGGTCGAGCTGCTGACGCTGCGGCTCTTCGGGATGGAGTCGATGGTGCCGGAACTGGTGCTCCTGGTGGCGCTGCTGCTCGGCGCCGCCGGTTGCGTCTTCGTCTACGTCCGCCGCCGGCTCGGCCCCTGGCCGGCATTGTTCGCGACGGCGCTGCTGCTCTTCCTCGGCCCCGCCTGGCAGGACCTGCTCTGGCCCTTCCAGATCGGCTTCGCCGGCTCCGCCCTCTGCGGGCTGGCGGCGCTGCTGCTGCTGGAGGACGAGGAGCGGCGCCGGGACCTGGCCGCCTGCGTCCTGCTGGCGCTGGCGATCGGGTTCTCCAGCCTCGGCCTTCCCTTCGCGGTGGCGGCCGGGGTCCAGATCCTGCTGGGGCGGCGGCAGCGCGGCCTGCGTCGCCTCTACGTGGTCGCGGTGCCCCTGGCGCTCTACGGCGCCTGGTACCTCGGCTGGGGACATGAGGCGCCGAGCCAGCTCAGCCTCGACAACGTCCTCGATTCCCCCCGCTACGCCGGCGAAGGGGTCGTCTCCTCGCTCGACGCGCTGCTGGCGCTGGGGACGATCAGCGACGAAGTCGTCGGCCGCTCGCAGTGGGGCCTGCCGCTGCTGATCGTCCTCCTGGCGCTGCTCGCCTACGGCCAGTTCCGCCGCCCGGGCTTCGCCCGCGGCCTCTGGCCGGTCCTCGCCGCCGCGGCGACCTTCTG
The DNA here is from genome assembly GCA_035765335.1 of Solirubrobacterales bacterium. Classification (GTDB taxonomy): domain Bacteria; phylum Actinomycetota; class Thermoleophilia; order Solirubrobacterales; family 70-9; genus VAYN01. The sequence continues at coordinate 24,898 of DASTXV010000019.1, forward strand.
GTTCCTCGCCGGCTTCAACGCGATCCCCGGCCGCGAGCCCTACTCGAGCCGCTACCTCTACATCGGCTGCTTCTTCCTCATCCTCGTCGTCGCCAACCTGCTGCAGGGGGCGCGGTTCAACCGCTGGGGGTTGGTCGTCGCCGGCGCCGTGACCGCGGTCGTGGTCGGCTTCAACCTGGTGCCGCTGCGCGAAGGCAGGGACTTCTTCGAGGGGCAGACGGTGCTCACCCGCTCCGACCTCGGCGCGATCGAGCTCGCATCCCGGACGGTCGAACCCGGCTTCACCCTGGGCGCGCCCGAGGTCGCCGGCACCGTCTTCCTCAACGAGATCGAGGCCGGCGAGTACCTGCAGGCGGTGCGCGAATACGGCTCCCCCGCCTACTCCCCGGCCGAGCTGGCCGAGGCGCCCGAGGAGGGCCGGCGGCAGGCCGACCTCGTCCTCGCCAACGCCCTGCCGCTGGGGATCGAAACCGGCCTCGCCCCCAGCCGCCCCGCGGGGCGGTGCCTCGAGCCCGGTGACCGGCCGCTGCCGCTCGCCGCCGGCGAGACGACGATCCACTTCCCCGCCGGCGGGGAGGGGACCGTGCGGCTGCGGCGCTTCGCGGCGGCCGGGTACCCGCTGCGGGCCGAGCAGATCCCGCCGCGCTCGACGGCCAAGCTGTTCATCCCGCGCGACCGCTCCCAGCGCCCCTGGCGCCTGCGGGTCGAGCCGGCGCGGGGAACCCTCGTCTGCCGCAGCTGATCAGCCGCGGGGGCGGCGCTTCTTCACCTTCACCGTCAGCTTGCGCGAGATCGCCGCCGCGTAGGTCTCGTCGGCTTTGGCGGTGGCGCGGAAGCGGGAGCGGCGGTTGATCTTGGGACGGAAGCGGACGGTGCAGACGCGGTCGAGGCGGCGGGTCCCCATCCTCTGGCGGCCGCGCCAGAGCGTCACCGGGTCGCCGCGGCGGCCTTTGCAGGGGGAGACCCAGGCGGTGATCAGCGTCCGTTTGTGGCGCAACACCTTGCGGCGCAGCGCCCGGATCCCGACGAAGGAAGCGGAGAGGGGAGGCGCCGCCTCCGCAGCCGCGCAGTTCCCCGCCTGCGGTCCGTCGATCCGGTAGACGGGCCCGTCGCCGGAGACCGCGTAGAGGCGACCGCAGGAGTCCTCTCCGAAGGAGTTGAGGGAGCCGACGCTGGCCCCCTCGTAGCGGTCGGTCAGTCCCGGATTGACCAGGGCGAAGGAGCGGATGTTGCCGCTGCAGAGGTCGCCGTAGAGATAGCGCCCCCAAAGGTCGCCGAGGCCGGGGCCGCGGGCGACGTAGCCGCCGATGATCGCGCAGCCCTGGGCTGGGTTCGGGTACTGGAAGATCGGGTCGACGAAGGGCCCGGCGGAGCCGCAGGCCGGGTCGCTGGTGGGGTTGGATTCGTTCCCCTCGCGGCAGCTCCAGCCGTAGTTGGCGCCGATCCCGACCGCGGGCGCGGCGGCGAAGTCGACCTCCTCCCAGTCGTCCTGGCCGACGTCGCCGATCCAGAGGTCGCCGCCAAGGCGGTCGAAGGAGAAGCGGAAGGGGTTGCGCAGGCCGTAGCTCCAGATCGTGTCGTAGGGCGCCGGGCTGGCGGCGAAGGGGTTTCCGGCGGGGACCGTGTAGGGGGCGGAGCCGCTGGGGTTGGGGTTGATGCGGAGGAGCTTGCCGAGCAGGCTGGAGAGATCCTGCGCATTCTGCTCGGCGTCGTTGACGCCGCCGCCGTCGCCGGTGGCGATGAAGAGGTTCCCTTCCGGCCCGAACTGGAGCTGGCCGCCGTAGTGGTTGTCCTGGTTGGGGTGGGGGATCGTCAGCAGGTTGCGCGGCGTCGAGGAGGTCCCCACCAGTTCGGCGACGTGGATCTCCGCCGGGCTCTGTTCTTTGCCGGTGTAGTAGACGAAGTAGCGCCCGCTGGAGGCGAAGTCGGGGGAGAGGGCGATCGAGAGCAGGCCGCCCTCGCCATCGGTGGATACCCGTGAGCTGATGCTGGCGAACGGCCGCACTTCGCCGTTTTCGATCAACTGGATCGCGCCGCCTCGCTCGACCACGAAGAGGCGGTCGGGATTACCGGGGTCGGAGGTGACGTAGATCGGGCTGGCGAAGCCGCTGCCGACCGGCTGCAGCGTCAGCGCCTCCGCCCTGCCCGCCCCGACCAACAAGAGCGCCGCGATCACCACCGCCAATTTCCCCGTCCAGGTCACGCCCTCGCAAGGTAGCTAATCGACCACCTGGACTTTAGGTAGCCTGCCGCCGGTGGACGCCCTCGAACAGCACCTCGCGCGCCAGGCCGAACTGTCGCGGGACTTCTTCTGGAACCGCCTGCGCTGGGAGCTCGTCTCCTCAGAGCTGGGGAGCGAGTGCAACTGCGTGGTCGACGTCGGCGCCGGTCCCGGCTTCCTCGGCGAGTTCCTGCGGAGCCGCCGCCCGCAGGTCGACTACTGGTTCGTCGAGCCGATCGAGGACCTCGAACGCCGCCTCACCGAGGAGTTCGGGGAGGAGGCGAACCGGCGCGACCGCGATTTCCACGGCGCCTCCCACGTGACGCTGATGGACGTGCTCGAGCACCAGGAGGACGATCGGACCTTCATGGCGGAGCTGGCGGAGAAGATGGAACCGGGGGCGACCCTGCTGCTGACGGTGCCGGCGATGCCCTGGCTCTGGTCGGACTGGGACGCGATGCTGGGCCACTACCGCCGCTACACGAAGAAGGGCCTGCGGCAGGTCGTCGATCCGCTGCCGCTCCAGATCGAGGAGCAGAGCTACATCTTCCCCGAGCTGATCCCCCCCGGGCTGCTGAGGCGAGCGCGGATGCGGTCCGGCGATGCCGACCCGGCGGACGCCGAGTTCCCGCAGCTGCCGAAGCCGCTGAACGAGACCCTGTACCGGGTTGGCAAGGGCACCATGAAGTGCCGCCGGGTCTGGCCGGCCGGGACCTCGCTGTACGCGCGACTGCGACGCGTCGGCTAGGCAAGAAGGCGGAGCCGCCCAACCTCCTCGCCGGCGATCGCGACGGCGGCCGCGTAGCCGGGCCCCACCTCGATGCTCTCCACGGCGACTGGCTGCGCGGGAGCCGGGTGCCCGATGCCCACGCCGAGGCACTTGAGGCGGGCCTCGTGCCGGACCCAGGCCTCGTAGAAGACGGGCGCCCGATCTGCGGCCCGGGCGGCGCGCAGCTCGGAGACGACCTCCTCGTCAAAAGCCCGAGCGGCGATGGCGAGGAAATCGCGGTCGGGCACGACTTTCTCCACGTCGATGCCCACCTCACGGCCGCGGACGAGCGCTATCACCGCCAACTGGCCCGAATGGCTGAGGTTGAAGGCGAGGTCACCGGTCCCCTCCAGCCGGGGCTTCCCGTGCTCGCCGTGGGTTATCTGCACCGCCTCCGGGGTCGTCCCGAGATACCGGGCGAGCACCTGTCGCAGCAGCCGACGCGTTGCTTTGCGCCGCGCCGCCACCGCCTGGGGCGTCTGACCCGGCGGAACGGCTCCGATCCAGACGTGGACCTCGTCGCTCTCGAGTGAGGGGAGCTCCAGGCCCGCCGATTCCAGGTGATAGCTTCGCCCATCTTGAACCGGCTGTTGATCACGGGCGGGGCCGGATTCGTCGGCTCGAACTTGGCTGTCTCTCTCGCCACCAGGCATCCCGATTGGGAGATCCTCGCATTCGACAACCTCTACCGGCGCGGTTCCGAGCTGAACCTGCCGCGGCTGGAGGAGGCGGGGGTGCAGTTCGTCAAGGGCGACGTGCGCGAGCCGGATGACCTCAAGGCGGTGCCGGAGCTGACGGCGCTGATCGAGTGCTCGGCCGAGCCCTCGGTGATGAGCGGGGTCGACGGCGACACCGGCTACCTCGTCCACACCAACCTCACCGGCGCCTACAACTGCCTCGAGCTGGCCCGCCGCGACGGCGCCTTCATGGTCTTCCTCTCGACCAGCCGCGTCTACCCGGTGGCGCCGCAGGTGGAGCTGAACCTGGAGGAGGCGGAGACCCGCTTCGAGCTCGCCGCCGAGCAGAAGGTCCGCGGCGTCTCCCCCAAGGGGATCTCCGAGGACTTCCCGCTGGAGGGCGCCCGCACCCTCTACGGCGCCACCAAGCTGGCGGCGGAGATGCTTATCGAGGAGTACCGCGAGGCGCTCGGGGTGCCCGCGGTGATCGACCGCTGCGGCGTCATCGCCGGTCCCTGGCAGATGGGCAAGGTCGACCAGGGCGTCTTCACCCACTGGATGCTCTCCCACCTCTTCCGCAACCCGCTCAGCTACATCGGGTTCGGGGGACATGGCAAGCAGGTGCGCGACCTCCTCCACGTCGAGGACCTCGTCGACCTGGTCGAGCGGCAGCTGCTCGACCCCGAGAGCTGGGACGGTCGCACGGTGAACGTCGGCGGCGGCCGCGAGTGCAGCCTCTCGCTGCGGGAGACGACTGAGATCTGTCAGCGGCTGACCGGCAACGAGGTGCCGATCACCCCGGTTGAGGAGACGCGACAGGGGGATGTGCCTATATATCTGTCTGACTGCACGAGGCTTTACGGCCTGGACGAGTGGCGGCCGCGGCGCAGCGCCGAGCAGGTGCTGGCCGACATCCACGACTGGATCGCCGCCGATCCCGAGCGGATCGCCCAGGCGCTCAACATCGACGCCCCGAGCGGGGGGAAGGAGTAAGCAAGCGAATGCCGGTTGCGATCATCACCGGAGCGGGGGGCCTGATCGGCTCCGAGGCCGTCGACCACTTCATCGCCCAGGGCTTCGACGTGGTCGGGATCGAGAACGACATGCGCGCGCGCTTCTTCGGTTCTGAGTCCTCCACCTCCCACGTCACCCAGCGCCTGGTCGAGTCCTACCCGCGCGAGTTCCGCTGGGAGAACGTCGACATCCGCGACGCCGGTGAGATCGACCGCATCTTCCGCGAGGCCGGCCAGATCGAGCTGGTCGTCCACACCGCCGCCCAGCCCTCGCACGACTGGGCCGCGAGCGAGCCGCAGACCGATTTCGGCGTCAACGCCAACGGCACCCTCAACCTACTCGAGGCGGCGCGCGCCCACTGCCCCGACGCCCCCTTCGTCCACTGCTCGACCAACAAGGTCTACGGCGACACGCCGAACCGGCTGCCGCTGCGGAACCTGGAGAAACGGTTCGAGCTGCCGGAGGACCACCAGTACTTCAAGGGCATCGACACGACGATGACGATCGACCACTCGACCCACTCGCTGTTCGGCGTTTCCAAGGCGGCGGCCGACCTGCTGGTGCAGGAGTACGGGCGCTACTTCGAGATGCCCACCGTCGCCTTCCGCGGCGGCTGCCTGACCGGCCCCCAGCACGCCGGCGCCAAGCTGCACGGCTTCCTCGCCTACCTGATGAAGTGCACCGTCACCGGCACGCCCTACACCGTCTTCGGCTACGAGGGCAAGCAGGTCCGCGACAACATCCACAGCGCCGACCTGATCGCCGCCTTCGACGCCTACCGCAAGGCGCCCCGCCCCGCCGCCGTCTACAACATCGGCGGCGGCCGCTTCAGCAACTGCTCGATGCTGGAGGCGATCGACGCCTGCGAGCGGATCGCCGGCCGCGAGCTGCAGTGGGAGATGGGCGAGGAGCCGCGGATCGGCGACCACGAATGGTGGATCTCCGACCTCGAGCCGTTCCAGGCCGACTACCCGGACTTCAAGCTCCGCTACAACGTCGACGACATCCTCCAGGAGATGTACGAGCAGAACCTCGAGCGCTGGGTCGGCGCCGCGGCCTGAGCGTCAGAAAGCGTTGCTGCCGACGATGGCGGCGAGGATCACAAAGAAGCCGGCGATCATGTTGCGGTTGACGGCGTCGAAGCGGGCATCGACCGCGTTGAAGCGTTCGTTCATTTCCTTGCGTAGCTCACGGATCTCCGAATCCACCCGCGCGAAGCCTCCGCGCATCTCCGCTTTCGTGTCCGCGAAGCCATCGTCGACCTTCTTGTTGAGGTCGTCGAGTCGCTCGTCGGTCCACTTCTCCCTCGGCATCATCACCGCCATGAGGCTAGCGTAAATCTTTTGTCTTCACGAGATACGCGCAGAAACGAAAAATTGCCGCGCGACTTTGCAGGAATTCTGTGACTTCCGGTAGCGTCGCCGCCTCATGGCAGAGGGAATGAAGCTCTCGGTGGTGATCCCGGCCCAGAACGAGGAGGGATCGGTCGCCAACACGGTCGAAGGCGTCGTCCAGGCGCTGGAACGGGAAGCGATCGACTACGAGGTGATCGTCGTCAACGACGACTCGGAAGACTCGACCGAAGCGGTCGTCGCCGCGATCGGCGAGCGCAACCCGCGGGTCCGCGTCCACCGCTCCCACAACGAACGCGGCTTCGGCAACGCGATCCGCGCCGGCCTCGACGTCTTCGAGGGGGATGCGGTGGCGATCGTGATGGCCGACGCCTCCGACAACCCCGACGACCTCGTCCGTTACCACCGGCTGCTGGAAGAGGGCTGGGACTGCGCCTTCGGCTCCCGCTTCATGCCCGGAGCGAAAATCTACGACTACCCGCGCCTGAAGCTGCTCATCAACCGCCTCGCCAACCAGTTCATCCGCATCCTCTTCCGCCACCGCTACAACGACACCACCAACGCCTTCAAGGCCTACAAGCGCGAGGTCATCGAGACGATCCAGCCGCTCCTCTCCAAGCACTTCAACCTCACCGTCGAGATGCCCCTGAAGGCGATCGTCCGCGGCCACAGCTTCGCCGTCGTCCCCACCTCCTGGACCAACCGCACCAGCGGCGAGGCGAAGCTGGCGATGAAAGAGATGGGCAGCCGCTACCTCTTCATCGTCCTCTACGTCTGGCTCGAGAGTGCCCTCTCCCGCGGCGACTACCAGGTGCGCCGCCCGGAAACGAACCCGGCGCCGGCCGAGAGCTCCGGCGAGCGCAACGCGGCTGCTTGACGTTCAGGGACCGAGCGCCCCTATCGGGATGACCTGGATCCCGTCGTCGCGCGTGTAGCCATAAGAAAAGAGAGATTTTCGCTCCCCGATTGCGCGCTCTGCTCGCAGCGAAGGGGGAGTTGATCGTGATCGATAAATCAAAATCCCAAGCTAAGTGCAAGGAATCGCCTCCGCCACCTCCACCGCCGATGCCAAATATCGGTCGGCCTGAGACCGAACTCAGTTTCTGGGGGTTCCGCGAGTGGCGGGCTCGCCGGAAGAAGAAGTCGAGCTAGTGATCGGGTCGCTGATCCGCTCGGCGTAGGACGGGCTCAGCCCCGGCGGCGGGTCAGGACCTTCGGCAGGTTCGGGCGGCGGCGGATCGCCCAGTTCAGCGCCGAGCTGAGGCGCGGCGAGCCGTGGTGGAGGTGGGGGTTCGAGTAGGGGTCGACGGCGGTGATCGGGCCCCAGCGGTCGAGCAGGCGGTCCTTCTCCCAGTCCTCGACCTCGGTCGAGCGGCTCGAGGACTCGAAGTGGAGCATCACCAGGTCGGGGTCGTAGACGATCCGCTGGCCGCGTGAGTGGAGCTTCAGGCAGTAGTCGATGTCGTTGTAGTTGACCGGGAAGGCCGCGCTCAGCCCGCCCACCTCTTCGAACAGCTCGCGGCTGGTCATCAGGCAGGCTCCGGTCACCGCGAGCAGGTTGCGGGCGATGCGGATGCCGTTGGCGTAGCCGCGGAATTCGCCGGAGAAGCCGTGGTGCGGGTGCCCCGGCAGCCCGTCCTCGAAGCAGACGCCGACGTGCTGAAGGCGTCCGTCTTCCCACAGCAGCTTGCCGCCGACGGCGCCGATCCCCGGCTGCGCGGAGTACATCACCATCCGCTCCAGCCAGTTCGGCGTCGCCACCTCGATGTCGTCGTTGAGCAGCAGCAGGTGCTCGCCGCGGCTGCGCACCGCGCCGACGTTGATCTTCGCCGAGAAGCTGAAGGGGCGGTCGTAGTCGACTATCCGCAGCCGCTCGCCGCCGGTCTCGCGCAGGTACTCGCGGACGTCGGGCGGCGTGTCCCGGTCGAGCACGCAGACGATCTCGTAGTTCTCGTACGTCGAGCGCTCGACGATGCTGCGGACGCAGTTGTTGACGAGGACGACCGGCTCGTAGCGGATCTCCCGCACCGTGCCGCGGCTGGGGATGACGATGCTGACCAGCGGTTCCTCGGTCAGCTCCGGCTCGAGGTGGTACACGCCCGGGTCGACCGGGTCGAGCTCGGCGCGCGCCGGCAGCCCGATCCGCTCGCAGTGCGCCTGGATCGCCCGCTTGCCCGCCTCGAAGGCCCACGGTTTGGCGTCGCCGCCGGCGGCCGAGGTCTCGATCATCCGCCAGTGGTAGAGGACCCGCGGCACGTGCAGGACCGCCCGCGCCCGCTCGGTCACCTTGAGGACCAGGTCCCAGTCCTGCGAGCCCTCGTACTGAGCGTCGAAGCCGCCGACCTCCTCGACCAGGCTGCGGCGCAGGACGCTGAGGTGGCAGGTGTACATCTGCGTCCGCATCCGCTCCGGCGACCAGTTGGGCTTGAAGAAGGGGCCGGAGTGATGGCCGCGGCGGTCGATCTTGTCCTCGTCGGTGTAGACGTAGTCGCCCTCGGGGTTGGCGAGCAGCGCCTCGTGGACGTGGGCGAGGGCGTCGGGGTGGAGCTCGTCGTCGTGGTCGAGCAGGGCGAGGAACTCCCCCTGCGCCATCGCCAGCGCGTCGTTGGAGGCGGCGACGATGCCGCCGTTCTCCTCTCGCCACCGGACCCGGATCCGCGGCTCCTCGGCGATCGCCTCCTCGATCGCCTGCCGCACGTGCGGCGCAGCCGAGCAGTCGTCGACGAGGCAGAGCTCCCAGTCGCCGAAGGTCTGGGTCCGCACCGACTCGAGCATCTCCCAGAGGACGTCGGCCGGCGTTTCGTAGACCGGCGTGATCACCGAGAAGCGGGGTGGGGTCATCGGCTTCAGCCCCGGGCGAGGGTGCGCAGCCGGCGCAGCAGCGACCCGAACAGGCGCATCACCCGCGGGATCCGCGACTGCACCCGGTTGGCGACGTTGGCCACCCGCTGGGTCTGGTCTTCCAGCTCCGAGAGCCGTCCGCGGGCGGTGCCGAGTTCGGCGTCGCGGGCGATCAGCAGGTCGCGCAGCCGCAAAGTCTCCTCGCGCAGACTGTCGAGCTGGCGGAGCGTCTCGGGCCGGTTCTCCGCCTGCCCGCTCTCGAGCTCCGCCGCCTGCTCCTGCACGGCCATCAGCGATTCGCGCACCTCGGCCACCTCGCGGCGCAGGCGCCACCAGGCGCGGTCGTAGCGGCGCACGGTCTCGGCGGTGTCCTCCTCGCGGCGGGTGTAGAGGCCCGCCCACGGCGAGAGGTAGGAGAAGTCGCGGTCGACGTCGCGGAAGAACCCGTGCCTGGCGAGGGCCGCCGACCAGTACTCCGGCGGCTGCACGTTGACGTGGGTCGGCTCGCCGAAGTCCTGCGGCGTGGTCGAGAGCAGCAGCCGGTCGGTGGCGGCGCAGAGGTTGGCGATGGCCTGGTCGGCCTCCTCCGGCGGGATGTGCTCGATCACCTCGATGCAGGTGATCAGGTCGTATCTGCGCTCGAGCGGCTCGGTCAGCGAGCGCGCCTGGCAGCGATCGCGCACCGACTCGTCCACCTGCGAGATCGCGTACTCGGAGACGTCGATCCCCCAGGCGTCGACGCCGCGGTTGGCCAGGGCCTCGACCAGGAACCCCATCGCGCAGCCGGCGTCGAGGACCGAGGTGGGGTGGAGGTCCCTGACGATGCCGTCGGCGACCTTGCCGAAGAACTCCAGCCAGCGCTCGTTGCGCTCGTAGGGGCCGCCGCCTCCCCAGTAGTGCTGGTAGTAGAAGCTGCCGTACTCGACTTGCGCGCCCGCCTCGGCCGCCGCCGTTTCATTCGCCATCAGCGCCAGTCTACTCAGGGATCGGGTCCCCAAAGCCCCGATGCTATGGGCGCTTCAGGCGTTGCTTTGCCTTCCGCAGGGGCGCCGTCAGCTTCCAGGAGAGGGAGCCCTTCACCTGCTCCAGCGCTTCCGCCTGCACGTTCAGCCCCTCGATCTGGGCCGCCTGGACTTCGTGGGCGACCCGCAGGCGGGTGGTTTCGTCGGCGAGCTGATCGACGTGGTGGCGCAGCGCCTTGATCTCGCGCGGCTCGTCGGGCTCGAGCCGGGTCAGGTCCTCGACCGTGAGCTCGACCGGCTTCTTGCGGGCGAGGACGATGCCGTGGCTGGGAGCTCCCTCCTCGACCACCGGCAGCAGCTCGACGATCTCGAAGGCGCGCCCCCAGTGGGCGCGTATCCACCAGGGGGAGTTGATCGCGATCGGGCCGCCGCGATCCCATGGGTAGCCGTGCATCAGCGGGTTCATCCCGATTCGCTCTTCGTCCCACTTCTCGCCGGTCAGCGGCTCCAGCATCCCCTTGCCGAGGAAGGTCGCGAAGAGGAACCCGCCGTCGGCGAGGACGCGGTGGTGCTCCAGCAGCCAGCCGGCCCAGTTGTCGGTGAAGTGGGTGTAGACGCTGAAGGCGTAGATCAGGTCGAAGAAGCCGTCTTCCTGCGGCAGCCGCGGCTCTTCCTGGGACTCGAAGATCTTGTACGGGGGGGAGAAGTTGGCTTCGAGCCAGTCGAGGCTGGGGCGGTCGAGGTCGCATCCCCAGAACTCGCCCTCCTCGGCCTCCGGGGCGAACTGGCGGAGGACCCGGCCGACCCCGCAGCCGAAGTCCAGCACCCGCTTCCCCGCCCAGCTCCAGTCGTCGGGCAGGACCGATTCGAGCAGCTCGCGGTGGTAGCGGCCGGTTCGTTCGTAGGTCCCCAGCGGGTCCTCTTCGCCCATCGGCCCGATCCGGTGCAGCAGATCGGGCGGCGGGAGCGGTAGGTCGGTTGGCTGCAGCGGCGGCAAGGGTCGAAAACCCTAACGGAGCTGCGGGCGGCTCAGAGTTCCTCGGCGATGCGGGGGGCGTCGCGATTGAAGATCCAGACCGCGAAGACGCAGACGCCGACGAAGATCGCCACCGCGGGCAGGAGGTAGAGCCAGCCGTGGGCCGCCTCGGGGGCCGTCGGCGCGCCGGGTTCGATCACCCAGTGGCGGATCTGGACGAAGAGAGGGGTCAGCGGGTTGACCATCAGGATCTGTTCGAAGGTCTTGTTGCGCAGCGCTTCCAGGGGATAGAGGACGGGGGTCGCGTAGAAGAGCACCTGCGCCGCCACCGCCCAGATGATCGCGACGTCCCGGAACCGCACGTAGAGCACCGAGAGCGCCATGCTCGTCGCCATCGTGAGGGCGAAGAGGAAGACGAGCGCGAAGGGGAAGAGGAGCCAGGTCCAGGTCGGGTCGACGCCGAAGGCGAGGACGAAGACGAGGACGACGATGAGGTTGAGGCAGAAGTTGAAGGCGCTGGTGAGGACGGTCGCGAGGGGGATCACCAGGCGCGGGAACTGGGTCTTGCGAACGACCCCCTCCTGGCCGACGACCGAGGTCACGGAGTTGACCGTCGATTCCTGGAAGAAGGTGAAGAGGACGATTCCGAACAGCAGCAGGACGGGGTAGAACTCGGCTTCTTCGCTGCCGATCCGGAAGATCTGCGTGAAGACGAAGAGGAGGACGCCGAACAGCATCAGCGGCCGGATCAGCGACCACAGGTAGCCGAGGACGGTGCCGAAGTAGACCCGCTTGAACTCGGTCACCGACATCAGCCAGAGGAGGTCGAAGAAGCGGCGCGACCCACCGCCCAGGGCGGAGGGGCCGTGTACCTCGCGCAGCTCGCCGACCGCGGTGGGCGGGGTGACCGGAAGCTCGCCGCTCATCGCGCGCCTTCCTCGATCGTCGTCTCGATCGTGTGCGGCAGGGTGACCACGCCCTGGCTGGGGGTGCCGCCGAAGACGTGGAAGGCGAGCGCTTTTTCGACGTGGAAGACGACGGCGCGGGGATCGGGGTGGCGCTTGACCCCGAGGTGGACGAAGTAGCGGCCCGGGCTCAGCAGGTTCTCGATCCGCGTCCTCACCACCACCCTCTGGCCGGGCTGCAGCGGCCCCTCGCCCTCGGCGGTGGCGGTGCCGAACTGGAAGACCCCGCGGCCGTTCTCGTCGGTCAGCGTGAAGCCGACCTGCACCCCCGGCGCCGGCCGCAGCAGCTCCACCTCGGTCTTCAGGACCAGGTCCTCGCCGCTCTCGACGTTCTCGACCCTCTCGCCGGCCTCGTTCTCCAGCCAGACGCCGTGCAACTGCACCTCCTCGGTCCCGGAGGTGACCTTGGCGCTGGCTTCGCCGCCCTCGAAGTTGAGCCGCAGGTACTCGCGCCCGACGTCGCCGGGGTCGCCGATCCGCTGGATCCGGCCCTCGGCGATCAGCATCGCCCGGTGGCAGTACTGCTCGACGGTGGCCATCTCGTGGGTGACCAGGACGATCGTCTTGCCGACGGCTTTCATCTCGTGGAAGGCGTCCGCGCACTTCTGCTGGAAGGCGGCGTCGCCGACGGCGAGCACCTCGTCGATCAGCAGCACGTCGGCATCGGCCTCCATCATCACCGCGAAGGCGAGCCGGACCAGCATCCCCGAGGAGTAGTTCTTCAGCTTCAGCTCGGCGAACTCCTCGAGCTCGGCGAACTCGATCACGGCGTCGAGGCGGCGCCGCATCTCGCTCGGCGTCAGCCCCATCATCACCCCGTTGAGGACGACGTTTTCCCGCGCCGTCAGCTCGTGGTTGAAGCCGACGCCGAGCTCGATGAAGGGGGCCAGCCGACCCGCCATCCGGATCTTGCCCCGGTCGGGGCGGTAGATGCTGGCGAGCAGCTTCAGCAGCGTGCTCTTGCCGGAGCCGTTGCGGCCGACGATGCCGAAGAACTCCCCCTGGAAGACCTCGAAGGAGATCCCGTTCAGGGCGCGCAGCTCGCGGTAGTCACGGGCAGCGAACGGGCGCACCGCCCGCTCTTTGAGCGAGTCGACGCGGTTGGTGGGAATGCGAAACGACTTGTGGAGGTCCTCGACCTCGATCGCGAGCGGCCGCACCCGGGAGAACCTAGCGGGATGGTCCCCTGTCAGGCTTCCGCGGCGTGAACGCTTCCCGATCCGTGGCCGTGGTGATCCCGAGCTGGAACTCGCTGGGCCTGCTGCCGCGCTGCCTCGGCTCGCTCGTGGACCAGGGGGCGGAGATCGAGCTGATGGTCGTCGACAACGGCTCCGAGGACGGCACCGCCGATTATCTGCAGCGGGAGGGGATCCCCCACGTCTCGCTGCCGCGCAACCTCGGCTTCGCCGCGGCGGTGAACCTCGGCGCGGCGCGGACCTCGGCCCCGGCGGTCCTGGTCCTGAACGCCGACACCGTGCTCGAGCCCGGCTGCGCCGGGGCGCTGGCGGCGGCGCTCGAGGCCGATCCCTCGCTCGGCGGCGTCCAGCCCCGCATCCTCCAGATCGAGGAGGAGGGGGCGCCGCCGGCGGTCGAGACGGCGCGCCTGTACAGCGCCGGCCAGGCGCTGCTCGCCGACGGCCGCGCGGTGGAGGAGGGCGCCGGCGAGCCGCAGTCGCCGGGGTTCCTGCGCCCGCGCGAGATCTTCGGCGTCTGCGGCGCCGCCTGCCTGCTGCGCCGCGAGCTGTTCGCCGAGCTGGGCGGCTACGACGAGAGCTACTTCCTCTTCTACGAGGACGTCGACCTCAACGTCCGCGCCCGGATCGCCGGCTGGCGGTTCGGCTACGTGCCCGAGGCGGTCGTCTGGCACGTCGGCAACGCCTCCTGGATGGCCGGGTTCGGCAGCCCCGGAGCGGAGAACGGCCGCCTCGTCGCCCGCAACCGGCTGGTCACGCAGGCCCGGTACATGCCGCTGCGGGCGCTGCCGCGAATCGCCGCGGTCGAGGTCGGGGCGCTGCTGCGGGCGGCGCGCCAGCGGCGCTTCGCGGCGACCCTGCGGGGCAAGCTCGAAGGCCTGGGCCGGCTGCCGGGCGCCCTGCGCGCGCGCCGCCGCCTGCGACGCGGCGGCGACCTGGAGCGGGCCCGGCGCTGGCTCGGCGCGCGGGCGGGTGGCTGAGCCCGCCTATACCCTTGCGCCGATGCAGTCCGATGATCGGCGGGGGCCGATTCTGAGCTCCTTCGAGGCGGCCGCGCGGCGCTGGTCGGATCCGCGCTGGCGTCTTCCGATCGCCGCCCTGGCCTTCGCGGCCGTCACCCTCGTCACCTGCCTGATCGCCCATCCGCGGATGTTCAGCGGCTTCATGGCCTACGACGACGAGGGCTACATGCTCACCGCGCTGAAGGGCTTCGTCAACCAGGGCCACCTCTACGACGAGGTCTTCACCCAGTACGGGCCGTTCTATTACGAGGCCTGGGGGGGGCTGTTCGCCCTCTTCGGCATCCCGATCGACCACGACGCGGGCCGCGCCGTGACGATGGTCGCCTGGGTCGTCTCCGCCCTCGCGATCGGGGTGGCGACGGCGCGGATCGCCGGCAGCGTGCTGCTGGGGCTGGGCACGCAGATCCTCGTCTTCTCCGCGCTCGGGGTCCTCGCCAACGAGCCGATGCACCCGGGCGGGATGATCTGCCTGCTGCTGGCGGCGATCATCGCGATCTCCTGCTTCGTCAGGGACCGGTCCTCGCCGATGTCGATGGCGCTGCTCGGCGCCGCCGTCGCCGCCCTGATCCTGGTCAAGATCAACATCGGCATCTTCGCCCTGGCCTCGCTCGCGCTGGCCGCGGCGGTCAGCTACCCGGCGATCCTCGACCGCCGCTGGCCGCGGCCGCTGGTCGAGGCCGCCTTCGTGGCGATGCCGGTGGCGCTGCTGGCGGGCAAGTTCGACGAAGGCTGGCCGCGCCGCCTCGCCGTCCACCTCGCCGTCGCCGCCCTCGCCATCGTGATCGTCCTGCGGGCCCGCCGCCCCGCCCGCCGCCAGGGCGAGGAGCTCGGCTGGCTGATCGGCGGCTTCCTCGTCCTCGGCCTCGTCAGCTGCGCCACCATCCTCGCCACCGGCACCAGCCTCGACGGCCTCGTCCAGGGGATCTTGCGCCAGCCGCTGCGCCAGTCGGATGCCTTCACGATCGCCCTCCAGCTCGACTCGCGGATCTACGGGCTCGACCTGATCGCCCTCGGGTCCGCGGTCGCCTACTGGTACGTCAGCCGCTACCGCAGCGCCGAGCCCGGGCCGGGCTGGCTGGCGCTGACCTCGCTCTTCAGCCTCGGCGTCGGCCTGGCGATGGCGCTCTCGGTCGGCGGCAAGGGCTTCCCCTTCGACGCCGGCGAGTTCCCGGGCTACCAGTTCGCCCTGCTCGGCTTCGCCTGGGTGGCGTTGCTGCGCCCGGACGCCGACCGGCGGGCCGACGTCTCCTTCCCGCTCCTCCTCCTGCCGCTGCTGGCGGTCCCGCAGGCGCTGCACGTCTTCCCCGTCGCCGGCAGCCAGACGCTCTTCGCCACCTTCCTCCTCGTCCCGGTCGGGGCGATCTGCGTCGCCAACGGCGCCCGCGGGCTCCTCGCCGCGCTTCCGGCCGGCGCCGAGCGGCGGGCGCTGGCGGCGGTCGCCGCCTGCGTGGCGGTGGTGATCGGCTACATCGTCGTCACCACCTCGCTTCGCGATCCGCTGGACGCCGCCCGCTACGGCTACGACAACGGGGTCTCCCTCGACCTCCCGGGGGCGGAATCGGTTCACCTGTTTGAAGAAGAAGCGGAGCTCTACGAACGGATCAGTGGCACCATCGACCGCAACTGCGCTTCCCTGATCATGTTGCCCGGGATGAACAGCTTCTATTTCTGGACCGAGATGGACCCGCCCACCGGCTACACCGCCACCGCCTGGCCGACGCTCTTCGACGATGAGCACCAACGCCAGGTGATCGCCGACATCGACCCGATCGAAAACCTCTGCCTCCTCCGCAACCTGCCCTACGCCGCCGGCTGGGGCAACGGCACGATCCCCGACGGGCCGCTGGTCAGCTACCTGGAGTCCGGCTTCGACCCGATCGACCGCTGGGGGGACTACGAGCTGCTGCGGCGGGAAGATCCCGGGGAGGCCTCGTCGTGAAGACCTGGATCTTCACCCCCGTCTACAAGGACGTTCGCTCCTTCCGCATCCTGCGCGAGCGGCTGCTCGAGGTGCTCGCCGCTGAGGCCGCCGAGGTCGGCGGCGTCCGCTTCGTCGTCATCGACGACACCGCCGGCCAGGACCCCGAAGTCGACTCCCTGGAGGAGCTCGAGGACGTCGTCGTCCTCCGTCCGCCGTTCAACCTCGGCCACCAGCGGGCGCTGGTCTACGCGCTGCGCAAGGCGCTGCCGGCGATCGCCGACGAGGACGCGATCGTCACCCTCGACGCCGACGGCGAGGACCGTCCCGAGGATCTGCCGCGGCTGCTGCGGGAGCTGCAGGCGAAGCCCGCGGCCGAGCGGTCGGTGGTGCTGGCGCTGCGGACGAAACGGCGCGAGTCGCTCGGCTTCAAGATCCTCTACCGGGGCTTTCGCCTGCTCTTCCGCTCGCTCACCGGGGCGACGGTCCGCTCCGGTAACTTCGCCGCGATGCCCGGCTCGATCGCGCGGCGGGCGCTGCTGCACCCCACCTTCGACCTCTCCTACTCCTCGGCGATCCTGGCGCTCGACCTGCCGATCCGGTACGTCCCCTGCGAACGGGGCGAGCGCTACGAGGGGCGCTCGAAGATGACCTACGGCAAGCTGGCGATGCACGGGCTGCGGATGCTGATGCCCTTCACCGACCGGATCGCGATCCGCGCCCTCGGCACCTTCGTCTTCTTCGGCGTCCTCGGCACGATCCTGGCGGCGATCGTGATCTTCCTCAAGCTCTTCACCGGCTCGACCGTCCCCGGCTGGACCAGCTACATCGCCCTCGGGGCGCTGATTGTCTCGCTCGTCGCCCTGGGGAACTTCGTCAGCCTCTTCGTCCTCTTCTCGCAGACGCGGGCGGTGTCGCTGGCGAACATCGAGGAGATCGACGCCGGCACGGACCCCTTCGCGGCGTCGCCCGAGGCCTCGCTGCGGTGAGGGCGAACGCGGAGCTGATCGCCGGCCTCGCCGTCCACCTGACGCTGCTGGCGGCACCCGCCGTCGCCGCCGCGGTGGTGGCGGTGAGGAGGGGGGTGCGGAGCGTGCCGGTCCTGCTCGGCATCGCTCTCCTCGCCTCCGGGCTCGCCGCCTTCGCCGCCTTCTGGGCCTACTACGCGGACACCCTCGTCGGCCAGACGTGGGACTTCTTCCTCCTCGGCGCCTGCGTCCTCGCCGTCGTCTGGGTCTGGCGCGAAGGGCAGATCGAGTGGCGGGCGCTGCGGCCGCTGGCGACGCCGCTGGCGCTCTGGGTGCTCGGCACCAGCTTCGTCGTCTTCCTCGGCTTCCTCCACGGGGGCACCGACAACGCAATTCCGATGTCGGCGCTGCGCTTCTCGGGGCAGCTGCCGTCGGACAACGACATCCCCCGCTACTTCACCGAATGGTTCGCGACCCACGGCCACCAGAACCCGCCGCCGGTCTACCCGCCCGACTGGCTGATGAGCGACCGGCCACCGCTGCAGGTCGGCTACGCCCTCTCCCAGCGCGCCTTCCTGCCGACGGAAAAGGCGCTCCACTACGAGATCCTCTGCGTCGGCGTCCAGAGCTTCTGGATCGTCGGCATGTGGGCGGTCCTGGTCGCCGCCCGCCTGCGCCTCTGGACCCGGGGGCTGGCGATGGTCGCGGCGATGGTCAGCGACGTGGCGATCCTGCACGGCTTCTTCGTCTGGCCGAAGCTGATCGCGGCCGCCTTCCTGCTGGCGGCGCTGGCGATCGTGCTCTCCCCCTCCTGGTCGCGGGACCGGCAGGACCTCCGGGTCGCCGCTCTGATCGGCGGCCTGCTGGCGCTGGCGATGCTCGCGCACGGCTCGAGCATCTTCGGAGTCATCCCCCTGGCGCTGCTGGCCGCCTGGCGCGGGCTGCCGCAGTGGCGCTGGATCGGCGTCGCCGCCATCTGCCTGATCGCGCTGATGCTGCCCTGGACGGCCTACCAGAAATGGGCGAACCCGCCGGGCGACCGGCTGCTCAAGTGGCAGCTCGGCGGCGACCTCACGATCAACGACAAAGGCACCGCGGAGGCGATCGTCGACGGCTACGAGGCGGCCGGCTTCGAGGGGGCGCTGGAGAACAAGGTGGACAACTTCGGCGAAATGGTCGGCTGGCCGCGGGCCGAGGACGAATTCGAAGGGGCGGTCGACGGCCTCGACGAAGGCAAGCCCGGCCTGGCGGCGGAAAAGGTCCGCGGCCTGCGCTTCTTCTCCCTGCTCCCGTTCCTCGGGCTGCTGCTGGTCGCGCCCGTGGCGATGCTCATAGCCAGGCGCCGGGCGGGGCGCAACGAGGAGGAGTGGCGCTTCGCCCTCCTCTGCTTCGCCTTCTTCGGGATCGCCTGTCTGGCCTGGGGCCTGCTGCTGTTCGGCACGCCGGACTCGCGGGCGACGATCCACGTCGGCAGCCTCGCCGTCCCCCTGCTCGGCCTGGTCGGCTGCGTCGTCGGCTGCCGCTCGGTCCTGCCGCGCTTCGCGACCGGGCTGGTCGCGGTCAACGCCTTCCTGGTGCTCCTGCTCTACACCCCGGCGCTGACGCCGGAAGCGGGCACGAGCTACTCGCCGATCGCCGCCCTGCTCGCCCTCGCCTGCCTGGTCGGCTTCGTGCTGGTCTCCTTCGCGAAGGACTCGATCTCCTCGCAGGGGACCTGGACGCCGAAGGGCTCCGGCGAGGTCGGGATTCCGGCCAGTTCTTCGCCGGTCGCCTGACACTTGGTCGCCGCCTGCCGCAGGGCATCCTCCCAGTAGGGGCGTTCGCGGAAACCGCCGCCCCTCATGTCGTAGGAGGTGGCAACCGCCAGGGCGATCGCCGCCAGCGCCGCGGCCACCGGCCAGGGGAAGCGGCCCCAGGAGCGACGGCGCGCGGCGCCGTCGACGAGCACCACTCCGGCGCTGATCAGCAACAGCGCCGGGACGAGGACGTAACGGCTGGCGGTGCCGCCGGAGGCGCCGGAGGCCCAGAAGACGTTGAAGCCGACGGCGCGCTGGAAGACGGAGAGGACGAACACCCCGAACGAGGTGAGGCAGGCGACGATCGCGAACCAGCGCGGCCCGGGCGCGGCGCGCCAGATCCCCCACGCAAGCCCTCCCGCGACCGCGGCGACGAACGGCGCCAGGAACGCCCAGCCGGCCTCTTCCCAGAGGTTGCCGCCGAGCCGCTGCCCCAGCAGGCCCCCCTCGATGACCCGCTGCAGGTAGGCGGTCCAGATGTGCGAGGTCCAGAGGGGCTCGCCTTGCTCCTGCCCGAGGATCACCGGGACCTGGATCGCGGCGCCGAGCATGAACGAGCCGACGAGGATCGCGTCGCGCGAGTCCCGCGCGGTCGCCGCCCGCAACAGCGCCACCGGCATGAAGAACCAGACGCCCGGCGTGCTCATCCCCGTGGCCAGCATGAAGAGGCCGCCGAGGGAAGCGCCCCAGGCGGTCTGGGGGCGCCAGAACAGGAGCCAGAAGGCTCCGACGAGCATGTACCAGGGGGCGTAGGCGGCGGAGAGCAGGGTCTCCTGACCGGCGCTCGCCGCGAGCACGGTGGCAAGCGTCAGTCCCCCCCGCAGGTAGGGGTCGCGGACGTGGCCGCCGCACCCGAGCCAGACCGCCAGGCCGCTGAGCACCGCGACGAGCGCGGAGACGATCGAGATGGCGGCGGCCGCCTGCTCGAGCGGCACCAGGGTCGCGGCCTCGGCGATCAGGCGCGGGACGAGGACGAGGTAGCCCGCGTAGGGGGTGAAGATCGCGTCCCAGAACCCGACGGTGAGCGCCCCCTGCAGGTAGACGGGACCGTCCTCGGCCCAGACCGTCTGCAGTGAAGAAGACCAGCCCAGCCGCAGCACGGCGGCGACGACGCCGAGGGCCAGGAGCGAGACGGCCAGCGCCGCCGTTTCCCAGCGCGGCACCCCCCGCTCGGGCGCCGGGGCCTGCGGGAACAGGACTTCCCGCAGCTCTGCCCGGCTCCGGTCGAGGCGCGCGCGTCGGGAGAGAGAGGGAGCCCCGGGCATGGAGCGGCACCTTATAGCGGGACAATGTGATGGACACACTGTCCAGAGCACCCGCTTTCCCTATAAAAAGGTCCAGGTGAAGATCTGCATCGTCTCCTCCGAGCACTCTCCCTACGGCGGGATCGGCAACGCCCTGCGGCGGCAGGTGGAGCTCCTGCGCAGCCGCCACGAGGTGTTCTTCATCGAGCGACCTGAGCCGAGCGAGGAGGTCGGCAACGTCTCCTTCGCCAGCGCCGACCATCGCTGCTCGGCCGCGGTGCTGGAGCGGATCGAGGATGCCTACGGGGACGAGGGCCCGGACCTGCTCGAGGTCTGCGACTACCGCGCCCCCGGCCTCGTCCCCCTGCAGGCGCGGAGGGCGGGCCACCCGACCTTGCGGCAGACCACCGTGGCGGTGAGGCTCTCCTCGACGGCGGAGCTGCTCTCCCTCCACAACGGCAGCTCGCTGCTGCCCGGGGAACAACGGGTGGCCGACCTCGAGCGCGAGCAGTTCCGCCTCGCCGACAGGCTGATCTGGCCCGGCGGGGACATCCTCGAGGCCTACCGCCGCTACTACGGCGAGGCCCTGCTGCCGCCCGCCATCCGCATCGGCCGCGCCTTCGCGCCGGCGCCGGCGCCGGAGGTCGCGCCGCGCGACACCTCGCAGCCGCTGCGGCTCCTCTACGTGGGGAGGCTGCAACGGCTGAAGGGGGTGCTCGACCTCGTCGAGGCCTGCCTGCGCCTGCGCTCGGACGACTGGGAGCTGACCCTGATCGGCGCCGACACGCCAACCGCGGCGATGGGGCAGTCGGTTCGGCTGACGATCGAAGCGATGAGCGGCAGCGACCCGCGGGTGCGGATCGAGGACGCGCTCCCGTACGAGGAGCTGCAGCGGCGCTGGTCCGAGCACGACCTGCTCGTCGTCCCCTCTGCTTTCGAGGTGTGCAACAACGTCGCCCTGGAGGCGATGCGGGCCGGCTTGCCGGTTCTCGCCACCCCGGTCGGCGGGCAGACCGGGTTCATCGAGGACGGGGTCAGCGGCTGGCTCGCCGAGGGGACGGGGCCGCGGGCGATCGGGCGGGCGATCCAGCGGCTGCTGGATGATCGCGCCGAGCTCGAGCAGGTGCGTGCCTCGGGCGCGGTCTTCGCCGGCTTCCAGCGCTTCACCGACCCGGAGACGGTGCTCGCCCGGTACGAGGAGCTGTTAGCGAAGGCGGCGGGCGAGCGGCCCGCTGCGGTCGCCGGCGGCGGCGAGGAACCGCTGGTCAGCGCTGTCATCCCCTACTACCGCGCCCATGCCTACGTCGAGGAGGCGGTCGCTTCGCTGCTCGCCCAGACCCACCGCAACCTCGAGGTGGTGATCGTCGACGACGGCTCCTTCGACGGCGAGGACACCGTGCTCGAGAAGCTCGACGGCGATCCCCGGGTGCGGGTCGTCCATCAGCTGAACCGGGGGGACGCGGCGGCCCGCAACCTCGGGATCGAGCTGGCCCGCGGCGAGCACCTGATGATGTTCGACGCCGACAACGTGCTCGAGCCCGAGTTCGTCAGCCGCGCCCTGGCGATGCTCCAGGCCGACCCGCAGCTCGCCTATGTGACCTGCTGGCTCCGCTTCATCGGGCCTGAGGGGGAGGCGCTCGACGGCCGCGGCTACGCGCCGCTCGGAAACCGCGTGCTGCGCGACGAAGGGGAGAACTGGAGCGGCGACACGATCGCCCTCATCCCCCGCCGCGTGATCGCGCAGCTCGACCCGCCCTACGTCCCGGATATGGCGGTGCACTCGGACTGGACCCTCTACCGCCGCCTGCGGGCCCGGGGTGAGTACGGTGCGGTGATCCCCGAGCTGTTGGCCCGATACCGCGTCCGTCCCGACTCGCTGCTGCGGATGCACGACGAGTGGCTGCACCATCGCACCTGGGAAGAGGGAAGCGACCTGATCAGGCTGGAGAAGACGCAATGGGTGAAGTAGAGGAGCTGCTGCGGGTCAACGCCGAGCTCGCGGCGGAGCTGCGGGCGCTGAGGCAGGAGCGGGCCGAGGACCCCCGCCCGGGCCAGGCCACGGCGGCGCGGGGAGTCGCCCGCCTGCTGAGCGAGCGCGATTCGCTCGCCGCCCGGCTCGAGGAGGTCGAGGCCGAGCTCACCGCCACCCGCGCCGACCGCGACGGCCTCGAGCGCCAGAACCAGGAGATGGCCCGCGAGATCGCCCGCCTCAGCGCCGGCTTCACCGGCTTCCTTCGCCGCGCCCGCGGCCGCCTGCTCAGCCGCGCCGGCGGCGGCGCCGGGCAAGGGCCTCGCGGGCGCTGAGGTCGAGCAGGGGGGCGCCGCCGGCGTCGCGCGGCTCGAGGCCGGCGGCGTCGCGCCAGCCGCGCAGGCGGCCCTTGAGGCCGGCGGCGGTGCGGTCCCGCAGCAGCTGTCCGGCGCAGAGCGCGCCCTCGCAGGCGAGCGCCCGCAGGGCCAGACGCGGGCTCCGCATCACCCCGTAGCGGCGCAGCATGTAGCCGCGGCTCCACCCGGTCCACCCGTACTTGCGGGCGCTGGCGGCCCCGAGGCTGGCCGAGTAGGCGTGCAGCGCCCGCGCCTCCGGCGCCAGCCGGCAGCGGCCGCCGCCGATCCGCAGCGCCAGGTCGAGGTCCTCGTAGTAGAGGAAGATCCGCTCGTCGAAGCCGCCGACCCGCTCCAGCGCCTCGCGCCGGTAGAGGGCGGCGCCGCCGGTCGGGCCGAGCGGATCGGGCGCGCTCGCGGCCGCCGCCACCGGCTCGCCGTGCAGGTAGTCGAAGCCCATCAGGGTCGCGTCGGCGACGACGCCGGCCGAGTCGATCAGCTCCGGCGCCCGTTCCTGCAGCAGAACCCCGGCGACCGAGTCGACCCCCTCGCCGAGCCCATCCAGCAGCGCCTCGACGAAGCGCGGCTCGGCCTCGGCGTCGTTGTTGAGCAGGATCACCTGGTCGGCCGGGTGCGCGGCGATCGCCCGGTTCAGCGCCGGCCCGAAGCCGAGGTTCTCGCCCAGCTCCAGGACTTTCACCCCCGGCAGCTCCCGCCGCGCCAGCGCCACCGAGTCGTCGCCGGAGCCGTTGTCGACCACGACGACCTCAACCGGCCGCGTCTGCGCCCCGAGACTGCGCAGGGTCCGGCCCAGCTGGGCCGACCCGTTGAAGTTTGGGATGTAGACCGCGGGTCTCAGTCGAGCTGATTGTCGACAAACGCCGCGAACTGGCGAAGGTCATCGAGGTGGGAGATGGACTCGAAGACTTTCCTGTCATCTATGTCCAGGTAGAGGTGAACCAAGAGGTTCCTCTGCTTAGCCGCCTCGGCCAATCGCGCGGCCAGGTCTTTCTCGATCAATCCCTCATCCCCCAGCGTCTCGAAAACGCCGGCATAGCCGGAAGGGGTAGGTCCCGAGCGTTCCGCCACGACTTGAGTTCCGAGATCGATGCAGATCTGGATCGAAAGCTCGAGCCATCGTTCGGCCATGGCGCGAAGGCCAGGATCCGACAGGTAGGCCTGTTCGCCTTTTTCTCGGATCCCTACGAGGTTTTCGACCAACTCCTCCAGTCGCCTCAGACGGAGGCTCACCCGATCATCGTCGACCAAAGCGACCCTCCTGAATGCGTTTCTTCAGGCCTTCTTTGAGTGCCAGCCGAAGGGGGGCCGTATCGAAGTAATCGAGCAAGGCCCGCGTCTCGAGCCGCACCCGCTGCGCGCGGTCGCGCTCGACCAGCGGCACCGCGTCTCTGATCGCGCGGTGCTGAAACAGCGGCGGCGCGTCGTTGAGCATGACGAGGTCCACCTCAGTGGTTTTCAACGCGTCGCGCGCAGCCCCGATCAAGTCCATCTGAAGGCCCCACTTTTGCTCGCGATCCAGGCCTGGCTCATGCCAGACCGCGATATCGACGTCGGAAAGCGGACCAGCTTCGCCGCGCGCCTGCGAGCCGATCAGCATCGCCGCTACCACGCCCTCCTGATCGAGGGCCTCGCTCAATCGCCGCAGGGCGTCATCGTCGATCTCGGGCACGAAGGCGCGCTCGTCCACCTTGGTCATTGCTTCATCGTCGCGGATTCGCCGGATCGAGTCCAGGCTGGAAACATCGCTGCAACAGCCGCTCTTTCCCGCTCCCAGTAGGGTTCCATCCCGCATGGAGCCCTTGAAGGGACTGATTCTCTCGGGTGGCGCCGGCACGCGCCTGCGCCCTATTACCCACACCTCGGCGAAGCAGCTCGTACCTGTCGCCAACAAACCCGTGCTCTTTTACGGGATCGAGGCGCTGGTCGACGCCGGCGTGAAGGAGATCGGGATCATCATCGCCCCCGAGACCGGCGACGAGATTCGCGCCGCGGCCGGAGACGGTTCGCAGTTCGGCGCCGAGATCACCTACATCGTCCAGGACAAGCCCGCCGGCCTCGCCCACGCGGTGCTGACCGCGGAGGACTTCATCGGCACCTCGCCCTTCGTCATGTACCTCGGCGACAACCTCCTCCGCGACGGCCTCCGCGGCCTCGTCTCCACCTTCACGGAGCGTGAGCCCGACGCGCTGATCCTCCTCACCCCGGTCGACGACCCGCAGTCCTACGGCGTCGCCGAGCTCGACGGGGAGAAGATCGTGCGCCTGATCGAGAAGCCGAAAGACCCGCCCTCGAACCTGGCCCTGGTCGGCGTCTACCTGTTCAGCAACCTGATCTTCGAGGCGGCCCGCTCGCTCGAGCCCTCCTGGCGCGGCGAGCTGGAGATCACCGAGGCGATCGACAAGCTGATCGACGACGGCCGCGCGGTCCGCTCCGAGGTCGTGCGCGGCTGGTGGAAGGACACCGGCCAGCTCGCCGACATGCTCGAGGCCAACCGCCTCGTGCTCGAGGAGCTGGTGACCTCGATCGAGGGCGAGGTCGACGAGGCATCCAAGGTCGAGGGACGGGTCGTGATCGGCCCCGGCGCCAAGGTCAAGGGCTCGGTCATCCGCGGCCCCGCCGTGATCGGCCCCGGCGCCGTCGTCGAGGACGCCTACATCGGTCCCTACACCTCGATCGGCGACGAGGTCCGCGTCTGCCGCTCCGAAGTCGAGAACTCGATCGTCCTCTCCGGCTCCGTCGTCGAGGACCTCGGCACCCGGATGGAGGCGAGCCTGCTCGGCAAGGAAGTGAAGCTGACCCGCAGCGAGGGGATGCCGAAGACCCTCCGCCTCCTGGTCGGCGACAAATCCGAGATCAAACTCGTCTAGAGCTCGGGAAATTCCTCGGCGCCCCAGTCGGGTGCCGTCTTCCTGGTCACTTCCTGGCGCAGGATGAACCCGATGAGAGGATTGACGACCGCCCAGCCGTCGTCGTGCCGGATCAGTCCAGCTAGTCGCAGGCGCCCCAGGACCTTGCGGATTTCCTGGGGAGGGGATCCCCCGCGTTGAGAGATTGCATAGGGGCCTTGGCCCAGCGCCACTTGGCGAAGGACTTGCCCCCCCAGGCGGTGGAGCGTGCAGGCATGCTGGAACGCGCGGCTCGCCAGCGCAGCTGACGTGGATGCGAGTTCGCGGAGAAGCTCCTCGGAGTCTCTCCGAGGAGCTTCTCGTGAAAGCATCAAAAGTGCGGTCAGCATCGTTTCCGGGTGCCCGGCAGTCAGGTCGGCGAGTTCCATCGCGGTTCCTTCGGGTGCCTTCAAATCTGAGGCGACCTTTCGCCAGACCTCCAGAGAAGGATTGTCGAGTGAGAGCCAGCGGCCCTGCTGATGAAATGCGGCTTCGGGCCCGAGAACCTGTCCCTCTACCGCATCTCGTCCCGACAGGACCAAGCTGAGGCTGGGGTGGGTCTGGACCATCTCGCGGAGCGCCCAGAGAAGTTTGTCGAGGTCGAAGGGGTGTCTTGGCGTGAGGCTGGGAGCCTCGAGGTGGTCGACCCAGAGAACCGTCTCGTAGCGACGAGTTAGCTTGGAGAGGGACGTCAGGGCATCTGCCAGTGACATTTCGCCCGAGGGCCAATCCCGCATGGCCTCTTCGAGGCCATTCACCCCCAGCAGTTCGGCCAGCTCTACTTTCTTTCTTTCCAGCGAGGCGGGTACGAGCACGCCGACCTTCAAAGTCGAGAATTCGGCTCCGAGTTCCGCGACGGCTATTTTGCGGACCAGTTGAGATGCGACCTGCGCCTCACCTGCGACGCCATCCAAGTTCAGGTGCAGGACGGGATACTTAGGGCGAGAATTGCCGAGGGCTTGGCCTACGGTTTCCGTCTTACCTACCTCGGCCTCACCCAGCACCCCGACCACCCGCGCCGTCTGAAGCGCCTCGGTGATTTGTTCTGCTTCCCCGAGGCGGGCGAATTCGAGCGTCCACCGAGCGCGATTGATTTCCTCGATCAACGCCATGACCGATCCTCTTCTGCGTCCTTGATCGCCAACTCGACCATGGTGGGGGTAGCGATTGCTTCCGGCGCTGCGCGGGCGGACGCACTGACCCGGGAGGAAACGAGCATCGTCCGTCTGGGGTGGCACTCAGAGGCGCTAAGAATGCTCTTCAGCTCCCGCCGCTCGATCTTCACGCCCGCTTCCCCGAAGCGGTCTTTCAGGCCAGGGATCCAGTCCTCTGCCGCAATTTCGGTGAGCTTGAATTCCTCCCCGATCGCCGCAAGCGGTTGACCGGGTTCGCGCAACGCCTGAGCGGCTGACTCCTCGCTTCCGGCAAAGATGAAGACAAGGGGGGAGTTCTCTTCGCGGCACCACTTCGCGATCTGT
This sequence comes from Solirubrobacterales bacterium, assembly GCA_035765335.1. GTDB lineage: Bacteria > Actinomycetota > Thermoleophilia > Solirubrobacterales > 70-9 > VAYN01. The sequence goes on from DASTXV010000019.1 coordinate 51,522, forward strand.
TCTGGCGCACCGTCAAGGTTGGCGAGCAGGTGGATCTCGTCGAACAGCAGGTGGACGCGTTGCCCGGTGGCAGCGGCATGAAGGGCGAGGGCCCCGAGCACCCGGTCCAAACCGGGGGCGCCGCCATCGCCTTCGGCGAGAATGGCCGAAACCGCAGCGAGCGCTTGGCCCTCCTCTTCAAAGCCAAGTTCTTTCAAGAGGTTGCCCAGCGCCTTTGCGTTCTTCTTGTGCTTCCTCACTATGCCGAAGAGCCGCTGGGCCTCTCCAGAGTTCCCGGCACCTGCCGCCCGGCCCTGCCGAGCGATCTCTCCCGCAAGCGCTTGAGAGTCGGACAGTTGCAGCTTGCTCAAATCGAGATCTAGCGTCACATGTCCCTGCTTCTGCAGTCTCGCCAGTACCGCCTTCGCGACACTGGTCTTGCCGATCCGCCGTTGTCCGATCAGCCATTGGTGAGCGGGAGTCGCGAGTCTGTTCTCCAGATGCTCGATACAGACGCCGCGGCCGATCTGACGACCCTCCGGCATCACGGGTTGATCGATGGGAAAGTAGGGAGCTTGCAACGTCACCGATGCAAGAATAGCACCTCTGGCGATGCATAGAACGAATTAACTCCCAACGAGAGTCCAGAGATCGCCCCTCATAAATAGCCTGTTGGGATATGCGACCTATCGCTGTGATGTTGCCTCGATGAAGTTGCTCGTCACCGGAGCCGCCGGGATGCTGGGGCGCGACGTCCTGCTCGCCGCCGGCAACGCCGGCCACGACGTCGTCGGCTATGGCCGCGCCGAGCTCGACGTCACCAACCCGGGCCAGCTCGACCGCAAGCTCGACCTCGAGCGCCCCGACGTCGTCATCAACTGCGCCGCCTGGACCGACGTCGACGGCGCCGAGTCGGCCGAGGAGGCCGCCTTCGCCGTCAACGGCGCCGGCGCCGGCAACGTCGCCGCGGCGGCCGGCAAGGTCGAAGCGCGAGTCCTCCACGTCTCCACCGATTACGTCTTCGACGGCGCCAAGGGCGCGCCCTACGTCGAGAGCGACCAGCCCGCTCCGCTCTCGGCCTACGGCCGCACCAAGCTGGCCGGGGAGGAGGCGGTCGCCGCTGCCAACAAGCGCCACTTCATCGTCCGCTCGGCCGGCCTCTTCGGCCTCGGCGGCCGCAACTTCGTCGACACGATGCTGCAGCTGGCCCAGACCCGGAGCGAGGTCACGGTCGTCCGCGACCAGATCGGCTCGCCCACCTACACCTGGCATCTCGCCTACGGGATCGTCCGCCTGATCGAGGGGATCGAGTACGGCATCCACCACATGGCGGCGACGGGCCAATGCTCCTGGTACGAGTTCGCCCAGGAAATCTTCGAGCAGGCCAAGGTCGAGTGCCGGGTGCTCTCGATCACCAGCGAGGAATTCGGCGCCGCGGCGCCGCGGCCGGCCTTCTCGGCCCTGGCCAGTCAGCGCGAGCACGCGATTCGGCTCCCCACCTGGCAGGACGGCCTGGCAGGCTATCTCGCCCAACGACAAGCGGAGGCAGCAAGCGAATGAGGATTTTGGTCACCGGAGCGGCTGGATTCATCGGCTCCACCTACGTGCGGCTGGTCGGCGACGAGCATGACGTCGTCGTCCTCGACAAGCTCACCTACGCCGGGCGGCGCGAGAACCTGCCCGAGGGGACGGAGCTGATCGAGGGGGCGATCGAGGACCCCGCGGTCGTCCGCGAAGCGATGCAGGGCGCCGACGCGGTCGTCAACTTCGCCGCCGAGAGTCACGTCGATCGCTCGATCGAGGACCAGGACGCCTTCGCCCGCACCCACGTGATCGGCACCGGCACGCTGCTCGACGCGGCCCGCGAGCTCGGCGTCGCGCGCTACCTGCAGGTCTCCACCGACGAGGTCTACGGCTCGATCGAGTCCGGCTCCTTCACCGAGACCTCGCCGCTCGACCCCTCCTCGCCCTACTCGGCGACCAAGGCCGCCGGCGACCTGCTCGTCTCCGCCCACTTCCACACCTACGGGATCGACGCCTCGATCGTCCGCGGCTCCAACAACTACGGCCCGCGCCAGTACCCGGAGAAGCTGATCCCGCTGATGGTTTTGAACGCGGTCCACGGCGACTCGCTGCCGGTCTACGGCGACGGCAGGCAGGTCCGCAACTGGCTCTACGTCGAGGACTTCTGCACCGGCATCCACACCGTGCTGACGAAGGGCAAGGCCGGCGAGGCCTACAACGTCGGCGGCCCCGACGAGTGCGAGAACATCGAGGTGGTCAAGCGGGTGATCGAGCTGACCGGCGCCGACGAGTCGCTGATCGAGTACGTCACCGACCGCCCCGGCCACGACCGCCGCTACTCGCTCTCCTCCGAGAAGCTGAAGACGGAGCTGGGCTGGGAGGCGCAGGTCCACTTCGCCGAGGGCCTCGAGCGGACCGTGCAGTGGTACCGCGACAACGAGGACTGGTGGGGCCCGATCCGCTCCGGCGAGTACCGCGAGTACTACGAAAAGCAGTACGGGAGAGCGCTCAGCTGATGCCAGGCGATCCTTCGCCCGCCTGCAACGCCTGCGGGGCGGAGCTGGGCGGGCCGTCCCTGGTGACCCCGGATCGTCAGGGGACCGCCGCGGGGGAGTTCGAGGTGCGCGTCTGTCGCGAGTGCGGCAGCGGCACCACCCTGCCCGCGGTCGCGGAGTCCGACCTCGGCGCCTACTACAGCGACGCCTACGGCCCGCACGAATCCGGTGTCTTGATGCAGAGGCTGGCGGGCGCGGTGATGGCCGCGCGCCTGCGGGGGCGGCTGTTCGAGCCGCTGCGCGACGGCAGCGCCGGGGCCGTCCTCGACGTCGGCAGCGGGCGCGGGGACCTGCTGCGGGTGCTGCAGCGCCGCGGCGCGACGGTGACCGGCCTCGAGCCTTCGCCCGACGCGGCGCGGGCCGCCGAAGGGTTCGGGGTGAAGACGGTCGTCGGAACGCTCGCCGACGCCGAGCTCCCGCAGGGCTCTTTCGACGCGGTGATCTTCCACCACAGCCTCGAGCACGTCACCCGGCCGGTGGAAGCCCTGGAAAAGGTCCGCGGCCTGCTCGAGCCCGGCGGAACGATCTTCATCGCGGTCCCCAACTTCGCCTCCCGCAGCGCCCGCCGGCGGGGCGAGGCCTGGTGGGCGCTGGACGTCCCCCGGCACCGGACCCATTTCACGCCGCAGGGGCTGGAAAGCGCCCTGCGCCGCGCCGGCCTGCGCGTCCGGCTGCTGAAGGAGACCGCCAGCGTCCTCGGCCCGGCGGCGAACCTGCAGGAGCGGCTGCGGGGCAGCTTTCTCGGCAGCGGACCCGTCTTCCTTATGGGCTACGGGTTCGCACTAGGCTTCTACCCACTGGTGTGGGGCGTCAACGAGGTGCGGGGTGGGGGAGAGTTCCTCGTCGCCCGTGCCGGCCTCGCCGCGGAACCCGAAGGCAAGGAGGATTAGATGGGCCCGAAGCGACTCGAGACCAAGCTCGACGGCGTCGTCCTGGTCGAGCCGGTCGTCCACGGCGACGAGCGCGGCTTCATGCTCGAGTCCTTCAGCCGCGACGCCTGGCGCGAGCTCGGCGTCGACGTCGAGTTCGTCCAGCACAACCACTCGCGCTCGGCGCGGGGGACGCTGCGCGGGATCCACTTCCAGACCGAGCCCGGTCAGGCGAAGCTGGTCCGCTGCGTCCGCGGCGAGATCCTCGACGTCGCCGTCGACCTGCGCCGCGGCTCGCCCACCTACGGCCAGTGGGAGGGGCACGTGCTCGACGACGTCAAGCACCGCCAGCTCTTCGTCCCGGTCGGCTTCGGCCACGGCTTCGCCGTCCTCTCCGACGTCGCCGACGTCGCCTACCAGGTCTCCAGCTACTACGACCCCGCCACCGAGTCCGGGATCGCCTGGGACGACCCCGACGTCGCCGTCGACTGGCAGGTCTCAGAGCCGCTGCTGAGCGAGCGCGACAAGAGCGCCCCCAAGCTCGCCGAAGTCCGCGACGAGCTGCCGTTCTAACGACCGCGCACCGCGGTGATCGCCAGGCTGACGCCGAGCTTGGCGGCGATGCCGGCGTAGACGGCGGCGTTCATGACCGGGTTGTGCTCGGCGGCGTCGAAGCGGCGGTAGAAGCGACCCATGCCGCGGTGGAAGGCGATCTCCTGTTTGGGGGCGCGGCGGGAGGCGCTGGAGCCGCCCTTGACGTGCAGCGCCAGCCCGGCGGGCTCGTAGAAGACCTTCCAGCCCGCGTCCCAGAAGCGGTGGCACCAGTCGAGGTCCTCCATGTAGAGCCAGTAGCCCTCGTCGAGCAGGCCGACCTCGCGCACCGCCTCGGCCCGGCAGAGCATGAAGGCGCCGTTGACGGCATCGACCTCGCCCGGCTCGTCGTCGCCGAGGTGGGTGGCGCGGTACTGGCCGCCGCCGACGCCGGTGAAGTGCCCCAGTGCGCTGGCCGGGGTCGGGAAGGAGCGCTTGCAGGCGTGGTCGAGCTCACCACTCTCGGTCACCAGCTTCACCCCGACCATCCCGATCCGCGGGTCGGCGTCCAGCCGCGCCAACGCCGCGTCGAGCGTCCCCGCGTAGACCTCGGTGTCGGGGTTGAGCAGCAGCACCGCCCGCGCCTCGTTCTCGCGCAGGACCAGGTTGTTGGCCGCCGAGAAGCCGATGTTGCCGCGCCGCAGCAGTCGCACCCGTGGGAACTCGCGCTCGACCATGTCCGGCGTCCCGTCGGGGCTGCCGCTGTCGACGACGGTGACGCGCATCTCGCCGCTGGAGATCGGGTGCTCTGCGAGCGAGCGCAGGCAGCGCCGCAGCAGCGCTTCGGCGCCGTGGCTGACGACTACGACCTCCAGCGCGATCGGTTTGCTGTCGCCGTTGCCGGCCATGCCGGCGTTGTTAGTAGGCGCCTTCGCCGCGGACCATCGCCCGCGGCGTCCGCATCAGGATCGCCAGGTCGGTCAGCAGCGAGAGGTTGTCGAGGTAGTCGCGCTCCATCGCCAGCCGCTCCTCGAAGGTGAGGTCGCTGCGACCGTAGACCTGCATCGGCCCGGTCACCCCCGGCTTCACCGCCAGGCGGCTGCGCTGGCGCTCGTCGTAGAGGGCGACGACGCTCTCCTCCTCGGGGCGCGGCCCGACCAGCGACATCTCCCCGCGCAGGACGTTCCACAGCTGCGGCAGCTCGTCGACGCTGGTCCGGCGCAGCCAGCGGCCGCTGCGCGTCACCCGCGGGTCGTCGGGGATCTTGAAGGCCGGCTGCTCGAGGCTCTCGATGTCGACCAGCTCCGGCAGCCGCTGCTCGGCGTCGGTGACCATCGTCCGGAACTTGACCATCGTGAACGGCTTGCCGTCCTTGCCGGCGCGGCGCTGGCGGAAGAAGACCGGCCGCCCGTCGTCGAGCAGGATCCACAGCGCCGCCACCAGCAGCAGCGGCGAGAGCAGGACCAGGGCGACGGCGGAGATGACCACGTCCATCAACCGCTTCATCGCCAGCGTCGAGCGCGGCGGGTCGCTGAAGCGGAAGTCGAGCACCGGCAGCTCGGCCAGCCGGTTCAGCTCGATCCCCGGCCCCAGCAGCCCGTAGTGCTGGGGGAGGAAGGTCAGCGCCAGGCCCTCCGCCTTGCACTCCTCGATCAGCCGCTCGGCGTCGGGCTCGCTCATCTCCTGTTCGGTGACGACGACCCGCTCGATCGCGTGTTCGCGGGCGACCCGCGAGATGTCCGCCAGCGAGCCCAGCCGCGGCAGCTCGGTCGCCGTCGCCTCGGTCTCCGGCGAGAGGTAGCCGACCAGCGCCAGCCGCGTCTCCGGGTGGGTGGAGACCCGGCGCGCGACCATGTCGACGGCGCTCGCCGGGCCGATCACCAGGCCCGTCGCCTGTCCCGTCAGGCGGTGGAAGCCGAAGCGGAGGACGCCGCGGGCGACGAAGCTGCCGGCGAAGGCGCCGACGCCGATCCCGATCGCGCTGGCGGGGGAGAGAGGGCCGACCGGGCTGATCGCCAGCAGCCCGTCGAGGACCAGCGTCCCCAGCACGCCGGCCGAGACCAGCGAGGGCAGCTCGTCGAGGGTGCTGTGGCGGATGCGGCGGTGGTCGTTGTCGTAGAGGCCGTGGAGCTTGAGGACGATCACCCAGGCGGGGCTGAAGAGGACGGCCCAGAAGAGGACGCCGACGTCGGTGGTCGAGCTGCTGGCGGTGACGACGCACAGCGCCCCCAGCAGCGCCCCCCAGTCGCCGAGCGCCAGCAGCCGCCGCAGCAGCGCCCCGCGGCGGCGCGACTCGTTGGGGCCGTGGCCCCCGGTCTCGACGGCGACCGCCGCCCGCTGCTGCGGCGCGGCCGCCTTGCCGGTCTCGCGTTTGGTGTCGGGGGCCTGGCTCATCCGCATCCTTCGAAACCCTCGCGCAGGCATTTCTCTTCGGGGTTGAGCCGCAGCGCTTCGGCGAGGTCGGCCCGGGCGGCGGCCTCGTTCCCGCCCTTGCTCTCGATCCGCGCCCGCAGGTAGTAGAGGAGCCAGTTGCCTTCCTCGCGGTCGATCGCCTCGCCGAGCTCGTCGGCGGCGGCCTCGTATTCACCTTGGGCCTCGGCCAGCAGCCCGAGCTGGATATAGGGGGTGGCGGCCCAGGGCTCGATCGAGCGGGCGGTGTCGGCGTGCTCGACCGCGGCGGCGATTTCTCCCCTGGCGGCGGCGTCGTTGCTGGTCTCGATCTCGCGGTCGACCAGCAGCGGCCCGACCAGGGCCAGCGCCGCGACCCAGGCCACCGCCAGGCCGACGACGGTGAAGCCGAAGCGGCGCCGCTCGCCGCCGCCGTTGCTCTCGGCCTGCGCGCGCGCGAGCTGCCGGCAGCGGGCGGCGACGAGGGCGCCGGCGGCGGCGAAGAAGATCGCCCCTACCGCCGCGATCTCCCAAAGCCAGTCGATCCCGGCGCCGATCGCGAAGGCAAGGCAGGCGGCGAGGAGGACCGCGTTCAGCTCCCGGCGCGGCCCGCTGGCGCCGCGCCAGGCGAGGAAGCCGGTTCCCAGCAGCGTCCCGACCAGGGCCAGCACGAGCAGGCCGCCGACGAGGCCGAGCTCGGCGAACGCCTCCAGGTAGAGGGAGTGGGCGTCGAGGACCGGCATCGGGATCTCGCGCAGCTGGTTCCATGAGAAGCGGTAGGTGCCGGCGCCCTGGCCGCCCAGCGGGTCTTCGCCGAAGGCGTCGACGGCGACGCGCCAGAACTCGTCGCGCCCGCCGCTGGAGAGGTTGCCGAAGTGGTCCCTGGGGTTGCTGGGGAACTGCAGGTCGGGTTCGGAGAACTGATCCCAGGCGCGGCTGCCGACGACGATCGCGGCGCCGATCCCGACCACCGCCACGGCGACCGCGACCCATCGCAGGACCTTCGGGTTGCGAGAGAGGGCGAGCGCCCGTCCCGTCACCTCGTCGCCCCGCCGCTCGAGCCGCCGCAGCAGCGCGAAGAGCCCGAGGGTGAGGACGGTGGCGGCGAGCAGGTAGACGAAGACGATTTCGCCCTGGTCGACGGTGAGCTGGGTCGGGGCGTTGCTGGCGAGGCTGCCGCGCGCCTGCACCGCCAGCACCGCCGGGGCGGTGGCCAGCGCCCCGATCGCCAGCGTCGCCAGCAGCCAGAGGCGGTCGTGGGAGAGGGCGATCAGGCAGCCGCAGGCGACGAGCAGCGCCAGCAGGCCACCGCGGGAGTAGGTGAAGTAGAGGGCGAGGAGGAGGGTGGGGAGGGCGCCGACCGCAAGCCAGCGCAGCGGCGCGTTCAGCGAGCGGCGGCTCATCCAGAGGCAGAAGGCGGCGCCGATCCCGAAGGCGAGCCCGTTGGCGTTCCAGTAGCCGAGCGGATAGCCGAGGCGGGCGTTGCCGCCGGGGCCCGGCCCGAGCCCGATCAGATCGGGCAAGAGCCGGCTGCAGAGGGCGAGGACGGCGATCGCAATCAGGGAAATTCCGATCCCTTCAGCGAAACGTTGGCGTCTCTGGTCGGTTTGGGCGATCAGGAACGCGGCAAGGAAGAACCCGAGGTAGACCAGGACCCGGTCGACTTCGGTGACGCTGAGCTCAATCGACCCGGACCAGAGAGAAGAGAATGCTGAAAAAAGCGCCAGTCCCGCGATCAGTCCCGTCACCCAGTAGAACGAACGTCCAAGCGTCGCCCGCCCCAGGGCGCCGAGGGCGAGCATGCCCACCAGCAGCAGCCAGACCGCGAGACCGGCGATATGGCGCTCGCTCAGGACAAAGCCCCCGCCGGCCAGAGCTAGGCCAAAGATCAACGCCAGCGGACTTATCAGCGCCGCTGATTCCTCTAACCTTGCGCGCCATGTCTCGGACGACCCATCCCCGCGCCCGTAGCTCGGTCCGACCCGCTCTCTTGCTTCCGTCAGTGCTTGTTGTGCTGGCAATGGCTTTGTTTCCGGGTCTGGCTGCGGCTGAAGAAAACTCTGGAATTCAGTACGAAACTGATGTTCCAACCGTCCCCAACGGCGAAGGTTCCAATATTCCGTCGAAGAAAGATTCGGGCGGTTCCAACCCTTCCGGTGATTCGGACGCCGAAGCCTCCGGTTCGAACTCGCCGGGCGGCGTAGGTTCCGGTGGAGGCGACGACTCGGGCACCGGCGCTGGCGCCGGCACCGGCCAGGGTAACCAAGCGGCTGGCGGTGGCGACGGCCAGGCGGCGAATGGCGCCAAGCCTGCAGGCGACGTAGGCAGCGCCCAGAAGCTGGAGGTTGCCCCCGCGTCAAGCGAGCAGGCCTCCGACGACGGCTCCTCGCCGCTGGTCCCGATCCTGATCGCGATCGCCGTCCTGGCCGCGATCTCGATCGGCGCCTACTACTACCGCCAGCGCAAGCAGGGCCCCGATTCCACCGTTGCCCCGCCCGCGAGCTAAGCGATGTCGAAAGCGAGGGATTACAAGATGAGGATTCTGCGTGCCTGCAGCGCGGCCTTTGCCGTGGTCGCGATCTTCGTGGCCTTCGCCGCCACTGCCCAGGCTCTGCCCGCCGGCTTCTGGGGCGTCGTTCCCCAGCACGGCCTCAACGCCGAACAGTTCCAGCGGCTCAGCCGCGGCGGCGTCGAAAGCATCCGCATCCCGGTCAGCTGGGGTTCGGTGCAGCCGACCAAGGGCGGCCAGTTCGACTGGAGCGGCTTCGACAACCAGGTCGAAGAGGCGGCCAAAGCCGGGATCAAAGTCCTCCCCTTCCTCTCCGGCGCCCCCGAATGGGCTGTGCCGGCGAAAAACGTCCCGGGCGCCGGCGGACTCAAAGCCCCGGGGCGGTTGCCGGTCAGCGGCGCCGCCCGCACCGGCTGGGTCAGCTTCCTGACCGCGGCGGTCGCCCGCTACGGCCCCACCGGCAGCTTCTGGTCCGAGCATCCGGGCGTGCCGAAACGGCCGATCCGGGTCTGGCAGATCTGGAACGAGCCCAACTTCAAGTACTTCATCGCCAAGCCCAACCCGGCCGAGTACGGGAAGCTGGTGAAGATCTCCTACACTGCCCTGCGGGCGGCCGATCCCGGGGCGCAGGTCGTCCTCGCCGGCCTCTTCGCGCGGCCCAAAGGCGCCCGCACCGCCAGCGGCAAGCACAAAAGCCTCAACTGGTACGCGAGCGACTTCCTCAGCCAGATGTACAAGACGACGCCGGGCCTGAAGACGCGGTTCAACGGGGTCGCCCTGCACCCGTACACGATCCGCGCCAACGAATTGCCGGGCGTGACCGAAGAATTCCGCAAAGTCCTCGCCACCAACAAAGACGGCGGCAAGAGCCTCTGGATGACCGAGCTCGGCTGGAGCTCCAGCAAGGCCAGCAGCGCCAACCAGTTCGCCAAAGGCCCGGCCGGCCAGGCCCGCGAACTGCGCAGCGCCTTCACGATCCTGCGCAACAAGCAGGTGAAATGGAAGCTGAAGAGCGTCTTCTGGTTCTCCGTCGACGACGCCCCCGGCGCCTGCAACTTCTGCGACGGCTCCGGCCTCTTCGCCAGCGGCTTCGTCCCGAAGGCCTCCTGGTACTCCTACGTCAAGTTCGCCGGCGGCACGCCTTAGTCGGCGCTGATCTCGGCACAGAGCTCTGCGAGTCCTATCGCCTCGGTCCCTGGGCCGATGCGATAGCGCTCGCTGCCGGGATAGACGACGAAGCTGCGCTCGGGTTGCAGGTCTTCGAGTGCCGAGCGCATGCCGCGCTCCAGCTTCGGAGCCGCGCTTCGCTTCACCTCGATCGCCCACTCGCGGCCGTCGCGCCAGCTGAGCACGAGATCGATCTCGGCGCCGCCGCTGGTGCGGTAGAAGCTCGGCTCGGCTCGTCCCGCGGTGGCGCCGATCGCGTTCTCGAGCACCAACCCCTCCCAGCTTGCTCCCGCCACGGGGTGTCCCAGCACCGCCTCCTTGTCTCCGAGGCCCAGGAGCGCGTGGACGAGTCCGCTATCGCGTACGTACACCTTTGGAGAACGGACCAAGCGCTTCCCCACGTTCGCAAGGCGAGGGGGTAGGCGGCGCACCAGGAGGAGGTCGACCATCAGGTCGAGGTAATGGCCAACCGTCACCCCGCTCAAGCCGAGGCCGCGGGCGAGGTTGGAAGCATTCAGCAGGCCGCCCTGGTTGTGGGCGAGCATCGTCCAAAGCCGCCGCAGCGTCTCGGCCGGTATCCGGGGGCCCAGTTGAGGGATGTCTCGCTCGAGGTAGGTGCGGATGAAATCGGTTCGCCAGCGAAAGCTCTCCTCGGCGCCGGCTGCAAGGAAGCTCGGTGGAAAGCCACCCCTTATCCACAGCTCGTCGCTTCGTTCTTCTCCCACCTCGGCTACGTCAAACGGCGCCAGCTCGACCAGGGCAACTCGTCCTGCCAGCGTCTCGGTGCTCTGAGACAGCAGCTCGATTGCCGCTGATCCGAGCAGGAGGAAGCGACAGGTTCCCTTGCCTTCGCGCCTGCCCTGATCGATGACGCCCCGCAGCGTTTCGAAGATCCCGGGAAGGCGTTGGATCTCGTCGAGGATCACCAGCTCATCGGCGTGGTCGGCGAAGTAGAGCTCCGGCTCGGCCAGTCGCGCCCTGTCGGCGCTGGACTCGAGATCGAGGTAGACGGCATCGCTCCCCTCGGCAATCTCCAGCGAGAGCGTCGTCTTGCCAACCTGGCGAGGGCCGGTCAGAACCACAGCCGGAAACTGCTGCAGCAGAGAAGCTACTTCTGGTGCGATTTTCCTTCTGAGCATCCTTGCAATTCTAAACCTTACTTTTAGATTTGCAAGGAAAACGGAATATATGAAAGCCCATAAAGAGATGTGCGTAAGATCGATGGGTTGAGCGCTAGGGCGAAGAGAAGTGCGAAATCCGATCCGCTGGGGCCGTTCAGCGCGGCGACGCGGCGGTGGTTCGAGGCTTCTTTCGAGGGGCCGACGCCGGCGCAGGCCGGCGGCTGGGAGGCGATCTCCAGCGGGGAGCACACGCTTATCTGCGCCCCGACCGGGTCGGGGAAGACGCTGGCCAGCTTCCTCTGGGGGATCGACAAGCTGGCGCGGTCGGACTCGCTCGGGACCGGCGTCAAGCTGGTCTACGTCTCGCCGCTGAAAGCGCTCTCCTACGACATCGAGCGCAACCTGCGGGCGCCCCTGCGCGGGATCGGCGCCGACATCGCCGTCGGCCTGCGGACCGGCGACACCTCGCAGAAAGAACGGCGGGCGATGGCCAAAGAGCCGCCGGACATCCTCATCACCACGCCGGAGTCGCTCTACCTGATGCTCAGTTCCAGCGTCCGTGAGATCCTCACCGGGGTCGAAGCGGTGATCGTCGACGAGATCCATGCCGTCGCCCAGACGAAGCGCGGCTCCCACCTCGCCCTCACCTTGGAGCGCCTCGACCACCTCGTCACCGAGGGAGGGGGGGAATCAGTCCAGCGGATTGGACTCTCGGCCACGCAGAGGCCTCTCGAGCGAATAGGGCAGTTCCTCGTGGGTCCCAAGAGGAAGTGCCGGATCGTCGACGCGGGGCAGAAGAAGGCGCTGGACTTGGAGATCGTGGTGCCGGTGGAGGACATGGCGGATCCGGGGGCGCCGGCTTATCCCAGTGAGGACGGGCCGCCGCCTACGGAAGTCGAGCCTTCGGCGCATGTGAGGTCGATCTGGCCCGCGATCTACCCGCGCCTGCTGGAGCTGGTCCAGGAACACACCTCGACGATGATCTTCGTCAACAACCGCCGCGCGGCGGAGCGTTTGGCCAAGCGGCTGAACGAGCTGGCGAACGGAGAAGGCGAAGGCGAGCTTCCGGCGACCGAGCACGCCGGCCACGAAGACACCGGCGAGCCGCTCGAGCAGGTCGAGATCGCCCGCGCCCACCACGGATCGCTCTCCCACGAGGAGCGCGCCAACGTCGAGGAGATGTTGAAGTCCGGCGAGCTGCCCTGTCTGGTGGCGACCAGCTCCCTGGAGCTGGGGATCGACATGGGCGCCGTCGACCTGGTGATCCAGGTCGAGTCGCCGAAGTCGGTGACCCGCGGCCTGCAGCGGATCGGCCGCGCCGGGCACCGCATGGGCGAAGTCTCCAAAGGCCGGATCTTCCCCAAATACCGCGGCGACCTGCTCGAGTGCGCGGTCGTCGCCCGCCGCATGCGCGAGGCCGAGATCGAGGAGACGACGATCCCGCAGAACCCGCTCGACGTCCTCGCCCAGCACCTGGTCTCCCTGGCCGCGCACAAGGAGTGGGAGGTCGACGAGGTCGAGCGGCTCGTCACCGCCACCGAGCCCTTCCACGACCTCTCCCGCGAACAGCTGGAGAACGTCCTCGACATGCTCGACGGCCGCTACCCCTCCGACCGCTTCGCCGAGCTGCGGCCGCGGATCGTCTGGGACCGCACCGAGGGCACGATCCACGGCCGCAAAGGCGCCCGCCAGCTCGCCGTCACCAACGCCGGCACGATCCCCGACCGCGGCCTCTACGGGGTCCACCTGCCGGACTGGCGCAGGGTCGGCGAGCTCGACGAGGAGATGGTCTACGAGGCCCGCGCCGGCCAGACCTTCCTGCTCGGCGCCTCGACCTGGCGGATCGAGGACATCACCCGCGACCGCGTGATCGTCACCCCCGCCCCCGGAGCGCCGGGCGCGGTGCCGTTCTGGCGCGGCGACGGGATCGGGCGCCCGGCCGAGCTGGGC
>DASTXV010000020.1:0-17211 GCA_035765335.1 Solirubrobacterales bacterium
CGAGGCCAACGTCGGCAAGCCGCAGGTCGCCTACCGCGAGACGATCCGCAAGCGGGTCGAGAAGGTCGAGGCGCGGTTCGTGCGCCAGACCGGCGGTCGCGGCCAGTTCGGCCACGTCGTCATCAACCTCGAGCCGGCGCCGGAGGAGGGCTTCGTCTTCGAGGACAAAATCAAGGGCGGCGTGATCCCGAACGAGTTCATCGGCCCGGCCGAACAGGGGATGCGCGAGGCGCTGGAAAACGGCGTCAAGGCGGGCTACCCGATGGTCGACGTCAAAGCCGAACTCGTCGACGGCTCCTACCACGACGTCGACTCCTCGGAGATGGCGTTCAAAATCGCCGGTTCGATGGCGATCCAGGAGGGCGCGCGCAAGGCCAACCCGGTCCTGCTCGAGCCGGTGATGGCGGTCGAGGTGGTCACCCCCGAGGACTTCCTCGGCGACGTGATCGGCGACCTCTCCCGCCGCCGCGGCAAAGTCCAGGGCCAGGACCAGCGCGGCAACGCCCTTGCCGTCCAGGCTTATGTCCCGCTCGGCGAGATGTTCGGTTACGCGACCGAACTGCGGTCGATGACCCAGGGCCGGGCGACTTACACGATGCAGTTCGAGCGCTACGAGGAGGTCCCCTCGAACATCGCCGAGGAGATCGTCGAGCACCGCTCAGGAGACCCGGTTGGCGCAGCCTCATGAGGCCAACCGCGGACGGGCGCTGAACCTGGCTATATTTCCCGGGTTGCCCGCAGGCAAGTAGAAGCTTCTGCGGAAACTCCGCCCACGAGACTCAAGCAACCAGACCAGACAGAACACACGACTTCGAAAGGCGAAACGGAGAGAGATGTCCAAGGAGAAATTCGAGCGCGATAAGCCGCACGTCAACGTCGGCACGATCGGTCACATCGACCACGGCAAGACGACGCTTACGGCCGCGATCACGAAAACCCTCTCCACCGTGGGCGGTGCCGAGGCGCATAGCTTCGACGAGATCGACAACGCTCCGGAGGAGAAAGAACGCGGCATCACGATCGCGACCTCGCACGTCGAGTACGAGACCGACAACCGGCACTACGCCCACGTCGACTGCCCTGGTCACGCCGACTACGTCAAGAACATGATCACCGGCGCGGCGCAGATGGACGGCGCGATCCTGGTCGTCTCCGCCGCCGACGGCGTCATGCCCCAGACCCGCGAGCACATCCTGCTCGCCCGTCAGGTCAACGTCCCGCACGTGGTCGTCTTCCTCAACAAGATCGACCAGGTCGACGACGACGAACTTGTCGAGCTGGTCGAGGAGGAGGTCAAGGAACTTCTCGACGAGTACGACTTCCCCGGCGACGAGACCCCGATCATCAAAGGCTCGGCGCTGAAGGCGCTGGAAGGCGACGAGGAGGCCCAGAAAGCCGTCTTCGAGCTGGCCGCGGCCCTCGACTCCTACATCCCGGAGCCGACCCGCGAGCTCGACAAGCCCTTCCTGATGCCGATCGAGGACATCTTCTCGATCACCGGCCGCGGCACCGTCGCCACCGGTCGTATCGAGCAGGGCATCGTCAACACCGGCGACGAGGTCGAAATCGTCGGCATCCATCCCGAGACCAGCAAAACCACGGTCACCGGGGTCGAGATGTTCCGCAAGATCCTCGACGAGGGTCAGGCGGGCGACAACGTCGGCTGCCTCCTCCGCGGCACCAAGCGCGAGGAGATCGAGCGCGGCCAGGTTCTCTGCAAGCCGGGCTCGATCACGCCGCACACCAAGTTCAAAGCCGAGGTCTACTGCCTGAAGAAGGAGGAGGGTGGTCGCCACACTCCGTTCTTCTCCGGCTACCGGCCTCAGTTCTACTTCCGGACCACCGACGTGACCGGGATCGCCAACCTCCCCGAGGGGACCGAGATGGTGATGCCGGGCGACAACGTCGAGATGACGATCGAGCTGATCCAGCCGATCGCGATGGACCAGGGTCTGCGGTTCGCCATCCGCGAGGGTGGTCGCACCGTCGGCTCGGGGGTCGTTTCCGAGATCATCGAGTAGCGACCCCGCGGGGCGGGCCTCCACCCGCCCCAACTCCGCCCTCGGGCGGAGGGAAAACTGCAAGGACATACGACCGGGGCGGCGCCCCACCAACAAGGGGCCCCGCCCTCTTTGCGCGGTAAAGCGAAGAGAAAGACAAGAGACGCACCGAAGTGGCAACGATCGCAGCACAGAAAATTCGGATCCGACTGAAGGCGTACGACCACGACGCCATAGATCGGGCTGCCAAAGAGATCGTCGAGACCGCGGAGCGCACCGGCGCCAGCGTCTCCGGCCCGGTGCCGCTGCCGACCGAGAAAAACGTCTACTGCGTGATCCGCTCGCCGTTCAAGGACAAGGACTCGCGCGAGCACTTCGAGATCCGTACCCACAAGCGGCTGATCGACATCCTCCAGCCGTCGCCGAAAACCGTCGACTCGCTGCAGCGGCTGGACTCGCTGCCGGCGGGCGTCGACATCGAGATCAAGCTCTAGGTGCTCCGATGGCGGCGATCCTTGGCAAGAAGCTCGGCATGACCCAGGTCTTCCAGGAGGACGGCAGCGTCGTCCCGGTGACTGTGATCGAAGCCGGCCCCTGCAAGGTGACCGCGGTTCGCGACTCCGAGCGGGACGGCTACCGGGCCGTGCAGCTCGCCTTCGGCGAGGTCAAGCAGGGCAAGCTGAGCAAGGCCGAGGAAGGCCACCTGAAGAAGGCCGGGGCGGCGCCGATGCGCCACCTGGTCGAGTTCCGCGACGAGGACCTCGGCGCCGAGGAGGGCCCGAAGGTCGGCGACGACGTCACCGTCGAGGGCTTCGAGGCCGGCCAGAAGGTGAAGGTCGCCGGGATCTCGATCGGCAAGGGCTTCCAGGGCGGGATCAAGCGCCACAACTTCAGCCGTGGCCCCGTCACCCACGGCTCCCACAACGTCCGCGCCCCCGGTTCGATCGGCGCCAGCGCCTTCCCCGGCCGCGTCTTCAAAGGCATGCGGATGCCGGGGCAGATGGGCAACAAGCGCATCACCCAGAAGGGGCTGGAGATCGCCGACGTCGACGCCGAGCGCAACCTGCTCCTGATCAAGGGCTCGGTGCCCGGCTCCCGCAACGGGATCGTCGAGGTGAGGACCGATGGCTAGCGCCAAAGCGACCGTGCTCGGCAAGACGACCAAAGCCGACCTGCCGAAGGAGATCTTCGCGGAGCCGTTCCACCAGTCGCTGGTGCACGAGGCGGCCCGCGCCGACCTCAACGCCCGCCGCCGCGGCACCGCCTCGACCCTGACCCGCGGCGAGGTCTCCTTCACGACCGCCAAGGCCTGGCGCCAGAAGGGCACCGGCCGCGCCCGCGCCGGCTCGCTCGGCGTCCCCAACCGCTTCGGCGGCGGCGTCGCCTTCGGCCCGAAGCCGCGCAAGTACACGGTCAAGGTCAACCGCAAAGCGCGCCGGCGGGCGATGCGCTCGGCCCTCTCGGTCCACGCCGAGCGCGGCTCCGTGGCCGTCCTCGACGCTGCGACCTTCGAGACGCCTTCGACCAAGACCGCGGCCGAGGCGCTGGCCAAATGGGGCGCCAGGAACCCGATCCTGGTCCTCGTCACCGCCGAGGAGATCGGGACGATGAAGAGCTTCCGCAACCTGCCCCGCACCCAGGTGCTCGAGGTCGGCGCGGCCGGCGTCGCCGACGTGATCGGCGCCGCTGCTGTCGTCATCTCCGAAACCGCCCTGGAGACGCTGAAGGAGAGGCTCGGCTGATGGACGCGCGCGCGATCCTCATCCGCCCGGTCGTCTCGGAGAAGAGCTACGCGCTGATCGCGGAGGGCAAGTACACGTTCCGAGTCGACGATCGCGCTCACAAGACGCAGATCGCCCAGGCCGTCGAAGAGGTCTTCGGCGTCACCGTGAATGAGGTGCGGACCGCCAAGGTCCGGTCGAAGCCGAAGCGCCGGGGGCTGACCAAAGGCCGCACCCGCGCTTGGAAGAAGGCGATCGTCCAGCTCGCCCCGGGTGAGCAGATCGATCTGTTCCAGGGCGCGGAGACCGCATAGGGAGAACCTGAGAGATGCCGAACCGCAAAACGAAACCGACCAGCCCCGGGCGCCGCTTCGCGACCTACCCGCTGCGCGAGCAGATCACGGCCTCCGAGCCGGAGCGGAAGCTGACCGAGGGGCTGAAAAAGTCCGGCGGCCGCAACGCCAACGGCCGCGTCACCGCCCGCCACCGCGGCGGCGGCGCCAAGCGGCGCTACCGCAAGATCGACTTCAAGCGGCTCAAGGACGGGGTGCCGGCGAAGGTCGCCTCGATCGAGTACGACCCCAACCGCACTTGCTACATCGCCCTCCTGCATTACGCCGACGGGCACAAGGACTACATCCTCGCCCCGTCGCAGCTCGCGGTCGGCGACGTCGTCAAATCCGGCCCCGAGGCCGACATCAAACCGGGCCACGCGATGGAGCTCGGCCAGATGCCGACCGGCACCATCGTCCACAACGTCGAGATGATCCCCGGCCAGGGCGGCAAGCTCGGCCGCGCCGCCGGCACCGCGATCCAGCTGGTCGCGAAGGAGGGGGAGATGGTCACCCTGCGGCTGCCGTCCTCGGAGATGCGGATGGTCCGCGCCAACTGTCGCGCCACCGTCGGCACCCTCTCCAACGCCGAGCACCAGAACCTCAAGGTGGGCAAGGCCGGCCGCAGCCGTCACAAGGGCAAGCGCCCGCAGACCCGCGGCGTGGCGATGAACCCCGTCGACCACCCGCACGGCGGCGGCGAGGCGCACCACACGCCCGGCGGCCATCCGGTCACCCCCTGGGGCAAGCCGACCCTCGGCTACCGGACCCGCAAGAAGGGCAAGCAATCCGACCGCTACATCGTCCGCGGCCGTCGCCGCGGCAAGAAGAAGGGCCGTTAGAGATGGGACGTTCGACGAAAAAGGGCCCGTGGGTCGAGGAGCGCCTGATGGGGCGGATCACCTCCATGAACGAGGCCGGCAAAAAACAGATGGTCAAAACCTGGTCGCGGACCTCGACGATCTTCCCGGAGATGGTCGGGCACACGATCGCCGTCCACGACGGCAAAAAACACGTCCCGGTCTTCATCTCGGAGTCGATGGTCGGGCACAAGCTCGGCGAGTTCGCGCCGACCCGTACCTTCCGTTCCCACGGTGGTAAGGACTAGCGATGGCTGACGAGAAAAAAGACAAAAAAGCCGCGAAAAAACCGGCCGCGAAAAAAGAGCCGAAAGCCAAAAAAGCTTCGGCGAAAAAAGAGCCTGCCAAAAAAGCAGCGGCGAAAAAAGACTCCAAAAAAGAGCCGAAAGCCAAAGGGAAAGAGAAAAAACCTGCGGCGAAAAAAGAGGCCAAAGCCAAAAAAGAGCCGGCCAAAAAAGCGCCTGCGAAAAAAGCCGCAGCGAAAAAACCCGCGGCGCCGCCGGTCGTCAAAGCCAGCGCCCGCTACGTGCGGATCGCCCCGCGCAAGGCGCGGCTGATCGCCGACCAGGTGCGCGGCATGCACATCGAAAAGGCCCGGGCGCTGTTGCAGTTCTCGCCCCGAGGCGCCGCCCACCCGATCCACAAGCTGATCAATTCCGCCGCTGCCAACGCGGAAAACAACCACGACCTGATCGGTGACGAGATGCGCGTCTCCTCGATCACCGTCGACGAGGGGCCGACCCTGCGCCGCTTCCGCCCGCGGGCGATGGGCCGGGCGACCCCGATCAACAAGCGAACCAGCCACATTCGCGTGGCTCTGACCCCGGTGGAGGATTAGGAGCATGGGACAGAAGATCCACCCCGAGGGTTTCCGCGTCGGCTACATCCACGACTGGAAGTCGAACTGGTACGAGGACAAAAACTTCGCCGACGTCCTCCAGGAAGACCTGCAGATCCGGGATCACATCGAAGGCAAGCTTTCGCACGCGGGGCTCTCGAGCATCACGATCGAGCGTCGCGGCGAGGTCGCGGTCGACATCCACACCGCGCGGCCGGGCATCGTCATCGGCAAGTCCGGCAGCGAAGTCGACGCCCTGCGCAAGGAGTTGCACAAGCTCACCGGCAGCCCGGTGAAAGTGAACATCCGCGAGGTGAAGCGCCCCGAGCTCGACGCCAAACTGGTCGCCCAGTCGATCGCCGAGCAGCTGCAGAACCGGGTTGCTTTCCGGCGGGCGATGAAACGGGCGCTGACCTCGGCGATGCGCTCCGGCGCCAAGGGTGTGAAGGTGCAGGTCTCCGGCCGCCTCGGCGGCGCCGAGATGGCGCGGACCGAAAGCTACTCCGACGGCCGCGTGCCGCTGCACACGTTGCGCGCCGACATCGACTACGGCTTCTTCGAGGCCCGCACCACCACCGGCCGGATCGGCGTCAAATGCTGGATCAACAAGGGCGAAGTGATGCCCGAGGGCTTCCGCTCTGATCTGGTCTCCGGCGACGGCGACAGCCAGGCTCAGAGCCGTGGCGGTGGTCGTCGCGACGACCGCGACCGTGGCGGCCGTGGCCGCGGCGGAGATCGCGGCGGTCGTGGCGGCGGTCGTGGTCCCGGTGGCGGTCGTGGACCCGGTGGGGATCGCGGCGGTCGCGGCGGACAGCGTGGAGGTGGTCGCTGATGTTGATGCCGAAGCGGGTCAAGCACCGCAAACAGTTCCGCGGCCGCATGCGCGGCAACACCAAGGGCGGCAGCAGCGTCGCCTTCGGCGAGTACGGGCTGAAGTCGCTCGAGCGCGGCTGGATCACCAACCGTCAGATCGAGGCCGCCCGTGTGGCGATGACCCGCAAGATCAAACGTGGCGGCAAGGTCTGGATCAACGTCTTCCCGGACAAGCCCTACACGAAAAAGCCGGCCGAGACCCGGATGGGCTCCGGCAAGGGCAACCCGGAGGGCTGGGTCGCCGTCGTCAAGCCCGGCAAGGTGATGTTCGAGCTGGCGGGCGTGCCCGAGGAGCTGGCGCGCGAAGCGCTGCGCCTGGCTGGCCACAAGCTTCCGGTCAAAACCAAATTCGTCATGCGCGAGGGGGCGGGTGACTGATGAAGGCGGCCGAGGTCCATAACCTCAAAGACGACGAGCTGGTGGCGAAGCTGATCGACGCCAAGCAGGAGGCCTTCAACCTGCGCTTCCGGCACGCGACCGGTGAGCTCGAGAACACCGCCCGGATCGGCCAGGCGAAGAAGGACATCGCGAGGCTTTTGACCGTGGCCAAGGCCCGCGGTATCGACGTTGAGAAAGAGACCCGACGGATATGAGCGACGACGAGCAGAAAAAAGACGAGACGACTGAGGAGCCGCAGGCCGAGGAGACGGTCGAGGAGGCCCCCGCGGCTGAGGAGACTCCCGCGGAGGAGGCCCCTGCCGCCGAGGAGGCGTCTGACGACGCTCCGGCCGCGGAAGCTGAGGCTGCGGAGCCGAATCCGGAGGACGAGCTTCCCTGGAAGGAGCGGCGGCGGCTGGCGAAATCGCGGCGGCAGCCGCGTAAAGCCGGTCCGTCCGATCCGGGGGAGCGCAAGGTGGCGCGGGCCGAGGCGCGCAAGCGCAAGGCCACCCTGCGGCGCAAGCAGCGGGCCGCGGCGAAGGCCGCCCACACCGCCGGTACCGGCACCCCGCCGGCCGAGCGCGAGTCCAATGCGGCCAAGGTGCGGCAGGGGATCGTCGTCTCCAGCAAGGGCGACAAATCGATCACCGTCCGCATCGACATCGCCCGTCGTCACCGCACCTACGAGAAGATCGTCCGCAGCTCGACCAAGCTGCACGCGCACGACGAGCGCAACGAGGCCGGCGAGGGCGACGTGGTCCGCGTGATCGAGACCCGGCCGCTGTCGAAGACCAAGCGCTGGCGCCTGGTCGACGTGGTGGAGAAGGCGAGGTAAGGCGAGATGATCCAGCAGGAGTCCAGGCTCAAGGTCGCCGACAACTCGGGCGCGCGCGAGATCCTCTGCATCCGGGTCAAGGGCGGTTCCCACCGCCGCTACGCCAGCGTCGGCGACGTGATCACGGCGACGGTGAAATCGGCGAGCCCGCAGGGCGGCGTCCGCAAGGGCGAGGTCGTGCAGGCGGTCGTCGTCCGCACCCGCAAGCCGCTCAGCCGCCCCGACGGCACCTACATCTCCTTCGACGAGAACGCCGCGGTGCTGATCGACCCGGCCAGCAACAACCCGCGCGGGACCCGCATCTTCGGTCCGGTGGCGCGGGAACTGCGCGACCGCAACTTCATGAAAATCATCTCGCTGGCGCCGGAGGTGCTCTGATGGCGAAGTCGATGCGCATCCGCACCGACGACCAGGTCGTGATCATCGCCGGCAAGGACGCCGGCAAGACCGGCCGCGTCGTCCGCACCGATCCGAAGCGCCGCCGCGTCTACGTGGAGAACCTGAACATCGTCAAGCGGCACGAACGGCCGCGCTCGCAGGCCGACCTGAAAAACGCCCAGGCCGGCGGCATCGTCGAGAAGGAGGGTCCGATCGACGTCTCCAACGTGATGCTGCTCGATGCCAAAGACAACAAACCGACCCGCGTCGGCGTCCGCGTCGACGAGGGCGGCAAGCGCGTCCGCTACGCGAAGCGGACGGGGAACGAGATCGGCTGATGGAGGCGACCGTGGCACCCACTTCCCAGGCTGCTCCGCCGCCGCGCCTGCGCGAGCGCTACGAGCAGGAGGTCCTCCCGGCCCTGACCGAGAAATTCGGCTACTCGACGCCGATGGAGGCGCCGCGCCTGGAGAAGATCACGCTCAACATGGGTCTCGGCACCGAGAAACAGGACAAGCGCTCCTTCGAAGCCGCCCAGGAACAGCTGGCGACGATCGCCGGCCAGTACCCGAACGTGCGTCGCGCCCGCAAGTCGGTCGCTTCCTTCAAGCTGCGCGAGGGGATGCCGGTCGGGGTCTCGGTGACGCTGCGCCGGGCCCGGATGTGGGAGTTCCTCGACCGCCTGGTCTCGATCGCGGTGCCGCGGATCCGCGACTTCCGAGGCCTCAACCCGCGCTCCTTCGACGGCCGCGGCAACTACTCGATGGGCGTCAAGGAGCAGCTGATCTTCCCCGAAATCGACTACGACTCGATCGACGTCGTCCGGGGTCTGGACGTGACGATCACGACTTCCGCTAAAACTGACCTCGAGGCTTTCGAGCTTCTGCTCGGGCTGGGGATGCCGTTCGCCCAGGAGGGCCGCCCCGGTCAGGCCGAGCGCGAAGCGAAGGAAAAGGAAGCCGAAGAGGAGCAGCGCAAAGAGGAAGCCCGCCAGAAGGCAGAAGTCGAACAGGCGGCCCTCGAGCAGCTGAAAGAGGAGAACCCGGAGGCGTACGCCAAGCCCGAGGGCGACGATGAAGGTGCCGCCGAGGGCGGAGACGATGAGGCCGGCGAGCCGGCCGAGGAGAGTTCTGACAATGGCTAAGACTTCAATGAAGGTCAAGCAGGCGCGTAAGCCCAAGTTCAAGTCGCGCAGCTACAACCGCTGCCGTCGTTGCGGGCGCCCGCGTGCCTACTTCCGCAAATTCGGCCTCTGCCGGATCTGCCTGCGCGAGGCCGCGCACGAGGGCTACATCCCCGGCATGACCAAGTCGAGCTGGTAGGACGAGGAACGATGCAAACCGACCCGATCGCCGATTACCTGACCCGGATCCGCAACGCGATTCGCGCTGGGCACGACGAGGTGGAGATCCCCCTCAACGGCCTCAAGCTGGAGATGTCCCGCATCCTCAAGGAGCAGGGCTACATCAAGGACTTCAGTCGCGCGCCGGCTGCCGTCGGCGAGTCGATCAAGGTCGAGCTCAAGTACACCGAGGACCGCCAGCCGGTGATTCTCGGGATCGAGCGGGTCTCGCGCCCGGGCCGGCGCCGCTACGTCAACCACAAGAGCGTGCCCCGCGTCCACGGCGGCACGGGTACCGCGATCGTCAGCACCTCCGCTGGCGTGATGACCGGCCACGAAGCCCGCACCAAGGGCGTCGGCGGCGAGGTCGTCGCCTATGTCTGGTGATTGAGAGCTGAGATGAGCCGAATCGGAAGAAAGCCCGTCCCCATCCCCGACGCCGTCACGGTCGAGGTCGCCCCCGGCAACATCGCCGTCAAGGGCCCGAAGGGGGAGCTGCGCCAGAACCTCTCGCTCGACATGGCGGTCGAGCAGGGCGACGGCGTCGTCACGGTCGCCCGTCCCACCGATCGGGGCGAGCACCGGGCCCTGCACGGGCTCACCCGCAGCCTGATCGCGAACATGGTCGAGGGCGTCACCGAGGGCTTCGAGAAGCGCCTGGAAATCCAGGGCGTCGGTTACCGCGCCGCCCTGAAAGGGAAAAAACTCGAGCTCGCGCTCGGCTACTCGCACCCGGTCGTGGTCGAGGCTCCCGAGGGGATCGACTTCGAAGTCCCACAGCCGACCGAAGTGATCATCAAAGGCATCGACAAGCAGCTCGTCGGCCAGGTCGCGGCGGACATCCGCAAGCGCCGGCCGCCGGAGCCCTACAAGGGCAAGGGCATCCGCTACAAGGACGAGCAGGTTCTGCGGAAGGTGGGTAAGCGCGCATGACCGTTCTCACCAAGCGCCAGCGCCGGCTCAAACGGCGCCGCCGGGTCCGCGCCCGCGTCAAGGGCACGGCCGAGCGGCCGCGGCTCTCGGTCTACCGCTCCAACAAGGGCGTCTTCGCCCAGCTCATCGACGACACCAAGGGTCACACCGTGGCCGCCGTCAACTGGATCGAGCCGGAGCTGCGCAAGCTCAGCGCCTCCGAGCAGGCGAAGAAAGCAGGCGAACTGCTGGCCGAGCGGGCGAAGAGCGCCGGCGTCGAAACCTGCGTCTTCGACCGCGGCGGCTACCAGTACCACGGCCGCGTCAAGGCCCTGGCCGAAGGAGCGCGAGAGGGGGGTCTGGCTTTCTAAGGCCGTAGTTTCGCTACGGTGAGCCGCTGCTTATGAAGGGCATGGACACGAAGAACGTCGAGACGGTCAGCCCCCGCGGGCTGGACCTGCAGGAGCGGGTGATCGAGATCAACCGCGTCGCCAAGGTGGTCAAGGGCGGCCGGCGCTTCTCCTTCACCGCCCTCGTCGCCGTCGGCGACGAGGAGGGCGTGGTCGGGATCGGCTACGGCAAGGCCCGCGAGGTCCCGCTGGCGATCCAGAAGGGCGTCGAGGACGCCCGCAAGAACTTGATCCGGGTGCCCAAATACGGGAACACGATCACCCACCGCATCATCGGCCGCTTCGGCGCCGGCCACGTCGTCCTGCGGCCGGCCAGTCCCGGTACCGGCGTGATCGCCGGCGGCGGCGTCCGCGCCGTGCTCGAGCTCGGCGGCGTCCGCGACGTGCTGACCAAGAGCATCGGCACGCAGAACCCGATCAACCTGGTCAAGGCGACGATGGACGGTCTGGTTCGTCTGCGTAGGCCTGAGGAGGTTGCCGAGCTGCGCGGGTTGACGGTTACCCAGGTTCTTGGCATGGACGGGGGCAACGGGGCCGCAGAGGCGCCCCAGGCAGAAGCTGAGCAGCCGTCCGAGGAGGCTGCAGAGGCCCCGGCGCCCACGGAGAGTGAGCAGTCGTGAGCAAAGTCAAGATTCGCCAGACCCGTTCTGCCGCGAAGACCAACCCGAACCAGAAAGCGACCCTGAAGGCGCTGAAGCTGGGGCGGATCGGCAAGAGCGTCGAGCTGAAAGATTCCGAGCAGCTGCAGGGGCAGCTGCGGGTCGTCTCCCATCTGGTGGAGGTCGACGGTGGCTGAGAAAGCCGCGAAAAAATCCGAGAAGGACACCTCGCGCGCCGAGGAGATCGGCCTGCACAACCTGAAGCCGAAGCCGGGCTCGAAAAGGCCGCGCAAGCGGATCGGCCGGGGCGAGGGCAGCGGGCTGGGCAAGACTTCCGGGCGCGGTCACAAGGGCGCCGGCTCCCGTTCGGGCCGCAAGCGCAAGGCCGGCTACGAGGGTGGGCAGAACCCGATCCACATGCGGATGCGAAAGCTCCGCGGCCCGCACAAAAAGCAGTCGATGCCGTTCGAGAACTTCCGCACCAAGACCCAGCCGGTCAACCTGGCCGACCTCGAGGAGCGCTTCGACAGCGGCGCCGAGGTGACGCCGGCGAGCCTCAAGGAGAAGGGTCTGGCGACCCGCAAGGACCCCGTCAAGATCCTCGCCCGCGGTGAGATCAAGAAGAAGCTAGAGGTCCACGCGCACGCTTTCAGCGCGGCTGCCAAAGAGAAGATCGAGGCTGCCGGCGGTTCCTGTCACACTCTGGAGCCGTAATGCTCAGAACTATTCTCAACGCGTTCAGCGTTGTCGACATCCGCAAGAAGCTTGCGTTCACGGCAGGGATCCTGCTGCTGTACCGGCTGGGCGCCTACATCCCGGCGCCTGGAGTCGACGTCGATGCCGTCAAGGAAATCCAGGACAACTTCGGCGGCTCCGGCGTCCTCGGCTTCCTCAACCTCTTCTCCGGCGGTGGCCTCTCCCGGCTCAGCCTCTTCGCGCTGGGGATCATGCCCTACATCACCGCCTCGATCATCCTGCAGCTGCTGACGGTCGTGGTGCCGTCGCTCGAGCGCCTGCAGAAAGAGGGCGAGGTCGGGCAGCAGAAAATCACCCAGTACACGCGCTACCTGACCGTCGGCCTCGCCTTCGGCCAGTCGATCGGCTACGTCTTCCTCTTCCGCTCCTTCGGTGAATCGGCCAACGCCAGCGTCGTCGGCCAGCTCACCTTCCCGAAGCTGATGCTGATCGTGATCTGCCTGACCGCGGGCTGCACCTTGCTGATGTGGATGGGCGAGTTGATCACCCAGCGCGGGATCGGCAACGGTATCTCGCTGATGATCTTCGCCTCGATCGTCTCCGAACTCGTGCCCGGCCTCTCGAAGTGGTGGACCAACCCCGACCAGGTCTTCGTCGTGATGATGCCCTTCATCGCCCTGGCGGTGATCGTCGCGATCGTCTTCGTCCAGGAGGGCCAGCGCCGGATCCCGGTCCAGTACGCGAAACGGGTGGTGGGGCGGAAAATGACCTCGGGCGGGTCGACCTACCTGCCGCTGCGGGTGAACATGGCCGGCGTCATCCCGGTCATCTTCGCCGCCTCGATCATGGCCTTCCCGCCGACGATCGGGCAGCTGATCAACACCCCCGCCGCCCTCGACTTCGCCGCCTTCTTCGAACCCAACGGCTGGGCCTACGTGGTCGGCGAGGTCTTCTTCATCATCGTCTTCACCTACTTCTACACCGCGGTCACCTTCAACCCCGTCGACCAGGCCGACAACCTGAAGAAATACGGCGGCTTCATCCCCGGCGTGCGTCCCGGCCGGCCGACCGCCGAGTACCTGGACCGGATCCTCTCCCGTCTCACCTTCCCCGGCGCTCTGTACCTGGGGGCGGTGGCGGCCCTGCCGACGATCCTGATCAGCCAGACGGCGGCCAACTTCTACTTCGGCGGCACCTCGATCCTGATCGTGGTCGGCGTCGCCCTGGACACGGTCAAGCAGCTCGAGGCACAGCTCATGATGCGCAACTACGAGGGCTTCCTCAAATAGGCTCTGCGCGGATGCCGGAGCTGAATCTCGTACTTCTAGGCCCGCCCGGGTCGGGCAAGGGAACCCAGGGAGAGCGGCTGCAGGAAGACCTGCGACTGCCCTACTACGCGACCGGGGACATCCTCCGCGCCGCCGTCCGCGACGAGACCGAGCTCGGCCGTACCGCGAAGGAGTACATGGACCGCGGCGACCTCGTGCCCGACGAGGTGATCGTCGGCGTGATCGCCGAGCGGATCGCCTCCAGCGAGGCGCTCGACGGCTTCATCCTCGACGGCTTCCCGCGGACCACCCCGCAGGCGGAGGCGCTCGACGCCAAGCTCACCGAGCTGGGGCGGGGGGTGACGGCGGTGCTGCTGATCGACGTCTCCGACGACGAGGTCGTGCGACGGCTCGGCGGGCGGCGCACCTGCGAGGCCAACGGCCACGTCTTCCACGTCGAGTTCGAACCGCCCGAGCAGGAGGGCGTCTGCGACATCGACGGCTCGGAGCTGATCGTCCGCGACGACGACAAGCCCGAGGTGATCCGCAAGCGCCTCGAGACCTACCACGAGAAGACCGAGCCGCTCGTCTCCTACTACGACAGCCGCAGCGTGCTGCGCCGGATCGACGGCGAGGCGGCGCCGGAAGAGGTGGCGGAGCAGATCCGCCGCACCCTGGCGACGCTGCGGATGGAGCAGGACGAGGCCGTCTAGCCAGGGTTGCGGGACCCGGTCGGGAGCCCACTACCGTGTACCGGATGATCATCAAAAAGACCCCCGAGCAGGTCGAGAAGATGGCCGCCTCCGGCGAGATCCTCGTCCGCTGCCTGAAGATGCTCGCCTCGAAGGCGCGGGCCGGGATCACCACCGAGGAACTCGACGCCGCGGCGGAGAAGTTCATCCGCTCGCAGGGCGCCACGCCCGCCTTCAAGGGCTACAGGGGCTTCCCGGGCTCGATCTGCGCCTCGCCCAACTCGATGGTCGTCCATGGCATTCCCGGTCCCTACGAGCTGAAGCGAGGCGACGTGATCTCGATCGACGTCGGCGTGGTCAAGGACGGCTGGGTCTCCGACGCGGCGATCACGGTCCCGGTCGGGCCGGTAAGCCCGGAAGCGCAGAAGCTGCTCGACGTGACCAAGGCTTCGCTCTTCGCCGGGGCCGAGCAGATGCGGCCCGGCAATTACCTGGGCGACGTCTCCGCGGCGATCCAGCGCGCGGTCGAGGACGAGGGTCTCTCGATCATCCGCACCCTGGTCGGCCACGGGATCGGCCGCGACATGCACGAGGAACCGCAGGTCCCGAACTTCGGCGATCCGGGCAAGGGGCCCGAGCTGGAGGAGGGGATGGTGCTGGCGATCGAGCCGATGGTCAACGCCGGCGGCCCGCTGGTGCGGATGGGCGACGACGGCTGGTCGGTCTACTCCGAAGACGACTCCCTCGCCGCCCACTTCGAGTTCACCGTCGCGGTCACCCCCGACGGCCCACGCATCCTCACCCCCTGGCACGAAGCCGAGTAGCTGCCCCGAAGTTGGTGCAGAACTTTTTGTCTGAGGTGTAGTCTCGCGCGCCATGGCCTGGGAGGATCTGGACATGGAGATCGAGGAGCAGATGCGCGAGATGGACAAGCGCTTGGAGCGACGCTTCGTCGAGATGATGAAGCGCTTAGAAAAAGCCGAACGTTGCTGGGAAAAGGACGAGCGGGCGCGCAGGCGGGAGTGGGAAGAGCTCGAGGGGCGCGCGATGACGGCGATGGAGGAACATCGCCATTACAACGATGGCCTGCTCCGGAAAATGGACGCTATGACCGTGGTCGAGGTCAACATGATTCGCGAAATCAGCGAAGACCTGAAAAAGGGATTCGCCGAAGTCCAGTCGGAAGGTCGCGCGCACAGGGAAGCCCTCTGGCGCTTGTTGGATCGCCTGCCCCCGCGGGAGGGCGAAGGCGACTAGGCCGCGAGGGTTTCTTCCGGCTGGATCTCGAGCTCTTCGATCGCCCCGGCCGCCAGCGGGTTCGACTCGCCCGGGATCAGCTTGCGGTGGGCGACCCAGCCCTGGAAGTTGCCGCTCCACTCGCCGTTGTCCAGCTCCGCCGCGTTCATCGGGCGGGCGACGTGCTCCATCGGCGACATGTGCCCGCTCTCCAGTAGGCGCTCGTAGAGCGTGACGTCGGCCGCGAGGTCGCGGGTGCCGGCGTGGGTCAGGTAGCTGACCCGGGCGCAGCGGCCGACCGAGACCTTGACCAGTTCCTCGTGGGAAGCCGCGTCCTCGCGGTCCTGGTCGCCGATCAGGGGTAGGTGCCAGTCCTCCGCTCCCAGCGAGGCGGGCTCGGAGGCCGCGATCGCCTCGCGCATCTTCGTCGCGATCAACCGGATCTCGGGCTGGGCGTCGGGGTGGCAGCGGAGGTTCCAGAAGTTCTCCCAGGTGGTCGAGGAGACGATCACCGTGTGCCACATGAACGGCTCGAGCAGGCGGTTGGCCACCTGCTTGTGCACGTTCAGCCACTCGCTCGGCGGGTCTTTCAGCGACCCCACGGCCTCTTCGAGGCAGTCGCGGAGGTCGTCGTGGCGGGCGACGATCTCGGGGCTGGTCATCATTCCGAGCACGTGGCGGACGGCGTCGTCGCGCGCCTGCAGCCACTCGGCTTCAGCGGCGTCCCGGGCCGCGCCCTGCAGGGGAGGGCCCGCCTGCATGCCCGGCTGGTTGGAGCCGAACTCGATCGGCACGTAGGGATCGTCGAGAACCCGGCGCAGCTGCTTGGCCACCGGAATCGCCCGGGAACTGGCCGAATTGCGGGAGAAAACCCGGTGGGTGTTGAACTCGGCGAGGATGAACCGCGGGAAGGTCGCCTCGAGCGTGGTCAGGCGGTGCCCGGCGGGCGAAATCGAGTCGGCGAGTGCTTTGGCTTCGAATCCCATCGGGGCAGACACTGTCTCAATTGTCGCCGACGGCAAAGGGGCGGGTCGGCAACCGGAAAATCCAGGCTCTTGCAGGCGCCGCCAAAGCCAGACCCCTGCTATCTTTCTCCGTCGGCCTTGTTGGCCGGTTGGTTCATCCTGCCGTCCGATTCATGGGGCGTGTGGGAGTCCTGTTGTCGATACGAGATCCGGAGCGATGAAGGTTCGAGCTTCCGTCAAGCCGATGTGCGAGAAGTGCAAGGTAATCCGCCGAAATGGAGCGGTCCTGGTGATCTGCCAGAACCCGCGCCATAAGCAGAGGCAGGGCTAGGCATGGCGCGGATCGCGGGAATCAACATCCCGGTCAACAAACGGGTTGAAATCGGGCTCACCTACATCTTCGGGATCGGCCGCTCGACTGCGCAGCAGATCCTCAAGGAGACGGGCGTCGATCCGAACACCCAGGTCAAGGATTTGACCGAGGACGAGGTGATGAAACTTCGCGAGGCGGTGGAGAACCGTGAAGTCGAGGGCGACCTCCGGCGCGACCGCTCGCAGAACGTCAAACGGCTGATGGAGATCGGCTCCTACCGCGGCCTCCGCCACCGGCGCGGCCTTCCGGTCCGCGGCCAGCGGACCAAGACCAACGCCCGCGGTCGCAAGGGCCCGCGGCGCCTCAGCGTCGCCGGTAAGCGCAAGGCATAGGTAGAGAGAGCATGGCTGAGAAAAAACCCGCCAAAGGGCGCACGCGCCGCCGCGTCAAAAAGAACGTCACCTACGGGCAGGCGCACATCAAGACTTCCTTCAACAACACGATCGTCACCCTCACCGACACCGACGGCAACGTGATCGCCTGGGAGTCGGCCGGTTCGGCCG
>DASTXV010000021.1:0-66998 GCA_035765335.1 Solirubrobacterales bacterium
CCGGTCGCGGTAGGCGTACATCCCCGACCGCTGCACCTGCTCTTTGGCGAAGCGGTAGGAGGAATGCTTGCGGCCGAAGTAGCCCTTCGCTTCCTTCAGCACCTTGCGGCGCTTCTTGCGCGCGTGGACGCTGCGCTTGACCCGGCTCACTTGCCGCCTCCGAGCAGGGTCCGCACCTTTTTCACGTCGCTCGGCGAGATCTCCACCGGTTTCGCCATCTTCCGCTTCCGCTTCGGCGACTTTTTCTCCAGGATGTGGCTGGAGTAGGCGCGACGGCCACGGAGCTTGCCGTTGGCGGTCTTCTTGAAGCGCTTCTTGGCGCCGGAATGGGTTTTCATCTTCGGCATCGGGTCCGCTATTGAAGCAGACAGGGGCCTTCTGACGAATTTCTGACGAGCGCGTGCCTGCGGAGTCGTCAGTTTCCTGTCATACGCTGCGCACTCGATGCGCATCCTCTACGTGGTCGGGACCCGGCCGAACTTCGTCAAGACCGCCCCGGTGATCGGCGCCCTGCGCGAGCGCCACCCCGAGGGCCGCCACGCGATCGTCCACACCGGCCAGCACTACGACCGGCTGATGTCGGAGGTCTTCCTCGAGGAGCTCGGCGTGCCCGCGCCCGACTACATGCTCGAGGTCGGCTCCGGCAGCCACGCCGTCCAGACCGCGCGGACGATGGAGCGGCTGGAGCCGGTCCTGGCCGAGGAGCGCCCGGACCTGGTGATGGTGCCGGGCGACGTCAACTCGACCCTGGCGGCGGCGCTGACCGCGGTGAAGATGGGCATCCCCGTCGCCCACATCGAGTCCGGCCTGCGCAGCTTCGACATGACGATGCCCGAGGAGGTGAACCGGATCGTCGCCGACCGCTTCGCCGAGTGGCTCTTCCTCCACAGCGACGAGGCGAGCGAGAACCTGCGCGCCGAAGGCATCCCCGGCGAGCGCATGCACATGGTCGGCAACACGATGATCGACACCCTGGTGGCGCTGGAGCAGCGCATCCGCGCCGCCGGCTCGGCGGCGCGGCTCGGGGTCGAGCCCGGCTCCTACGTCCTCGTCACCCTCCACCGCCCCGCCCTCGTCGACGGGCCGCTGCTCGGCGAGACGGTCGCCCAGCTCGCCGCCCTGGCGCGGCAGCTGCCGGTCGTCTTCCCGGTCCACCCGCGCACCCGCAAGATGATGGAAGGGCTGGAGCCCGACGCCCCCGGCCTGCACCTGATCGACCCACTCGGGTACATCGACTTCCTCTCCCTGGTCGCCGAGGCCGGCGCCGTCCTCACCGACTCGGGCGGGATCCAGGAGGAGACGACCTACCTCGGCATCCCCTGCTTCACCCTGCGCGACAACACCGAGCGGCCGGTGACGATCCGAGCCGGCACCAACACCCTGCTCGGCCTCGACCCGGCGGCGATCGCCGGCATCCCCCAGGCGCTCGCGGAACGAGGCGACGCGCCGTCGGAGCCGCCGCCCCTCTGGGACGGCCGCGCCGCCGAGCGGATCGCCGCCCTGATCCTCAGCTAGCGTCGGCTGCGGCGTCGTCGGCCGCCGCGGCCTGGTCGGCCGGGGCGTCCTGCTGCTTGTCGACCTCTTTGCTCGGGCCCAGCAGCATGCTCATGTTGCGCCCTTCCTGCAGCGGTGCCGACTCGATCACGGCGAGGCCGTCGAGGTCCTCGAAGAGCTTCTGCAGCAGGTCCCGGCCGCGCTCGGGGTGGGCCTGCTCGCGGCCGCGGAACATGATCGTCACCTTGACCTTGTCCTTGTGCTTGAGGAAGCGTTCGACGTGGCCCTTCTTGGTCTCGTAGTCGTGCGTCGCGATCTTCGGCCGCAGCTTGATTTCGCGGATGTTGACCTGCTGCTGGTGCTTGCGAGCCGCCTTCTGCTTCTGCTCCTGCTCGTACTTGTACTTCGAGTAGTCGAGCAGGCGGGTGACCGGCGGCTTCGAGCCGGGGGCGACCTCGACCAGGTCCAGGTCGGCGTCCTGGGCTCGTTTCAGCGCATCGGCGATGTCGACGATCCCCAACTGCTCGCCGTCGGCGCCGATCAGGCGCACCTGCGGGACCCGGATCCGCTCGTTGATCCGGGTGGTGTCGCGCTCTGGGGGGCGCCGATCGAACCTACGCGGGACCGGCACTATCGAAGGTGGGACTGCAAGAGGACGAGACGGTAGGCAGGCACGGGGTGCTCAGCGGCGGCGGTGATTTTTCGTGCCTGCGATCAAGTTCGGCGCAGTATAGAGGGCTCAGCGCTCGGCTGCCTCGGTCTCGACCCGGGCGGCGAACTCGGGCAGCGGCATCTCCCCCAGGTCGCCATCGGCGCGGGAGCGAACGGAAACCGCCTCGTTCTCCTCCTCGCGGTCGCCGACCACCAGCATGTAGGGGTAGAACCCGATCGTCGCGGCGTCGCGGATCTTCTTCCCGATCGACTCCGAGCGATCGTCGATCGTCACCCGCGCGCCGAGGTCGCGCAGGCGCTCGAAGGCGCGGCGGCCGTACTCGTTGTGGCGGTCGGAGATCGGCAGCACGATCGCCTGCACCGGCGCCATCCAGACCGGGAAGCGGCCGGCGTAGTGCTCGATCAGGATCCCGGCGAAGCGCTCCATCGAGCCGAGCAGGGCGCGGTGGATCATCACCGGCCGGTGGGCGGCGTCATCGGCCCCGGTGTAGTAGAGGTCGAAGCGCTCGGGCATCTGGAAGTCGAGCTGGCAGGTGCCGCATTGCCAGGAGCGACCGAGCGCGTCGGTGATGTGGAAGTCGATCTTCGGCCCGTAGAAGGCGCCGTCGCCCGGGTTCAGCGTGTACTCGCGGTTCTGGCTCTCCAGCGCCTCGGCCAGCGCCGCCTCCGCTTTCGCCCACTGCTCCTCGCTGCCCATCGACTTCTCCGGCCGGGTCGAGAGCTCGACGTGGACGTCCTCGAAGCCGAAGCGGCCGTAGAGCTCGTCGATCGCCTCGCAGATCGAGGCCACCTCGGCCGGGATCTGCTCGTCGGTGCAGTAGACGTGGGCATCGTCCTGGGTGAAGGCGCGGACGCGGAGCAGGCCGTGGAGGACGCCCTCGCGCTCGTTGCGGGAGACGCGGCCGAACTCGGCCAGCCGCAGCGGCAGCTCGCGGTAGGAGTGGCGGTCGGAGCCGTAGACGAGGCAGGCGCCGGGGCAGTTCATCGGCCGCAGCGCGTAGCGGCGGTCGTCGTCCTCCATGAAGTACATGTCGTCCTTGTAGTTGTCCCAGTGCCCGGAGCGGTGCCAGAGGCTCTCGTCCATCACCTGCGGGGTGGCGATCTCCTCGTAGCCGCGCTTGCGCAGCTGGTCGCGGACCTCGCCCTCGATCGTCCGCAGCAGGGTCGTCCCGTTCGGCAGCCAGAACGGCATCCCCGGCGCCTCCTTGCGCAGCATGAAGAGGCCGAGCTGGGGACCGAGCCGGCGGTGGTCGCGTTCTTTCGCCTGCTCCAGCCGCTCCAGATGCTCCTCGAGGTCCTTCTTCGAGAAGAAGGCGGTGCCGTAGATGCGGGTGAGGCTCTCACGCTGCTCGTCGCCGCGCCAGTAGGCGCCGGCGACCGAGTTCAGCTTGATCGCCTTGATCCGCCCGGTCGAGGGCGCGTGCGGGCCGCGGCAGAGGTCCTCGAAGGGACCGTTGCGGTAGAGCGAGACGGTCTCCACGCCCTCGTCGCGCTTGAGGTCTTCGATCAGCTCGACCTTGAAGCCCTGGTCCTGGGCGCGAAAGAGCTCGATCGCCTCGTCGACCGGGATGTCGCGCCGGCTGAACTCCTCGTCGGCGGCGATGTGCTCTTGCATCGCCTGCTCGATCTTCGGCAGGTCGTCCTCGGTGATCTTGGTTCCGGGCGGGAACTCGAAGTCGTAGTAGAAGCCGGACTCGATCGGCGGCCCGATCGTCACCTTGGTCCCGGGATAGAGGTCCACCACCGCCTCGGCCATCACGTGGGCGGCGTCGTGGCGGATCAGCTCCAGCGCCTCGGGGTCGCGGTCGGTGAGGATCGCCACCTCGCCACCGCCGGCGGGAAGCGGCGCCGCCAGGTCGCGCAGCTCACCGTCGACCTTGATCGCCAGCGCCGCCTTGGCGAGGCCAGGACCGATCGCGGCAGCCGCGTCGGCGCCGGTCGCCCCCGCGGGCAGCTCCAGCGGCTTGCCGTCGGGCAGGGTGAAGGTGGTCTTCTCGGTCGCGGCCTCCATGCGTGGCAATGGTACGGGGAGTCAGCGAGCAGGACCCTGCCGCGCCTGGCGCACCGCGATCAGCGGGCAGGGGCTCTCGCCGGGGAGCGGGTCGCTCACCCTCCTCAGAGTCCAGTCGTCTTCTTTCCAAATCACGAAGCGGACACCGCGGGGCACCTTGGGTTCGTCGGTCGACTGGATGCAGACGCGCCCGCCGCGCAGTTCCCAGGAGAGGAACGGCCCGCCGTGTTCCTCCTCGAGCAGCTGGGGCGAGGCGTAGACCAGCGTCGGCCCTTCGCCGACCAGCTTGCGGTACTCGCTGAGCGTCGATGAGTAGGAGGTCGGGCCGACCGGAGCGTTGGCGAGGGCGAGGAGCGAGCAGACGCCTGCGGCAAAGCAGAAGATCACGGCCGCCGCGGGCATCAGCAGCCGGCGCATGTCGCTTTTGTTCGGCATAGCCGAACTTAGGCGCCACTCCGTCTCGCTCAACAGCGGCAGCAAGATCGTCAGCGCGGCGAGCGGCGCGCCGATCTCGATTGCCTTGGCGGCGGTGTAGGGCGTGCCGAGGCCACGGGCTGCGGCGTAGGCGAGGGCGGCGGCGCCGAGGCCGGCGAGGATCGCGGTCTCGCGGCGCCGCCAGAGCCAGACGAGGCCGTAGATGAAGAGCGCCAGCGCGAAGGCGATGCCGAGGTAGTAGCCGAGAGCCGGCACCGCCCCGTCCCCTGGCGCGAGCCGGAAGTCGCCCGAGGGCCAGATTCCCAGCGCCTCGAAGGGGGAGATCTGGCCGAAGAGGTTGCCGAGTCCGGGGCCGTTGGGGTCGAAGGTCTCGAAGCGTTTGAAGTCGATCAGGCGGCCGAGCTCGGGGAGCACCAGGAGGACGAACAAGAGGAGTGCGAGGCCGATCTCGCC
This sequence comes from Solirubrobacterales bacterium, assembly GCA_035765335.1. GTDB lineage: Bacteria > Actinomycetota > Thermoleophilia > Solirubrobacterales > 70-9 > VAYN01. The sequence goes on from DASTXV010000021.1 coordinate 5,066, forward strand.
GGTCGCGGGGCCCGTCCGGGCTCCGGAGACCCCTGCGCTGGATGCTCGGGGTCTCCTCGCCCGGCCACCCGCGACGGAGAGGAGCAGCCACAAGACAGCGGCTCCGCCGAGCCAGATCAGGCCCGGGAAGCTGTAGGCGTAGACGGAGCCGACTGCGATGAGTGCTGCGGGGACGAAGCGCAGGCGGGAGGTCCAGTCGCTTTCGGCCTCACGGAGGGCGAGGACGAAGGCCAGCAGGAATAGGGCTTGGGTGGTCTCCTTGAAGGCGCCTTGGGCGAAGTAGGAGGCGACTACGTAGGCGAGGCCGACTACCAGGGCGCCGGCGGTGCGGGGGACGGCGGGTAGGTCGCGGAAGGCGGCGAGGGCGGTCAGCGAAGCGAGGATCACGATGGCGATCGTGAGGCCGCTGAAGCCCTGGACGAGGCCGACCCCGAGGCCCTTGTTCAGGGCGACGACGATCGCGTGGGGGCCGAGCGGGTAGCCCTGGTTCAGCAGCTGCGACGGATTGCCTTCGGCGAGCCGGTCGGCCGCCAGCAGGTGCTGCGACATGTCCGGGTTGAAGCTGGTGCCGAGGATCCCGAAGTGCCCCTCGACCGCAAACGGCAGCGAACAGGCGAGCAGCGCGAACACCGCGACCGCCCAACCCTTGCCCCACTCTTGCCCCACCCCCTCGACGCGCCCCCGCAGGCAGAAGATCGAGGCAACCGTCAGCACCAGAACGGCAACTGCCGAAACGACCCCGTCCCCCGGCAGCCGCACCGTCCCCCAGCAGACGACCAGCACCAGCGCCAGCCCCACCGCCGGCGCCAGCCAAGACCAGCGCCGCGCCCCGCACAAGGCGATCGCCGCCTGCCCGATCGCCAGCGACGCCACGCAGACCGCCACCACCGCTCCGTAAGTCCCGATCACGAAGCGGCGAGCCTAGAGGAACCTCCCGTCCCTACGTCCGGGTTTGCTGAACCTCTCTAGATTTACTCAGAGATGAAGCTCCTTTTCGGCGCCCTCCTCGCGATAGCCGCCATCGCCTGCCTCGCCCCCGCTCCCGCAGCCGCCGGAACCGACTACGACTGCGCGGACTTCGCAAACCAGGCGGAAGCCCAGGAATATCTCGAACCGGGCGACCCCCACCGCCTCGATGCCGACAGCGACGGCATCGCCTGCGAGGACCTCCCCTGCCCCTGCTCGTACGGAGAACCCGAAGGAGGAGGAGGCGGCGGAGGCGGAGGCGAGCCGATGAAGCCTCCTCCCTACCGACTGACGAAGGCGGCCGCGCGCCACGCGGCCCGAGCCGTCGCCCGGAAGTTCGCGCGACGGAACCCCAGCGTGGAGAGAGTGGCGATGGGAGCGTGCAAGCGGCGGGCCGAGCGGCGGATCGACTGCCGGGCGACCGCCCGTGGTCGCACCGCCACGACCAAGACGACCTGCCACCTGCGGATTACGGTGAGAGCGGTCAACCGCCGCCCGAAGGCGACGCTGGCCTCGTCCAGCTGCGACACGCGCTCCACCGCCAGGCTCACCGCCGCCCAAGCACGCAGCGCGCTCCTCTCCCGCGGCGCCGAACTAGCCGGGAAGCGGGTCGCGCTCGCCTACTTCGAACGCCGCAGCGCCACCAGCTTCATGGGAACCGTCGAATGGACCCAGCGCCCGTCGAGCACCTCCCCCCGCGAAGAATGCTTCGCGCTGATGGAAGCCTCGCTCGCGGCTGGCCAGAACGTTCGCGTCGCGGTGATCGAAACCGGCTGCGAATCCTCGGCCGGCTGAGCTCCCCGCGGTTGGCCCTCGGGGATTTCGTCGGCTTCCATACCTAGGCTGGCCCAGTGGAGATCGAGCGCTTCGTCTGGACGGAACACGCGCGCATGCGCCTCGCCGAGCGAGGACTGGATGCGGCCGACGTTGAGCAGGCAATCAAGAGCGGCCACGCGGGACGGGAAGTCAACGATGGGCGCGCGCGCGGAGTGGCTTGTCTCCGGCGTGCTGTCCGATGGAACGCCGTTCGAGGCGATCTACGACCACCCGCATGGCGACGACAAGGCCGCCGTTCGGATCGTTTCCGCATGGAGACTGGATTCGTAGCCGATGGGCGGCGCTACCCTTTGAGAGTGATGTTTGCCTACTACGATCGAGACGCCGACATCGCCTGGTTCCCAACCGGGGAATCGAGCGATGTCGTCAGCGAGCGCGTTCCGGGCGGCCTGCGGGACTACGACCGGGCCAGCCATCAGCTCGTCGCAATCGAGGTCTGGGATGCCAGTACGCGCCTGCCAGCCAGCATCCTCGAAGCGTTGCCTGCGCCGACTGCCCCCCAGGGCGCCGCCGCCTGAGCTCTGTAGCGCGGTCCGGAATGGGCGTTACTGGGCTCGAACCAGTGGGACGGCTCCACCCACGAACCAACGAGACCAGCGACTCGAATTCCCGAGGAACAGGATTCGGAGCTGATGTCGAACCATCGTCCACCGAGCACCGGAAGACGGAAATTTCCGGGGGCGTTTGGCGCGCCGGAGGCACTTATGCCGTGTGAAGCGCCAAACGCCAGCTCAGGACTCGCTCTTCGACGCGGCTCCGGCCCGGTTCCTCGACCGATTCGAGGAGCTACGCATGGAGCTGTCAGACCAGCAGTTGATCGCCGAGGCAATCGAGACCAACCACGCCGGCGTCCGCAAGGACAGGACGCTGGACCGCTACCGGGACCATCTCGTCCACTACAGCCAGTACCTCGCCAGCGCCTTCGGCCTGACCTTCTACACGGCGAGGCGCAAGCACGTCCGCATGTTCATGAATCACCTCTCGAAGCCGGGAGGGCCGAAGCCGCATGACTCACGGCTGCAATGCGCCTGGTGCAAGACGCGCGGCTATCCCGATGGCCGCTCCGGCCCCGGCTGGTCGCCGTCCTACCGCAAGAGCTACCTGGCCGCGATCAAATTCCTCTACCTCCACTTCCTCGCCGAAGAGGATCTGCCCGACCTGAACCCGGCCGCGCTTGAGCAGGCTCCGAAGGTGCCGATCAAGCTCGGCTACACGCCCAGCTCAGAGGAGGTGAAGAAGCTGTTGGAGTGCCCCGGGACGCCGAAGGGGCGACTGCTGGCCCACTGGCTCTTCTACGCGCCGTCGCGCCGGCAGACGTTCTCCGACGCGCGCTGGCGAGACATCGACCTCGATCAGGGCACCTGGCGGGTGATGGGCAAGGGCGACAAGTTCGACATCTTCGACCTGGCGCCGCCGCTGATCCGGGCGCTGCGGCTCTACCGCAACTGGCAGCTATCGGAGGCCCAGCGCAACGACGCCATCCGCGACGCTCTCGCGGACCCAGAGACCGCCTACGTCCTGCTGACCCGCAACGGCCGCAAGACGACGCCGCAGACGATCAGCAAGATCGCCAAATGGCACGCCGTCAAGGCTGGCGTCGGCGTCCGCAAATCCCAAGGCACCCGCGACGTGATGAACGGCCTCACCTCCCGCGTCTCCCCGCACTCCTACCGCCGCGCCTGGGCGACCATCGCCCTCAACGAGAAGGAGCTGCCCATCGACGTTGTGTCCGAGGTCTTGAAGCACAGCGACATCGCGACGACGCGCCGCCACTACGCGCCAACGAAATCGGAGCGAGCGCGGGCGGCGCTGGTGGGGATGCGGGTGACGTAAGGCGTCTTAAGCCCTTGTCCTCCTAGGGTCGGAACCGCCGAGGTAGGCGTTAGCGTCAGGTGCATGTCGATCTGGAGCGCTGAACAGGCGCTAAAGCAGGCAAATCGCAATCTGGAAAGCGCCAGCAAACGGCACACCTCTGCTGCCAGAAAACAATCTGACCTCGAAAACGAAATCACGAAGCTCGAGGGGCGCGCTGCAAAGGCCAGATCCGACTCACAGGCACGGAGCGCCGCCAGGCAAATTGACACCAAGCGCGGTCAGTTGTCTCGGGCGCGAACCGATACCGGCCGCAGGCTAGAAGAGGCGAACAAGGCGAAAGAAAAAGTCCGCCAAACCGAGGAGAAGTTACGCCGTGAGGAAGATGCCGAGCGTAAACGGCAAAAACGCGCTGATGAGCAACAGAAGCGGAAGGACGAGCAACGCCGTCGCCAAGTCGAACGTGAAGAAGAGAGTCAGCGCAGGCGAGAGCAACAAGCTCAACAAGCCGCCGAGCTTCAGCGTGACCGACGAGAGGCAGAGCAAGACCACAAGATCACCGAACTTGAGCGGCGCCTCGAAGAAGCTAACCGCCGCGCCGCCCCCGAAGAGGTAGCAGTCCTCTTCTTGGCTTCAAGCCCAGAAGACCAAGAGACCCTCAGGCTGGATAAAGAGACGCGAGAGATCGAAAAGCGAGTTCGAGCCTCCGACCACCGGGACTCAATCTACTTCCGGGCACGCATGGCGCGTCAGCTTCAAGACCTGCTGGACGACCTAAACGAAGTCCACCCCGCAGTCCTCCATTTCAGTGGTCATGGAGGGGATAGCGGATTGGCGTTTGAGGACGCGAGTGGCAACACCCAGCCGCTCGACAACGCGCTGCTGGGGCGTCTGCTTGAAGCGGCCGCCGGAGACGTTCGTTTGATCCTGTTCAACAGCTGCGACTCGGCCGCCCAAGCCGAGGTAGCCGTGCGGCACGTCGATTTGGCCATTGGCATGGATACGGCAATTGACGACGAGGATGCCAAGGTCTTTGCGGGCCAGTTCTATAACGCGTTGGGGTTCGGGCTATCTGTGGCCGAGGCATTTCGCCAGGCCAAGGTTCAAGTCGAACTAGCTGGAGGAGACGGAGGTGTTCCGCGTCTTTTCTGCGCGGATGGCGTTGACCCAGAGGTCGTCGTCTTGGTCAATCCTGAGGCCTCAGCCGAATAGGTCGCTCCGTAGGGATTCCGAGATCTTCGCCGAGCCTTACGACCACCTGCGCCGTGAACAAGACATCGGACCCTACCCCGGAGGAGGCTTTTGAGAAGGTGATGAAGGCAGCCCGCGCCAAGGCTGCTTCAGCGCACCATCGACTACCGCAGTTCTACCTTCGAGCGTTTACGGGCAGGAACGGTCGAATTGACCTGCTCGACCCGGGTACCGGGTCTCGGCGATCGGTCTCCCCTCGAAATGCATTTGCTGAGACCGGCTACTACACCGTTCGAGACGTAGATCTTGAGCCGATAGCCCTCATGGAGGTGCTGTTTGAAGACTTCGAGAATCATGCTGCTCGCGTCTACCGCTTCCTCGTCAACGGTGGATCCCCCGCAGACCTGGACGTGAAAGCACGGAGCTACTTCGCCTTTCTCATGGCCGCCCAGATCACGCGAGGCAATTCCTTCCGAGATTTCGACAAAGAAGCAGCCGAAACGCTCGGCAAGCAAGTTCTCCAGGTTGGTGCCGCCCATTCAGAGGAGTGGTGGGACCTATTTATGGCTGAGATGAAGGCTTCTGGAGAGGATCTGCCGGAGGTCTCCCGAGAGCAATACGTGGAGTTCATCGAACGGGACGAGTACACGCTCGGGCACTCTCCCGAGCACCTGACCGAGGCGATGCTTTCCCCAATTAAAGACTTGGCGGAGATCTTCTTTGAGTTCGACTGGCATACCGTTCATTTCGAGAAGCCCAGCTTGTTGACGGCCGAGGAGCCGATCAGCTACTGGCGCCCGCCCTCTCCTTCGCTGATGTTTCGGGGTATCGGACCACTGACGAGCGATGAGGTGCGTCTCCCCCTCACGCCTAAAGTCGCCTTGGTGCTGACCCACCCGCGCCTGGGATTTGGAGACCGGGCGGGCAGTGGTGGTCAGAAGGCAGCTGCACGACTTAACTACTTGACGTGGAGCTTCCGGCCGAACCAGCCCCTCGTGCTTTGTCCCGATACCGCGCACCATCCTCTTCCTGGGCCTGTCGAATACCACGGCATTGATCATCTACGCCCCTTCACTCCGGGACCGATCATCGATCGATAGCACGGACCCAGGAGTCACTGGCCCCTTAGCCCAAGCCATCCACGGGTAGGGATAAACACCGGTCCACCCAAGAAGCCGCAAACTCAGGATCGCCCCGAGTGGGTACGAGCGCAACCGGAAGCCCCTAGCTAGGCTGCCCGAGATGCCTGACCCCGCCAAGCGCCAAGCTGCCGCCAAAGCCGTTACGGCGGCGCAAAAGCAGTTCGAGCGCGACAGCAAGGCCGCGCGGCAGGCACGGCGCAAAGCCTTCGCAAGGGCACAGAAAGACGGCCTCTCACTTCGTGAGATCGGGGAGTTAGTCGGCCTTGATCACTCCCGGGTCGGCCAGATCATCAGAGGCGACTAAATTTTCTCTGTGGAGTTTTCCTCCACGCTCTGATAGGTTCGGCCGATCCGACAAAAAGTGCCCCCGCGCTGCGCAAACAGCCGGGGGCGGGGCACAGGAAGGGATGCTTCCCATGCGCAACAAGCCTAGTGGCGCGGATGATGAGCGCGCCAAGACCACCGCCGAGCTGGACGCCCGCGACCAAACGGCGGTCCTGAGACACGTCCTTAGCCTTCATCCGGAGACGCTGACGCTGGACGAGCTGGTCCGGGAGATGATCGGCGTCTCGTCGCCTCGGCCTTCCGAACGCGATGCGGTCGAGAGAGCGGTCCGCGACCTGGCGGCGGCTGGTCTGCTCCATGAAGAAGGCAGCCGCGTCTTCCCGACGAGGGCAGCCGTCGCCTTCCACGACCTCTACGAAGCCTGATGGACGGCAGGAGGGTGGACAGGGCAGCCGCCAAACGGCTGGGCCGGAATCTGTTCATGGCTCGTCGCCGCGCCGGGTTCTCGCAAGAAGAACTCGGCGCGATGGCTTGCCTCCACCGGACCGAGATCGGGATGGTGGAGAACGGCACTCGACTGCCCCGCGTGGACACGCTCATCAAGCTCGCCTCAGCCCTAGGCGTGAGAGCAGAGGAGCTGCTCGCCGGCATCGAGTGGATCGTGCCTGCGCCCACCCGGTCGGGCAGCTTCTCCGTGGCGAGGAACTAGCAATGCCGAAGAAGATCGAAGATCCCGAGCAGGCGCTGCTCTTTCTCCTTCGCCATCCGTTGCGGCGGGAGCTGCTGAGGCTCTACGTCAAAGCCGAGGAGGATTTGAGCCCAAAGGAATTGTCCGACTACACGAAGCAACCGCTGTCAGATGTCGCCTTTCACGTCCGCGCCCTACGGGATCACGACGCCATAGCGCTGGTCAGGGAGCGACCAATGCGCGGCGCGGTCGAGCACTTCTACAAAGCAACCAAGCTCATTGACGAGGTGCCTTGGGGATGGGCTGCTCTAGGTCTCAACCGAAGGACTAATCCCGCCTAACTCTCGTCCTCCTCCAACTCCTCCAGCAAATCCTCGATGGGTCTACCGAACCTTGATTCCTCGGTCGGACCTGGCTCAATTGAGACCCATTCCAGATCGATGTAATCAGGATCAATCGTCATGCCAAGGACCCCGCGCTTAATCCGAAGCACGGCCTGAACAGCATCCCCAAAAAGCCCTTCCTCGAGCGCTCGATCCAACATCTCGCGATCCGCCGAAGCGATGATCTTGGCGCGTGGCACGCCACCTGGAGCCGGTGACCATTTGAATCGCCTGATTCCAGCCGTCCCTTGCTCTTCACCTGGCTCAGCAATGACTCGGTAAAGGATCCCGTTGATCTGTTGCTCCCAGTCGTGCGTCTCCGGGGCCGCTTGGAGCCTCACATGCTGCTCGCCGGCTCGCTCCGGAGTGAGTATGCGTGCGGGCTGAGTGCGGGGTTCCCATTTCAATTGGAAGCCCTCGCTTTGGACTAGCTGCGCGAGATCGTCGTAACGACTCATTGGCGCCCCGATCCCAATCGCACGAGCAACAAAGGTCTCTTCATCTGCCTCTAGGAGATCCGCAACGCGTTTAGCAGCGTCCAAGGTCACCTCAAACTCAAGTTGCTGCTGGCTTCCTGACGGCTGCGGATCACCGAAGAACATCGTCATGGAGTTCCCGGGCGCAATCCCGTAGAGCATCGTGGGCGTACCGGCTACATCACGAATCAGAGCTGCAATACGTTCGGCAAGCTTGCCAATGAGCTCGGCAGGGCCATAAGCCGCAGTGATCGGCCCATCGGCAACCGTGACTACAAGCGGGGAGCGCTGCCAGAGATCTTTGACCGCGAACTCAATGCGGTCGAGGCGCTTGGGGTCCGGTCGAGGCGGGAGGTCGTTCGGTTGGTCCCCCCCTCCCTCTTCCTCGGGGCTTGACTCTTCGTCCTTTTCAGGATCATCAGCCATGAGCAACCGCCAGCGAGACGAATATCAGAACCAGCTCTAAGCCCGTCAACGAAATTGCCATAAGAGCGGCTGCTGCTGCCTTCCCCACCTTCGCTACCCGCTGTTTATTCCCCTCCCGGCGCTCCTCGGCAAGGTTTACGTAGTGGTGGGCCAGCTCCCGCAGAGCAAACTCATCGCCTCGTTGGATTCGGTCGATTAGGTCACGCAGATCGGCGAGCGGCAGATCTCTCTCCATCTGCGTTTTCCAAGCGCTACTTGCCGCAACCAAGGAGCCAATCGTGAGGAATGCGGCTGGCAACGCCAAGGCCGCGAGCGTTGCGATCCATCCAGCCGAGAGACCGGCATTGCTGATCGCATTGATGGCGATGGCTTGCACCACCGCGAAGAAGGCGCCGCTAGTAGCGGCTTGGTAGCGGGCCTTGCGATCCAGGCGCTCGGCGATCTGGAACTGCTCATCGACCATCGCGCGGGCGGAATCGATCGTTTGCCCTAGCTCTCCCGACGCGAAGCTGATTCTTGCCTCCATGTCCTCGCTCATCCTCACTCAAAGATAGGGGCCGAGGAGTCGGACGAACAGACCACGTTCTGGACCCGGCAGTTTCAGGCAATCCGTGCCTCTTCGGCCCTCCCTTCGGAAGACCGACACATTATGAACCCGAACAGACGTTCGCTTTGGTGTCTATCTGGGGCGGGTATCCCCACCCGCCGATTGTGGCGCGGCTGCGCCGCGCGGCCGGCAGGTGTGGATGCCCGCCGCGCTGTGGTCTTTGAGGGCCTTCAGTTGCCGTCTGCGGCCCTCACTCCGCTGATCCGAGGGGTAGTCTCCCCTGCGTAAGCGAGTCGCTGCTTCTGCGGTCGAGGAAGTGGGCTCGAACCACTGGCCGAAATTTGGCTCTGTAGCGCGATCCGAGATGGGCGTTACTGGGCTCGAACCAGTGACCTCCAGCTTGTCGAGCTGGCGCTCTCCCAACTGAGCTAAACGCCCGGGGCTCCTGAATCTAGCAGCGAGAAAGTGGAAGGCGGGTACTGGCCGGGCAAGGGCTAAAGGATCGCCTGCAAGCGCCGATGCAACTGATGCAACTTTCATAGCCCTCTGGTGTTTATTGAGGGCGTACTTCAAAACTTGAGGACCGACGAGCCAGCGACTTAGCACTCTCTGGTGGTACGTCCTTCGGAGACAAAGGGCCCCGATCGGGGCCCTTTTCCGTTCTATGCTCGGCAGATGGCTGCGGGAACCACGAAGAACGGGGCGAGCTACGACAGCACCGCCCTCGACCGCGCCGAGCGCCGCTTCTGGCGCGACGTCTGGGCCTCGGTTCCAGGCGAGGTGGCGAAGGAGCACGGGGTCGAGCTGAGGAAGTTCGGCCCGATCCAGGCGTCGATAGCCACCGACCTGCCCGAGGTCGGGATGCTGAACCTGCTCCTGGGAGCAGCGGATGACGGCGGGGCGGAGAGCCTCGCCGCGGCCGCAGCATGGGCGGAAGCCCGGGGCGTCTCTCCCTACGTGCCCGTGACGCCGGGGCTCCCCGGCTCGATCGCGACCGAGTCCTGGCTGCGGGAGAACGGGTTCAAGCCGGCCTACGCGTGGATGAAGTTCGTCCGCGGCCCGCACCCGCCGCGGTTCCCCGCTCCGCAGGGAGTCGAGGTGGTCGAGCTGAGCGCCCCCGACCAGGAGCCGTTCGGGACGATCGCCGCGATCGGCTTCGGCCTCCCGGCCTGGGCCGGCGAGTTCTTCGCCCACCTCCCGGGCCGGGACGGGTGGCGTTGCTACGTCGCCAAGGTCGCGGGCGAAGCCGTTGGTTGCGCGGCGATGCTGATCGAGGACGGGGTCGCCGAGTTCGGGGTCGCCGCCACGCTCGAGCAGGCCCGCGGCCGCGGCTGCCAGACCGCGCTCCTGCATCGCCGCATCTGCGACGCCGCCGCAGCCGGCTGCCACACCCTCTTCGTCGAGACTGGAGAGCGGGTCCCGGGTCGCCCCTCGGCGAGCTACCGCAACATCCTCAAGGCCGGCTTCGAGGAGGCCTATCTGCGGCCCAACTGGCAGCGTCCGCGCTAACCCTCGGCCGGCGCGTCGGCCTGCTCCGAGCCAAGCAGGAACTGCATCATCACGACCCGGATTTTCATCAGGTCCTCGCCGCTGAGCCGAGCCCGCTCGGCGCTGCGGGCGTTCACCTCGAGGACTTCGTCCAAGGCCCGCCCGAGGATGGCGACGATTTCCCCCCAACCCTCGCGATCGACGTCGAGGGGAGATCGGCTGAGGTGGTTGTCCGGCAACTCGTCGAATTTCCCCGAGGCGAGGGATTTGCCGACGTCTTCGGAGACCAGGCGAAGGATGCTCACGGTGATCGGCGGTCGATCGTGGGGCTCGACCTGCTCCCATTCCTCGGCCGTGAAGAACTGGCGCTCGGTGGCGCGGTAGATGTGCTCGGTGCGGCCGCCGTGCGCCACTTCGCGGACGAGCTCGACGCAGCCGAGCTCCCGCAGCACCTTGATGTGATGGGAGGTGAGGTTGAGGCTGACGTTGTCCAGCCTTTTCGCGATCTTCGAAGGACTGCTGGGCCCCTCGTTGAGGATGCTCAGGATGTGGACTCGCGTCGGATGCGCGAGCGCCTTGGTCAAGCGCCGGTCTACCAGCGCAGGTCCGGTCTTCCCCACTCTTCCTCCTGGACGTCGTTGACCGCTTAAGCATTCCAGAGGACTGAGCCGGCTGTCCAGCCCCGGACTCCCTACACCAACGTAACTGAGCGACAATTACCCCAGGGGCTCAGGGCTATCTGCGGCGCGGTGCGGCTGTCGTCACGGAGGAGCCAGCCCCTGCCCGCAGTGAACCCCTGAGCCGAAATCGCGACCGGCGAAGGGGGTGATGTCGATGATCCTGTGGCAGACGCAGCAGGCCTTCCCAGCGGTAGAGGTCCGCAAGGGCGGCTGAAACACCGGGTTGGGGGCTTTCCAGTCAGGCCCCCAGCCCTACTCAGTCACTTTGGTCTGGCGCGGTGCACGCTCACGACCGAAACTGCGGCACCGATTTCTGCAGCCGACCACTCTCCCATGCCCCCTTTCGACGCAGACAAAGGCTTCGAGCCACGCTTGGTGCGAGCCCTCGACCACCCCGTCCGCGCCCGCTTTCTCAGGCTCCTCGCCGAGCGCGAAGCGATCAGCCCAGCCGAGGCGCTGCCGCTGATGGGCCTGGAGGAAATCTCCCTCAGCAACGTCGCCTACCACGCCCGGGTCTTGGACCAGTTCGAGCTGGTCGAGCCGACAGGAGAGCCGGGAGCGAACGGTGGCGCCAGCTTCCGGGTCACCTCGAAAGGCGAAAACGCCCTCGCCGTTCTCGGCCTCCCCCCGCGCGAAGAAAACGGCAGCTGAGTAGCCGCAGAGGGCGTCAACGGATACCGTGACCGCGATGCGGCGCGTCGGAATCCTCGTCTGGCTTCTCTGCCTGGCCCTGGTTGCGCCCGCCAACGCCACCGGCCCAAGCACCGCCCCCTGCCCCCCGGGCCAGAGCCCGACGACGATCTCGAAGCGGGCCTCGCTCAGCGAAGCCGCCAAGCTCGGCGCCGTCAAGCTCACCTCCAAGGGCGGATACAACAAGGACGCGGTCGCGGTCGACGCCACCTGGAAGCCCTCGAAGGGCCCGGTCACGGTCCAGATCGACGTCGAGTTCACCAGCTTCCCGGGCGGGCCGAGCGCGGCGCAGGTCGAAGCCTCGATCGAGAAGAACCTGCCCCCGCGCACGGCGATCGACGGGACCAAGGTCAAGTTCGACGTCGTCGCCCGCGAACGGGCGCCGGGCGCCCCACCCTCTCCCTGCTTCCACCAGACCCAGCTCACCCCGGACTCGAAGTACCGCGGCGAGGCGGGGGACGGGGGCAGCGATCCGCTGAAGGCGCCGCAGAGCGGCGAATGGCCGACCGGTCGCGGCGACGTCGGCGATCGCCAGATCTGGACCCACGAGGCCCTTCACCTGGCCGGGCTCGAGGATCAGTACAGCAACTGGTTCCGGATCGGCAGCAAGGACTACCCGATCCCCGACAGCGTCGACATCGACGACCCGGCGGCGGTGAAGAAGTGGGCGGAAAGCAAGGGCCTCGACTACAGCAAGGGGAAGGCCGGGACCAAACCCAAACCGGGCCATGAGAAGGACATCATGGGCGATGTCTTCGGCGGCAAGGAGAAGCTGTTCCAGGCCGACGTCAACAGGTTCGCCCTGATCGGTCGCAACAGGCTGACGATCGAATCGAAGCCCGGCGACGTCCTCGTCAACAAGGACGGCGGCGACCAGAACCTGGCGGTCGGGGCGCCGTTCGAGCTGACCGTCGAACCCGGGAAGCCTGGCCACGCGGACGGGCTCGTCGCCTACTGCATCGACCTCCGCCGCCACCCCCCGAGCGAGGGCGACGGCTTCGACGTGCTCGGCCCCGCCGGCGCGCAGCCGGAGCCGGCGATGAAATACCTGCAGCGGGTGCTGGAAGTGGCGGCGAAGCTGCAGCCGGCCGCTCTGGAGCCGACGCCCGGGGCCCAGGACGCGATCTGGCGGATCACCGACGACACCTCTCTCGACGACGGCGCGGCGATCTACGCGATGGCGGGAGTTCCCGACGAAACCTTCGACGCCCCCCACTTCGACAATCCCAACGCCGGCTTCCCGGACACGGACGCAGTCAGCCCCACCGGCATCCTTCCCGACCCACCGCCGGTCCCGTACCTGAGCGCCATCCGGGCGAAGCCGGCGAAACTGCCGGCGGGCAAAGCCCGCGTCGTCACCCTCACCGTCAAGCTCAAAGGCGCGCGGGACAAAGTCCGCTTCGAGCTGCAGCGGCGCAAAGGCGGCGAATGGCGCCGGCTTAAGCGACTCGGCAGCAAACAGCTGAAGCTGGGCAAAGCGACCGTCAAGCTGACGATCCCGGCCCAGCGACCCGGCGCCATCCGCCTCGTCGCGATCGGCGACGCCAGTAGCGCGATCGCCACCCTGAAGATTCGCTAGCCCCTAACGGCCGAAGTAGTTGGCGGCGCCCATCGCCCTTGTGAAAGGGTGTGGGCTACCAGTCAAAGCCCCAATGAGCACCGCCGAGCTGAGTCTATCCGTATATGACATCGATCGGTGCAACGATCAATACGGGGCGCTTCACCAGACTCAGCTCGGCTGCTCATCTTGGGCACACCCACGCACCGCCCGCTGCCGGAGTTCGACTCGGACTACTCAGCCGCCGAACCTGGTCTCATCGCGGCCTTCCGCCCGGCAGGCCATCAGGCGGGTCAAGCCGCTGCTCGCCATGGTGCGCGAGGATTGCCTCAACGGAGGTATCCCTGCCCTCCACCGCCTCAAGCTCCCCTAGATGAGGAACCACCGGGTCTCTAGGTGTAGTCGTAAATCGGAGCGCCCGCAGCGCTCTGCTTGACGGATTCAGCGGCGGACTGAGCGTCCCCCTTGTTGTAATAGGTCTCGCTGGTCGCAAGAACCTGGCCATTGCTCGCCACTATCCGCCAGTAGTACTGGCCTCCGCTGGCGCGTCGAATCTCGAATTGCATGCTCGCCTAAGCCTTTGCCTTAGCCCTGCGGCGGTTCAAGAGCCGCTCCACGTCTTCGCTGGCTTCCTGCCGCAGCGTTTTCCAATATTCATCAGCGGTGCTCTCGCGCTTGAGCAGCCGCTCGTACGCACGAGAAGCCTTCGACCGCTGCATTGGTGATGGGGTGCCCATGGTTCGATCGGTCTCCTTGGTTCTGCCTAAAGGCTAGAGGCCATTTCGGACGATCCATCAGGCGGATCGGGTCGCTCGTGCCAGACACTGACCGCAACGGCAATGACTCCAGTCAGGGAGGCGAGAAAGGTCCGCTCGGCCTCATCGAATGCATCCCGTTCGGAGGACACGGCATTGAAGACTCCAAGAATCTCATCGCCCTCCTGAATTGGGAATGAAACCATCGAGAGAGTCGGGGCCGAGGCGGCCGGATTCTGCCTGAACTCAGTCTGCCCCTCCGTGTCGTCCCAATACTGCGGTTCACCGCTCTCGAAAGCGTGACGAGCCAAGGTCTCGCCGATGCTCACGTTGTACTTGAGCTGCCCGACCATCGAGTGCCCCGCCGCCCAAGACATTGACCATCGCTGCGGATCAGCATCGCTTGGCAGCAAGACCGAGAGGCGGATCTCTTCGGCGGGCTTCTCGCTGAGAATCCTGCGAGCCGGCTCTAAGACCGCCTGCTCAAGAAAGTATGGTATCTCAGCATCGACATCTCCGCTGATAACCCGCTGGAGAGCATCGAGAGAAACCTGAAGATGCCGCGAGTACTCGTTGTGTCGGCCCAGCTCCTCCCGCAATGCCTGGTTGTCTTCGTTGACCTCATTCAGAATGCGGCTCTGAGACCGGATCAGAACTAGGGCCCCAGCCATAAGCGCTACTACCAGCAAGAAGACGAACCAGGCCGGGATCGACCCACCGCGCCAGATCAAGAGACCGAAGGCGACCAGCGCAATTCCGCCGAGCCAGACCAGAGCCTTTCCCGCCAAATCAACGGCGGCGGCCCGAAGGATCTCCCCGGCGATCTTTTCTGCTCGTCCCCTCTTGAGCTTCCACGTCATTCGTCAGCCTTCCCGCCCCTGCCAGGTTGACGGCGATCCTCTCAAAATGACCCGCTAGGAAAACTGCAACGCGTACGCGAGGAACTGGCTCAACTGCCGTGGGGGAAGCGGCCTGAAAAGGTCACGCAAAGCGCTCTAGCAAGCCAACTCCGCTTGCCAATGGGAAAGGCGCCTACCGGAATCGAACCGGTGTAAACGGCTTTGCAGGCAGTGCATATGCCGTTTTCCCGCTTTCTAGAGCGGTTCTGCCCGAGTGTGGGCCAGTGAATGGGCCAGTTTGCGCGCAAAGCCTGCATAAACGAGCCGCTGCCCTGCAGACCTGCATGGCACCTTGGCAATGATGCAGGGCCTTGGACAAAGCACTCAGCAAGAGGATTGAGGCGGCAAGTCTTGACAAGACCGGTCAGCATCTGCGACAGGAGCTAGGGGAATCAGATTGACGCGCTGGCGCGTCTCTCCAGCCATTCGATGATTTCGTTTGGAGTCGCCTCACCTGCGGCGATTCGCTCGACCATCGGCACATCAGTGTGCGGGTCGGCATCATGAATCGGTCGTCCATTAGCCGCCAAGAAGCGCTCCACGGCCAGGAAGGCGCAGCGCTTGTTTCCATCTGGAAGCGGATGGTTCCGGGCCAGGTGCTCGACCAGAACCGCGGCCTTCTCGATCAGGGTCGGGTAGGCATCCTGGTCGCCGAAACCGGCGCGGGGCGATGCCAACGCAGAGTCGGCCAGGGCGATGCGAGGCAGCCGAGCCACCTGCTCGGGAGTCGTTCCGAGCACCTCGGCGGCAATGCGGCAGTAGTCGCCGAACGTGACGTAGAAGACTTCGGCCACTTTCGAGGCGGCGCTACTGCGCCAAGCGGCGCAGCGTCTCCTGATGCTTCTTCATGGCCGCGCGAAGATCGCGGCGTTGCTCCTCCGGCGTGCCCGGCAGACCCGACTTCATGTCGGGCTTCTCAGTGGTCTTCTTCGGGGCGCTGGGAGCTTGGGGCTTCATCGCCGACACATTGTTGCACCCAGTGATCTCGACAATGTGAATTCCAGCCTGCGCCACAACCTTGGCAATTCCAGAGCCAGAGGCGCCTACCGGAATCGAACCGGTGTAAACGGCTTTGCAGGCCGCTGCGTAGCCACTCCGCCAAGGCGCCGAGGACGGGATGAAGCCTAGCGCCGCTGGGGCGGGCGGTGGTTACTGCTCGTAGCTCTCGACGGTGCCGCCGTCGCGCATGCTGGCGTCGTCGGGGTCCTCGCCGGCGCGGCGGAGGGCGCGGCGTTGGTGGAGGTAGTCGTAGGCCTTGTCGAGCTGGACTTCGAGCTCCTGCAGACGGGCGTGCTCGTCGTCGTCGAGGCCCTCACCCTCGTGGCGGTGAAGCAGCTCCTTCTCCTCCTGGACCAGTTTGTCGATGCGGTCGAGTACCTGTTGATCGTCCATGGGCGCTGGCTACCCGTTTAGGAGCCTTCGATCACGCGGAAGCTGATCCCGGCCTTCTGCAGGCGCTCGAGCAAAGCGTCGCCCATCGCCGTCGCGGTGGTCACCTGGCCCGCGGTCTGCGGCAGCTCGTCGAAGGCGAGGCAGAGACCCGACTCGGCCAGCATCTTCGAGGTCTCGCTGTAGCCGGGGTCGCCGCCGCTGACCTCGGTCACGACCCGCTTCCCGCCCCCTTCGCCGATGAAGGTCACCTTGAACCAGCTGCGCTCGCGCTCGGCCTCGCTCGGCCCCTCGCCGGGGGCTTTCATCTTCAACAGGAGCTTCCGCGTCGGCGGTAGCTGCGCCAGCGCCCCGGCCGTGCCGACCGCGGCGGCGACGCCGCCGATCGTGGCGAGGTGCTTGGCGACCATGTGGTGGCCGTAGGTGAAGTCAGGTCCATAGCGGTCGAGGGCGGCGGCGGAGCGACGGACGATCGGCCCGTCGATCGTCGGCAGCGGCACCGTCCAACCACCAACGCTCTCCTCACGACGGATCCGCGGCGGCGCCGAGTGGATCTCACGGCCCTCGGCCCGGGGCTCGAGGCGGCGGCGCCCCTTGGCGGCGGCAAGCGTCTGGCGGGCGCGGGCGAAGCCGTTGATCGCCGAGTGATAGGTGCCGCCGGAGAAGCGGGCGTTCGACTTCACGTAGCCGTTCACCTTCAGCGGCACCCCCTCCGGCAGCTGCTTGACCGTGAAGTAGGCGCCGAGGTCGTGCGGGATCGAGTCGAAGCCGCAGGCGTGGATGATGCGGGCGCCGTTGCGCTCCGCCTCGGCGTGATGCTCGACCCACATCCGGTCGACGAACTCGGGCTCGCCGGTGAGGTCGGCGTAGTCAGTCCCCGCCGCGGCGCAGGCGGCCACCAGCGGCTCGCCGTAGAGCGCGTAGGGACCGACGGTCGTGACGACCACCCGGGTGGAGGCGGCGACGTCCCGCAGGGCGGCGCGATCCGCAGCGTCGGCCTCGAGGATCGCCGGCGCCGGCGCGTCAGGCGCCTCGGCGGCGAGACGCGCGGCGACCGCGTCCAACTTTTCGCGGTTGCGCCCGACCAGCGCCCACCGCATCTCGGCAGGGCCGTGAGCGGCCAAATAGCTCGCCGTCAAGCCGCCGGTGAAGCCCGTCGCTCCAAAAAGAACCAGGTCGTACTGGCGCGAGGCCTCCATCTGCGGCATTCTTTCAAGGTTGGCGCCCCGAGGAGGTTGCGTGCAGAACGGGCGCCGCAGACGACCAGTCAGCGACCACGGCGCCCGTTGCGCATGCATGGGAGCAAACGCCCCTCTTTTACAAATGTCAGGGCATAGTCAACGAAATGGATATTCGGAGGCGATATGCCTCGCCATATAGGCGCAACTTACGATGATTCCCTGCTCGGGGAGTTCACCCGCTTTTGCGAGGAGCAAACGGGGAATTCGTTTGCCAGCCCCCAAGATTTCCACGCCTTCTCGGTCGAGCGCTTCCGCGAGTTCTGGGGCCTCTATCTCGATTGGGCGGATCCGCTGCGCTCCGGCGATGCCGATCCTGCCTGCGTCGGGGACCGCTGCGAGACGGCCACCTTCTTCCCGCATCTGAAGCTCAGCTATGCGGAGAACCTGCTGGAGCCGGGCAGCCCCGAGCAGGACGAGCGAATCGCGGTGACCGGCAGGCACGGCGATGGATCTCGAGAGGAGATCAGCCGCCGCGAGCTCCGCGAGAAGGTACGGCGGCTGGCGGCGCACCTACGGGCGATGGGCATCGGCGAGGGCGACCGGGTCGCCGCGATCGCCACCAACCGCCCGGAGGCGATGATCGGGGCGCTGGCCGCCGCGACGCTGGGGGCGACCTTCTCCAGCGCCGCTCCGGAGATGGGCGCGCCGGCGATCCTCAGCCGCTTCGAGCAGCTGGCGCCAAAGCTGCTGATGGCGGATGGGTCGAGCGGAAGCGTCGCCGCCGTGGTGGCAGCGCTTCCCACTCTGCAGGCGGTCGTCGGCCTCGACTCGAGTCCCCTCCCGAGCGAGGTCGATCTCCCCGTCCATCGGATCGCCGACCTGCTGGACGAACCCCCGAGCGAGCCCCTGGCAGAGGGATGGGAGCGCTTTCCCTTCAACCACCCCCTCTTCATCCTCTTCACCTCCGGCACCACCGGCGCGCCCAAGTGCATCGTCCACGGCGCCGGCGGGACGTTGCTCGAGCACCTGAAGGAGCACCGCCTCCACGTCGACCTGCGCGCCGAGGACACCCTTTTCTTCCAGACCAGCGCCGCCTGGATGATGTGGAACTGGCAGCTCTCGGCTCTCGCCTGCGGCAGCCGCGTCGTCGTCTTCGACGGCCCGCTGGCTGAACCGGGCACCCTCTGGGAGATCGTCGCCGAGGAGGAGGTCACCGTCTTCGGCACCAGCCCGCCGTACCTGCAGCTCTGCGAGGACAACGGCTACTCGCCCAAGCGCGAGGCGCCGCCGCGGGCGCTGCGTTCGATCCTCTCGACCGGCTCGGTCCTGCGCGACTGGCAGTACGACTGGGTCACCGAGGAAGTGGCGCCGATCCCGCTGCAGTCGATCTCAGGCGGCACCGACATCGTTGGCTGCTTCGTCCTCGGCCATCCCGACCTTCCCGTCCGCCGCGGGATGATCCAGTGCCGCAGCCTCGGCCTCGACGTACAGGCGCTGGCGACGGAGTCGACGCCGTCGGACTCGGGGATCGGCGAGCTTGTCTGCCGCAACCCCTTCCCCTCCCGCCCCCTCGGCTTCCTCGGCGACGAGGACGGCAACCGCTTCCACGCCGCCTACTTCAGTCAGAACGAGGGGGTGTGGACCCACGGCGACCTGATCGAGTTCGACCGCGACGGCCAGGCCCGGATCCATGGCCGCTCCGACGGCGTCCTCAACATCCAGGGGGTCCGGATCGGTCCCAGCGAGATCTACCAGGCGCTGCATGAGGTGCCCGAGGTGGAGGAGGCGATGGCCGTCGAACAGGCTGGCGAAGCCGGTTCACGACTGGTCCTGCTGGTGGTGCTGCGCGAAGGGACGAGCCTCGACCCGCCGCTGGCCCTGCGGATCCGCAAAGCGATCAGCCGCCAGACGACGCCGTTGCACGTGCCGGAGTTACTGGCGGCGGTGCCCGCGCTTCCCGTCACCCACAGCGGCAAGCGCTCCGAGCGGGCCGGACGGGACGCGGTTGAAGGCAGGGCCGCGGCCAACCGCCGCGCCCTCGCCAACCCCGACTCCCTGGAGGCGATCCGCGCCGCGGTGGCCGCGGCCGAAGCGGCCCGGGTACCCCGCGAGCCGCGCGAGCTGCCGGCCGACGCCTCGACCGCCGAGCAGCTGCAGGCGATCTGGGAAGCGGTGCTGGGCTTGGAGGGGATCGGGTACGAAGATGACTACTTCGACCTCGGCGGCACCTCGCTGCAGGCGCTGGAGATCTTCCATCTGATCGAAGAGCGTCTCGGCGTCGACCTCCCGTTGTCGATCCTGCTGGAAGTGGCGACGATCGCCGAGCTGGCGGAGGTGATCGCAAATCCCTCTCGCCGGTTCGCCCCGCTGGTCCGGCTTCGCCCGGGCGCGGAGGGGCCGCCGCTGTTCTTCGTCCACTCGATCTGGGGCGACGTGATCGAGATGCGGCAGGTGGCGATGGCGATGGGGGCGGATGTGCCCGTCTACGGCGTGCGCGCCCGCGGCCTCAACCCCGATGAGGAGCCACAGCGGAGCGTGGAGGAGATGGCAGAGCTTTATGTCGAGGTGATCCGTTCCCGCCAACCCGAGGGGCCCTACCGGATCGCCGGTTACTCCTTCGGCGGACTGATCGCCTATGAGATCGCCCGCCTGCTGACCGAGGACGGCGAGAAGGTTGAGTGGCTCGGCCTGATCGACTCTGAGCTCGACGCCGCCTGTCTGCCGCCGGGCCGGCGGCTCGGGCGCAGGATGGCGCTTCCCCTGCACGTCGGCCGAGCGGCGGCGGCGAACCCCGCGGCGGCCCTCCGCACCGCCGCGAGCGCAGTCCCGGGCCTGCTTCGCCGCAACGGCAAGGGGTCGCAGCAACACCCCGCGATCACGGAGCAGCCGCCGAGCTGGATGGAGGGCGCCTCTCCGACCCACCGACGGCTGGCGGAGGTCTTCCTCGCGGCGGGCGCCGCCTACCGGCCCCGCCCCTACCGCGGCTCGATGACCTACTTCGTCCCACAGGTGCGCCGCTTCCACCTGTTCCCCGACCCCCTCCCCACCTGGCGCCGGCTCACCGCCGGCACCGTCGAGGTCCAGCAGGTGCCGGGCTCCCACACGGAGATGGTGTCCGGTGACTCGGGCCGGGTCGTCGCCCGGCAGATAGATCGGTGCCTGACGCGCTGAGCTAGCGGGCCGCTGCCGGCGCCGGAGGAGCACCGGACTCGACCGGATGCCCCGCGTCGCGCCAGGCTCCGACACCTTTGCCGACGTGGATCACGTCCTCGAAGCCGGCGCGCTGCAGGATCGAGGCGGCCAGGCCGCTGCGCTTGCCACCGCGGCAGATCGTCGCGATCTGCCGGTCGCGGGGCAGCTCCTCGAGGCGGCTGGCCAGATCTCCGTAGGGGATGTGGAGCGAGCCCGGGATGTGCTCGCTCGCGTACTCGGAGTCGTTGCGGACGTCGAGGATCACCGGTCCCCCCTTCCCATCAACCCGGCGCGCCAGCTCGCCGGGGTCGATCAGCTCGATCCGGTGGATCGGCCGCTCCTCCGTGCGCCAGGCGGTCATCCCGCCCTCGAGGTAGCCGCGCACGGGCAGGCCGACGGAGGCCAGCAGCTGCGCCGCCTGCCGCTCGTCCCCGCTCGAGGCGGCGACCATGACGATGTCCGTCCCCTCCTTTGCCACCCGCGAGACCTTGGTCGCGAAGCCGGTGTCGTATGAGGAGGCGCTGAGGGCGCCCTCGATGTGGGCCTCGTCGAACTGCTCGTTGGTGCGACCGTCGATCACCACTGCCCCTGCCTCGACCAGCTCTTCGACCTCGTGCGGGCTGAGTGGGGCCGGCGTCCCGAAGTCCTCGACCAGCGGGCCTTTGTTGAGACCGACGATGCGCTCGACGTTCGGCGGTTTGTCGCCGAGCGAGCCGATCTGGTCCTCGATGAACTCGGCTTCGTCGGCGATCGCGAGGGCGCGGTTGTGACGCCGCTCGAACCCGATCGTCGAGGAGCTCTTGAGGTCGAGCCCCGAGCCGCCGCAGAGCGATCCCCCGAGGTGCCCCGGCCAGACCTCGACTTCGTCGGGCAGGGTCAGGAGGCGCTCGCGCAGGGAGCGGAACATCTCCGCCGCGCCTTCGCGCGGCTCGACCGCCAGGTCCGGGCGGGCGACGTCGCCGATGAAGAGCGAGTCGCCGCTCAGCAGCGCCCAGGGGTCTCCCCCGCGCCCCTTGTCGCTGAGCAGGAAGCAGGTGTGCTCGGGCCGGTGGCCGGGGGTGTGGACCGCCTCGATCACCAGGTTGCCGATCTCGAGCTTCCAACCGTCGGCGAAGGGCTCGTGCGGGTACTCGGCCTCGGCCAGCTCGTGGACGTGGACCGTCGCCCCCGTGCGGCGGCAGAGCCGGCCGTGGCCGGAGACGTGGTCGGCGTGGTTGTGGGTCTCCAGCACATGGCCGATCCGCACCCCGTGCAGGCTCGCCAACTGCCGGTAGGGATCGATGTCCCACTGCGGATCAACCACGACCGCCACCCCGGATTCCCGGTCGGCGACCAGGTAGGAGGCGCAACCAAGGTCCTCGTGGATGATCTGGCGGAAAAGCATCTTGCCCTCGCGAGCAGGCTACCGCGCCGACCCGCCCGCCACAGCTAGAATGCCTTCCGATGCGGCTGTAGCTCAGCTGGCTAGAGCGTCTGCTTGCCATGCAGAAGGTCGAGGGTTCGAATCCCTTCAGCCGCTTACCGAGGAAATCCCTGCACCTGGCGATTTGGCCGGCTGCAGGGATTTTCGAACCGCCCCTCCTTTCGCCCCCGATTTGGGGGACGAGTCCCCCAAATGCCGCCGATGCGCGGCGATTGACGCGGATTTCCGTCGATTCCCGCTCGCTTTTCCGTGGGAGCGGAGCTACCACGTCGCTCCGACCAAGCGCGGCTTCGGCAGACGAGGCCGCCCGGAAGAAGGAGAAGCGATGGCAAGCAAGGCGACCAAAGCCAAGCCGAAACAGAGGCTGCGTCCCGGCGAGCTCGACGGCCTCGTCCTCGGCTACATGAAGAAGCACAAGGCCGAGCTGCCGATCACCGCGACGAAAGTCGCGCGCGGGATCAAACGCTCCTCGGGGGCCGTCGGCAACTGCCTCGAACGACTCGCGAAGGCAAAGAAAGTGCGGCGGGTCGGCAAGAAGCCCCGCCGCTACGACCTGGCCGACAGCACTAAGTAACACCGACTGAAAACAAGGCGGCCCCCGGCGGCGCAGCAACGCCAACCGAGGGCCTGACCACAAGGAGGCAGAGCTCCTCATGGCTAATTCGAACCCTACGGGGCCAGGCACGCCCGAGTGCCTAAAGACCCATGACGAAGACGAGCGCGAGGAGGCGGCGGTTCTCCGCCGGGTCCTCGAGATTCATCCGGAGACGCTGACGCAGGACGAGCTGATCCGGGAACTCACCGGAGGCGGGTCAAAGACGTTCTCCGAAGCCGACGCGGTCCAGCGGGCGGTTCGCGATCTCGCGGCCGCCGGCCTGCTCCACCGCCCCAGCGAGGACGAGGTGGTCCGCCCCACTCGGGCCGCCATCCGCTTCTACGACCTCTGGGAACGATGATGGACGGGCGACTGAGAAACGAGGAGGTCGCGAAGCGGATCGGGCACAACGTGTTCCTCGCCCGCCGCCGAGCCGGCTACTCCCAAGAAGAACTAGGAAAACGCTGCTCTCTGCACCGCACGGAGATCGGCATGATCGAGAGCGGCACTCGGTTACCGCGCTCCGACACGCTGATGAAGCTGGCCGGCGGGCTGGAAGTAGGGGCGGAGCTGCTGCTGCGGGGGATCGAGTGGATACCTCCCGGCCCAGAGGCGGGCGGCAGCTTCGGGATCATCTCGCCGAGCCCGAGGGGAGGCTGACCGATGCCGGCCCAGCAGAAGCCAATCGACCCCGAAGACGTGCTGCTCTCGATCCTCCAGCACCCGCTGCGAAAGCGGTTGTTGAGGTTCTACGTCGAGGCAGAGGGGACTCTGAGTCCCAAGGAACTCACGGTCCTCGCCAACAACCCGAAGATCTCGAACGTCGGCTACCACGTCCGCGTCCTCGCGGAAAAGAGAGCTGTGGAGCTGGTCGAGACGCAGCCGCGCCGTGGCTCGGTCGAGCACTTCTACGAGGCAACGGACCTCGTTGACGAAGTGCCCTGGGGACGAGCGGCGCTCGGCATCGAGGGGTGCGAGCGATGAGCAAGCGAAAACGACGCCCGACGAAAGCGACGAGCCTTCGCCTCTCCCCGGAGCTGGCGGCCGAACTGAGCGCGGTCGCCCGGGCGGAGGGAGTGCCGATCTCCGACGTAGTTCGAGCGGCCATCAGCAAACACATCGCGACCCGCCGCGCCGACGAGGTCTTTCAGGCGCGCCTCAAGGAACAGATGGAGGAGGATCGGAAGGTGCTGGAACGGCTTTCGGAATAGTGCCCAGTCCAGTGGCGGGCCTGACCGGCGTCCCTGAACACAACGGTCAGGCCTATCTTCGGAGGGCCAGCCTGTTTAAGGGCGCTAACTTGATCTCGATGCCTTCCTCTCTCTTCCAGCCAGGCGGCAAGCGCTCGGATTATCGCTGCGAGCAGCGCCCGCTCGGCAGGGGCGGGTACGCGGAGGTTTTCCGGGCCACCCATAGAGCGAGCGGATCTGAGGTGGCCCTCAAGCGTCTGCGGAAGTCGATCGACGAAACCGTTCCCGACCGGATGCGGCGCGAGGTCAAGGTGATGCGCGCCCTGGATGGCGAGCCCCACGTCATGCCGATCCTCGACTTCTCTCCGAAATGGAGCTGGTATGTGATGCCACTCGCCGAAGGTGACGCCAACGCACTACGAGCTGACCTGGCCGACCCAGCCCGGCTGATCGAGATGCTGCGCGCCTGCATCAGTGCCCTCACCGCGGCACACGAGGTCCACTACGTCCACCGCGACATCACCCCCCACAACATCCTGCGCCTGCCAGGGGGTGTCTGGGTCCTTGCCGACTGGGGGCTTGCCCGAGCGCGACCGGGCCACACCACGACCGTACTGACCAGCAGCGGCAAGGCAGTCGGAACCGAGGGCTTTGTCGCCCCCGAGGTCGTGCGCGGAACGGCAAAGGGCGCCGAACCCGCCGCCGACGTCTACAGCCTCGGCCGCGTTGCCGCCTGGGCAGTCAGCGGCATAGTGCCGCTTGCCGGTCAGGGGCTAATACCTCCCGGCCCCTTCCGCGGTTTGATCCGCGCCGCGACCAAGGAAGACCCATCTGCGCGGCCGTCTCTGTCGGGGTTTTCCCAACTGCTCGACGAGGTTGATCTTGGCCCACCGCCCGTACCCGGAGACGCGGCCGTGGAAATGGTGGAGGCTGGCCGCGAAGGCGAAGATGAAGCCTGGCAGCGTCTGCTGGCACTGGGGCTCGAGAACGTTGACGACCCTGAGGTAATTCTCGACCATCTCCCCGCAATTCCCCAGCGAGCGCTGAGCGAAGTTGCCGAGGAAGATCCCGCCGACATTGCCCGCCTTGCCGAGGCGATGCGGGAGCAGATCGCCGAGGGTTTTGGCGAGCGCTCCTTCAGCCGCTTGGACCGGATGCTCGGTTTCGTGCTGCGCTGCTGCAAAGCGGCGGTCGCCGCCGAGGACCTGGGGCTTCTAGAAGATTGCACGGCAACGCTCTGTCAGGTGGAGGTCGAATGCCACCAATTCAACCCTCGCCACGAGACGCGCAAGTGGCTCGAATCGCTCCGCGGCGAGGCCGCCCGGACGGTAGCGCGGGTACTTCGCGCCAATCCAGACGCCATGGACTGGTACACGGATGAGGGCTGGAAGCCGGGCGGAAGGACGGACCGAGACATTCGCTCGTCTTTGGCGCTAACGGAGAGTCATTGAACTGATGTCTCTTCCGGGTCATCCGTCATGTGGAATGGCGAAGATTCGCAAATGCGCCTAAGTGGTTCGATCGAGGAATTTGACGCGCTTCAGGCGCTTGCCTCCCGACGCCGCGAGTTGCCGCTGACGCTCGAGACCGATAGGCCACTACGCAAGTCAAGGCGGATGCCGAAATCCGTCAAGCAGCGGCTCCATCGTGAAGTTCTTGAACAGATCAATAGCCAGCTCAGAGAGCAAGGTCGAAGAGCGTTTCGTGGGCACGTCGCGGTTGATCTTGATCTCCAGCTACCTACCGGCCGGTACGAAGCCGCGATGGCACCCGTCGTGAAGGGCTATCTCGACACGCTGGTGGGATCCGTGTATAGCGACGACGCCGTCATCGATCATCTGACCGTTACGTGCTCGTATGCGCCGGGCGCAACCACAGTCAAGGTTCGGTGTCAGCCGATCAGCCTCTTTGCCGCGACCTTCGATCGAAGCTTCCGAGTCGCGTCCGAACTCAGACTCCACGATCCAGAAGCTCACCCAACCAGCTTGCCTTGGGGCCTGAAGGGATTCGATCACTACGAGCAGGAGAGCCTTCGCTACGAAGAAGGAATTCTGGCCGAAATCAATCGGCTCAACTTCGATGAAGAACTGGCCTTCGAAGAAGACGAGGACGCCGACTTCTTTCCAGATGTCTCAGATGGGAACCGAGAACTCGCGGACCCTCAGCTAAGAGAATCTCTCGGTCCCGAGCTTGAGAGGAACATCGGCTACTCGATCGGGAGGCAGCTCACCGACCAGGGTTTCGACTCTCGCGATAGGCCCGGTACGCCTCCCGATTGGCTGCGCGAGGTTCTTGCTAACGACCTCGGCGAGGTGGACTACCTACCCTCCACCCACGCGGGTTGTTTCACTCTGCCACCCCCGCTCGAAGAGGAGCGGTTCGATGGGGAGCCATCCTGGGACTGGCTTGTTCGGAAAGGCTTTACTTCTCGAGCAAGCTCCCCATGGCATTGGAGTCGCGCTCTGTTCGGCGAACCATTGATGCTGGACATCGCCATTCGCGGTGGCGCGGGTCCGCGCCACGATCTCGACAACGTTGCACGCAGAGTAGGCGAGGCCTTCTGCACTATCTATCCTGCCGCCGGTCCACTCGGCGGTTACCGTGTCTATCGGGTCCCCAGGGGGTCTCCAGAGGTTCGCGTCCGAGCAATCCCAGTGATTCGGCTCAAGCTACTTCGGCGCGCATGGGAACGCGCGGAGGAGCTGGTTCTAGCTGAGCGCACTGAGCGAAGACGAGGACTTGATAAAGCAGTCCCGTTATAGACACCTATCAGTCATCTCCCGACCGAACCGCCGCAATACCCACGGGGCCTGAATATCTAGCCGTCTTCGAGTTCGTCGAGGAACGACCCCCAGACCTCAGGCTCTTTCTCTCGCAGTCCCTTTGCCAACAACTCCCGCTTCGGGTCTACTTCTAGGGCCTTAAAAAGCTTGCTGGGACGCCTGAAATCGTTGGCTTGCGCAAATTCGACGTACTCGACCAGGGCAAGGCGCGTGTCCCAGGCGAAGGCCCGCAACAACCTAGCTTCGACTTCTGGTGGCTCGCTTCCATGAACCGCGGCTGAGCGCACCTCCTCATACAGGAGAGCTAGCTGGTTCGGGTGGGCGAAGTGACCCCGGGTTACGCTGCCAAGCAAGGCCCTGCGAAAAGCGAGCATCTGGGCCTTAAGTCCTGCCGACTTATCGCCGAGAAGCGCCTCAAGAGCAAAGAAATAAAAGAGCAGCTCGAGCAGCTCATCGCCAACCAGGAAGGCCTGATCCATCCATCGCATCGCGCGATCGATGCGGCGCTCGAGTTTCGTAGAGGGCCGCAGCGGCATCGTCCACAGGGGCCCTTTTCTCACCAAGTCGACAAGCTCGGCATCAAGTTCGAGCTCCCAACTCACGTCACCGGGAGCCTCCCACCCTCCCAAGCCCGACTCGAAGGCATAGTGGTCTCCGAGTCGAAAGCGCAGTTGGTAATCGTGAACCGTCCGATCTTCTCGCAGCGAGATGCGCAGAATGCGCAGCGCGTGCTCGGCTTGGGAGCGAGCCCGCTGCCCCATTAGCTTCAGATCGGTGCCTTCAGTCGGTACAGCGGCAATGGTCTTCACGTCGGGCGCGATGGAGATCCTCAGGTTCTCGTTCTCTCCCTCAAGCATCGGCAGCAGCGTGACGCCGGCAACCTCGACCTTCTCGGTGAGAGCGAGGGACTCGATTGGGAAATAGCAGGTGCGATGTTCCGGCTGTTTTGCGTATTGCTCGAGAAATGCGGCAACATGGTCGGTCTCGGGTTCCAGCTGAACCCGGGCCACAAAGTCGACAAGCTGCGCCTTCCCACTCCGCTTCAGATGCTCAAAACGGGGATCAGCTGCGAGCGCTTCTTGAAGGCACGTCAAGGCCTCCATTTCGGCCGCAGTGAAAACAAGTTGATCTGCGCCCTCCTTCGCAAGCCCCTCTGGGACCGCATGAAAAGCGACGGGGTCCCCCTCCTCGCCGCGCTGAACAAGGTCCCTCAGCTTCCTCAGCTTCTTCTCGATCGCATCCTTCCGAGCCATTACTAAACGTTGAGGGGAGCGAAGCTCAAGTTGGCGGAGGTCCGCTGCCCTCGAAACGTCCAGACCCCGTCCCTGCCGACACTCCTACCACGACAATGTCAGCGGTCTTCCCGCCGGCTAAGAGTCGCGCCTCTCCCGGCTCGGGCTCCGAAGCGGGATCGACAGCACGGAAGTGACCGTGCCATTCGACAGTGCCATCGGCCCTGTTGACCTCGTATTCACACTCGACTTCGACCTCGAGATCTCCCTGCCGGATCGAGCCCGGACCACGGTATTTATGGCCTTGAAACATGCCCCGAGCCTAGCCGACCACGGAGAGGAACCCCCTAAGCAGCTCCGCGAGATTGCTAGGGGTCGCGGCGCCTCGATTCTAAAAATTTCCTAAAGAAGCTTCCCGGTTATTACCCCGGATTGTCGGGGATGCGCAGGGATTACATGGCCTGCAAAAGCCCGACTTGCTTCTGCACTTTCGTGGAGCTACTCCACGGCTATGAACAATTTTCAAAGCCGCCGGAGGACCGATTCGAGCGCTACTGAGCTCGCCCGTCCCCTCGCACACCACACCGCACAACCGACCGCCTACCCGACCGCTTCGAGTCGGGCCGATCTCGCCGCGATGGCGCAGCGCCAGCGCGCTCCCGGCGTCTGCGTTTTGCCGACATCTCTGCTCCACGTCGAGGTCCGCTCATGAGCTCTGGCGATCGACAGGACCCGAGGCCGATGATCCTGATCTTCCTCGGCGCCATCACCGTCGCTGCCTGGCGGACCGTCTCGAGCCTCGATCCCGATCGGGTGCTCTCCGCCGCCGGCTCGCTCGCGCCCGTTCTGCTCGGCGCCCTCGCTCTCGCCTCCGCGCTGGCTATGCAGCGGCTTCTCGCGACCAACCGCACGCTGCAAACTCGCCGCGAGGTCGCCGTCGTCCCCGCTGACGACTTCGACCCGAAGACCGACGCGGTCCTTCGCTTCGCCGCCGAGCTCGCCGGCACCGAGCGCAGCGTGCTCGGGTGGCTCGACCGCCGCGCCTCGGCGGTGCGGGTGCGGCTGACCTGCGATGCCGAAGGCAGGCTCCTCTACCTGCTGAGCGTCCCCGAGCGCTCGATGAAACTCCTGCGCGGAGCGCTCGGCGCCTACGAGGGCATCGAGCTGCGGGAGGTGCCGGAGGGCCTCGGCGAGCAGCTCGATAGCCAGGAGCTCGCCGCCGTCCGCACCGAGCTCGTCCTCGCCCGCTCGAGCCTGGAGCCGCTGGCGCGCCTTTCGCTCGACCCCGACCCGCTACAGCCCTTCGCCTCCGCCCTCTCGGTCCTGGACCCGAAGAAGGGCGAGCGGGTCAGCATCTGCGTCGACCTCCTCACCGCCTCCGGGCGCCGCCGCGAGCGCCTGCGCCGGTCGCTGCGGCGGCGGGCGCGGCGCAAGTATGGGGAGCGCCCGAGCCTGCTGGAGCGCCTGGAAGGCAACGAGCGCAGCAAGGGCCGGCCCGGCCCCGACCGGCTGCTCGAGCAGCGGATGGTGAACGAAGCGCTGGAGGAGAAACTGCGCGACGCCGGCACGCTGTTCGAGGCGCAGATCCTGCTGCGCTGCCGGGCCGCCGACCCCGCCCGCGCCAAGTCCGCGATGCAGCACCTCCTCGCCGGCTTTGCGCCCTTCGCCGCCCAGAACTGGCTGCGCGCCCGCGGGCTTGCGATCGGCGGCCTCTCCTTCCTCGGCTCCGACATGCCGCTGCGCCGCCGCCAGTTCGACCGGCGCATGGACACCGGCCTCTTCCGCCCGCCGCGACGGGCGATCCTCACCGCCGGGGAGATGGCGGGCTTCCTGAAGCCGCCGAGCGTCCACTGCATCGGCGACAACGTCGTACGGGCCGGTGCCCTGCTGGCGGCACCGCCGAAGCTGCCCGCCTTCGAGCCCGGCAGGGCCGACGTCATCCCGCTCGGCAAAGTCGGCGCCAACGGCTCCGAGCGCGTCCTCGGGGTGCGGGCCGAGGACACCTTCTTCTCCTACGTCGCCGGCCGCTCGCGCTACGGCAAGACCGAGCTGGCGATCGCGCAGTTCGTCCACCTCGTGCGCTCGGGCCACGGCGGCTTCTTCCTCGATCCCCACGGCGATGCGCTGGAGAGGATCCGGCCCTACCTGAGCGAACCGAAGCTGCAGAAGCGGGTCGTCGAGATCGACCTCGGCCCCGGCCATGCCGCCGCCCAGCCCGGATGGAACCTCTTCCAACTCGGCGGAGACGACGGCGGCGAGGAGCGGGTCGCGGCGATGGTCGACGCCTTCTCCTCGGTGCTCGAATGGGGCGAGCGCTCGACCCGGGCGATCAACCTGACGAGCCACGCCGCCGCGGCATTGGTTTCGGTCGCCAAGGTGCTGCCGCCCGAGCTGGCGCCGACGATCTTCCAGCTGCCGACGCTGCTCTCCGACGAGGACTGGCGGGAGGCCTGCGTGCCCTTCCTTCCGCGTGCCTCGCAGCGCTTCTGGCGCGACCGCTTCCCTCTGCTGAGCCCCGAGGCGATCACCCCAGTGACCAACCTCGTCGACCGCCTCCGGCTCTCCAGCGCGATGAGCACCCTGCTCGGCCAGAGCCAGGGCAGCTTCCGCATCCGCGAGGCGATGGACAAGGGGCTGATCGTCCTCGCCTGCCCCGGCGCGAGTCACATCCAGGAGCGCCTGGTGGCGAACCTGATGGTCTTCGACCTCCTCCACGCGGCGCGGCGTCGGGGCGAGGTCACGGCGGGCAGGCGCAAGCCCTTCTGGGTCTTTCTCGACGAGGTACAGAGCTATGACGGCGGCGGCTCGGGCAGCCTCGCCGCTCTGCTCGAGCAGAGCGCCAAGTTCGGCCTGCGGGCGGTGCTCCTGAACCAGAACCCCGAGCGGCTCTCCGCCCAGACCCTGAACGCGCTCACCACCAACCGCTCCCACGTCCTGGCCACGGCGCTCAACTCCCACGCGGCGGCGCTGTTGACGAAAGAGTGGGGCGGGCAGCCGAGCCCGGCGGTGATGGTCGGGCTGCCGCGCTTTCACTTCGTCACCCAGGTCACCCACGAAGGCGAGCTCAGCCGCCCCTTCGCCCTGCGCGGCATCCGGGTCGAGGATGTCCACGAAAAGCCGGAGGGCAACGGCAACCACTTCTCGGCTGGGGCTGTGGATCGCGCCAAACCCGCGGTGGTCTCAGCGCACCTGGAATCGCTTGACGACCGCATCCTCGAGCACCTGAAGGATCTCGCGCCGCCAGCAGAGCCCGGCGAGCCCGAAGAGGACGACACCTACTGGCTGGGGGGTGGAAGCGATGGCGACTGAGGCGAGCGCCCCACCCGCCAGCGGCCTACCAGAAGCGACCACCGAGATCGTTGCCTCTCTCGCCCAACACCGCGTGCTGACCACCGAGCAGGTCCGCGAGATCCACTTGCCCGACAATCACTCCCGCTGGGCGCAGCAGGTCCTGAACCGGCTGCGCAGCGCCGAGCTCGTCGCCTTCACCCGACCGCCGAACTCAGGCCAGCGGCTCTGGTTTGCCACCGAGCGGGGAGTGCGCTTGGCGCGGGAGGCGCACACGCTCGAGGGGAACCTTAGGCCGCTTCAGGCAGCCGAGGTCGCCGGCCAGCTGCGAGCGCACACCCTCGCCGTCAACGAGGTCGGCATCGCCTTCCTACGGGCAGCTCGCAAGCGCGGCGACGAGTGCGGTCCTCTCTCCTGGCGCCATGAGGTCGCCCATCCGCTCTCCCGCGGCCGCGGGCGGCGACGCCGCATCCTCTTCGCCGATGCGGTCCTGACCTACCTGCGCGAAGAGGACGGCCGCTTGGCCCTCGATCAGCGCTTCCTCGAGCTCGACCGCGCGACGCTTACGGTCGACCGCCTGGTCGCCGAGCTCGCCCGCTATGCAGAGCTTCACCGCGCGAAAGGACCAGGTGGCGAGGCGATCTGGAAGGAGCGCTACCCGCGCCTCCCGAAGGTCCACTGCGTTCTCGCCGGAGCCCCGCGGTCTGCGCTGGAGCGCCGTCGCAAAAGCGTCCTCGCCCTGCTGCACTCCCACCCCCACCTTGCCGGTGCCCGCGGCCCCAGGATCTCGATCTGCCTGCTCGAGGATCTGCGGAGCGAGGGACCGTTCGCACCGATCTTCCGCGAGGTTCGCGAGCCCGAGCGGGCGGTCAATTGGCTCGGGAGCCCTGCTGGCGGGCAGACGGGAAAGCGGTGAAGCGAGGGCCGATCGCCATGCGCGATGTGAGGCGATTGTCGCCGATGCGCGGCGATTGCCGAACCGACTCGCTTCCTGCGCGGAGCAGAGCTATCGTCGTCGGGCAAGCAAGAAAACGGCCGGGGCGGCGCGGACACGCCCCCCGACCCGGCGCCGACGTAGGCGGCGCAAACGAGAGGCTAGCCCCGCTGGGGCCTCTCGTTGCCCCTGCCGCCCGGTCGCCGGAGGGCCAGGAGGCAGACGATGGCCGGTAGGGCCAAAGGCGAAGTCAAGGTGCGCGAGTGGAAGAGCGGGCGCAGCTTCGCGCTGCGCTTCTGGGCTTATGGCGAGCGCCGCTATGTGACTCTCGGCTCCGAGCGGGACGGCTGGGATCAGCGCTCGGCCGAAGAAGAGCTGGAGAACGTCCTGGTCGACGTGCGGCGCGGTGTCTGGGTGCCGCCGACCCGGAAGAAGAAGGGGCGCCGCGACGCACGCGATGCGGGAGCGGTGCCGCGGTTCGGCCCCTTCGCCCGCGATCTCGTCGACTCGCGCCGCGGGCAGGTCGCGAAGGGAACGACGCAGCATGAGGAATGGACGCTCTCCCATCTCCTGCCCTTCTTCGGCGAGTGGGCACTGCCGGAGATCGACATCGAGGCGGTCGACGAGTACCGCCAGTTCAAGGTGACCGAGGCGGAGAGCCGCGCCGCGGCGATCGAGCGCGGCCGCCCGAAGCGGAACCTCCACGGGCAGATCCTGCGCCCGCTCTCGCCGCGGTCGATCAACCGCACGATCAGCTTCCTGCAGTGGGTGCTCTCGATCGCCCTCGAATACGGCTACGTCAGCCACAACGCCGCGGTCGGCAGGCGGCGGCGGTTGCGGGAGCGGCGGCCCGCGCCCGTCCACCTCGACACCGCCGCCCAGATCGAGGCGCTGCTCGAGGCCGCCGCGGGGCTGGACCGAGATGTGCGGCAGCGCTGCGGAGAGCGCGAGGCGATCGTCGCGACCCTCGTCTTCGCCGGGCCGCGTGCGCACGAGCTCTGCGGCCTGCGCTGGCGCGATGTCGACCTCGCCGGTGGGCGGCTCTTCATCGGCCGCTCGAAGACCGACGCGGGGGTGCGCGAGATCAAGATGCTGCCACTCCTGCGCGACCTTCTCGCCTCTCACAAAGCGGCAGCGCATCCCGCCGGCCCCGAGGATCTCGTCTTCCCGAGTGAAACCGGCGCCAGCCGCGATCCCGAGAACCTACGCAGCCGCATCCTCGCTCCGACTGTCAAGCGTGCCGACGAGCTGCTGGTGAGCCGCGGCCTCATCCCCCTGCCCAAAGGCCTCACCACCCACAAGCTGCGCCACACCTTCGCCTCGGTCCTGATTGCCTGCGGCGAGGACCCGATCTCCCTGATGCGCCAGATCGGCCACACCGACCCCACCTTCACCCTCCGCGTCTACACCCACCTGATGAGCCGCGACCCCGACGAGCGAGCGCGCCTGAAGGCGCTCGTGAGAGGCGAGCGCGTGATCGCCCGCGAGGCACCCGAGCCACCACTCCTAGACCTCGCTGCCTACGAGCAGCCGATCCTGCAAGCACTCGCCGAGCGCGGAGGCCGGGCGACCCGTAGCGAGATCATCGCCGCCCTCGCGGAGACGATGAGCGACCGCCATAGCGTCCGCGACCTAGAAGCGCTCCCAAGCGGCCCGCCCCGCTGGCAGCCGCGAGTAGGCAAGGTCCGGACCCGGCTCGTGCGGCGTGGCTGCCTCCGGACCGGGAAGGGCCGAGGCTGTGAGTGGAAGTTGACCGATCTTGGCTGGAAGAGGGTGCATCACGAGAAGGTTGGACCCGGCGCAGCGGCCGACCTGCCCACCCAGATCGATGATCTCACTGATGCGACCCCTCGAAGATGGCATTCGAACCATGCACTTCGCTCCTCGTGACCGCCTTGATCGAGATGGCCTATCGCTGATGCACTGGGTGTGATCCTTCCTAGCCTTTGGCGGCACCTGACTCCAAGACTGGCGACATATCGTCCAGCAGCTGCTCGAACGTCCTGAAGCCGGCGGCAGTGTTGAGATGACCCCCACCGTCGATCACGATCAACGGGACCCCCAGAAATGCCGCAAGCTCCTCCCCCTTGGCTCGAGGAACGTAGGGGTCGTCGCTGCCTAGGTATGCCTGGAATACGCCGCTGGATTTTTGAATCCGGTCCCAGTCGAATTCATCCTTAAAGAAGGGTGCGTTTAGTGGATCGAACTCCTCTTGACCCAACTCACCGACAAAACCGCTGACGAGGAAGGTGCCGGCTACCTTCGCGTTGGAGCGTTCGAGAGCTCGCAGAATGAATCCGGCCCCCAGGCTATGGCCCACAAGCACGGTGTCTGGCGTCAGCTCTCCAACTTCCTCCTCAAGCACCGCGAGCCATCGGTCCAACTCTTGGCCTTCCGGCGTCGGGAAGGTGGGCAGGATTGCCTTGTGGCCTCGCTCGCGGACTTCCTCAGCAAGCCATGGAAACCAATTCTCTTCCGGGTCTCCTCCGGTCCCGTGGACGATCACGATCTCTTTCATCAGCGAATAGTTCCTTTCCGTGTTTCAGGTCTTCCTGGATACCAGGCGAAGGTAGGTCGTCGGATACAGCTCGCCTGGTACTTCTGCAAGTTCTTCAAAATGGATTTCAAATCCCCCGGCGACAAGCTGGCTTCGGATGATTTCCTCGGTCCCGAGGTCGTTGCTTTTCATGCGTCCCGCATAATCCTCGGCGAGGACTCCTATCTCGGCCGGGGAGACCTTGAGAAAAGGACGCCAGCGCCGTGCCCGCCGTTCAGCGCGCTCTCGGAAGTCTCGAGCTGCGGAGTCAAATTCCCGCGCTCGAGCAGATCGCGGATGGATGCGGACAGTGGTGACGAGGACCCCCGTTGGCCTTAGTAGCCTGGCCCAGGCTTGGACCACCTTCTCCGTTTCTTCTGAACTGAAGCGCGTGAGGAAAGCGTCACAGCAGATCAGGTCATATGCGTCCTCCGCGGCCGAAGTTGCAAACAGGTCATCTTCGAGGGTGCGAACTCTCTGACCTATGCGCTTTGCGAACCACTGGCATGCGAATAGCGGCGTCGCGCACAGGTCGAGGACGTCGATGCAGGTGACCGCGGGGGTTGCCGCAGAAACGTAGGCGAGCATCGAGTAGTCGGCCGTGCCCGTGATCAATGCACGCGGTGCCGACTTGCCCTCTACCGCTGCTGCGATCTGCTCAAGGTAGAACTCCGAATGCCAAGTGGGCGTGGAGACCAAATTCAACAGCCTTAGGTATTGCCATGCGCCGTGGTACCAGCCGCAACCTCCGCGATCTACGTGGTCTCTCGTGCAGAGAATGTCGCTGACCCCATGCACCAAGTCGGCACTTAGGACGAGCGGCTCCTCCAGCTCAACGGGAGGTGGAGACGAAGCGGCTGGATTCTCCGACCATGACCAAAGCTGTTCCCAGAAGTCCTCACCTTGACCCCGATCAACCGCACGCTCGCTGATGGACCAGACCGCACCTCCTTCCCCCACCCCCGAACGCGATAGGACGACCACGTCCTCGTCGATCAACCAAAGTCCATCGGGTATCTCAGCCTGACTCGTTTCGGGAATGCTGCTCAGGAAGACGACGCGAGTTCGGACATTGGCGGCAGCATCTAGATCCAGCTGGCGACTCAGAACCTGCTTAGAGATCCCTCGATGCGGGAGGATGTAGATTCGCTCAACCTCAAGCGCAGACGCAGATGCGCGCTCCCGCCATATGCCATGCTCGAACGCATCGGGATCCCAGTTTGACGGATCGAATGGCACCACTTGGCGTACCCGCGCCTCCGCGGCGACCGCAACCGAGCGGTGTAACTCGAGCAACGCAGAAGCCGGGAAGTTCACCACTGCCGGATCGACGCTGTCACGCCGTGCGCGATAATTCCGTAGGGCAACCCGTGCAGTCTCTAGCAAGGGGGAGTTCATCTTATCGCTCCGACGGCGCTTCTCGTTCGGTCGCGATTCCTTCCAAGAGGATGGGGAGCTCCGCTTTCACAGTGGCCCAGAGGATCCCTACAAGTGAGTCTGCGACGTGAGCGACAGTGCTGCTCTGCGCCTGTGACTCGGAGGCCAAATAGGAGGTGCGCGTCCAAGGCTCCCGGGCACGAGCCCAAGAGAGCAGATGCATGAGCTCAGCCGTCACCTCACGCCAGCGTCCACCGGTGAGGA
This sequence comes from Solirubrobacterales bacterium, assembly GCA_035765335.1. Lineage (GTDB taxonomy): Bacteria > Actinomycetota > Thermoleophilia > Solirubrobacterales > 70-9 > VAYN01. The sequence continues at coordinate 41,273 of DASTXV010000021.1, forward strand.
TGTATGCCTGCAGCGCATTTGCAGCATCAACCTCTGCTCCTGGCTGAACCCAAGCTGCCCGCTGGCTGAGCAAGTAGGCCTTTCCGGCTTTGATCGCCGGATCGTCAAGTGGAATTCCGGCGCGAACGAGAGCCGAAAGGCACATCGCAGTGGTCTCAACCGTTGAGTTCCAAGTGCCGGTTCCGCCCTCCCAGGCGCCCGCTTTGTACGGGCCCTCCGGATAAGGTCGGCGCAACCACTGGCAGGCCTGCTGCACGCTCCGGCTGGAGTTGGTGGTATTCCCAGCCGCCACCAGACCCAGGAGAACGCGCGCCGTCACCCATGGGACCCGGGCCGGATAGAAGTTTCCGTCCGGCTCCTGAATATGCCCGGCGGCCAGGACTAAGTCTTTGAGCCGCGATTCGGGGCGACCAGGCGCCGAGGCCTCGAAACCCAACAACTGGCCAAGCACCCAGGTTCGGTGCATGCGATCGAAGTCGATCGAGGCGGCCGCCATCTCGATCGGCACATTCTCAGCTCTCTTAGCTGCATCTTCCTCATCCATCTTCTCCGCGATGGCGGTGAAATCGTCGCGCTCACGAGACGTTTGACCGATTGGCTCTGGAAGCTGATCACTATTAATTAGCCAACGCGCGCGAACGAACCGAGCGGTCGTATTCCAGGCCTCCTCGTCGAATCGGCTGAAGGTCTGTGCCGCATGTATCGCGGATGCGACATTGTCTCCCCAAGTGGCGTCTCTCTGCACCTGCCGGCGTAGGTAGTTTCGAAGGATCTGGATCGACTCCCAAGCTCGAGCCAGAAACGTGCTTCCGTGCTGGTCGGAATCCCTATGAGCAGCACTAGCTAGATCAAGGCGCTGGAGCATCGCCACAATCTGTCCGTCGCCAGCAGATCGCAGGTAATCCAGGCTGAGCCTCACTGGCGATCCGAGGGATTTCACGAGATCGGGTTGCTCTGCTTGCAGATGCATCAAGATCAGTGCCGCGTGGCTGCGATGGCCAACGGCGACAAAAGAGCCAACGGGTCGAATGATTCGTCTGGCCACCAACTCCTCAAGCGCTGACGGTGACTGCGCCTCTGCGAAGGCTCGCGCCGCATCGATTTCGAACTGGCCGAGCGCAGCCAGATGGAAAGCGAGACGGGTCGCCTCGGACGAGAGAGGCTCCCCTCGAGTTAGCTCTTGGAAGGTTGCGCCGGCGATCTGCCGCAGAGACGGAATCTCGCCAGTCTGCAAGTAACGCTGAAAGGCCTCATTCGCAACCAAGAGATCGCCAGCGCTGAGGAGGCGTACTTGCGAGACAACCTCGTCTTGGACTTCTCCCCCGGCGAGCCCCTCCAGCACGGGGCGAAGCAAGTCTTCTCCCGAGCATGGGATCGTCACCGCGCCGGGGCAGACTTCGCTCGCTAGCTGCCGGGCAGAGTCCCATCCCAGCAGTACCACGCCTAACCGGGACGAAAACGCTTGGGATACCTGGGTGAGAAGGCGCCCGATCTGGATAGCCGCTCCAGGATTGGCCTGAATGTCGTCAAGAACGACGAGGTGAGATGCGGCTGGCCCCTTTTTGGCTATCGCCAGTGAGACAAGAAGGTCACCGACACCGACAGCCGGATCACTGAGATCGACCCACGATACGGTCCACCCCGCAGCCGTCAGTTGTTGCGCTACCTGCGCGGCAGTGATCGTCTTCCCGGCGGCGCTCGGGCCGATCATCGCGGCGTCCGCTCCTCCGTGCAGCCGTTCGATCACCTCAGAGACCCGCTCGGTCGGAACGGCCATTTCCCGAACCCCCAACAAGGTGGACATCTCGCGGACTCGAGTGACGAGACCGTCAGTGGCCTCTAGATCGTCCTTCCGCAGGTCGAATAGCTGGCACAGGACACTGACGAGAAACTGATCAGGATCGGCCAGAAGATCGCGAGCGGTCGACAGCGATATCCGCACTTCGCGTTGATGGTCCTCGACGGCTCGAATCCTCAGATACGACTCGTCGGCTTCCATATCTGCTTCGACCGCGATCGGCAAACAGGTAGCACCTTCACCGCATCCAAGTTCGCTCCTGGCAAGGTCCTGAGCGGCTTGGATCGCTACGTGCTCATTCCCCCCGCCCAACTTCACTAGTAGAGCGTCTCGGCTTGCAACTACCGGCTTGGGCTCGTCGGCCTCGGATGCTTGGTGCAGTTCAGCCAATACTGCCTGGGTCTCCTGGGATGGCTGGAGGCCCAAATCTCTCAACAAAGAGAGAAGCTCCATTGCTGCTGCACTTGCCTCAGCAGCCTCTTCTGCCTTTGCCAGACGACGGATGAGCTCCCGCCTCGGCTTCTCTAAGTCAGGGCGCAGATCCACCCAGCGTGAAGTGAGCCGGAGGGCAGCCTCGAGATCATCGCGATGCTCCGCCCGGATGGCAAGGTGCTCGAGTCGAGATACCACCACTTCCTGATGGCGGATCCGAGCGGGGTCGATCCACTCGCTGGAGATCTCAGGCATCAATTCAGCTTTTGAAAGGGCGACCACCGTCTCGACATCCGCCCCCTGCGTCAATTCCTCGATCGCATGAACGTCGACCCATGCGGACGCATCCTTCGACAGACCTATCTGCTCCGGAGACGCGACAACCAACCCGTCGAAGTCTTTCCCTAGCTCGTCTCTCAAGCTCTTGAGCGCCTGCCGGAGCTTGCGACGAGCGCTGGAGTCCGAGTCGCCTGGCCAGATTTGCCCCGCGACAGTAGCCCGGTTGTGGATTCCCGGATGAAGCAACAGCCAGGCGAGAAGCTCACGTTTCCACCGTCCCGTGAGAGGCTTCAGCTCTTCGTCGCGGTAGGCGATCCTTAGGTTCTTCAGCAGGAAGAACTCCCACGCCTTCCCTCCCCGGCCGTCCATTGCGCGAGAAATCTAACGGTAAGCGGGTTACGAGGGGCGCTACGCAATGCCTACGCCGCGGTACGTAAACCCTACGGGGACTCCATTTCCTGGGTCGCAACAGCAACCCACGAAGGAGCTTCCGTGATCGTTCAGATCAAAATCCGCCTGTCACTCCTACTAATCGCCTTGGTCGCCGGACCGACCGCAGTCGGAACCCTTGGATTCGGCGGGCATTTCGTCAACAACTACTCTGTGTCCCTCCACATCAAGTTCGTGATGGAGGATTGCCGTCCGGCAAAATGATCTGCTGCATCGGGCCGGCCAACCAATGCCCTGCAGTTAAGGCCCCGCGTTTGCGTCCTGCATGAGCTGATGGCCATGCTCGACCGACTGCTGGCTGCTATCGAGCGAGCCGGAGCCGCGAAATTCGCTCTCCGACCGCCATCAACCGATACCCTCTAGATAGATGGCCGACGACCAGAACGACATCCTCGCTGCCTCAGGCGACACGGATAAGGCGCTCAATACGCCGACCGTGATCGACGCCGACGAGCTGGCGAAAGCCCGCCTCGATGAGCGGTGGCGCGAGTTCTGCCTGAACGCCGAGCGCTACGTGGCTGAAACGACTAGGCCACAGCCCCGCGTCAGCCAGCCTGCCTAGCTCTCAGGAAACAGGGGCAGCCAGAGGCGGCTGCGCTGCAAGCCGTCAGCGTCAGTTTGCCGGCTAAGCGAACTGCGGAAGCCGAAGTGCTCTCGCCAGTACGTCTCCGTAGCGGCGTCGAAGGGATCGACCGCAATAACGGCAGCCCCCACCCGGCGTGCGCCAATTTGCGCCATGCCGACGGCATGGCGCAGGATCAGCGAAGCGTCAACTCCTGCGTCCTCAGCTCGTGCCAACCAGAGGATCAGCACGGCGCCCTGGCGCGGATGACTTGCCGAGAGACCCTTCCGGTGCTTCGTCCGCAGCTCTACTTCGCTCATCCCCAGCGAATAGAAGCCGGCGACCTCGCCCCTCACCAGCAGCACGTAGGTGGCGATGTGGCTCGTCTCCTTGACCGCCTTTTCCTTGAGCCAAGCGGCGGCGGCATCTCCTGCCCTTCCCGGCGGCGCCTGAAAGCGGTCGATCGCAGCGAGCAGCTCTGGGTCGGCGCTCAGTTGCTCGGCAGTCAGATGGACCCACTCGTGTTCCTCCAAGAGGGGCAGCAGCGTACTTGAGTCGCCAGCTATTTCTTGTCCGGTCCGACCTGCACGATCCCCATATGTTCGCTGAGTTTCAGGGTCTAGATCGAGCGATTGAGCCGATCGATTTGGGCGACGAACTACCCGAGAAGATCACTCTCCGACCGCAACTGCAGGTCAGCTGGGGCAGCCTGCGTCCCGAGGAACACGTCTTTCGGCTCGATCGAATCGAGCCGGATTCCGGCTTTACAGGCCGAGCTATCTACGTTCCAGCCTGAAAGCCATTCAAGGTCGGGTTTGACCCCGCCGGAACCGCTGCTGCGCCCGCTTAAGCGGATTGAAACCACCCTCGCTGATTTGGGGAACTCGTCGCCATTAGTTCCCGAAACGCCGCATATCGGTGCATATCCCTTCCTATTTGGCGCTGGCGAGTCCTAACCCGCAAACACAAAATCGCTGTAAATCAGCGACTTCTGCTCAAGGCCCACATCTCGCTAAGGGGCTTGCCATGCAGAAGGTCGAGGGTTCGAATCCCTTCAGCCGCTCTAAGGAAAGCCCCGCTCCGGCGGGGCTTTCCTGTGTCCGGGCAGCGGCCAGGCCACCCCGCGACCTCTTGACTTCCGCCCCCGCTGCCCGTTGCTGCCCAATCACGAGCCCGCCGCCACGTTCGGCAGATTGAAGCAATGCTCTTCAAACTTCCCGCATACGAGACGACTGCCCGAAAGGTCGCCTATGCCGCCATCAATGCGTTGTCGAGCGCTCAAAGTCCATTGTTGGCCGAGATCCCTTCTGAAGAAGTCGCAGTTATCCATGATTCGCGGGTCTCAGGGGCTAGCGGACAAGCGAGCTACGAGCCGATCAAGATCCGGGGGGACTTCGAATGGGACATCGACAAGATCTGCGCAGGCGATCTTGTCGAGATCCTCTGCTCTCTAAATCACCTCGCAGAAGCCCAGGTCCAAGCGGTCACTGCCGGGTTCGTGGAGCGACTCAACCTGGTTACCGCCGCAACCGGGAACGAGGTAGACGCCAAAGGCGGTCCCCTGACTCATGAGTTGATCGTTGACCTGCTCGAAAAGATGGAGATGGATTTTGACGACGCAGGAAACCCGCAAATCATGCTTCTGGGCACCGGCGATGCTGCAAAACGATTCACTTCCCTGCCTCCAATGACTGAGGAGCAAGCAGTCCTTCTCGACGAAGGCCTCAGGCAGCCCGGAGTCCGTCGCAGCCAAGGTAAGGAAGGCGGCGAAATCGGGGTGCTCCGAGAGCCTCACCGCGCCTGCCACTCGCGCGCGTTCGGCAACACGGCCAAGATGCCGAAGTCGAACCGGCTGATCGGGTTGAGACTCTCCCGCAGCTGGGCCAGCGCGGCGGCGGGGGCGCCTGCCTGCTCGCCGAGGGCGCCCAGCATGGCCCGGACCCGAGGAGGCTCCGAGAGAGCCGCCTTGGCGAGCTTCTCGAAACGCGCCCGATCGGAGAGCATCGAAACGAGGCGCCGCGACGTCTCCCTTGGGGACAGGTCGCTGTAACGGGCGCGGTCGCGCAGAAGCTCGAGCAGGGCGCCATCGGAGGCATCGAGCTCAAAGCGGGAGAGCGGGCGGCGAGTGCGCACGGTGGCGTTTTGAAGCGCACCGGGCGCAGCGCTGGCCGGCGTCGCAAACTCGGGGCGGGCCGGATTCTGCGTCGATAGCCCCAATGAGTTCCCGGCGCTCAGTCCGGCGGGATGAAGCGGCGCATTCAGGCGATGAGCGACCGCACCGCTGGCGCTTGGGATGCTCGGGCCGAGGGCGGTTTCCTTGGCTCGGTAGTAGAGGCCCTTGCGCACTCGCTGCAGCTCTCCCCGGCCCGCCAGGCGAGAAAGCGCATGGGCGACAGCGGTTGCAGGCAGATCGCGAAAGTCAGAGAGCGACCAATAGCGCTCGCCGCCCGTGCGCACCCGTTCGGAAACGCGCGTAGCCGTGCTGTGGGGGCTTACCCCTCGTCCTCGTCTTTTTCGCTTCGGCATAGCGTTTGCCTAGCTTATCTGGCAAGTTTTTTTGTCATAGAACTTGCCAAATAATGCTCCGGCTGGAGGCACCGCACTTTCTGCCGAATCGGAGACGTCACCGGGACATCGGCAGTACCAATTCGGAGAACTACCGATGCAGCGGCCTGCTGGTCGACGGAGAGTTGAGTAATCCATCCAATGCGAGCCTTGGAGGCAAGATATGGAAGGGTCCAGACGAGCCGGTAGCTTGCCCGTCCTCGGGCGGGCGCGGCTGTGGACGGCGACCCTGTGGCATTACCCGAGGCTCTGGCTGAACCTCGGACGGGGGTATTACAACCGCCTGCAGGTGCAGGGATGGTGGCCGCTCCTCACGACGATGGCCCTGGTGCTCGCGACGGCGGCGATCTTCTGGCTGGCCGGCGGAGGCGACCAGGTCACGCTGGCGCGGGGAATCCTGGCCGTCTTCCTGATCATGGTGGCCCGCTGGCTCTTCCGGATGCGCGGCCGGGTGGTGGTCGAGAGCTTCGTCGACTTCACCAAAGAAGACGCCAAGGCAGTGAGCGGGCTCTCAACCCTCCTCGTCACTGAGCTCGGCCGGCTGCGCGAGCTCTACCAGCAGATCAACGACCTCTCCCTCCCGACCGCGGTCGGCGTCGAGAGCCACGGCGGCTTCGGGCGCGGCAAGGAAGCGGGCATCTTCCTCACCGTCAGCGCCGACGACGCGACCAACGTGCTGGAGGACGCGGTCGCCTCCGATGCCGGAATCAGCGTCGGCCCGGCAAAGCTTTCTCTGAAGCCGATCCTCACCTTCATCAACCGTGTCAGCCGCGGCCCGCGCGTGGTGGGAAGCGTCCACCTGACGGAGGCCGGCGGTGGCCCCACCCTCACCGCCCAGCTCATAGGCAAGGGCGAGTGCATCACCTGGCGCATCGACCAGCCGCGTGAGCCCGAGTCGCCAGAGCAGCGCAAGGCCTTCCTCGACACGATGGTCCGCGAACTCGCCTGCCGGATGTTCAGCCAACTGACGCTGCGCGGCTCGCTCCGCCCGAAAGCGGTGGAAGCGTTCAACGAGTACATGCAGCTCTACGACGAAGCCAGGCGCACGCCGCGCGACCGGGCCCACCTGCTGAAGCGGGCGCAAGGCGAGTTGCTGAAAGCCGTAGCGGAGGACGAGAACTTCGACCTCGCCTACTACAACCTCGGCGTCATATACATGCAGCTCTCCCACACCGAGCGCGCCGCCGAACAGGAGACTGACGACGCCACCTCGCGAGCGAGGCTCGACCGTTCCGAGCTCGACTCCGCGCGCCGGGAGGCGGCGCGGGTCGCATTCGAGCGGGCGACGAGCAAGAACCCCGAGTGCTGGGAGGCCTACTACGCACTCGCAGTCACCGTCTTCAGCGAAATCCACCCCGAGATCGAGATCGACGACCTGCCCCGCGAGGGGCGACGGTGCGACCAGCTGCGCGAGGTGATCGCCCGGTGCGATCAGGCGCTTGCCGTCGCGCCGGACCGGGCGGCGAACCTCGCGGCGATCTACGATCTTCGCGGGATGGCGCAGAGCCGGCTGGGAGACGACTTCCGGGCCGCCCTCTCGAGCCACCGTAAGGCGGTACACCACTCTTGGATCGAGTACTGCCGAGTGAGGCGGCGCAATGCTGCGCGGCCCGACGGGACGCCCGATCTCGTCGCCTACGCGCGGGCCAACGCCACCGCCGCCCTGCACAACCTCGCACTGGCCCACGAGCGCCGCGCGCTCGTCGCGATGCGGGCTTTCCCACGGGTCCAGCTCGACTGGATGGCAGTCCACCGCAACTTCCGCCGCGCCTTGAGGCTGGCGGGAGAGGGGGGCGCGATCACCGCGGCGTCTCGTTTTGAGCGCGGCTGCGCCTTCGAACGGATGGGCAAGCACAAGCAGGCCGCGAAGCAGTTCAGGCTGGCGGCGCGCATCCACGCGCGGAGTTCCGAGTACCACGCGCTCTGGGCGCAGGCCCTGGCGGGCCAGGGAGCGGCCGAGGAAGCGAGACGATATGCCCTGCTCGCACTTGACCTCCTGGCGCAGCCGTTCAGCCAAGCCGTCCTCCCCTTCACCACCGACGCCGTCTCCCTGCGCTGCGAAGCAGCGCTCGACGCCCTGAAGAAGACCTACGAGACGCTCGAAGACGACGCCGGGACAAAATGGGTGGGCGACGTTCAAAACTTGCGGAAGACGATCAAAGACAGTCTCAGTTTCGTCGACCCGAAAACCCGAAGGCGTCGCCCGACCGAAGACCCCCTGAAGAAGGCTGCAAAGCTGGACGAAAGGCGACGCAGCGTCAAGAAGGAGCGGGCAGAGGGAGCCCGCCTCCACGAGCGCGAATTGACGGACCCACTTACCTGGCAGCTCGATCAGATCGAGCTGGCGATCGGCCGCCTCTACGCCGAGGGACGCGCTTGGGAGCAGGCTCGGACGGCCTTCCGCCGGCTCGTCAACAGGCTCACGAACGAAAAGCAGACCAAGCGGATCGTTGAATTCGGCGCCTACGCTCACCAGGCAAGGGCGCTGCGGGAGTGCGACGAACGACGGTACGTGGATGCGTTGAGCGTGGCGGCCGAGGGCATCCGTCGGGCCCCGCTCGACATCGAGGCCCGCCGCGAGGCGGGCCGGGCCCACTTCGCTCTTCGGCAGTTCTCCGACGCTCTCGATGCATGGAAGCACGCGCTATGGCTCAGCCCCGGTGACCCCTATCTCCACTACGAGATCGCCATGTGCTTCCGCGAGCTCGCATGCGACCAGATCGACGCGGCGAAGCGACTGCAAGAGCTCCAGTGCGCGAAAAAACACTTCGAGAAAGCGCAGGAACTATTCGACGGCGAGGATCTGAACGGCGAGGCGTGGACCCGCCTCTGGCGCGGAAAAATCGCCCTCGAGGCTGGCGACCCAATGGAAGGGCTCGAGTACCTGAAGGGCGCCGAGCACGGCTCGGCGCGGGCGGCCGCGGCGCTGCTCCTCGGGGAGGCCCATCTCAGCCTCGGGCAGAGGCCGGCGGCCGACCACGCCTTCGACCGCTGCGAGAAAGCGCTCGAGAACGAGGAGGACAAAAGCGAGCTGCCGCCCGAGCGGTCGACGATCGACGCCCTCTGGGGAGACGAGCTGCCGGAGGAGGCGGTGCGCTCGAGGATTGCCCGAGGGCGAGCGGAGGCAAAGTTCCTGGTCGTCGGCGACTGGCAGAACCCCGGAAGGGCCCGTCAGGCGGAGGGGTATATCAGCGAAGCTCTTGACCACCTCAGGGGTGTAAAGGATCTCCGTGCTCGCGACGCGGCGATGACCAGGATCCTCGAAACCCAGCGCCGAATCCACCAGGCGAACGGCGACATCGCCAAGGCTCTCGACCTAGCCGGCGAACGCCTTCGCTACGAAGAGACGCCCGCGGCGAAGGAGGCTGAGGCCGAGCTCCTCGTGCTGCGAGCAAACCGCGGTGAGCAACGCGACAAGAGGACCCGCATGCGCGTAGCGGCCGACAAGGCGAAGAAAGACCTGTCGCCCAGCGGCGACGGCAGGATCCCCGGTGATCGCCGTTCGTGAATGCTGGGTGCGAATAGCCCCGGCGGGTACGACGCTCGCAACCGAGGGGACAGTCGTATCTCAGCGTAATGCGTTGTATAGTGGACTGGTTCGACTCGCCGCCCCCGCATGGCCTCCGCCCAGAACAAGCAGAGCGTTAGCTTCCGCTTCGATCCGATCGTCGTCAAGCGACTGAAGGAGCGTGCCGCTGAGGCAGGCGCCGGGCAGACGGCGCTAGCCGAACGCTACATCGAGGAGGGCATCCGGCGCGACGAGCACCCGCTGATCTATTTCCGAGAGGGAGAGGCGGGACGCAGGCCGGCACTACTGGGTTCCCGACTTGATGTCGCCGACGTCGTCACCACGATCCGCCAGAACGATGGCTCGGTCGAGGAGGCGGCCTCCTATCTGGAGGTGCCGGTGGAGCTGATCGAGGCCGCCGCTCGCTACTACGGCGAGTACGCCGATGAGGTCGACACACTGATTGAGCGGGCTCGCCTTGCCGCCGAGCGCGAGCGCGAGCGTTGGAACCGACAGCGCGAAGCCCTCTCCTGAGCCCGCGGCTGTGAAGCTGCTGCTCGACGAGATGATCTCGCCGCGCGTCGCCCGCGAGTTGCGCGACAAGGGTTTTGACGTGGTCGCGGTCAAGGCCGACCGGCCAGAGTGGGAAGCGCTCCCCGATCGCGAGATCCTGCGTCATGCCACCGCTGAGGGTCGCACCGTCGTCAGCAACGACGTCCTCGACTTCCAGCTGATCCACAACCGGATGATGGCCGAGGGCGAAGGCCACTTCGGCATCCTCTTCGCCGACGACGCGGCAATGCCGCGCAATAAGGCCTCCACCCCGCTCTGGGTGCAGACGCTAGCCGGTTTCCTAGAGACGAACCGGGATGAGGACGCGCTTCGGAACCGGGTCGCGTTCCTGCCCTGAGCGGATTGAAACCACCCCGCCGATTTGGGGAACTCGGCGGCATTAGCTCCCGAACGCCGCATATCGGTTCATATCCGTGCCTATTTGGCTCCAGCGCACGCTGATCCGCAGGCGCAAAGCGCTGCAAATCAGCGCTTTCTGCCACCCCCTCCCAACTCGCCAAGGGGCTTGCCATGCAGAAGGTCGAGGGTTCGAATCCCTTCAGCACGCTTTCAGTCAGAAGCCCCGCCCTGGCGGGGGCTTTGCTGCCTGAGCCGAAGCGGTGCACAGCTCAGCGCACGATGTTCAGCAGTGGGCGGCCTTCGAGGTGCCGGCGGATTTGGTCTCCGATGAGCTGGTAGACCCGCTGGTCCGCGGCTGGGCTGTCGCCAGCGATGTGCGGAGTGATGAGGACGTTCGGGAGTTTCCACAGCGGGCTGTCTGGCGGTAGGGGCTCGGGGTCGGTGACGTCGAGGGCGGCTTGCAGCCGGCTTGACTCCAGCTCGTCGATGAGGGCCTCCATGTCGACCACGGTGCCGCGGCCTGCGTTGACGAGGAGCGCTCCCGTCTTCAGCCTGGCGAGCTTCTGCTTGTCGATCAGCCCCACCGTCTCGGGCGTGGCGGGAAGCAGGACGATCACGATGTCGGATTGCGGCAGAAGCTCGTCGATCGCCTCCACTCCGTAGACGTCCCCGCGCCGGCGACTTGCCACTCTCATCACCTCGACGCCGAACGGACGCAGCCGCTTCTCCACCGCTCGGCCGATCGAGCCGTAGCCAACAATCAGGGCCTTCGACCCCGCCAGCTCGCGCGGCATCCGAGGTCTCCACCGCGCCTGCTCCTGCTGCCGCCGGAACCGGGCGAGACCCTTGTAGCTGTCGAGAATCGCGCCGACCACCCACTCGGCCACCGGCGCGTCCCGGGTGCCGCGGGCGCTGCAGAGCGTCACGCCCTCCGGAACCGAGGATGCGATCCAGTCAACTCCCGCCGAGTTCACCTGCACGACCCGGAGAGCGCTGAGTCGAGGCAGGGCCTCGATCACCCTGCTTGACCCAAACGGCGGAACCAGGAACTCGGCCGCCTCGATCTCCTGTGGCAGCGGCCCATCCCGAGGGATGCGGTTGATTTCGACAACTTCAGGCAGCTCCCCGAGGCTCGCTCGGTCAGGGTTGTCGGGCAGCCAGACATCCACGGGCTGACGAGACTACGGGCGCCACTCGGACGCTGCGGGGGCAGCTAGGCTCGCGCGGAGATGAGCGGCTCGATCCAATCCCTGGAGAACGTGGGCATCGTCGTTGACGACCTCGCGGCGGTTAAGGCGTTCTTCCTCGAGCTCGGGCTGGAGCAGGTTGGCGAGGCAGAAGTGACGGGTGAGTGGGTGGACCGTGTCGTGGGGCTCGAAGGTGTCCGCTGTGAGCTCTCCATGCTGCAGACCTCCGACGGCCACGGGCGGCTGGAGCTGATGCGGTTCAAAAGCCCGGCGGCGGGCGAGGGCGATACCAATGCACCGCCGAACACGCTCGGCATCCGTCGCCTCGCGTTCTCGGTCGACGACCTCGACGCCGCCGTGGCCCGGAGGGAATCATCGTGATGCTCGCCGAGCGGCTCGGCTGAAACCCGACTCAGGCGCTCACCGCCACAGCTCGCGGCGGAGCATCGCGTTGCCGCGTTCGAGCTGATCGATGGTGGCGCTGGCGACCGAGCGGGCGCGGGTGGCGCGGTTGATGCGGGCCTGGATCTCGCGGTGCGACTTGTTGGTGCGGCGGGCGACGTCGCCGACCAGGCGGCTGCGCTCGCCGCGCAGGCGCTCGCGGGCCGCATAGGCCGACTCCCGCTCGGGCTCGCGGTCCTCCGGCGCGGCTTCGGGCCTGGCGGGGGCCTTCTTCGCCTTCGGCTTCGGGTCGTCGGTCGGGAAGAGCTGCAGCGCGGTCTCGCTCATGATCGCCTCGTCCAGCTCGGCGCCTCCAGAGCTGAGGACGGCAAAGCCCCCGCCCGGCTCGCCCGGCTCCGGGCGGGAATCGTCGATCTCCTCGCCCTCTTCCTCCTCGGCGGTCGGCGAGAGGTCAAGCGCGTGACGGCGCTCCAGCTCGATCTCATGGGCGAGCGCCTTCAGCCGCGGGTCGGCCGGCATCAGCAGGTAGCTCATCTGCCGGCGCGGCCCCGGGGTGGCGCGGATGAAGCGGCCGACCACCTGGCGGAAGAAGAGCTCGGTCCGGGCCGCCGTCGCGTAGATACCGACCCGCAGGCGGGGAATGTCGACGCCCTCGGAGACCATCAGGACCGAGACCAGCCAACGTCGATCCGAGGAGGCGAAGTCGGCGATGCGCCGGCTGGCACCGGGCTCGTCGCTCATCACCAGCTCGGGATGCTCCCCCGAGATCGAACCGAGCCGCGCCGCAATCGCCCGCGCGTGATCCTGATCGGAGGCGATGACCAGGCCGCCCGCGTCAGGGTGCCCGTCGGCGCGCACCTCGCTCAGCCTGGCGTCGCCGTCGCGCAGCACCTCGCCCATCCACTCTCCCTCCGGGAGGAGCGCCGTCCGCAGGCGCCGGGCCGCCTCCACCGCCGGCAGGACGAGGTCGAAGTCGGCGCTGCGCAGCCGCCCGTCCGAGACCCATTCCATCTCGCCGTCGTAGGGCAGGAAGGTGATCGGGCGGCAGACCCGGTCGACCAGCGCCTGCGGATAGCCGTAGACGTAGTCGGCCTGGCTGAGGCCGTCCCCGTCGTAGGTGACCCAGGGAATGGCCGAGTTGTCGGAGCGGAAGGGCGTGCCCGAGAGCAGCAGCCGGAAGCGGGCGCCGTCGAAGGCCCGGCGGGTCTGCAGGCCCCAAGCGGCCTGATCGCCCATGTGGTGCGGCTCGTCGGCGATCAGCAGGGTCGGCCGGCGGCTGGCGGCCTGCCGGTGCGTGTCCGGCCCGGCCGCGATCGTCTGGTAGGTGACGGCGACACCGTGGAAGTCGCCCGACTCCGGCCCGTCCGAGTTCGGCCTGTTCGGCTCGAGGTCGATGCCGTAGCGGGCGGCGTCGGCGGCCCACTGCCGGCAGATGTGGGTGGTGGGGCCGGCGACGACGACGCGCGAGACGAACCCGGCGCGCAGCATCCGGTGGGCCATGTGCAGGCCGAAGGTGGTCTTGCCGGCCGCCGGCGTCGCCGAGGCCAGGAAGCTGGTGCCCGAGTGCGCGCGCGCGGCCTCGGTCGCCTCCTTCTGCCAGGCGCGCAGGGGTCGGGCATCGGGCCAATCCGGAAGCGATCGGGCACGCGCCCGGCCTTCTGTCAGGTGCTGAGAGGGGTCGTACAAGGGCGGGCAACAATAGGTTCGCCCGCGGCGGAGGACCCGCCCCCTTCAGGGCTTCAGTCGCACCGTCATCGCTGCGGTGTCGGCGGTGCCCGCCGTGCCGCGGGCGCGGGCGCGGATCCGAGCGGAAAGCTTCGCGCCAGAGCGCAGGGCGGCCTTGATCTTCGCCAGCCGCTTCGGGGCGAAGCGCAGGCGCAAGGTCCGGGTGCCGTTGGCGGCGATTTTCGCCCGCGCCGGCTTCGAGCGCAGCGTCCCGCGCTGACGCGGAATCTTCACGGTCGCCTCGGCGCTCACCGTCACCGCCTCGACGGAGCGCACGCGAACCGTGAGCTTGTCGACGTCCTGGCGGCGTTTGCCGCTCAGCCGCAGTGGCTTCAGCCGCGTCCCTTCGTCTCCTCCCGGCACCGGCCGCGCCATCGTCAGGCGCACGTTGAACACCGCGCCGTCGACGTTGGCGCTCGCGTTGGGCAGGGTGAGCGAGCCGATCGTCGCCGCGCAGGTGCTCCACGGAACCGCAGCGCTGGCCGTGCCGCCGGAGATCGCCAGCGGGATCACCGCGCTCGCCGGAGGCTGCCCGCTGGGTGGATAGAGGACGAAGAAGGGCTGCGCCGACACGCCGGCCGGCAGGTCGACGGCGATGCTCAAGGTCGCCGCCTCGCAGGGCGCCGCCGACCCCGGCGCCGCGCCGAGGTAGGCGATCCGCTTCAGCGCAAGGTGGTTAACGCTGACCGGGTCGGGGGCGAAGATGAAGGGCTGGTTGATGACGTAGGCATGGTCGGCCGCCGGAGCTTTGGGAAGCACCCCGGGCCGGGTGATCTGGCCGGCCACCGCGGCGAGCGCGTAGCCGTTGAAGGCGGCGGCGATCGAACTGCCGTGCAGCGCCAGCGTTTCGCCCAGCGCCTGCATGTCATGCGGCTGATGATCACCGGCGAGGGCGGCGAGCGCCGCGTCGCGCAGGTAGGCCTCGCGGGCGATCCCGATCCCGAACCGCTCCGCCAGGTACTCCCAGAAGATCGAGCCGTGGTAGCCACCGAAGCCGCCGCAGCTCGGCACCAGGCAGTCCAGCGAGACCTCGGGGTACGGGTACCAATTCGGGGGCGGACTGCCGCCGGTGGCGGCGACGACCGCCTGCCCCGCCCACTCCGCCGTTGACTCGCTGAAGAAGCCGGCGTGCCGGTAGACGCCGAACTGGATGACGTGGAAGAGCTCGTGGGCGATCGGGTAGACGCTGAGCAAGGAACCCGCGTCGACGTAGACGAACCCGGTGGTCTGGTCGGCGTTGTCGTCGGAGGCCGCCGCTGCGGCGCCCAGCGTCGGCGGCAGGTCGAACACGTAGACGTCGGTGCGGCCATCGCCATCGTTGGCCGGCGGCGGGTAGCCCCACTGGGTCACCAGGTTGGCGTAGGCGGTTTCAGCGTGGCCCAGCAGGGCGTTGGCGTTCGCGGTCGAGTAGCGGTCGGCGGCGCTGCCACCGGTCTCGGTGAAATGGATGACGAAGTGGGCGCCGCTGACCTGCTGGGTGAGAAACGAGGGGGTGCCGAAGGGAGGCCGCGTCGCCGCCGCTGCCGTCCCCGACAGCAAAGCGAGAAGAAGCAGCAGCACCGCAACGGGGGTCGAGAAGAAGCGGGGGTCCATGCCATGAAGCTAAGAGCCCTCTCGACCGCCGCCATCCGTGAGGATCACCCCTCATCGCATCGGGATTGCCACGAAGCTCTTCAATCGTGTTGGATGGGGTCATGAAGAAGCTCGTGGCTATCTGTCTCAGCGTGCTTCCCCTGCTGGGGGCGGCGGCAGATGCGAACCCGGTCCCGGGAACGGCGCCTCTGGCCGGCCCGGCTCTGGTGATCCAGGCCAATTCCGCTGGGGTCCAGAACCTTGGAGGCTTCCACCCGCTTCGCAATCCGACCGTGGGAGCTGCCGTCAGGGCTTTCGGTCGCCCGTCCTCGCGCCAGCCTCGCTACGGAGGAAGCGGCTGCGATGTGTCCTGGAGAAAGATCGGCCTGAAGATGACCTTCGCCTACTACGGCGGCGGCGGAAGGTGGGCGGCCTGCCAGGGAGGCAAGGGGGTCGCCAAAACGGCCCTGATCCAGGGGCTGAGGGCTGATCGGTGGCAGACGAGCCGAGGCGTCCGAATCGGCGACAGCCTCGAACAGTTGGAACGCAGCTATCCCAATGCCGTCGAATGGGAAGGCGACTACTGGCTGGCGATCGGCTATACGCCAATCGGCGATGGGGGCAGTTATCCGGTCCTCGCAGCCCTGGTCCAGAGCGAAGCGGTTCGTGGATTCGAAGTGCTGATGTCCCCGGCCTACGACTGACAAGCACCCGCCTTCGCCGGAGGCTTGGACTCGGGAGGGCGAAGTTTGTGCTACTTATTATTGGGTAGTCCAGTGGCTGTTCCCACATTGATCCATCCCCACCGACGCAAGGCAGAGGAGGAGCGTGAACCGATTCCCACTCGGCGCCGTCGTATCCCTGGCCACGGCTGCCCTGATCATGCTCCTCCCTGCCCTTGCGTCGGCCTGGGCGCCCGCTGGGTCGGCACCTGTCCATCCCGGCGCGCAGACCTACACCGAGGGCGCCCAATGCACTTCGAGCTTCGTCTTCCAGGAAGGCTCCAGCGTCTACCTCGGCCAGGCCGCGCACTGCTCGGGCACCGGGGAAGCGACTGAAACCGACGGCTGCATCAGCGATTCGCTGCCGCTCGGGACCCCGGTGGAAGTCAAAGGCGCCAGCCGCCCCGGCACCCTCGCCTACAACTCCTGGCTGGCGATGCAGGCGAGCGGCGAGACCGATCCCGACGCCTGCGCCTACAACGACTTCGCGCTCGTCCGCCTCGACCCCGCCGACGTCGGGCGGGTCAATCCCTCGGTCCCCGGCTTCGGCGGCCCGACCGGCGTCGGCACCGTCGGCGACCTCGGCTCCACCGTCTACTCCTACGGCAACTCCTCGCTGCGGGCCGGGATCACCAAGCTGAGCCCGAAGCAGGGGATCGTCGTCCAGAACGAAGGCAATGGCTGGAGCCACAACGTCGTCACCCTCACCCCCGGCGTTCCCGGCGACTCCGGCAGCGGCTTCCTCAACGAATCCGGCGAGGCGTTCGGAACCCTCAGCACCCTGCAGATCGCTCCCCTGGCGGGCAGCAACGGCGTCGGCGACCTCCAGCGCGAGCTCGCCTACGCCCGCTCGCGCGGCTTCCCCGGCCTGCAGCTGGTGCCGGGGACCGAGCCGTTCAAGCCGAACCTGGTCGGCGCGATCCTCGGCTCTTAGGAGCGCAGCTCGGAGATCAGGTCATCGAGGTCGAGTGGGCGGGTGCCCATTTCGACTCCCTCCCCATCGGCCGGCCGCGGCCACTCCTCCCGGGGACGGTCCCAGTAGAGCTCGACGCCGTTGCGGTCGGGGTCGGAGAGGTAGAGGGCCTCGCTGACGCCGTGGTCGGAGGCGCCTTCCAGCGGCCAGCCGGCCTCGCTCACCCGCCGCAGGGCGTCGGCGAGGGCGCGCCGGGTCGGGTAGCGGATCGCCGTGTGGAAGAGGCCGGTGCTGCCGGCCGGCGGCGGCGAACCGTCTTTCGAGTGCCAGGAGTTGAGCCCGATGTGGTGGTGGTAGCCGCCGGCGGAGATGAAGGCCGCGTCGGCGCCCCAGCGCTGCATCAGCTCGAAGCCGAGGATGCCGCAGTAGAAGTCGAGGGCGCGGTCGACGGCGGCGACCTTGAGGTGGACGTGGCCGATGTCGACGCCGGGGTCGATCGGCTCCGGCGCGCCCTCAACCATCGAGGACACCGTCGAGCGCTTCGTTGACCAAGCGGTCCGCGTCGGCGTTCTCGGCCCGGCGGACGTGGCGGATCGACCAGGAGTCGAAGCCACCCAGGGCCCGCTTCACCTCTGCGTGCAGCGGCTTGAGGCCGGCGTGTTTGACCTTGTACTTCCCTTCGACCTGACGCACGACCAGCAGCGAGTCGCCGACCAGCTCCAACTCGGTGGCGCCGTGGGCGGCGGCCAACTCGATCCCCCGCAGCAGCGCCTTGTACTCGGCGACGTTGTTGGTCGCCTCGCCGATCTTCTCCCCGCGTTCCTCCAGAACCTCTCCCCCGGTCTCGCGAACGACGACCCCGATCCCAGCCGGCCCCGGGTTGCCGCGAGAGCCGCCGTCGAAGTTGACCCGCAGCCGGCTCATCGGAGCGGCGCCGGCTCCGCGGCCAGCCTCAGCTTGCCGTCGGGGCCGACCTTGGCGTTCCACTGCCGCGCCGCCGCGTCGAGCTCCTCGACCTCGCCGCCCTTGGCGAGCTCGAAGACCGGGCGCGTCTCGTCGCTGAGGTCCACTCCCCATTGGTACCAGGAGAGCTCCCAGGCGACGGTGATCCGGACCTGGCCCGGGACGCCCGCCGCCGCGCCGACGGAGACGGAGGGGGTGCCGAGGATGCGGTTGAGGCGGACGACGCTGCGGCCGGCGTCGCTGGCGTTGAAGCGGGCGACCGCGCGCTGGAAGGGGGTGAGAGCGCTCGGATCGAGGGGCGGCGCCTGACGCAGGAGACCGCGGAGGCGACGGCGTCCCGACACGCTAGGCCTGCTGGAGGTGGGATTTCAGCCGCATCACTGCCTTCGTGTGCAGCTGCGAGACGCGCGACTCGGTGACGCCGAGGACCTCGCCGATCTCCCTCAGGGTGAGGTTCTCGTAGTAGTAGAGGGCGACGACCAGCTGCTCGCGCTCGGGCAGCGAGCCGATCGCCTCGGTGAGGCGGTCCTTGACCTCGGTCGTGGCCAGCGCCTCCTGGGGGTCGGCGGCGCCGTCGTCGGCGATCGTGTCGAGCAGGGAGACCTGATCGCCGGAGGAGTCGGAGACGGTCCAGAGCTCGTCCAGCGCGTAGACGGAGGAGTTGGCGATCTCCAGCAGCGCGCTCTGCAGTTCGGCCTCGGTCATGTTCAGTTTCGAGGCCAGCTCGGACTCGGTCGGCGCCCGCTGCAGCTCGTGCTCGAGCTTGGCCTGGGCGGCTTCGATTTCGCGGGCGCGCGAGCGGACCGAGCGCGGCACCCAGTCGAGCGAGCGCAGTTCGTCGATGATCGCGCCGCGGATCCGGGTCATCGCGAAGGTCTCGAACTTGATCCCCCGCTCCGGTTCGAAGCGCTCGATCGCGCCGATCAGCCCGACCAGGCCGTAGGAAATGAGGTCGGCGTCTTCGACGTGCGAGGGCAGCCCGGCGCCGAGCCGGCCGGCGACGAACTTGACCATCGGCGAGTAAGCGACGACGAGTCGCTCCCGGGCCGAGTCGTCCCCTTCCTCCTTGTAGCGGCGCCACAGGTGGCGGAGCTCGACCTCTTTCACGCCCGTTTCCATCAGGCGATTCTACGGTCGTTTGCGGGGATTTGGTTCATGCGCGGGGGTGGCTTGCAGCGTAGGTGTCACGCAGGCGGGCGGCGTCAACTCGGGTGTAGATCTGGGTGGTCGAGATCGACGCGTGGCCCAGCAACTCTTGAATCGTACGCAGGTCGGCGCCGCCCTCGAGTAGATGAGTTGCAAAGGAATGTCTAAGTGAATGTGGAGACACCCCTGCCGCCAGCGCCGCTTCGCGGGTCCAGAGGCCGAGGCGACGGGTGACGTCGGAGTTGGAGAGGCGGCGGCCGCTCTTGGAAAGGAAGAGGGCGCGCTCGCGTGGATCGGTAGCCAGGGCGCGGCGGCCTTTCTCGAGATAGCGGCGCAGCGCCCGCTGAGCGGGCTCCCCCACCGGCAGCAACCGCTCTTTCGACCCCTTGCCGAGCACCCGCAGCTGCTCGGTCTCGAAATCGAGCGCGCCCTCGTCGAGGTTGACGATCTCCTCGCAGCGCAACCCACAGGAATAGGCGAGCTCCAGCATCGCCCGGTCGCGCAGCTCCAGCGGCGCGCGGGCGGGGATGCGCTCCAGCAGCGAGCGCATCTGCTCGGTGGTGAGGACGTGGGGAAGCTTTTCCGCGCGCTTCGGGCTGGAGACCAGCTCGGCCGGGTTGGCGCCGACCCGCTCGGTCCGGACCAGGAACCCGTAGAGGCCGCGGATCGCCGCCAGCTTGCGGGCGACGGTGGCCGCCGCCGCGCCGGCGTTGGAGAGGCCGGCGCCGTAGCGACGGACGTCGCGATGGCGGACGTCGGCGGGACCGAGGCCCTGCTCCCCCGCCCACTCGGCGAAGCCGCCGAGGTCGACGCCGTAGGCCCGCCGCGTGCGCTCGGCCGATCCCCGGGCCCGTAAGTCCCGGTCGTAGGCGGCAAGTGCTTCCCCCCAGTTCATCGAGGCTTCATTCGCCCCGCTGCCCCTGCGTCCTTTGCCAGAGCGTCAGCCGAGATAGATCGGCGTACCGACTTCGACTTCCTCGTACAGCTCTTCCACATCGGGAATCGCCATCCGCACGCAGCCGTGCGAGGCGGCGGTGCCGAGCGAGGAGGTTTCTTCGGTGCCGTGGATTCCCGCGCCTTCGTAGATCGCCATCCAGCGGGCCTTGATCGGGTTTTCGGGGCCGGGCGGGATCGTCTGCCCGGCCAAGGAGCCGGCCCAATCCGATTCCGGCACGTTCCAGACCGGGTTTTCTTCCATCGCTTCGATCTGGTAGAGCCCTTCCGGCGTCGCGAAGCCTTCAGCGCCGACGGCGACGGTGTAGGTCTTCGCCAGCTTCAGGTTCTTCCAGAGGCGCAGGGTGAAGGTGGAGCGATCAAGCGTGAGGTAGGTGGGGTATTGCGCCGCGACCTCGTCCTTGGTGACTTCCGGGGCGATCGAGTGGGCGCGGGCGACGATCGCGTCGGGCGCGTTGGCGTTCAGCACCGCGGCCTTCAGTTCCTTCTCCAGCAGGTTGTCCCGCAGCTTCAGCCCGTCCTTGCCGGCGACGACGTTGAGTGATTCGCCGCTCGGTTCGACGTCGGCGTTCTGCGGTTCGCGGTTGACGTCCGCGGCGACCCGACGGACGAAGCGGTTGATCGCCGGCTCGAAGTAGGTGACGTCGGGGGTGATGCTTTCGTCGACTTCGCCGCCGCTGACGTAGCGGACGATGCGACCGGGTAGACCGCCCTCCTGGCTGTCTTTGACCGCCTCTGCGACCGCGGCGTCGATGTCGGCGCGGATCTTCAGCTTCTCGCCGGGCAGCTCCCAGCTCTCGTCGCGGAAGCTGACGCGGAGCGAGCCCTGCAGCGGGACCAGCAGCTTGCGGCGGACGAGGGCGGCGGCTTCTTCTTCGTCGAGGCCGCCGACGTCGACGCCGCCGATCGTCACGCCCTCGGCGATCTGGTCCTTCTGGCTGCTGTCGTAGGCGTAGGCGCCGCCGACCACTACGACCAACAGCAAGACGGCGATCAACGCCGCTATCGAAGTCTTCGTTCCCATCTGGACTGGAGTCAACCCTTAAGCCGTCGCTCTGCCGGTCACCAAAAGTCTAGGCATTCGCCCAGTTCGCCCTAACGGGCTCTCTTCCCTGCAATTTCGCGTGTGCCCAGCTTTATCGGCAGCGGCGGCGGATATCTTTCGCGGGGTGCGCACCAAGGACGAGGTCCGGGAGGAAGTGTGGAAGGCGATGGAACGCGAGGGCGTCTCGCGCTTCCCCGGCGCCGAGGGCCGGATCCCGAACTTCGCCGGCGCCAAGCTCGCGGCTGAGAAGCTCGCCGGCCACCGGCTCTGGAAGCGGGCGCGGGTGATCAAGGCGAACCCGGACTCGCCGCAGACGCACGCGCGGCGGATCGCCCTGGAAGAGGGCAAGACGATGATCATGGCGGTGCCGCGCCTGCGCGATCCCCACCCGTTCCGGGTCCTGGAGCCGAAGCGGCTCTCGAAAGCGGCGATAAAGGAGGCGGCGACGATCAAGGGGGCGCTGAAGCACGGCCGGGTGGTGGCGCTCGACGACCTGCCGGAGATCGACTTCGTCCTCTGCGGCTCGGTCGCGGTCAACCTCAGCGGCGCCCGAATCGGCAAAGGCGGCGGCTACCACGACCTCGAGTACGGGATCCTCACCGACGCCGGCAAGATCGACAACCACACCACCGTCGCCACCACCGTGCACCCGATCCAGATCCTGCGCCAGCACCTGATGGTCACCGACCACGACCTGCCCTGCGACCTGATCGCGACCCCGCGCGCGGTGATCGAGATCGAGCGCCAGTACGACCGCCCCCGGGGGATCCTCTGGGATCATCTGCAGCCGCCGCAGATCCGCGAGATCCCCGTACTGGAAAGGATGGGCTATGCCTGATCGGCCCGAGGCCAAGAAGCTCCCGCTGTTCCCCGCCGACGACTACGGCAACCCTGACCCCGAGTGGCTGAAGATCGACTGGCGCCGGCATCTGAAGCGGATCGACCTGCCCGGGGCCGAGAACGTCAACTACGTCGAGATCGGCGAGGGCGAGCCGATCATCTTCGTCCACGGGATCGCCGGCTGCTGGCGCAACTGGCTGGAGAACCTGCCCCACTTCGGCCGCACCCACCGGGCGATCGCGCTCGATCTTCCCGGCTTCGGCGACAGCCCGATGCCGTCGTGGGAGATCACGATGGCCAACTACGGACGGCTGATCCACGACTTCTGCGAGCGGCTGGGGCTCGAGCGCGTGGCGGCGCTCGTCGGCAACTCGATGGGCGGCTTCATCGCCACCGAGGCGGTGATCGAGGAGCCGGAGCGATTCGACCGGCTGGTGCTGATCTCCGCCGCCGGGATCAGCTTCGCCGAGTGGGAGGGGAAGTCGCTCGACGCCGCCTCCCGCATCTTCAAAGCGGCGATCCCGATGCTCAGCGGCGAACGGCGGGCCTACTGGACCAGGCCGCGCGGTCGCAAGCTCGCCTTCGGCCGGCTTTTCCGCAATCCCAACAAGCTGCGGCCGGAGCTGCTCGCCGAGCAGGTGCGGCCGGGGCTGCAGGCGCCGGGCTTCTCCGACGCGCTCGCCTCGATCTGGGGCTACGACACTCGCGAACGCCTGACCGAGATCGAGATCCCGACGATGGTCGTCTGGGGCCTCAACGACCAGATCGTCCCGATCGAGGGGGCGCTCGGGTACCACCGCCTGATCCCGCGGTCGCGCCTGGAGATCTTCGAGCGGACCGGGCACCTGCCGATGCTGGAGCGGCCGCAGCGGTTCAACCCCCTGCTCGAAGAGTTCATCGAGTCCTCGCAGCCGCTGCGCGCCAAACAGGACGACATCGTCGTCGGGTAGCGGCGAAGCCGCTACCCGCTGTCAGGTGACGGCGCCCGTGGAGGCCGGGGAAACCGTCGCCGCGTACTTCGCCATCACGCCGCGGTCGTAGAGCGGCTCGGGCGACTCGTACTCGGCGACGCGCTGGGCGATCTCCTCGTCGGAGAGGGCGACGCTGAGGCTGCGGTTGTCGATGTCGACGGTGATCTCGTCGCCCTCGCGGACGGCGGCGATCGGCCCACCCTTGGCCGCCTCGGGGACGACGTGGCCGATCATCAGCCCACGGGTGGCGCCGGAGAAGCGGCCATCGGTGACCATCGCCACGCTCTCCCCCAGCCCCTCGCCGACGATCGCCGCGGTCACCTGCAGCATCTCCCGCATCCCCGGGCCGCCGACCGGGCCCTCGTTGCGGATGACGACGATGTCACCGGGGTTGATCTGCTGGTCCTTGACGGCGCGGAAGCATTCCTCTTCGTTCTCGAAGACGCGGGCGGGGCCGGTCTGCTGGCGCCGCTCGGTGCCGGCGACCTTGACCACGGCGCCGTCCGGGGCGAGGTTGCCGCGGAGGATCGCGAGACCGCCTTCGGCCTTGACCGGGTCCTCGACCGGACGCACGACTTCCTGGCCGGGCTTCTCGGTGGCCGCCGCGGCCTCCTCGCCGATCGTCCTGCCGGTGACGGTGATCTGCTCGCTGTGCAGGAGCCCGGCTTTGGCCAGCCGCTTGAGGATCACCGGCACCCCGCCGGCGGCGTAGAGGTCGGTGGCGATGAAGCGGCCGCCCGGCTTGAGGTCGGCGAAGAGCGGCGTCTGGCGGGAGATCCGCTCGAAGTCGTCGAGGGTCAGCTCGATCCCCAGCTCGTGGGCGAGCGCGATCAGGTGGAGGACGCCGTTGGTCGAGCCGCCCGAGGCGCAGACGCAGGCGATCGCGTTTTCCAGCGACTCGCGGGTGATGATCTTGCTCGGCCGCAGGTCCTCGACGAGGACGTTGATCACCAGCTCGCCGATCTTCTCCGCCACCGTCGCCTTGTCGTCGTCTTCGGCCGGGACCATCGCCGAGCCGCCGGCGCTGATCCCCAGCGCCTCGAAGGCGCAGGCCATCGTGTTGGCGGTGAACTGGCCGCCGCAGGCGCCGGCGCCGGGGCTGGCGACGCCCTCGAGCTCGTGCAGTTCCTCGTCGCTCATGTCGCCGGCGTTGTGGGCGCCGATCGCCTCGAAGATGTCGAGGATGGTGACGTCGCGGCCGTGCCAGTGGCCGGGTGCGATCGAGCCGCCGTAGAGCAGGACCGAGGGCACGTCGAGCCGGGCCAGCGCCATCGCGCAGCCGGGGATCGTCTTGTCGCAGGCGCAGAGGGCGACGATCGCGTCGAACTGGTAGCCGCGGGCCATCAGCTCGATCGAGTCGGCGATCACCTCGCGGCTGACCAGCGAGGCCTTCATCCCCTGCGTCCCCATCGTCACCCCGTCGGAGACGGCGACGGTGTTGAACTCCATCGGCGTCCCGCCGGCGGCGCGGACGCCCGCTTTGACGTGCTCGGCGAGGGCGCGGAGGTGGAAGTTGCAGGGCATCGCCTCGGTCCAGGTGTTGGCGATCCCGATCGTCGGTTTCTTCAGGTCCTCGTCGCTGAAGCCAATGCCCTTCATGTAGGCGCGCGAGTGGGCGCGGTCGGGCCCGTCGAAGACGGTCGCCGAGCGGGGACGGGGCAGCTGGGTCGCGGTATCGCCATTCGTGCTCATGGGCCAAATCTACTCAGGCGACCGAGGCAGCGATTGCACCATGTGCGTAAACCGAGGGATCGAAAATGCTCATTCGAGACCTAGGACGTTGACGGGACCGGCCCCGGCGCCGATCCCGCGGAGCCCGTCGCGGACCGCTTCCGAGGTGACCTCGCGCGCTCCCCGGGCGGCCTCCAGCGGGCTGCGCCCGAGCGCGAGGAAGGCGGCAAGCGAGGAGGAGTGCGTGCAGCCGGAGCCGTGCGCGGCCCCGTCCGGGTGCCGCTCCCCCGGGATCTCCACGACCTCGTTGCCGTCGTAGAAGACGTCGACGATCTCCTCGCTGTGCCCGCCGGTGACGACGGCCGCCTTCGCCCCCATCCCGACCAGCACCCGCGCCAGCTCCGCCTGCGAAGCCCCCTCCCCCAGTCCGGTCAGCGCCCGCGCCTCGGGGATGTTGGGAGTGACCACCGCCGCCAGCGGCAGCAGCCTCTCGGCCAGCGCCCGCCGCGCGTCTTCGTCAAGCAACTCCGCCCCGCTCTCGGCGATCATCACCGGGTCGATCACCATCGGCGCCTCCCCCACGTACCCAAGCGCCTCGACCACCGCCTCCACGGTCTCCGCCGTCCCCAGCATCCCGATCTTCACCGCGTCGACCCCGATGTCCTCGGCAACCACGCGCACCTGCGCGTCGATGACCTCTGGCGAGATCGACTGCACCGCCTCCACCCCCACCGTGTTCTGTGCCGTAATCGCCGTCACCGCAGTCATTCCATGCACCCCCACCCGCGCAAACGCCTTCAAATCAGCCTGAATACCAGCTCCGCCCCCGGAGTCGGAGCCGGCGATGGAAAGGACGGCGGGGATGCGCTCGGTAGTCATGCTCGGCAGCCTAAAGAGCGACTCGGCCCGGAGACGGCAGCAGCGTGCGGGAGTAGGTACCGGTGCTGGAGCAGGTTAGGTAGCCGAGGAGCTCTAGGCGGGCTAGGGCTGCGGCGGTGGTTGGGCCGGGGAGGCCGGTGGCGGTGGCGACGGCGTCGCAGGTGGAGGCGCCGGACTCGACGGCGGTTAGGGCGGTGTCTAGGTCGGGGTCGAGGGTGGGGCCGGTGGGG
>DASTXV010000022.1:0-91148 GCA_035765335.1 Solirubrobacterales bacterium
GTAGACGGTCATCGGAGTTTTCAGCTTCCCGTATTCGCCCCTCATCGCCAGCAGGCCGTCGTCGTCGTGGCCGTTGTGGATGCCGACGGGCCGGCGCCACAGGAGCTTTCCGGTCTTCTGGTCAAGGCCGACGACGATCCCGAGCATCCCCGCCCCGATGACCACCTTCCGACCGCCGGCCTCAGCGAGGATGGGGGCTCCAAAGCCCGCGGTACAGACCCCGTGGGGCGCCACCTGGTAGTGCCACTGGACCTTGCCCGTCTCCTCGTCCAGCTTGACGATCGAGTTGCTGTACAGGTTGCGGCCGGGGCGGCTGGACCCCCACGGGTAGCGGGCAGTGCCCGGCACCGGGCCCGCGTTGCTGATCCCGACGTATAGCGATCCTTCGCCGTCGAACGCCGGCGAGAAGTCGAGGCCGCCGCCGTAGTTGATCTCCGGGTGGCCCCAGAGTCCCCGCGGAACCGTGTCGAAGTGCCAGAGCTTGCGGCCGGTCTTTGCGTCCAGAGCCCACAGCACCCCCACTTCGTTCCCCTGGCCCCGGTACGTAGTGGTCGAGAGATACACCCTGCCCTCGTGGTGGCCGGGCGCGATCGCGATCTGCTCGGAGCCGTTGCGGACGAGCTCGGTCGACCAGACCTCCTTTCCGGTCTCCGCGCTCAGGGCGAAGGCGCTGCCCTTCGTCGCGCCGAAGACCAACCCGCCGACGACCACCACCCCGTTGGGGCCGCTGACCGGCTCTTCGTACCGGGTCTCCCAAAGGAGGCGTCCGGAGTCCAGGTCGATCGCTTCCACGTTCGACTCCGGGTCCTGGAGATAGACGACCCCCTCTTTCACCGTGGGAGAGGCGATGTAGCGGAGACCTTCCGCCTTCACTCGCTGGGGCAGCGACCAAGCTCGCTCGAGGCCGCCTACGGTCGCCCTCTCGATTGAGCTGGGGGCGTCCCTGGTGTTCGCCAGATCGACGTTCGCGAGGAGGCTCCCGGGAGGCGAGCCATCCTCCACCGTCCCAGAGGTGGACGAGCACCCGGACACAGTGCCTCCGAGCGCAACCGTCGCGATGATCAGCGACAGCTCTCTCCATCTACGCCGTTTACTCAAAGTAGGTCAACTATAGGGCCAGAAGATGGCTCGCGGGCCATAGGATGCGGCGATGCGCATCGCCGCCGCCGGGCTGCTCGCCTGCCTCGCCCTCGCCTTGATCGCCGGCTGCGGGGACAGCGACGACTCGACGCCGGTGGCGTGCCTCGATGGGGCCGCCGCCTATGAGCGGGCGCTGGCGAATGCGCCGGGGGAAGTGCTGCTCCAAGGGGAGACGCCGATCAGCGAGTGCTTCGTCCGCAACCAGACCGGCGGCGACCTCGCCCGGGTCGGCGAAGCGACGATCGAGACGGCGACGAAGCTCAACGCCGCGGCGCGGGCCGAGCCCGGCGGCGCGGCCAACCTCCAGCTCGGCTACCTGATCGGGGCGGCCGAGCGCGGGGCCGAGGAGACCGAAGGCATCCACACCGACCTCGTCCGCAGGCTCATCGTCGCCGCCCGCTACGCGCCCGGGAAAGAGCCGCTCCCGGAGGAGCTCCTCTCTACCTATGGAGAGGGCTTCGACGCCGGCCGCTCCGGCGGATAAGCGCGCGCCTTCCAGGCAAGCCCGACGGTCGCCTTGCGCAGGCCGCCGCGCCGCCGCCGGCACCTCCCGGCCAATACGCTCCCTGGCCCCAAACGATCTTCGACGGAGGCTTCACTTGACTGAGCAGCTCTGGGGTGGCGAGACCACCAAAGCCGTAGACAACTTCCCCGTCTCGGGCGAGCGGGTGCCGGTGCCGGTGGTGCGCTGGCTGGGCCGGATCAAGGGCGCGGCCGCGGAGGCCAACGGCGCTCTCGGCAACCTCGACGCCGACCTCGCCGAGCGCATCGCCGCCGCCGGCAAGGCGATCGCCGAGGGGGAACACGACGACCAGTTCCCGGTCGACGTCTTCCAGACCGGCTCCGGCACCTCCTCGAACATGAACGCCAACGAGGTGATCGCCAACCTCGCCGGCGAGGGCGCCCACCCGAACGACCACGTCAACATGGGCCAGTCCTCCAACGACGTCTTCCCCTCCGCCGTCCACCTGGCGGCGCTGGACGAGGTCACCCGCGACCTGCTGCCCTCGATGGGCGCGCTCGAGGCGGCCCTGACGGAGAAGTCGAAGCAGTTCGCCGACGTCGTCAAGGCCGGCCGCACCCACCTGATGGACGCGGTCCCGGTCACCCTCGGCCAGGAGTTCGGCGGCTACGCGGCGCAGGTCCGGCTCGGCGTGCAGCGGATCGAGGGGACGCTGCGGCGGGTCGGCCAGATCCCGCTCGGCGGCACCGCCACCGGCACCGGCCTCAACACCCACCCCGAGGTCGCCGCCAAGGTGAGCGAGCGGCTCGCCGCCGACACCGGCCTGGCGATCTCGGCCCCGCTCGACGCCTTCGAGGCGCAGGGCAACCGCGACGCCCTGGTCGAGCTCTCGGGCGCGCTCAAGGTCTACGCCGTCTCGCTGACCAAGATCGCCAACGACCTGGCGCTGATGGGCTCGGGCCCGCGCGCCGGCCTCGCCGAGCTGCGGCTGCCGGAGCTGCAGAAGGGCTCCTCGATCATGCCCGGCAAGGTCAACCCGGTGATCCCGGAGGTGGTGATCCAGGTCGGCGCCCAGGTGATCGGCAACGACGCCGCGATCACCGTCGCTGGCAGCCAGGGCCAGTTCGAGCTCAACGTCCGCGTCCCCCTGATCGCCCGCAACCTCCTCGACTCGATCAAGCTCCTCGCCTCCGCCTCGCGCCTCCTCAACGAGAAATGCGTCGCCGGCCTCGAGGCCAACGAGGAGATGACCAACCGCCACGCCGAGGCGACCCTCGCCACCGCCACGGCCCTCAACCCCCACATCGGCTACGACCGCGCGGCGGACATCGTCAAGGCAGCAGCGGAGTCAGGCCGCTCCCTCCGCGAGGTAGCCCTGGAGCAAGGAGTCGAGCCCTCCGTCCTCGAGGAGGCACTCGACCACCGCCGAATGGCCAGACCTCACGAGTAAACGGCTCCGCAAGCTGTAGCAAGGGGGCCGGGAGACCCTCCCCAGACACTCAACATCGAGCCATAGCGAGATGTGTCTGGGGAGGGTCTCCCGGCCCCCTCCTTACTTACCGCTAACGCGGATCGTCGATCAGCAACTCGACGTTGCGGTCTTTGGCTTGGCCTTCGCCGATGGGTGCGCCCGACTGCAGATCGTTGAAGGACATCGTCCGGGCGGCCGACGTCAGGTCGTTGAAGTCCATCGCCGACGCCGGGGTGCCCGGCGTCGGCGCGGTCGCCTGGCCGACGTGGTCGACGATGGTGCCGAAGATCGAGAGGGTGCCGTCGTGGTTGTCGAAGATCTCCAGCAGGCGGGTCTGCTGCGGCCAGTCGGCCTCGGCGGCGACCCGGATGCTCCAGAAGCCGCCTTCCCCGCTCGGGTTCGGGAAGGCGTTGACGATGTTGTCGTGCGAGTGGCCCGCGACCCAGGCGATCGCGTTGGGGAATTCGTGCAGGAGGTTGACCGCGTCGGCCTGGAGGTGGATCGGGAACGAGAACCGCGGGTCGAGGTCGCAGCCCGGGTTGACGTCGTGCCCGTGCGAGTCGGCGACGGTGCAGGGCGGCGCCAGCTCGTCCGGCGCGTCGGCGACGAGGCTCTCCGGCGCGTGGTGGCTGAAGAGGACGACCAGCTCATCGGCCGCGGTCGCCGCTTCCAGCTGAGACCGCAGCCATTTGAACTGCGGGTCGTCGATGTTGCCGTCCGAGGTCGATTTGCCGCTCGGGGTGCCGATCGTCCCGGCCTCGGCGACGGTGTCGACCGAGATGAACCGCAGCCCCGGCTTCGGGCTCCACGAGTAGTAGCCGGCGGCGCCTTTGGAGGCCGTCTCCTGGGCCGGGTCGATCAGGTCGAAGCCGTGGCCGTCGGCCTGGGAGCCGGCCTTGAAGATGTCCTTGAACTGCTGCTTGGAGACGAAGCGCCGCTGCGGGTCGCCGGGGACGACGATCGTGTTCTGCGGGCTGGTCAGGAACGAGGAGAGCAGGGTCACCGGGTCGAGCAGCGAGGCCAGCAGGGCGCTCGCGTTTTCCGGATTGGAGACCGGGCCGATCGGCTTCAGGCAGCCGGTCGCGACCTGCTCGAAGGCGGCGTTGGCCGCGGCGTTGCCCTGGACCAGCGCGTCGTGGTTGCCGAAGGCGACGTAGGAGGGAACGTCGAGGCCTTCGGCGGTGAACGCCTGCTGGGCGCGGTCCATCAGGCCGGGGTACTGGGGCCAGGCGGCGTGGGCGCCTTTCGGCGCGTCGGGGTCGTAGAACTCCGGGAAGGCGCCCTCGATGTAGTCGTCGTAGTCCTGGACCCCGGTGTAGCGCGCCGCCTCGGTCGCGCCGGGGACGAAGAGGTACGGGCAGAGCGGGTGCGAGTAGTTGTTTTTGTTGACGCCGCTGTTGGGGTTGAGCGCGCCGCCCTCGAGCAGGGTCCGCACCCAGCGCGTCTCGTTCAGCTGCTGGCTGTCGGCGAGGTCGCCGGTGTTGATCGTCAGCTCCATCGCCGCGCGGGCGCCGCTGCCGTCGGCGACCGGGCTGACGGCGGTGAACCGGTTGACCTGACGGATCATCGCCTCGGTCAGCTGCGGCTCCAGCGCCTCCCAGGGCCGCCAGGCGGCGCCGAAGGGGAGGTTGAGCGGGGTCGAGAGCGGGTCGATCACCTCGACCCGGGCCGGCGACTCCTCGTCGGCGAGCTGGAAGTCGGAGAGCTGGCCGAAGTAGAGGAGCGAGGTGCGCCGGGTCTCGCGCCCGGCCTGGGCGGCGCCGAGCTCCTGCCGCACCGTGTACGGCTCGCCGGGGCCGAGCCCGAGGAAGCGGTAGGCGCCGCTGCTCGTCGGGACCACGCGCTGTTCGAGCGTCGTCTTGCCCTCCGTGTCGGAGACCGCCGCCAGCGCCGCGGTCGAGCCGACCGCCAGCACCGCCAAGGCCCCGATCAGGACACCGAACCGGACAACCGCACCCCGAAGCTTCATCTCCCACCTCTGACTAGAAGGACTGGTACCTCACCCTACCCACTTTTAAGCAGGAAACGCCTTGCAGTAGTAAGGAGGACGGGAGGGGTGTGCCAGACACTCAACATCGAGCCATAGCGAGATGTGTCTGGCACACCCCTCCCGTCCTACTACCCCTGCAAGGTGACGAACCGCTCCTCGGTCAACTCATAGACCGCGTAGGCCGGCCCCTCGCGGGTGTTGCCGGAGTCCTTGACGCCGCCGTAGGGCTGCTGGTCGGCGCGGAAAGTCGGGACCTCGTTGATGAGGACGCCGCCGAACTCGAGGGTGCGGCCGGCCTGGAGGCCGCGGCCGAGGTCGCGGGTGAAGACGCCGGCCTGGAGGCCGAACTTGGAGTCGTTGGCGAGGCGGAGGGCCTCGTCGAAGTCGCCGAAGGTGTCGATGGTGGCGACCGGGCCGAAGATCTCCTCGCACCAGACCTTGGCCTCTTTCGGCGGCGACTTCAGCAGGGTCGGCGCCAGGCAGCGGCCCTCGTCGACTAACTCGCCGCCGGTCAGCAACTCGGCCCCGCCGGCGACCGCCTCGTCGATCCACTGCTTGACGCGGTCGCGGTCGTCGGGGGTGATCAGCGGCCCGACGTCGGTCTCCTCGTCGAGCGGGTCGCCGACGGTCAGCTTCTCGACGTTGGCGACGAGGCGCTCGATGAAGGCGTCGGCGATGTCCTCGTGGACGAGGATGCGCTGGATCGAGATGCAGCTCTGGCCGGCGTGGGAGAAGGCATGGAGCTGGGCTTTGTCAGCGGCCGTCTCCCAGTCGCCGTCGTCGGCGACGATCAGCGGCGCGTTGGAGCCGAGCTCGAGGTTGACCTTCTTGTGCGGGACCTTGGAGCGGATGTCCCAGCCGACCGGGGCCGAGCCGGTGAAGGTGATCGCCCTGGTCAGCGGGTGCTCGACGATCTCGTTGCCGACCTTGGAGCCGGGGCCGGGGATGACCGAGAGCCAGCTCTGCGGCAGCCCCGCCTCGAGCAGGATCGCCGCCAGCTTCAGGGCCGAGATCGGCGTCTGCCCGGCCGGCTTGAGGACGATCGCGTTGCCGGCGGCGATCGCCGGGCCGAGCTTGTGGGCGACGAGGTTGAGCGGGAAGTTGAAGGGGCTGATCGCGCCGACGACGCCGTAGGGGACGCGCAGCATCACGCCGAGCTTCCCCGCCCCGGCGGGGGCGGCCTCCATCGGCACCGTGCCGCCGGTCAGCTTGCGCGCCTCGACCGCGGAGAAGGTGAGCGTGGAGACGCAGCGTTCGGCCTCGACCGTCGCCGTCTTGATCGGCTTGCCGGCCTCGGCGGCGATCGTCGCCGCCAGCTCCTCGGTGCGCTCGGAGACGAGGTGGGCCGCCCGGTCCAGCACCGCCGCCCGCTCGTGCTGGGGGAAGTCGGCCGCCTGGAAGGCCTCGTGCGCGGCCTCGATCGCCCGCTCGACCAGCGCTTCGTCGCCCTGCGCGACCCGGCCGACGAGGCTGCCGTCGTAGGGGCTCTTCACCTCGCTCCACTCCCCCGTCGCCTGCCACTCACCGGCGGCGAGGAGCTTGTGGTCGGTTGCCTGCACGTATCCCAGAGTACGACTCCGGGCATGCAGGCCGCTACTCCTGTTTGTTGAATCTGTTGGCTCAGAGATGTCCAAGCTCATCAACAAGACCGTCGTCAGCAAGATCGCCCTCCTGGTCCTGGTGGCCTCCCTCTACCCGGCCACGGCCTCGGCTGCCGTCAGCTGGATCGTCCACGGGCGCGGCTTCGGCCACGGGGTCGGGATGAGCGCCTACGGCGCCTACGGCTTCGCCAAGCACGGCAAGGGGTACCGCTTCATCCTCGGCCACTACTACCGCGGCACCAGCATCGGCACCCTCGACAAGCCGCGGGTCGTCCGGGTGCTGCTGGACATCTCCCCGGGCGACGTCGAATTCAGCGGCGCCACCAGCGCCTGCGGCCAGCAGCTCGACCCGCGCCGCAGCTACGAGGCGCACCGCAATGGCAACTCGGTGGTGCTGCGCAGCTCCGGCGGCAAACGGCTCGCCAGCTGCAGGCGCAAGCTGCGCGCGGCGGGGCGCGGCAAGATCGCGATCGCCGGCCAGGGCACCTACCGCGGCGCCCTGGAGACGGTCCCGACCGAAAGCGACGCCGGCTCGCTCAACGTCGTCAACGCGCTGGCGATCGAGCAGTACGCGAAAGGGGTGATGCCGAACGAGGTGCCGGCCTCCTGGCCCTGGGAGGAGCTGAAGGCGCACGCGCTCGCGGTCCGCTCGATCGCGATCACCGGCGACGTCGACGGCAACGGCTTCGACCTCTATGCCGACACCCGCAGCCAGGTCTACGAGGGGCTGGAAAGCGAGGAAGCCCGCACCAACGACGCCGTCGCCGCGACCCGCGGCGAGGTGGTGATGTACCAGGGCCAGGTCGCGCAGACCTTCTACTCGGCCTGCTCCGGCGGCCACACCGAGAGCGTCGAGAACGTCTTCGGCACCGCGATCCCCTACCTGGTCGGCGTCCCCGATCCCTACGACTACTACTGCCCGCTGCACAAGTGGAAGCTCGAGTTCACCGGGCCGGAGATCAGCTCCCGCCTCAGTGGCTACTTGAAGGGGAAGCTGAAACGGGTGGTGATCACCAGGACCGGCGTCTCGCCGCGGATCATCAGCGCCAAGCTGATCGGCACCGGCGGCGTCTCCACCGTCACCGGCTCCCAGCTCTCGGTCGCGCTCGGCGGCCACGACACCTGGATGAAGTTCCAGAAGGTCGTTTCGGGCTGAGAGCTCGTCAGGGCAGCGCCAGCTCGGCCCGGAGCGGCCGGTGGTCGGAGCCGGGCAGCTCCTCGACCTCGTAGTCGACGACGCCGAGGCGGCGGTCGGCGAGGACGTGGTCGATGGTTACGCCGGGCAGTCGGCTGGCCCACTCCTCGGCGGGCCAGGTCGGCTCCAGCCCCTCGCCGGCGACGTCGGCGGCGTCGCGGTAGCCGCGGTCGAGGATCTCGCGCAGCTGCGAGTGGTCGAGGGTGGCGTTGAAGTCGCCGACGAGGACCCAGGGGATGCCGCGGCCGGCGGACGGCAGGCTCTCCAGCGCCGCGGTCCACTGCTCGACGTGGTGCCTCTGCGGCGGGTAGGGATGGACGTCGACGACGCGGATGCGGCGGCCGTCAGGCAAACGGAGGACGGCGCGCGGCTGGCGGAAGGCGAAGACCTGAGGAGCAGGGAGCTTGCGCATCGGCAGGCGGGAGTAGAGGCCGCTGCCGGAAACGTCGGGGCGCGTTTCCAGGATCTGGTTCGGGAGCAGGCGGTCGAGGCCGGCCCGGCGCAGCTCGCGGGCGAAGCTCGGGGTCAGCTCCTGGATCGCCAGCAGGTCGGGGCGGTGGTGCTCGACCAGCTCGGCCAGAGCCTCCGCATCACCGGTGCCGTGGTGGATGTTGGCCGAGAGCACGGTGAAGGTCTGGCGGCCGGCGGCGTCGACGGTCCCGTCCCCGACCGCCCGCGGCAGCACCGCCAGCGCCAGGCACAGCGTCGCCAGCCCCGCGACCGCGGCGGCGGCCCAGTTGCGCAGGGCGACCGCGACCCCGGCGACCAGCAGCGCCGCGACCGCCGCGTAGGGCGTGAACGCCATCAGCGGCACCAGGGGAAAGCCGCGCTCGAGCCCGAAGAGGCGGACGAGCATCCAAGCGACTACAGGCGCAACGGCGATCCAGATCGCCCAATACCTCCGCGCCCCCACTCAGCCGTCGGGGTACGGCTGGATCGGGATGCCGTGGTCTTGTTGCTGACCCGGGATCTCGCGCATCCCCAGCTCGTAGGCGCCACCGCCGGGGAGGGTGAGCTGGCGGGGCGGCAGGCCGGGCTGCTCGACGGTCAGCTCGAGGTCGGCGACCGAGCAGTTGACGGTGTTGTGCTCGGGGCCCTTGGGGTCGGCGTAGACCCAGCCGACGAAGTCCTTCTCCGGGGCCGAGATGCGGCCGCGGACGAGGATGTCCTTGCCGGGGAGGACGAAGCTGCAGACGCTCGGTTGCTCGTCGATCTCGGCGGAGCGGATCGCGCCGAGGCCGCCGAGCCGGTGGGCGACGCCGTCGAGGACGAGCATCCCCGAGGGGATCCAGGGGCTGACGCGGGAGCCGAGGCGGACGCGGGCGGCGCCGGCGTCGAAGTAGGTGTTGGGCTCGTCCGGGAAGCCGGTGCCCTCGAGCCAGACCCAGCGCTCGGCGTGCTCGCTGCCCCAGTTGTGGCCGATCATCCCCGGCCAGCCGGTCAGCTCGAACGGTTCCTCGTCGACCACGAGCCGGCCTTCGAAGCGGGCGTCGGGGTAGGGGGCGAGGAACTTCGTTTTCGGCAGCGGCGCCTTGTAGAGCCAGTCGGCCGGCAGGTACTTGCAGGGCTCGGCCTCGCCGGTGAAGGTGAACGACCAGGCGGCGCTGAGCGCCTCGGTGTCGACCGAGCCCTCGGCCCGGCCGGGGCCGATCTCGGCGTCGGCGACGCGGATCCAGGAGCCGGCCGGGGTCTCCAGCTGCGCGGCCGGCACCGTCACCTTGGTCGCCCGCGGCCCCGCCGCCTCGCGGTCGAAGAGGCAGAACCAGATCGAGGCGTTCGGCTCCGCCCCCGGCCGCTTGTGGACGGTGTGCCGGATCCAGACGCCTTTGCCCCCGCCCGGCTGGCAGGCCTTGATGTAGAAGCTCTCGTAGTGGCCGGCCTTGGCGGCGACCTCCGGGAACCGCGCCCGTTCCTCCATGCCCCAACCCTAAGGGTCAGTGTCGCTTTATGCGCCCATATGGACGCATAAAGCGACAGGCCTACTCCTCGTCGCGCGTCAGCGGCGGTGGAGGGGGTGACTCGAAGCCGAGCATCGCCACCGTCGCCGGCACCACCTCCTCGCCCGAGGCGGCGAGGCGGTCTTTGGCGTCGTGGCGGATCTGGGTCAGTTCGCCGAAGGTGGCGGCGAGGGTGGCGATCACTTCCTTCCAGCCCCGCTCGTCGAGCTGCATCGGCACCCAGGTCAAGTGGCGGTCCGGTCGCGCGTCGAAGGTCTTGGTGCTGATCGCCCGGTCGGCCCGCGCGATCAGCCCCTGCAGGGAGATCCGCGAGAGCTGGCGGCGGGTGGCCAGCGGCATCGCTTCGAATTCGGCGTCGCTGAAGAAAACCCGGGGGGACATGCCGCGGTAGACGTGCTCGACCGCCCCGCGGCGCGGGATCGATTCGATCACCTCCAGGCAACCTTCCTTCTCGAGCTCGCGGAAGTGGTAGGAGGCGAGCGAGAGCGCCTGCTGGTAGTTGGTGAAGTGCTCGTCCGGGATCAGCCCTTCCTCGACGAACTGGCTGGGGCTGCGCGGCCCTTCGTTGAGGACTTCGAGAATGCGGACCCGCAGCGGGTGCTTCAGCACCGTGCAGATCGTCACGCTGCGCTTCTTGCCCTCGCTCTCGGCTTCCTCCATCCCTTGGCCCTTTCGATTAGTCGGCTCCACGGCAGCAACCACCTTAGGGCATAAATGACCGGACAGAGCGGGAAAATGGCTAGCCAGAGCCCTTTACTGAGACCGGACGAAGTAATAGGAACCAGTGCATCGCCGCGAAGGACGCTTCCGGTGAGGGAAGGAGGTGATGCGTATGAAGCTCAGCGGATGCGGCTCGGCCTATCCGGCCACCTCCCTTCATAAGGGTGGCTGAGGCCTGACAGCTACCGCCCCGATGCAGCACCGATCGGCGGGGCGGTCAGGTCCGCCCGCCCCTGCCCGAGCGCCCTCAGACCTTGATCGTGATCACGTCGCCGTCGGAGACGAGGTAGTCGCGACCCTCGATCCGCAGCAGCCCCTTGTCACGGGCCGGCGCGTAGCCGCCGCACTCGACCAGCTGCTCCCAGCCGATCACCTCGGCTTTGACGAACGCTTCCATGATCTCGGTGTGGATCGTCCCCGCCGCCTCCAGCGCGGTGGCGCCGCGGCGCAGCGGCCGGGCGACCGCCTCCTTGCCCTCGCCGGCGGTGAAGAAGGTGATCAGCTCCAGCAGGTCATAGGCGGCGCGGACCAGGCGGGCCAGGCCGGAGCCCTCGACCCCGTAGGACTCGCGCATCTCCTCCGCTTCGGCCGGGTCGAGCTCGGCCAGCTCGCCCTCGATCCGGGCGCTGACCGCGACCACCCCGGCGCCGACCGAGTTGGCGTGGGAGACGACCGCTTCCGGCGCCTCGGCGTCGCCCTCGTCGACGTTGGCGACGTAGAGGATCGGCTTCGTCGTCAGCGCCTGCAGGTTCTGGGCCGCCTGCGGCGCGGCCTCGGGGACGGGGATCGAGCGGGCCGGGCGGCCGGCGGCGAGCGCCTCGTGCACGGCGGTCAGCCAGCCGTGCTCGGCGATCGCCTCCGGGTCGCCGGACTTCGCCTGCTTGCCGACCCGGCCGAGCCGGCGCTCGACCTGCTCGTAGTCGGCGAGGACGAGCTCGGTCTCGATCGTCTCGATGTCGGCGAGCGGGTCGACGCGGCCGTCGGGGTGCGGCACGTCGGATTCGGTGTGGCAGCGGACGACGTGGCAGATCGCGTCGGTCTCGCGGATCGAGGCGAGGAACTGGTTGCCGAGCCCCTCCCCTTCGGAGGCGCCCTTGACCAGGCCGGCGATGTCGTGGAAGTCGATTTTCGCCGGCACCAGCTCGGAGCTGCCGACGGTCGCGGCGACCTTCTCCAGCCGCTCGTCCGGCACCTGGGCGACGGCGACGTTCGGCTCGATCGTCGTGAACGGGTAGTCGCCGGTCTGGGCGCCGCCCTTGGTCAGGGCGTTGAAGAGGGTCGACTTGCCGGCGTTCGGCAGCCCGACGATCCCCACCTTCATCTGGCGTTCCCTCCCATCAGAAGCTGAGCGGGACGATCAGTCCAAGCAACACGCCGAGGGCGGCGCCGGCGAGGACGTCGGAGGGGTAGTGCATGCCGAGGTAGGGGCGGCCGAGCGCCAGGGCGATCGCGACGAGGAAGGTGGCGGCCATCGCCGGGTCGACCCGGACCATCGCCGTCGCCACCGCGAAGGAGGAGGTGGCGTGGGCGGAGGGGAAGCTGAGCGAGCTGGGGGCGCCGCCGAGCGGCGGCAGGCCCTCAAGGACGGGGCGCGGCCGTTTGACCGCCAGCTTGATCGCGTAGTTGAGGCCGATCGCCAGCGGGCCGAGCAGGGCGCAGATCAGCCACGACTCCCAGCGATCGCTGTCGAGAATCATCAGCGTCGCCCCGAGCAGGAGCCAGACGAGGCCGTTGTTGCCGGCCTTGCCGAGGGCGACGGCGGCGTCCTCGACCGCCGGCGTGTGGCCGTGGGTGCGCATCCACCGCAGCAGCTTCAGGTCCAGATCCTGCATCGGCGCGAGAGAATAGTCCCCATGCCCCAGGTCCCCGGCTTCACCCATACCCCTGGCAACCACTGCGGCTCGACCGCGCTGCGCAACCTGCTCGCCTTCCACGGGGTCGAGATCAGCGAGGAGATGGCGTTCGGGCTCGGCGCCGGCGCCGGCTTCTACTACCTGGCCCTCGACGACGCCTCGCCGAGCCGCTGGTTCAACGGCCGCACGGCGCGGCTGGAGGAGAGCTTCCGCGAGCTGACCGGGGCGGCGCTGGAGATGCGGACCTTCGCCGAGGAGGAAGGCGAGGCGGCCTGGGCGGCGGCGCGGGCCGAGGTCGACGCCGGCAACCCGGCGCTGCTGCTGACCGACATCTTCTACCTCGACCACTACGGCAACTCGGCCCACTTCCCCGGCCACGCGGTGGTGCTGGCGGGCTACGACGAGGAGGTCGCGCGCCTCTCCGACACCGGCTTCGAGGAGCTGCAGGAGACGCGGCTGGAGAACCTGGCGCGGGCGCGCCACAGCGGCCACCCCGCCTACCCGCTGGAAGGCCACATGTTCACCGTCGGCGAGGCGCTCGACCGGGGGCGGCTGGAGGCGGCGGCGCCGCGGGCGATCGCGCGGGCGGCGAGCGAGATGTTGGAGCCGCCGTTCGGCGAGTTCGCCGGCGTGCCGGCGCTGGAACGGCTGGCCGCCGAGGCGGGCTCCTGGCCCGAGGCGGTCGAGGACTGGCAGTGGTGCGCCCGCTTCGCCTACCAGGTGATCGAGCGCCGCGGCACCGGCGGCGGCTGCTTCCGGCTGATGTACTCGCGCTTCCTCGCCGAGGTGGGCCGCGAGGAGGCGCCATTGGCGGCGGAGGCGGCGGCGCGCTGGACCGGGCTGGCGGAGGCGTTCAAAGCGGCAAGCGAGAGTGAGAATCCGCGCCCCGAGCTGTGGCAGGCGGTCGGCGCGAGCGCCGAGCGCGTGCTCGAGGCCGAGCGCCGCCTCTGGACGTCTCTCTGAGCTTCGCCCCTTGGTCTAATCGCTTCGGTTTGTCGATCCAAAGCCGGGGTATTCACGCCCCATGACTATCGGAGCAGGCATCTTCCTCATCGCGGTTGGCGCGATCCTCAAGTTCGCGACCAACTTCCACGTCCAGGAGATCTCGGTCGACACGATCGGCGTGATCCTGATGGTCGCCGGCGCCGTCGGCCTCCTGATCGGCCTCTTCCAGGAAATCGTCTGGTCCCGCCGCGCGCGACCGGTCGCCCCCGGCGAGGCGCCTCCCCCCGCAGTGGAAGAACGCCGCGAAGTCCGCGACCCCGGCGCGCCGCCGCGGTACTAGCCGACTGATTAGGCCCTGACGAGAGTGGGTCCGGTCCCGACCCAGGTCCCGTCGCGCAGCAGCGGGATCTGATTCCCCGCGCGGTCGACGCCGGTGACCTGGACCTCGGGCGAGCCGATCATCAGATCGAGGTGGTGGTCGCTGGCGTTGGCGGTCTGGCGGCTCGAGGAGGGGATCAGGGACGGGAACCCGTAGCCGAGGGCGATGTGGGAGGCGGCGTTCTCGTCGAGCAGGATCTCGCCGAAGGTCTGGCCGAGCTGGGCGACGCGGCTGTCGGCGTCGACCAGCGCCAGCTCCCCGAGGCGGGCGGTGCCGTCGTCGCGGGCGACGAACTCGCGCAGCGCCGCCACCTCCGGCGGCCCGTCGATCTCCACGACCCGGCCGGCGAGGAAGCGCAGGCTGACGCCCTCGATCCGCCGGCCGCCGATCACCACCGGCCGGGTCAGCCGGACGTGGCCGTCCACCCGGGCGGAGTCGGGGGTCGTGTAGACCTCCTCGGTCGGCAGGTTGGGGACGAACCCGATCCCGCCAGGAGTGACCATCTCCGCCCGCTCCCAGCGGACCCCCTCCATCAGCCCGATCGTCAGGTCGGTTCCCGGCCCTTCGAAGCGGACCGCGCGCAACTCCTGCGCCGTCAGCCAGACGGCGCGCTCGCGCAAGGCTTCCAGCCGCTCCTTCCAGGCGGCGATCGGGTCGGGTGCGTCGAGCCTGCAGACGTGGGCGATGTCCGCCCACAAGGCCGCCACCGCGTCGTCGATCGGCAGCTGCGGCCGCAGATCCGCCGCCCATCCCTCGGTGGCGGCGGGGACGATCGTCCAGTTGATCGCGCGGTTGGCATTGCGCCACTCGGCGCTCGGGCCCCGGCTCGCCAGGGCGACGCGGCGCGGGTCGAGGCGGTCGAGGAGACCCGGGCAGGTCGGCCCGGTGACGAGGATGCTCGCCCCGCCCCGCTCGGTCAGGTCCCGCACCCGCTCCCTCTCCCACTCCGGCACGTGGGAGAGGCTCCCCTGCGGGGCGGCTTCGATCCGCGCGGCCTGGACGAGAGGGTCGCTGATCTCGACGTCGACGAACTCGGCGCCCCGCGCATAGGCCGCGGCGGCGATCGCCCGCACCACCTCCAGGTGGCCGGTCTCGCCGGAGACCTCGACGTGCTGGCCGGGCCGGACGTTCGCGCCGACGCCGACGGCGAGCTCGGCCAGGGCCTTGACGAGGTCCCCGTTGCGCGCCGCCCCCCAGTCGGTCTCCAGCTGCGGCGGTTCGACGTGGACCGGGGCGGCGGGGGCCTCGTGGTCTACCGACTCCTGGTCGGCGCGGATCACCCGCAGCAGCGCCTCGACCACCCGCGGGTCGAAATGGGAGCCGGCGCAGGCCTCCATCTCGGCGATCGCGTCCCCCAGGGGCATCGCCCGGCGGTATGAGCGCGTCGTCGTCATCGCGTTGAAGGCGTCGCAGGCGCTGACGACCCGGGCCTCGATCGGGATCTCCTCCCCCCGCAACCCGTCGGGGTAGCCGCTTCCGTCCCAGGCCTCGTGCGAGGCGCGGACGACGGTGCCGATCTCGGTCATGAAGCCGCCGATCCGCTCCAGCATCTTCTGCCCCTCGATCGTGTGGGTCTTGACGATCTCCCACTCGCGCTCGTTCAGCCTGCCGGGCTTGTTGATGATCTCGTTGGGGATGGCGATCTTGCCGACGTCGTGGAGCAGGGCGCCGAACTCGACGTTGCGCGTCTGCGCCGGGTCGAGCCCCAGCTCGGCGGCGACGTCGAGCGCGAGCCGGACGACGCTCTTGCTGTGCTCGCCGGTGTAGGAGTCGTCCGCCTCGACCACGTCCCCGAGCAGGAGCGCCGTCCCCTGATAGGCGTCGTTCAGCTCGGCCAGCTTCTCCAGACGCTCCTGCCGCTCCTTCGAGAAGACGCGCAGGACGAGGAACAGCGGCGCGATCAGGATCACCGGCCAGGCCCCGTAGCCCTGCACCACCGCCAGGGCGACCGCGAGCCCGAGCGAGGAGAGGGCGACGTCGATCGCGTAGATGGGGGCGACCTCGCGAACGAGGTGGCCGAGGTCGAGGTCGTCTTCGAAGAGCCGGTTTCGCACCATGGCGGCGACGAAGTCGAAGGTGAACTGGGCGGCCAGGGCGAGGGCGAGGATGCCGAAGCGGCTGTCCGGGCTTTGATCGCCGGCGAGGACGAGGACGAGCGCGGGGCCGATCGCGAACCAGCAGTTGCCGGCGGCGGTGAGCATCCAGCTCGGGGCGATCCGCCCGCGCGCCACCGCCGGGACCATGCCGAGGACGAGGGCGAGGAGGGTCAGCAGGGGCACGATCGCGACCGGGACCGCGAAGAGCATCGGCACGAAGACCGCCTGGGTGGGCACCGTGAACCCGGCGCCGAAGTCGAAGCGGACGTTGCTGGCGATCGCGATCCCGACCACGTAGACGAGCGCGGTGAGGAGAGAGAACGACTCGACGCCGGCAAACAGGGCCAACCCCCCGGCGATGAGCAGGAACGCCGAGCCGCCGAGCAGTTCGGCTCGGCGCAGGGCGGGGCTCAGTGGGCGCTCGCGCAGCTCGTTGGAGTCGCGGGTGCGCTCCGCGTTGTCGATCGCGTGCACGGACATCAGCGGCCATCTCTGTATCGCCCAAGGGGCGCGCGGGCATTAGGGATGAGCCCGGCCGGGCAGGCGCGCCAGCTCATCCCAAAAATCGACTAGGCCAGATCGAAACAAACGTCCAAATCGGTAAAGGGCCCCGATCTGGGGGCGATAACCGGTCGGTACGCAACCAGTCGCTAACGCAAACAACCAGCACTGACAAAGGCAAACCCGTCGCGAGGCGGGGACGCAAAGCTAGAGGTCTCACCAGGGGGTGAGATAGCTCGGTCGCCAGTGGAACGTCACGGAGGACGCTAAATGTCTCTGTTTCGCCCCACGGCACTTGGTAGTTACATACGGAATCTGGGCTTGGCAGCGGGGCTGATCCTCGCTCTGCTCAGCCTCTGGTCGGCCCCGGCGATGGCTTCCAACGCCGGTTCCGAGTCGGCAGCATGCCCCGGCCAAACCTTCTCGCAGCCGTTCGAGGAGTTTGGGGATTCCGCGTGGTACACGCTGGTAGAAGGAAGTGAGTTCAACGGAGGTGCAGAGGGCTGGGAGCTCTCGGGCGGCGCCAAGGTTGTCGAGGGGGTTCGCCCCGACGGCAGCATCGGCGGTGTCCTCGAGTTGCCCAGCGGCGCTGTCGCGGAAAGCCCCGCGGTGTGCGTCACTCTGGACTACCCGAAGGCCCGCACCTGGGTTGACGCAGTTGACGGTGGCGGTGGCGTCACCGTCGAGGTCGTCTACCCGGAGAAGGCGGAGGGTGTTGCCACTGGTCGCCTCAGCGACAAGTCCGCGAGCAACTGGACCCTGTCCAGGCAGTTCAACGTCAAGCCGCAGATGGCCGGTGGCCACGAAGGCGTGCGCGAGGTTCGCTTCGTCTACGCCAACAACACCAGGTCCAGCGACTTCCACGTCTGGGGTCTCTTCGTAGACCCCTGGATGAGGTAGGAGCCAGGTTCTGGTCGGCGCTGGGACGGTTCCCTCCGTGGCCGTCCCAGCGCGCATTTCCGTGTCTCAGCGGTAAAAGTCCGGTGGCTGCCGGAGGTTTGCGAGTCCCGCGAATCCCGGATATCCGGGAAATCTTCGACGATCCGGATCGGGGGTGCGTTGATGACACCTGTGCTCCGCGCTTCGCCGCACCCCGCCCCGCCAGGGAAGCAGCCCCACGGCCGCTGGGAGATGATCCCTCCGTGGGGAGGCTCCCTGACCTTCTGCTCGGTGGCTGGCGGCGGCGACTCCTGGCCGGCGCCGCCCTCGCCGCGATCGCGCTGGCGCTCGGAGCGCCGGCCCCGGCGGTGGCCGTCTGCCTGCTTGCGGGGGCGATGGCGGTCGCCCTGCTGCAGGGCGGGTGGATCGTGCGGCGGGCGCTCGAGGTCTCTCAGGCCCGGGGGGAGAGACGGCTGGAGAGCGCCAGCGCTCGCCGCGGCCTGGCCCTGGTCCGCACGCACGACTGGCTCCGGCAGGTCCAGGACTCTCTCCGCACCTTCCTCGCCAGAGCCGAACCGGGCGCGGAGGCAGCCGAGGTCACCGAGGCGAGCCTGGAGATGCTGGAGGGGATCAGGGAGTCCCTCGACTCCAGCCGCACCTCGCGCAGCCAGTTCAAGCGCGGTCATGTCCCGATCGTCGGCGGCAACGCCGATGCGATCTCGAAGCGACTGGGCGGCGCCTTGAAGCCTTACTCGTGGACTCCCGCCCACCTCTTTCCCGGCCGCCTGCGGGGGGCGACGACCCAAACCTCGATGGTGCTCGACGAGATCCGCGTCCTGCACAACGCCGAAATCGAGCGCTCGGTGCTGCTGCTCACCCTCGTCACCCGGGCGATCCTGGTCCTGCTGGCGCCCCTGCTGGGCGGCTGGACCAGCGCCGATACCCCGCTGACCCAGACCGGAGCGGCGGCGGACCTGGTCTGGGTCCTCGCCGCCGCGATCTCGGTCGCGACCCTGCTCGACGGGCCCCGGACCGTCGACCTGGCGATGACCGACAGCGCCGAGGCGCACCGGTTCCGCCGGCGCCTGCTCTGGGTCGAGGTGCCGGTCGCGCTGGCGCTGCTGCTGCTGCTGCCGGCCTGGACCGTCGTCGTCTTCGTCACCGGCTGGACCAACTGGTGGCAGCGCCAGACCCCCGGTCTCGCCTTCGACTGGCGCAAGCTGGCGATCTTCGTCGGCGCGGTGGTGGCCCTGCAGGGGGCCGGCCTCGCCCTGCAGTCGGTTCAGCCGCCGCTCGCCCTGGCGGAAATCGCGGCCGCGCTAGCCGCGATCGCGATCACCGGCGGCAGCTACGGGGCGATGCTGCCGTTGACGGTGGCGACGGCGCTCGCGGTGGTCGTCGGCGACGGCACCCGCTCGATCCGGGTCGCCCGCGCGGCGCGGCTGGAACTCCTCGCCTGCTCGAAGCAGCTGAACCTGACGGCGGCGACGATCGACGCCGCGGCCCCGGAGA
Source organism: Solirubrobacterales bacterium (assembly GCA_035765335.1). GTDB lineage: Bacteria > Actinomycetota > Thermoleophilia > Solirubrobacterales > 70-9 > VAYN01. The sequence continues at coordinate 18,704 of DASTXV010000022.1, forward strand.
TGCCGCTCGCCCGCAACGCCGCCTCCCTGGCGCGCAAGGGAGCCAGGAACCTGGAACGCGAGGCGGACCTGTTCGGCCGGCGCGGCGTGCAGGCGCGTCAGGTCCTCGCGGACCTGTTCGACCAAGCCGTGACCCAGAGCACCCTTCCCCGTTCCGACTCCCAGGAGCGCAAGATCGCCACCGCGGCGGCCAAGGCGGCGGGCCAGCCCCCGCCTCCCTACGTGGTCGAGCCGCTGCTCGGCGACCTCGCCCTGGCCAGGATCGGCGAGCGCCGTCACGCCCGCATCCTCCAGCGCTTCCTGGTGGTGGCGATGAACGAGGCGGGCACCCACGGAACCGGCGGGGTGCGCCTCCTCGCGCGTCACGGCGAAGCCCGCTTCACGGTCACGGTGGGGAACCTCCCCAAGGCGGCCGACGCGAACGTCCCCGGCGAGGGCCAGGTCATCCTCGAGCGCCTCGCCGGCCGCCTCCCCGCCGGTCGCCTCACCGCTCCGCCGGGATTGCGCCCGGCGGAGGCCGTCGATTTCCCCGTGCCCGGCCAGTGGTGGGTGGCCGAGCTGGAGTGTGACGTCAAGGTCCTGACGATTCCACTTGAATAACCGCCCGTGCCCAAAGGACACCCATATCGAGTCCTGATCGTCGAGGACCAAGACGCGTACCTGGGCGAGGACTCGGCCGCGGAACTGCTGCATAACGATCGGGGAGAGGACCAGGACGAGCCTTACCTGGAGCTGGCGGGGCGCGCGGAAAACTTCGACGACGCGATCCAGGTACTCGAAGAGAGAGAAACCCTTCCCGACGCGATCGTCATCGACGATCGCCTGCCGGAGGGCTCAACCACGGAGAGTCGGTCGATCGAGATCATGCGCTGGCTGTTCGACCACTGCGAGGAGGAAAGCATCGCGTTGGCCGACCGCCCACGGACCGTTTTGTGGACGGCGAACGACGACCCGCAGCTGGCGTACACCTTCTGCGTGCTCGGCGGCATGCAGTTCAGGGCCAAGGCCGGGCTCGACGGCGCGAAGCTGCCGGTGGACGCGATCTGGTCAGCGCTTGCCGGCCACCGCTGGTGCCCGGAGCCTTACCCCGAAGGCCTGAGCAGCCCTGGCCGGCGGGCGGCGCTGCCGTGGCTGGAGGCCGGCTGGCCGCTGGAAAAGATCTTTCAGCAGCCGATGCCAAAAAGGGAAGAGGTGACGCTGGACAAGCTGGAAGCCGCAAAAAAAGAGATCCGGGCAATGCCCCGCACCCCCCAGCAGCCGAGCCTCTCCTACCCTGACAACTGGACGATGGCGGTCCACGCCGTCAAGCGAAACGGCTGGGTGTGGGTTCCGCTCGGCCGTCACGACCAGATACCCTCGAACGCACCGCTCCCCCTGGTGATCGATCCGGCTATTCACCGTCAGGGACTGCCTCCTTACGGACCGCTCCCGGCCCGCATCTCCTAGCCGCCCCGGATTTCCGGGATCGGCGTGACATCCCTAAAGGGAGTCGAAATTCTGTCGCCATTCACTACCCCGGCCTCAGAAGGAGACCACCGTGAGCGGAAACAACAACAACTCACCCTCGATCGAGCTCGTCATCGGCGCGGCGACCCTGCTGCTCGCCACCACGAGTCACCTATTCGGGTCGACGAAGCTCACCGTGATCTCACTGGTGATCGGGGGCGTCGGCTTCGGGATCCTGCTCGGAGCGAGGGCGCTGTCCTGACGACCCGCTGGCCCGTCCTCTCCAGAGGGCGGGCCAGCGCCCAAAGCGGGAGCGACGGGACTCGAACCCGCGACCTCCGGCGTGACAGGCCGGCGCTCTAACCAACTGAGCTACGCCCCCGAGAACTCGAGGCGGGCCGGGGAAGTGGCCCGAGAGAGGGAATCTAGCGGAGGCTTTCCATCGCCGTCCGGATGACCAGGGCGGCGGAGCCGAAGAGGAGGAAGAGAAAGCCCCAGCCGGGCGAGCCGGCGAGGGTGGTCAGCAGGGCCAGGGCCATGGCGACGTAGAAGAGGACGATCAGGGCCTCGAGGGGCTGTTTCAGGGTCTTGAGGTCGAAGTGCATCAGGGGGAAGATTCGGCGCCGGGGGCCGCTTTCCCTGCTCCGCTCAGGCGGAGACGTGGGTGAGGGCGGCGAGCGTTTCCTCGATCCCGGCGCGCATCGCCTCGAGGTCGGGGACGCTGTCGCGGTCGGCGTTGAGGCCGAAGCTCATCGTGCCGTCGTAGCTGACCACCGCCACCCCGACGGCGTGGCCGGAGAAGATCGGGACGAGGGGGACGACGCGGCGCAGCGGGGCGCCGAGGGCGTAGAGGGTGACCGGCGAGGCGGGGACGTTGGTGATCGTGATGTTGAACAGGCGCGGGGTGAAGGAGAGGCGGGCGACGACGCTCTGGACGAGGGGCGGCGCCAGGCCGGCGAGCCTGACGATCGCATCGGCGCCGGCCGCCGCGTTGCCCGTCTTCAGCTTCTGGGCCTCGGCGGAGATCTTGTGGAAGCGGAGGACCGGGTCGGGCTCGGCGACGAGGAGGTCGACGAACAGCGAGGAGACCTTGTTGCCGAGCGCGAGCGACTCGCCGGCGCTGCGCAGGCTGACCGGGACCATCGCGCGGATGGAGTCGACGCTCTCGCCGCGCTCGGCGAAGAGGCGCCGCAGCCCGCCCGCGGTCGCGGTGAGGACGACGTCGTTGACGGTGCCGCCGAGCTCCCGCTTCGCCCGCTTCACCTCCTCCAGCGGCACCTCGACCGAGGCCAGCCGCCGCGTCGCCCCGATCGGCCCGTTGAGGCTCGTGTGCGGGGCCGGCAGCAGCTCGTCGCGGACCAGCGTCTCGACCAGGGCCCGTCCCTGCGAGAGCACCGCGAGGGCCTTGCGCGGGTGGACCGCGGTGTCGATGCCGCCGCCGACCGCGCCGCGCAGGCGCGAGAGCGCGCCCTCCTCCGACCCTTCCTCCTCCGCCGGCGCGACGATCTCGGCCAGCGTCGTCGCCCCCTCCCCCGGCTCGGGCTCGGCGTCGAGCAGAACCGCGGCCACCTCGGCGCCGCTGATGCCGTCGATCAGGCAGTGGTGGGCCTTCGTCACCAGCGCCCAGCGGCCGCCCTCGAGCCCCTCCAGCAGGGTCGTCTCCCAGAGCGGTCGCGAGCGGTCGAGCCGGTGCGAGAAGAAGTCCCCGAGCCAGTCCATCAGCTCCTCCTCGCCGCCCGGCGCCGGCAGGGTGGCGCGGCGGAACAGCTCGCCGACGTCGAAGTCCGGGTCCGGCACCCAGGTCGGCAGCGAGAGCCGCCCGACCCGCGGCGAGGAGAGGCGGCGGCGGAAGCGCGGCACCGCCTCCAGCCGCTGCCGGGTCTGCTCGCGCAGCCGCTCCAGCGAGGGCGGCTCGCCGCTAGGCAGCGGGTCGAAGATCATCGCCCAGCCGATGTGCATGTGGGCGGACTCGTCGGCTTCCTCCAGCTCGAGGAAAGCGGCGTCGAGCGGACTCAGGTGCGTACCCATGGCCGCATCGTCGCGCCGCGCGGCCGGCGCGCCATCCGTAGAAGCCCGTCGGTTAGAGCGCGGCCGGCTCGGGCTTCGCCAGCTCCGGCACCGCGAACGGCGCTTTCTCGGCGGCGACCTCTTCCAGCAGCTCGCGCAGGGCGGCGATGCGGTCGGCGCCGTAGCGCTCGGCCCAGCGCTTCTCGACCTTGGCGAAGAGGCGGCGGCCGTGGGCCTGCGCCCTTTCGCCTTTCTCGGTCAGGCAGATCAACTTGGCGCGGCGGTCCTCGGGGTCGGGGATGCGCTGGGCGTAGCCGCGCTCGACCAGGTCGTCGACGATCTCCCCCACCGACTGCTTGGTCAGCTTCGCCCGCTCGGCGATGTCGGTGAGGCGCAGCCCGTCGCCCTGGACGTAGCGGAAGACGCAGCCGTGGGTGGGACGGATGTCCCCGAACTCCGACTGCTCGAGCTCTTCCCGGAACTCGCTGAAGAACGCCTCGGAGACGATGTCGAGCAGCCCCGGGAGGGGGATGCCGAGAGGGGGATTTTTCGATCCGGGGGACATTTCGTCAGGAAGCCTGATAAGGTCGCCTTCTCGTCAGGGCACCTTACAAGGTTGCCTTACAAATCTTACCCGATGACCAGGAGACCTCAGATGACTTCGATTCCGGCGGCAGCGGCTCCCGCGGGGGACGCCGGCCGCAAGTGGTGGACGCTCGGCGCGGTCTGCGTCGCCACCTTCATGCTTCTGCTCGACATCACCGTGGTCAACACCGCCCTGCCGGCGATCCAGCAGGACCTCGGCGGCAGCTTCACCGACCTGCAGTGGGTGATCGACGCCTACGCCCTCTCGCTGGCGGCGCTGGTGCTGACCGCCGGCTCGCTCGCCGACCGGCTCGGCCGCCGCCGCGTCTTCGCGGTCGGCCTCGGCGTCTTCGCCGTCGCCTCGCTGCTCTGCGCGCTGGCGCCCGACCCGACCTTCCTCAACCTCGCCCGCGGCCTGCAGGGCGTCGGTGGCGCGGTGATGTTCGCCGTCTCCCTGGCGCTGGTCGCCCAGGAGTTCCCCAGCGGCCCCGAACGGGGGATGGCGATGGGGATCTACGGCGGCACGATCGGGATCGCGGTCGCGGTCGGCCCGCTGGTCGGCGGCCTGCTCACCGACGGGCTCGGCTGGGAGTCGGTCTTCCTGATCAACGTGCCGATCGGGATCGCCGCGATCGGCGTCACCTACTGGAAGCTGCGCGAGTCCCGCGACCCCAACGCGACCCGGATCGACTGGGGCGGGCTCGTCACCTTCTCCAGCGCGCTCTTCCTCCTCGTGCTGGCGCTGGTGCGCGGCAACGCCGAGGGCTGGGGCAGCCCGACGATCGTCTCGCTCTTCGCGATCGCGGCGGCGCTCCTGGTCGCCTTCGTCGCGATCGAGCGCCGGGTCGCCGAGCCGATGCTGCCGCTCGGCTTCTTCCGCCGTCGCGCCTTCACCGGCGTCCAGCTCGCCGCCTTCGCGGTCTCGGGCTCGATGTTCGCGCTGTTCCTCTACCTGACCCTCTACCTGCAGGGCTTCCTCGGCCACTCTCCGGTCGAGGCGGGGCTGCGCTACCTGCCGATCACGATCGCCTCCTTCATCGTCGCCCCGCTCTCGGGGATGGCGCTGGCGAAGGTCGAAGCGCGGTACCTGATGAGCGCCGGCCTGGCGCTGACGGGAGTCGGGCTGCTGCTGATGTCCGGCCTGCAGCTGGACTCGGAGTGGACGGCGCTGCTGCTCGGGTTCCTCGTCGCCGGGATCGGCGTCGGCCTGCTCAACCCGGTGATCGCCGACGTCGCCCTCAGCGTCGTCCCCAAGGAGCAGAGCGGAATGGCGGCCGGGATCAACGACACCTTCCGCCAGGTCGGGATCGCGGTCGGGATCGCCGCCTGGGGAGCGATCTTCCTCGGGGCGGGCGCTTCGAAGACGGAGTCGGTCGCGAACGGCGCGGTCGATGGCGAGCAGGCGCGGCAGCTGGTCGAGGCGACCTCCTCGGGGGGTCTGTCCCAGGCGGTGGCCGGGCTGCCGGAGGGAGCGCGGGAAGCGGCGCGCGGCGCCGCCGAACAAGGCTTCCTCCACGGGCTCAACGAGATCCTCCTACTGGGAGCGCTGCTCTCCTTCGCCGGCGCGGTGTTCGCGCTGTGGCTGGTCCGCGAGGGCGACATCGAGCGCGAGACGCTGGTCGACACCGCGTTCGAAGCCGAGCCGGAGCCGGAGCCCGTCCGGGCGTGATAGTTGGGCGTGTCGCTTTTGTCTCGCTATAGGAGACAAAAGCGACACGTAGCCCTGGCCGCCGCTCTCGTCTCTGCGGTTGTCGCATGGATCGCCCTCCTGATCGCCGACGAGAAGGCCGCCTCCAAACGAAATGTCCGCACGTCCGTACCTCACAGCCAGGTTCGAGCCTCCGGCCCGGCTATTGGGTGGCGTTCGCAGGTCAGTTCGACAGCGTCAGCGAAGCGCAGCAGGCTGCCGATCGCTACCGCAGTCAATTCTCAGACGCGTATCAGCGGTTCATCGAACAGGGCTGAACTTCTCAAGCTAGGCTGCGGCTCGTGAAGCTGGTTACGTTCGATGTGGGTGATGGGCCCCGGGCGGGGATGCTCGAGGACGAGCGGGTGGTTGATGCGTGGGCGTTGCTCGGGGAGCCGCATCGGGGGTCGCTGCGGGAGCTGATCGCTGACGGGCGGGTGGATGAGCTGCGGGGGCGGCTTGGGGACACGGGGGCGCCTTCGCATCCCCGGTCGTCGGTGGAGCTGCTGGCGCCGATCCCGGACCCGGACAAGATCGTCTGCATCGGGTTGAACTACCGCAAACACGCGGCGGAGGTGGGGGTTGACGTCGAGAGCTTGCCGGAGGTGCCGACGGTGTTTGCCAAGTACCGCAACGCGCTGGTGGCAGACGGGGCGACGGTGCGGGTGCCGACGGGGAAGACCGACTACGAGGCGGAGGTCGCGTTCGTGGTCGGGCGGCGAGCGAAGGACGTCGAGGAGGCCGACGCGCTCGACCACGTCGCCGGCTACACGCTGCTCAACGACCTCTCGGCCCGTGATCTGCAGGGCGCGACGCCGCAGTGGATGGCTGGCAAGGTCTTCGACGGCTCGGCGCCCTGCGGCCCCTACCTGGTGACGCCCGACGAGGCGGGACCGCACGACGCGATTGCGGTCCGCCTCACCCTCAACGGCGAGGAGATGCAGAGCGGCGCCACCGATGACCTCATCTTCAGCATCCCTCAGCTGATCGCGCAACTCTCCCGCCTGATGACCTTGGAGCCCGGCGACCTCGTCTCCACCGGCACCCCCGAGGGCGTCGGCATGGGCCGCAACCCGCGCGTCTGGCTCGCCGACGGCGACGAGGTCGCGATCGAGTCGCCGAGCCTTGGCCGGCTCGTCACCCGGATCAGCGCTTAGTTAGCGACCTGGACCCGGCGAACTCGTAGGCCTTTGCCGGCAGGCGCGCCGAGAGCGGGCGCGTTGCGGGGCGCACCCGGGCGCCCGGTCGGGCTCGCGACGCCGCCCAGCTCGGCCGGTAGGGCGTCAGCTTCAGCAGCGCGTTCCAGGTGTCGGTTTCGATCACGCCGTTGGCCGGCAGGCCCTTGCTTTCCTTGAACTCGCGCACGGCGCGGGCGGTTTTGGGGCCAAAGAAGCCGGTCACCGGCAAATCCGCCCCGGCAGCGACGAGGTGCTGCTGCGCCCAGACCACCATGTCGCCGCGGCTTTTGCGCTTCAGCAGCGGGTGGCTCGGGTCCAGGCTGTAGCCGGTGATCGGTCGCAGGGCGCTGTCGGCGCCGAGCGCCCCCCACTCCTGCCCGTTCGTCTCCTGCCACGACCACCAGCTCGGCGCCAGGCCGCCGTGGCTGGCGGCGAAGCGGCGGAACTGCTTGATCGCGGCGGTGCCGGGGGCTTCGTAGGTCTGGCCGATCGGGTAGATCGGGTGGCCGTAGATGCGGTTGTAGAGGTAGGTGTGCTCGTAGACCGCGCGCACCGTGGTCCCGATCGTCTTCCAGTACATCTGCGGCTGGTTGTAGGTGGCGCCGCCCGGTCCGAGGAAGACCGAGTAGGGGAAGGACGGGTGGTAGTCGACGTAGGGGAAGGCCGCGAGCGAGAGCGGGTAGGCGTCGCCGATCCGCGCCCGCAGCGCCCGCACGTAGCGGTCGGCGGCGGCGTACTTGCCCTCGTAGTCGGCCTCGGCGTCGATCGCGAAGCAGTCGGCGCCCCGCTGCACCGCCATCGCCGAGACCCGCGCCTCGGCCAGCGGCTGGTCGCCGTAGACGAAGTGCCAGGCGCAGACGCTGAGGCCGGCGCGGTGCAGCGCCTGGACCAGGCCGCGGTTGAACTGGCTCCAGTAGTCGTCGCCGTCGCCGGACTTGACGTAGACGGTGCCGACGTCGTTGCGCTTGGCGCGGGCGATGATCGCGGGGATGCTGCCGGCCTCCGAGCGGGAGACGTACCAGACCCACTGCCCCTGGCGGTCGAAGGCGCTGTTGCTGACGTTGCCGCCGGGTTCGACCTGGCCGGCGCCGCCGGTCTCGGCGGTCGTGAAAGCAGGCAAGGACGCTGCTGCTGCGAGCGAAGCGAGCGCAGTTATCAGCGCCAGCGCGCCGCGTCTCCTTGAAGCGAGGGGACCCACGTCTAGTCCCAACACGGTAGAGGTCGCGGCGCTGCGGGTACCACTTTGAAGACCCGATGCAACCGATCGTCGAAGCGCCCCGTAGGGATAGGCGATGAAGATCGCGATCGTCGGAACCGGCATCTCGGGGCTGGTTGCCGCGCACCGGCTGCACCCCGAGCACGAGATCGTCGTCTACGAGGCGAGCGAGCGGATCGGGGGGCACACCAACACGGTGCCGGTCGAGGCCGCCGACGGGACCCACTGGATCGACACCGGCTTCATCGTCTTCAACGACCGCAACTACCCCGAGTTCGAAGCGCTGCTGGCGGAGCTGGGGGTGGCGTCGCAGCCCTCGCACATGAGCTTCTCCGTCGCCGACGGGCGTGGCCGCTTCGAGTACTCCGGCACGCCCTGGGGCTTGTTCGCCCGCCCGGCGCACCTGCTCAGCCCCACCTTCCTCGGGATGCTGCGGGACTGGCGCCGCTTCAACCGCGAGGCGCGGGCGCTGATCGGGATGAACGGGACCGCGCCCTCGCTCGGCCACTGGCTCGAGCAGCAGGGCTTCTCCCGCCACTTCATCGAGCGGCTGATCGTGCCCCAGGCGAGCGCGGTCTGGTCCGCCGACCCGGCGCAGATGTGGAGCTTCCCGGCCAGCTTCATGGCCGAGTTCTTCGAGAACCACGGCATGTACGGCCTGCGCGACCGCCCGAAGTGGCGGACGGTCGCCGGCGGCTCGCGCAGCTACGTGGAGGCGATCGCGGCGCCGTGGCGCGAGCGGGTGCGGCTGCGCTCGCCGGTGCGGCGGATCGAGCGGCTGGCGGACCGGGTGCGGGTCGAGGCCGAGGGCTGCGAGAGCGAGGAGTTCGACCAGGTCGTCCTCGCCGCCCACTCCGACCAGGCGCTGGCGCTGCTCGGCGATCCGAGCGAGGCCGAGCGGGAGGTCTTGAGCGCGATCCCCTACCAGCGCAACGAAGCCGTCCTCCACACCGACGCCTCGCTGATGCCGCGGCGTCGCGCCACCTGGTCGAGCTGGAACTTCCATCTCAGCGAGGAGCCGGCGCGGGGGTCGACCGTCACCTACTGGATGAACAACCTGCAGCGACTGCGGACCAAGCGCCACTACTTCGTCACCCTCAACCAGGGCGAGCGAATCGACCCCGAGAAGGTGATCCGCCGCATCTCCTACGACCACCCCGTCTACACCAAGCAGGGCGTCGCCGCCCAGGCCCGCCACACCGAGATCTCGGGCACCGCCCGCCGGACCCACTTCTGCGGCGCCTACTGGGGCTGGGGCTTCCACGAGGACGGCGTCCTCAGCGCCCTCCGCGTCTGCGACTCCCTCCAAGCCCCCGACCGCAGCATCGTTTCCACCCTTTTAGCCCCTATAGGGGCCACAAAGGTGGAAACGATGGAGGGGGAGGGGGAGCTGGCGGCATGAGTGCGGCGATCGAGGGACGAGGGGTGGGGGTCGCCGGACCCTCCCCGCTGTTGTCCGCCGACCCCCACCCCTCGTCCTCCCCACGCGCCTCGGCCGTCTACGAGGGCTGGGTGCGGCACCGGCGCTTCGAGCCGGTCGAGCACTCGTTTCGCTACCCGCTCTTCCTCATGTACCTGGACCTGGCCGAGCTGCCGGGAGTGCTCGACCCCTATCCCCTCTTCTCGGCCCGGCGGCGCGCCCTCGCCCGCTTCCGCCGCGGGGACTTCATGGGCGACCCGGCGCGGCCGCTGGACGAGTGCGCGCGCGACGCGGTCGAGGCCGCGACCGGCGCCCGCCCCGACGGCCCGGTCCGCCTCCTCGCCGGCCTGCGCTACTTCGGCCACTCGTTCAACCCGGTCTCCTTCTACTACTGCTTCGACGCCGCCGCCGAGCGGGTAGATGCAGTTGTGGCCAGCGTGCAGAACATCCCCTGGGGCGAGCGCCATCCCTACGTCTTGGCGCGCGGCGAGCGCCGCGGTACGGTCCTCGGTAGCGAGCTCGAGAAGAGCTTCCACGTCTCCCCGCTGATGGGCATGGACCAGACCTACGCCTTCCGCGCCACCGAACCGGGCGAGCGCCTCGTCGCCCACATCGAGTCGCGCCCGCGCGGCGCCAAAGGCGCGTCGGGCAAGAGCTTCGACGCCACCCTCAGCCTGCGCCGCCGCCCACTCAGCCGCCGTACCCTCGCCGGGCTGCTCGCCCGCTACCCGGCGCTCTCGCTGCAGACGGTGGCGAAGATCTACGCGCAGTCGCTGCGGCTGAAGCTGAAGGGCGCGCGCTACCACCCGCACCCGGAGGGGAGCCGACCGCGGGGGTTCGTCTCGCCATGAGCGCCGCAACCGGCGACAGGCTCGCCCGCGCCGGCGTCGGCGCCGTCCTCGGCCGCGTCCGCAACGGGCGGATCGACGTCGTCGAGGGCGGGCGCGAACGCAGCTTCGGCCCGCCGAACGCGGAGTTGACGGCGACGATCAAGATCAACGACCCCGCCGCCTGGCGCGACCCGCTGCGCGGCAGCGTCGGCCTCGGCGAGGGCTACGTCGACGGGCGCTGGGAGACCGACGACCTCGTCTCCCTGATCCGGATCGCCGCCCGCGAGCTGCGCGAGATGGACGGCCTCCGCGGCGCGATCGCCCGCCCGCGCGGGCTCTGGCACCGGGTCCGCCACCTCGTCCCCGAGAACACCCGCCCCGGCGCCCGCCGCAACATCTCCGCCCACTACGACCTCGGCAACGACCTCTTCGCCGCCTTCCTCGACGAGCGGATGATGTACAGCTGCGCCTACTTCCCGGACCAGGCGGCGAGCCTCGAGCAGGCGCAGCTGGCCAAGCTCGACCGCATCTGCGACCGCCTCCGCCTCGGGCCCGAGAACCACCTGCTGGAGATCGGCAGCGGCTGGGGCGGGATGGCGATCCACGCGGCGCGGCGGACCGGCTGCCGCGTCACCACGACGACGATCTCCCGCGAGCAGCACGAGTGGGCGACGCAGCGGGTCCGCGACGCCGGCCTCACCGACCAGGTGACGGTGCTGCTGCAGGACTACCGCGACCTCGAGGGCCGCTACGACCGCCTCGTCAGCGTCGAGATGATCGAGGCGGTCGGCTGGCAGTACTTCGACGACTACTTCCGCCACTGCGACCAGCTGCTCAGCGACGACGGGCTGATGCTGCTGCAGGCGATCACGATCGACGACCGCATCTACGAGTTCGAAAAGGGAGCGCGGAGCTTCGCCAACACCCACGTCTTCCCCGGCGGCTGCCTGCCGTCGCAGGGGATGATCGCCGGCTGCCTGGAGCGGGTCACCAGCATGCGCCAGGTCTGGCTCGACGACATCACCGCCCACTACCCGCCGACCCTGGCCGAGTGGCGGGGGCGCTTCTTCGCCGCCTGGGAGCGGCTGCGCAGCCGCGGCTACGACGAGCGCTTCCGCCGCCTCTGGGACTTCTACCTCAGCTCCTCGGAGGCGGGCTTCCGCGAGCGGCGGATCGGCGACGTGCAGGCGCTGTTCGCGAAGCCCCGCGCAGCGGACGTGTCTGAGCAGAAGGGGTCTATGTGACCCTTAAAGTCAGACACGCCTGATGCCAGAGTCATTGCTCCTGATCCACGGCCTCGGCGGCACCCGCACGATCTGGGAGCCGGTGATCCCGCTACTGGAGGGCGAGCGCGAGGTGCACGCGATCGACATGCCGGGGTTCGGGGAGACGCCGCCGCTGCCGGAGGGCGAAGAGCCGACCGCGGCGAACCTGGCCCGCGCGGTCCATGAAGAGTGCGCCCGCAACGGGGTCGAGCGACCGCACGTGGCCGGCAACTCGCTCGGCGGCTGGGTGGCGCTGGAAATGGGGCGGTTCGGCTGGGCCGCCTCGGTGACGACGCTCTCCCCCGCCGGCCTCTGGTCCCGTCCCCTCGGCGAACCCTCCGGCGGCGGCGCCCGCATGCTGCTGCGCGGCTCGCCCTGGGTGAAGGCGGCGCGCCCGCTCCTCTCGCTCGCCCTCCAGGTCCCCGCCGCGCGCGGCGCCGCCTTCCAGTCGATCGCCGCCCACCCCGAGCGGATCCCGCCCGACGCCGCCCGCGCCCTCGTCCTCGGCTGGCTCCACGGCGAGGGCTACGACGCGGCCAACCGCGCCATGCGCAACCACGTCTTCGACCCCGGCGGCTACCCGGAGGACGTGCCGGTGACGATCGCCTGGTGCGAGCGCGACCGCCTGCTCGGCCCGCCGAAGCCGCACCGCCGTCCCGCCGGCTCCCGCTTCCTCGTCCTCCCCGGCGTCGGCCACACCCCCACCTGGGACGACCCCGAGCTCGTCGCCCGCACCCTGCTCGAGGGCAGCGCCGTAAGCTTGCGCCAGTGATCGTCGAGCGGACCGAGAACCCGATGTGGCTGTCGAACGCCTACCTGGTCGCCGACCCCGACCGCGGCACCGGCGTGCTGATCGACGGCAACGACGAACTGGGGCCGCTGCTGGAGCGGGCCGAGCGCGACGGGATCGAGATCACCCACGTCCTCGTCACCCACCCCCACCCCGACCACGTCGCCGGCCTCGCCGAGGCGCGGGCGCGGCTCGGCAACCCGCCGCTGGTCGCCCACGCGGAGACGGCCGCCGAGCTCGACGAGGAGGTCGAGGTGATCCTCGGCGACGGCGAGGGCCTCGACGCCGGCGGCCTGCACGTGGAAGCGATCCTCACCCCCGGCCACGCCGCCGGCCACCTCGCCTACCTCGTCGACGGCACCGACGTCTTCACCGCCGACGTCCTCTTCAAGGGCACGGTGGGCGGGACGATGGCACCTGGCGCGAGCGGCTTCGCCGACCTCCAGGCCTCGGTGATGCGGCTGATGGAGCTGCATCCCGACACCGTCGTCCACCCCGGCCACAAGGAGGCGACGACGATCGGCGCCGAGTGGGCGGAGAACCCCTTCGTGCGGATCTGGCGCGGCCTCGACTCCACCGGCGAGGAGGAGGTGACGGTCTGGGGCCGCCCGGCGACGCTGAAGCTCTGGGCCCCCGACTACGACGGCGGCAACAAGGCCTGGATCGTCTTCGGCGATTCAGGCGAGGACGCCATAGTCGGGGGCTCGCAGGTCGAGCGCGGTTAGGTGTTGGAGACGTAGAGCGGTTTCGGCGTGGTGACGTCGAATTCGCCGGTCAGCTCCGCCTGGTTCCCGCATGGGAGGCCGCCGGATGCGGTCACTGGGGCTGCTTCGAATTTCAGGACCGCGGGATTCCCTCCCGTCAGCGTCGTTTTTTCTTTGATTTCACCGCCGTAGGTGCAGCTGACTTCACCGAGGATCGTTTTGCAGTTGAAGCGGTATTCGAGCCCGGTGGTGGTCACCGAGGCATCCATGGTCCCGCTGACCCAGTTGAATTTCATTTTGGCCGTCTGCAAGGTCGTGATGCCGCATTGCCCGCAGTTGGAAAGGAACTGGGTGGTGAAGGCGACTTCGACTGTCTGGGCGCTGCCACCTGTCGTGCTCGTTTTGCCTTTGAATTCAGCGCTTTCGCAGGTGACCTGCAGGGTGGGTTCCCCTTCGAAGCTCGAGACCCATTTGATCGGGCCTGTCGATTTGAGGACGAATTCGGTTCCGCTGGGGTAGTGGTTACCGGATTTACACGGTGTTTCGTTGACTTTGCAGAATGTGCTCTGTGCGGCGGCGGCGCTGCCAGCGCCGCCGACCGCCATCGCCGCGACAGCCAGCAGGCAGGCGATTCCGAGCTTCTTCAGGTGGTTCATTTGCCTCTCCCTTCGGATCCAGTGGACGAATGAGAGATTAGAACAGAAATATTGAGCATTGGCTCTGCTCATGAAAAGAGGCCCCGCCGGAGCGGGGCCTCAAGGGACGGGAGATGAAGCGGGGGTCAGCGGATCACTGCTTCCATCAGGATCCAGCAGCCGTCGGTCTCGGTCGCGGGGCGGAAGGCGCTGCCCAGCGAGGGGGTGTAGATGAGGGTGTTGTCGCCGCCCGAGGAGCAGCGGACCATCGAGGTGATGTTGCCCTTCAGCGCCAGCTGCTGGCCCTTCTTCACCGGCACGTTGACGTTGAAGGTCTCGACGCGGTAGCTGCCGCTTTCCTCGTTGGCTTCGGTCTGGCCCTGGTAGCTGATCCGGGGGCCGTTGTGGACGACCTTGGCCTCGTTGGTGCCGAACAGGGTCGAGCGCTTCACCTTGGCGATCTGCAGCTTGAAGCTGCCGGGGCCGCCGGCGATCAGCCGGATCTTCTTGATCGTGCCGGTCTTCGGCGCGAGCTCGCCGCCGTCGGGGCGACCGTAGGCTTCGTTCTGCACCATCGTGCAGGGGCCGGAGACGCCTTCGCCGCAGTCGAGGCCGGGGAGCGAGTTGGACGGCTGCACCGTCGGGTTGAGCTTGGAGCCGAACTTGACCGGGGCGGCCATGCTGGTGGCCGGAACGATCGTCATCGCGATGACTGCGATTGCGGCAAAGATGATCTTCTTCATTTCGGGTTCCTCCTGGGTCTTGGTTGGTCGACTTGATGTCGTGACCCCAGGTTCGCCCGGATCTCCCTCTCCTCCCAGACCTCCTAGGGGTGAACCCAGCCACCCCTGCTGTGGCAGCCGGCGAGGGAGCCCCTCTCCAGACACTCAACATCGAGCCATAGCGAGATGTGTCTGGAGAGGGGCTCCCTCGCCGGCCCCACCGCTACAGCTCGCGCCTGTTGACGATCCCCGTCTGCAGCGCTTGTTCGACCAGCGCCACGCGTTTCTGGTTCTGGGGGATGTCGCCGACGCCGAGCTTCTCGAACAGCGCCCGCATGTGGGTCTTCACCGCGTCGACGCTGAGGTGCAGCTCTTCGCCGATCTGCTGGTTGGTCGCCGGGGTGGCGAACGAGTCGCCGTCCTTATATGGACGGCAGAGGGCGAGGAGGACCTTGCGCTGGGCCGGCGAGACCGTCGCCGCGGCCGGCACCTCGCCGGCGATCGCGGTCGCCGCCGGCGCGTCCTCCCCCGGCCGGCGGTAGGTGACGACCGTCTGCCCGAAGCGCAGCGAGTCGCCGTCGCGCAGGTGGCGCCGCCCGTGCACCCGCTCCTCGTTGACGAAGGAGCCGTTGCGGGAGAGGCCGTCGTCGACCAGCGTGCACTCGTCCCGCACCACCTCGACCTGCGCGTGCAGGGCCGAGACCTCCTCGTCCCACTCCAGCCGCACGTCAGCCGAGGGGCTGCGCCCGACCCAGAGCTCGGCCTCGGTCTCGATCGGCAGGATCGTCTGCTCGCCCTCCCCGTCGCGGAAGACGAGGAACGGCCGCCCCGCCCGTTCCGCCTCGATCTGGGCCTTCAACTCCGGCGCGCTGACCGTCCGTCGCTCCATCAAGCGGATCCTAGGGGTGTGAAGCCGCGCCTCAGGCACGACCTTTAGCCCTAGGAGGCAATTTGGACGGATATGCGATGGGGAAATCCCCGCTTTACGTCCACACTGCATCGATGGCGACCGACATCCAAGAATTCTTCTTCAACTGGTATCCCGTCTTTGGCGTCATCTTCATGGCGCTGCTGCTCTTCGTCTTCCTGAAAATGATGCGGGGGATGATGGGCACGACCAGGCCGGAGACGGTGAAGGCGAGCCGCACCGCGCCGGTCCTCTGGGAGGAGGTGCAGGGGGTCGACGCCGCCAAGGAAGAGCTGCTGGACGTCGCCGCCTGGCTGCGCGAACCGGACCGCTTCTCCCAGCTCGGCGCCCAGGCGCCGCGCGGCGTCCTCCTCCACGGCCCCCCCGGCACCGGCAAGACGATGCTGGCCCGCGCGGTCGCCGCCCAGGCCGGCGTCGACTTCTACGCCGCCTCGGGCTCCAGCTTCGTCGAGATGTTCGTCGGCCGCGGCGCCGCCCGCATCCGCCGCCTCTTCAAGGAGGCGCGCAAGTCCGGCCGGGCGGTGATCTTCATCGACGAGCTCGACGCGATCGGCGGCTCCCGCAGCAGCGGCGGCGGCGACGGCGGCACCAGCGAGCGCGAGCAGGCGCTGAACCAGCTGCTGGTCGAGCTCGACGGCTTCGAGAAAGATCCGGGGATGGTGATCGTGATCGCCGCCTCCAACCACGTCGAAAAGCTCGACAAGGCGCTGCTGCGCCCCGGCCGCTTCGACCGCCTCGTGCTGGTCGCCCCGCCCGACCGCGCCGGCCGCGAGGCGATCCTCCGCAGCCACGCCAAGAACAAGCCGCTCGCCCCCGACCTCGACCTCGCCGACGTCGCCCGCAAGACGACCGGGATGACCGGCGCCCAGCTCGCCAACGCGCTCAACGAGGGGGCGATCATCGCCGGTCGCGCCGGTCGCTTCTACATGACCCGCGAGGACCTCGACGAGGCGCTGCTGCGCCAGGCCGTCGGCTCCCAGCAGGCGCGCCGCCTCAACGCCAAGGAGCGGCGGATCGTCGCCTACCACGAGGCCGGCCACGCGCTCTGCCGCAAGCTGCTCGGCCTCGACCCGCCGGAGATCCTCAGCATCGTCCCGCGCGGGCCGGCGCTCGGCTTCGTCGCCCACTCGCCGCAGGAGGACAGCTACCTGAAGTCCCGCGAGGACCTGCTCGACGAGGTGGTGACGCTGCTGGGCGGCCGCGCCGCCGAGGAGATGGTGCTGGGCGAGGCCTACTCCGGCGCCTCCGACGACCTCAACCGCGTCCACATGGTCTGCAAGCAGATGGTGGCCGAATTCGGGATGGGCGTCGCGCTCGACCACGACGGGCCGCCGCCGATCGCCCTCCCCACCGGCGACTACGCGGTCTCCGACCAGACCCGCCGCGAGGTCGACCAGGCGGCGATGACGCTGGCCCGTGAGGCCTACCGGCGGGCGCGGGCGCTGCTCTCGGCCAACCTCGAGGTGCTCGACCACCTCGCCGTGCTGGCGCTGGAGCGGGAGACGCTGACCCGCGAGGAGCTCGACGAGATCTTCGCCGCGCACGAGCTGCGCGGCCTGGTCCAGGCGCCGGGCTCGGGCGCGGCGCTGGTCGCGATGAGCAGGGAGAGCGCTTCCGAGTAGGCCAAGTAGGATTTTTGGCCAGATGGCCAGTTTCAACGCTAGAGTCGGGCCGGACGGCCAGTGAGCGACCAGCATTACTTTCCGCCAGGCCGGTCGATGGCTCGGCGGGTGCATGGGGAGCGGTCGGTGGGCCTTCTCTACGGACAGCGGGCGTTGTTGATCGGCGCTCTGGAACCGCTCACCTACACCGGCACGATGCTCTCGACCGCGGCCGGCGACCATCCCTTCACCCGGCTCGCCCACACGGCGAAGGTCCAGGAGACGGTCTTCCTCGGCACCAGGGCCGAGGCCGACAAAGCGCTGGCGGCGGTCCACCGCCTACACGAGCGGATCAAGGGGGAGCTGCCCGAGGCGGCCGGCTCCCACCCCGCCGGCAGCTCTTACTCGGCCTTCGACCCGGAGTTGATGCTGTGGACGCTGGCGGTGATCGCCGACTCCGGCCGGGCGATGTACGAGACGATGGCTCGGCCGCTGAACGGCGGCGAGCGCGAAGCGCTCTGGCAGGACTACGTCCGCTTCGGCGAGCTGTTCGGGATGCCGCGCGCGGTGGCGCCCGCCACCTACCGCGAGTTCAGCGCCTGGTGGGAGGAGAAGCTCTCCTCGCCCGACCTATACGCGACCGACCACGCCCTGGAGATGGCGCCGCTGGTCGCCTTCAAGCAGCCGGTTCCGCGCTCGGCCCGCGGCAACATCGCCGTCCAGAACCTGGTGATCAAGGGGACCCTGCCCCCGCGCGTGCGCGAGATCTTCGGCATCCCCTGGACCGCCGCCCACGAGCGAACCTTCCAGACGATCGCCGCCGCCCACCGCCGCGCCCGGCCCGCCTTCCCGCGCCGCATGCGCCGCGGCCGCAACGACTACTTCTTCAACGTCGTCACCCAGATGGAGAAGCAGCGCGGCGGCACCTCCACTCCGAGCATCACGAGTGCTGCTTGAGCTTCTCGCCGTCGCCGCAGCCGGTCTTGCGGCGGGGGCGGCGAACTCGGTTGCCGGCGGCGGTGCCCTGATCACCTTTCCGACGATGGTCGCGCTGGGGCTGCCGCCGCTCTCGGCCAACGTCACCAACACGGTCGGGATCGTTCCCGCCTCGGTCGGCGGCGCCCTCGGCTACAGCGACCTCCTGCGCGAGCAGGGCGCGCGCTTCGCCCGCCTCCTCGTGCCGCTGCTGCTCGGCGCCGTCGCCGGCTCGGCCGCGCTCCTGCTCACCTCCAACGCCGCCTTCGAAGCGATCGTGCCGGTGCTGATCGCCGCCTCCTGCCTGCTGCTCCTCTTCCAGCCGCGGCTCACCCCGCACATCGCCCATGCCGGCAACGAGCGCTCGCCCTTCCTCATCGCCGGCATCGTCTTCTGCGGCGCCTACAACGCCTACTTCGGCTCGGCGGTCAGCATCCTCCTCTTCGCCCTGCTCGCCCTCTTCGTCGCCGACTCCCTCCAGCACCTCAACGCGATGAAGATCCTCCTCGCCGGCAGCTCCAACCTCCTCGCCGCCCTCGTCTTCGCCTTCCTCGCCCCGGTCGACTGGCGCTACGCGGTGACGATCATGGTCTCCTCCTTCGCCGGCGGCCGCCTCGGCGCCCACTACGCCCGCCGCATTCCCAGCGACCCGCTGCGGATCTCGATTGCGGCGATCGGCCTGGTCGTCGCCGTGGTCCTGGCGGCGCGGGCTTTCGGCTAGGAGGGATCGAGTCCCGCCGCCCGCGCCGCCTCCTCCCAGGTCTCGTGGGCGTGGCCGCGGCGCAGCAACCCTTCCTCCAGCTCGAAGCTCCAGGCGACCCGGACGGCGAACATCCCCTTGTCGCGGCTGTCGAAGACGGTGCCCAGCACCGCCCCCCGATCGTTCTCGCTGCGCACCTTCTCGATCCTGAGGTCGAGGTGCTCGAGCCCGGAGCCGAACTGGTCGAGCCAGCGCTGGACGCCATCGCGGCCGCGGTAGACCTCCTCCTCGCCGCTCCACACGGTCGGGAACCATTCGGCCTGCGGGTGCAGCAGCTCGAGGACTTCGTCTGTCTCCCCTTCGAGCATCGCGATGAACAGGCGCTCGATCACGGTCGGCTCCCTGCCCGGGGAGCTCAAAGCTCGCCTCGGCGCATTCGCCGGGCCTCCTCACGGGCGGCTCTCGCTTCTTCGCGGGCGCGCAGCGCCTCCTCGCGCGCCTCCATCGCCAGCTTTCGGTGGCTTCGGGCCGCCTCCTCGGCGCTGCGCTCCGCCGGCCCCGCCCGTTCGTCGTACTGGCACTGGCGCCGATCCTGGTCGCGCTGGCGCTCGTCGATCTCCCCCTGGTCCCGGTCGCGGGCGGCCTGCTGGGCATCCTGGGTGCCCTGCTGGCGACCGCGGGCCGAGCGCTCGCGGTCGAGCTCCTCTCCGAACTCGCCTCCCGCCCCCCGGCTTTCGCGGTCGAGCCGCGCCCGATCGGCGTCGCCGCCGGCCTGCTGATGATCGAGCGCGCGCTGCTCCCGGTCCCCGAAGGTCTGGTCGAGGTCGAGCAGGGACTGCTCGCGGTCCAGCTCGCGCTGCTCCTTCTCGCGGGGCCCGCTCCTCTCCTCAGCCATGCACCGCCTCCCTCTCCAGCTCGAGCGGCCGCGGCCGGCCCACGTGATACCCCTGCACCAGATCCACCCCCAGTTCTTCCAGTCGTTCGAAAGTCTCCCGGTCCTCTACCCCCTCGGCGACGGTAATCATCTCGAAGTTGCGGGCGACGGCGACCATCGACTCGACCACCCGCCGGTCGGCGGCGTCGCTCTTGAGCCCGGAGATGAACTCGGTGTCGATCTTCAGCTGGGTGACGGGCAGGTGCCGCAGGTAGGTGAAGGAGCCGTAGCCGGTGCCGAAGTCGTCGAGGGCGACGCCGCACCCCATCTTGGTCAGCTCCCCGACCAGTTCCCGCGCCCCCTCCATGTTCTCCGCCGCCGCCGTCTCGGTGATCTCGAAGGTGAGGTTGCGGGCGAGCGAATCGGCGGCGGCGAGCCTCCTTTCGATCGCGCCGAGCAGCCCGCGGCTGCCGAGGCTGCGCGCCGAGAGGTTGATCGCGACCGGAAGCTGCGCCGCCACCGCGATTCCCCGCTCCACCGCCCAGAGATCGAGGTCTCGGATCAGTTCGGTCTCCTCGGCGAAGGGCAGGAAGGAGCCGGGCAGGACCAGCTCGCCGCCCACCCACATCCGCACCAGCAGCTCGTGGTGGTGGACCCTGCCGCTCTTCAGCTCGATGATCGGCTGGCCGTGGAAGACGAGGCTGCCGTCGCCGAGGGCCCGGCGCAAGCGCCGGCGCCAGATCTGAGCTTCCGTTTCCCGTGCTTCGGCGCGCTCGCGGCGGCGGCGCTCGCTGATGTCGTGGGCGACGGTGCAGACGGCGGTGATCTCGCCCGCGAGGTTCCGAATCGGGAAAACGCGCAGCGAGACGTCGAGCAGCGTGCCGCCCTTGGTCACCCGCTGCGTCTCGAAGGGGATCATCTCGCCTCTCCTCACTTTGTCCTCGACTCTCTCCACCTCCTCCCACCGCTCCCGCGGCACGATCAGGTCCCTCACGTTCCTGCCGATCGCCTCCTTTGCGCCGTAGCCGTAGAGCCGTTCGGCTCCCTGGTTCCAGCTGACGATGAGGCCGGCGAGGTCTTTGGTGAGGACGGCATCGTCGGAGGAGCGGATGATCGCCGCCAGACGCCGGTTCTCCTCCTCCCGCCGCCGCCGCTCGCTGATGTCGCGAACCACCAGGGTCCGCAGCTTCGAGCCCGGCTTGAGCGGGCCGACCGCCACCTCGACCGGGAGCCTCGACCCCCGCATGCAGGCGCTCAGCTCGACCGGCCCGCGCGGGGAGTCGGGGTCCGACCCCACCAATAGGTCCTCGAGCGGGCGCTCGCCGGACGCGCGGTCCAGCAGCTCACCCACCGGCGTGTCGGTCATCTCGACCTCGCTGCGGCCGAAGAGCCGGCAGGCCCGCTCGTTGCAGAAGACGACCCTGGCGTCGGGCGCGACGACGATCGCCGCGTCCAACCCCGCGGCCTCCACCGCCCCCATCGCTTCCGCCCGGCGGGCGCGCGCTCGCGCGTCGCGCCAGCCCCGCTGGGTCAGGGTCAGCTGGACGCCGGCCCAGATCAGGGTCACGCTCGCGAGCAGGAGGGTGACGAGGCTGAGCCGTGAGTAGTGGTCGTAGACCAGGATCGTCACCGCCAAGACGATCGAGAGGAGGCTGAGGATGACGACGAGGCGTCCGCTCGGCTTCCGCTCCCCTCGCGGCCCGACCCCCAGATAGGTCGTGGCCACGATCAACCCGGCCGCGACGAAGGACAGGGCGGCGAGGTCGAGGTCGAGGAAGAGCCAGCTCCAGATCGTCGCCAGGCCGAGAACGCAGACCCCCAAGCCCTGCTTGAGCGCGCGGCGGAGGCGGAAAAGCGTGGCCACCTTCCGGTCTTCGACGCCTTGAGTAATTCCCTTTAATTGTCCGGCTGACTAGAGTTCAACTCAATCCAGTTCCGCCGCCTGCAGGGCTTCCTCCCAGCTGCCGTGGGCGCGGCCGCGGCGGAAGCGCCCTTCCTCCATCTCGAAGCTCCAGGGGACCTCGACCACGAATGTACGTGCACCGCGGGTGTCGAAGACGATCCCGAGGGCGGCGCCCCGGTCGCCGCAGATCTCGACCTTCTGGACCTTTATGTCCAAGTGCTGGAGCTCTTCGCCGAACTGGGAGAGCCAGAGGTGGACCCCTTCGTGGCCGCGGTACATCGCTTCGCCGCTCCAGACGGTCGGCGTCCATTCGACCCGCGAGTGCAGCAGCTCCAGCAACCGGTCCGAGTCGCCATCGGAGACGGCTTTGAACAGGCGCTCGATCTGGGTCGATTGCGTTTCGGCTGGACGATCCACATGGGCGGTACTGGGCTCGAACCAGTGACCCCTTCCTTGTAAGGGAAGTGCTCTCCCAACTGAGCTAACCGCCCGTAGTCCCCATTATGGCTCGCTTCCGACTCCATTTGAACCCGAGCTAAGCTGCAACCGTACCCAGAGGCATGACCAACTTGATCGAACGCCACAGATTTGCCGTAATCGCCTTAATCGCGGGAGTCGCGGTCCTCGCCCTCCTTGTCCCGCGCAGCGGCAATGCCGCCGGGACGGGCGCCACCGCCAGCGCGGCGAAGACCGTCGCGATCAAAGGCTTCGCCTTCAAGCCGGCGACGCTGAAGGTCAGCCGCGGCACCCGCGTCACCTTCGCCAACTCCAGCGACGTCCCCCACACCGCGACCGGCGGCGGCTTCGACACCAAGCGGATCGCGCCGGGGGCATCGGCGACGGTGAAATTCGGCAAGCGCGGCAGCTTCGCCTACCACTGCAAGATCCACCCCTTCATGAAGGGCAAGGTCGTCGTCGAATAGCCCTCGGCGGACGCGCGCTACTCGACGAGCGCCAGCTCCGCGACCGCTTCGTCGCGGCTGCTGAAGACGATGCCGGCTTCGGTCAGGCCGGCGACGGTGAAGATCCGCAGCACCTGGTCCGAGCAGCCGTAGAGGACGAGGCGACCGCCTTTGTCTTCGAGCTGGCGCCGCGCCTGCAGGAAGAGGGCGATGCCGGTGGAGTCGACGAACTCGCAGCTCTCGAGGCCGACGAGGACCGCGTCGTTATCGGCCGTCACCCGCTGCAGCACCGCCTGCAGCCGCTCGACGCTCCAGAGGTCCAGCTCGCCCTCGAGCTGCAGCTCGCACCGGCCCCTGCCGAGGTCGCGCTCACCGATCTGCAGAATCTGCCCCCCGCCCATGGCGTCATTGTCCCAGGGTGAGATTTAGGCGGGATAAATGCCGCCGCAGGGGCGCGGCAGAGCTTATGGCCCCTATGGGGTACAAAAGCTCTGCCGCGGGGAAGGAATTGGCGACTCTCCTAGGGGGTGAGATCGCGGACGAGCTCCGCCGCCGGCCGGACCTCGTGAATGCGCGCCACGCTCTCCCCCGCGTAGAGGGCGCCGGCGTCGACCAGCGTCCCGGGAGCGTCGTCGGTGGGACCAGCCGGGGTGAGAAGACGGCTGCCCGGGCGCTGAGCGCGGATCATCCGCAGTTGCTGGCTCTGCGGCAGGTAGCGCGCACCCGGCGCCAGCAGCCGGTTGAGGACACGGTTCGCCCGCGGCGCCCTCAAGAGCCGGCGTTCGTCCTTTCCCATGGATATCTGGGGGAAAGGACGAACGCCGCCCAGCCACCGCTCCGTGGCCGCGTTCGGGACCACGCGGTGCGGGGCCGGCCAGCCGGCGCCGAAGAGGTCGGTGAGGAGCGTCCCCTCCGCCTCGAGCAGCCGCTGCTTGTAGGCGGGGTGAGCGCGGCTCTCCGCGGAGAGGAGGAAGCGGGTGCCGGCGACGGCTGCCGTCGCCCCCGCCCCCAGCGCCGCGCGCACGTCGGCAGCTGTGGCGATCCCGCCGGCGAGCAGCAGCGGGTAGTCGCGGGGCAGGGCGGCCCGGACCTCCTCGAGCAACTGCAGCCCGGGGGTGGCGCCGCGCACGTGCCCTCCGGCCTCGACGCCCTGGACGATCACCCCGTCGGCGCCCGCCGCCTGGGCCCGCCGCGCCTCGCCGACCGAGCCGCACTGGTGCAGCCAGACGCCGGGGGTGCGCCGCCGCGGCCTCCCCCAGAAGGTGACGACGACGTCCGCCGCGGCCGCGGCCTCGAACCAGTCGCGGCGGGCGAACGGCAGCAGCAGGTTGACGGCGAGCGGGCGTCCGCTCAGCGCCCGTGCCGCCGCCAGCTCCCGTCGAATCGCCGCCGCCCCGTTGACCGCGATCGTCCCCAGCCCGCCGGCCTCGGAGACCGCCGCGGCCAGCTCGTGCCGGCTCAGCCCGCCGCCCATCCCGGCCTGGACGACGGGCAGCTCCACCCCGAGGCGCTCGAGCAGCGGCGGCACCGGCCCAGTCTAGGAGCGGTTCGCGGGCGGCGGGTCGTACACCTTGGCCAGCCGCGCCAGGGTGAGGGCGCCGAGCAGCAGGCCGAAGTCCCGCAGGGCGACGTCGTAGTAGCCGGAGTGGGTGAGCAGGTTGACGATGATCCCGGCGAGCCAGGCGGCGACGAGGTAGGCGCCGTAGCGCGGCTTCAGCGCGACGAGGATGCCGGCGGCGATCTCCACGACTCCCACCAGGTGCATCGTGGTCGAGGCGCTGCCGGGAACGATGTCGTCGATCCAGGGCGCGAGGTACTGCTCCCAGTTGACCATCACGTCGAAGAACTTGTCGAGGCCGAAGAGGATCGGCGCCGCGGTGAAGGCGATGCGGAGCAGGACGAATGCCTGGTAGGCGGGGTCGTTCTTCAGGCGCTCCCCGAAGGTCGGCGCGGCGCTCGCTTCGCGCGGATCGAGAGTGGCGGTGGTTGACATGGGACCTCCTTGGTCGTGGATACGTGTCCCGTCTGCGTCCGCCGCCGCCCGATTCTTACCTCGCCCCTCGGCGCGGTAAGGAATCGGCTCGACCGGTCGCTAACAATGCATGGCCACCGCGCTGATGACGACGCCGACGCAAATGCACGCCGACTCCCCGCCCTGCGACTGGGTGGAGCGGCTTCGCGCCGACGGCCCTGAGGGCAGAGCTGCCGTCTCCGAGCTGCACGGGCTGCTCCTGCGGGCGGCGCGCTTCGAGGTGGCGCGGCGGAGCGCCGAGCTGGCCCACCTGCGCGGCGGCGACCAGGAGGACCTCGCCCAGCAGGCGGCCGACGACGCGACGATGGCGGTCCTGCGCAAGCTCGACGACTTCCGTGGCGAAAGCCGCTTCACCACCTGGGCCTACAAGTTCGCGCTGCTGGAGGCGGCGGTGAAGGCGCGCGGGCGCGCCTGGCAGGGGCGCGAGGTCCCGCTCGAGGACACGGCCTGGGCGGTGCTCGCCGACGCCGGCACCGGGGTCGGGCAAGGCGCCGAGAACGCGGAGCTGCTTGCGGTGTTGCGAGAGGAGATCCAGCGCCTGTCGCCCCGCCGGCGCGAGGTGCTGGTCGCGGTCGCTCTCAACGGAGTGCCGATCGACGTTCTCGCCGAGCGCCTGGGCTCCAACCGCGGCGCTCTCTACAAGAACCTGCACGACGCCCGCCGCAAGCTGCGGGAGGCGCTGGCCGAGCGTGGCTTCCGGATCGGCGCCGACAGAGAGGAGGAGCGATGAAGCGCGACGAGCTGCTGGGCCGGGTGCTCGGGCCCGACGCCCCGGAGCTGACCTGCGAGCAGTGCTTTGCCGAGCTCGACCGCTATGTCGAGCTCGTGATCGCGGGTGAGCAAGCGGACGAGCGGATCCCCGGAATGCACGCGCACCTCGAGGGCTGCCCCGCCTGCGCGGAAGACTTCCGCAGCCTCCGCGACCTCGTCAGCCAGCAAGAGGATTGACCCGCGGCGAGCCCCGGGCGCTCTAGATCCTCAGATCCTCAGCCTCCACCCAGACCTCGAGCACCAGCCGCAGCCACTCCGCCTCGACCCCGAGGGTCCAGCCGTAGTGGGCGCCCTGCCCTTGACCGGTGCCGCTCTGGACCGGCCGCAGGATGTCGCCTTTGGCCAACGTCCCCAGGTGGTAGGCGACCCGCGCCACCCGCTGGCCCATCGCCTCGGCCAGCTCCCGCGCGGAGGCGCACTCGACCGCTCCGTCCACGTAGGCGAAGAGGATCCGCCGCCGCAGGGGGTGGCTGACGGCGCTGATCAGCTCTGAAGAAGTCGGTGGCACCTTTCCGCCGCTTGAGCTTAAGGCATAGATGCCCTAACAACCACTCCTATTAATAGAGAGGCTCCGGGCGGCCGATGCCGCCCAAGCGCCGCTCCAAACCCCGATCACCCGAGCACGCCGCCCTCGGCGAGGCCGTTCGACGCCTCCGCCACGAGGCCGGCATGAGCCAAGAGCAGCTGGCCGAGCGCGCCGGCACCGACCTGACCCAGATCGGCGGCATCGAGCGCGGCGTCAGAAACCCGAGCTACACGACCCTGGTGCGGCTGGCGAAAGCGCTGGAGACGAGCGTCGGCGAGCTGGCGACGCTGGCGGACCGGTTGCGGGACGGCCAACCGGGCAAGCGCTAACGGGGGTCCGCCTCCCGATCGGCGTTGCCGTTGCTCTCGAGGACCTGGGCGAGGAGGGCGGGGTTGAAGCCGCGCGCCTGCGTCGCCGTCACGATCGCGTGCAGGTCCTTGGGGAGGCACTTGCCGGCGAACCCCGGCTGCTCCTCGAAGGCGGCGGTGTGCATCGGCTCGACCCGCGGATCGAGCAGCCAGCCCTCGCGAACGGTGTGCCAATCGGCCTCGAACTGTTCGCAGATCTTGCGGTACTCGTTGACGAAGGTGATCTTGGTGGCGAAATAGACGTTCTCGGCGTACTTGATCAGCTCGGCCTCGGTGGAGTCGCACTGGAAGTACTGCTTGGAGGGTCCGAGGATCGGCAGCAGCCGGTCGATGAACCAGCGCCGATCCGCCGGCTCCCCGCCGAGGACGACGAACGGCACTTCGACTATCCGCGAGGGGAAGTACGGGTTGTGGTACTTGCTCTCGCCGACGTACTCGGGCCAGAAGCAGATCGCCTTGCCGGTCTCCTCGCGCAGCCGGGCGGTGCTGCCGGGCGGCACGGTCGACTTCACCAGCAGCCGCTGGCAGGGGATCTGGTCGATGGCCTCTTCGAGCATGGAGAGATCCGAGTGCCCGTCGGCTCTCGTGGGGGTGTCGACGCAGATGACCGCGAACAGGCACTCGGCCAGGTCCGCGGCCGGGTAGGGCTCTTCCTGCGCGCGATCCCAGCCGACGACCTCGAAGTGACCGTCGAACAGCTCGCAGACCGCGCTGCCGACGCGCCCGAGACCGATTACCCCCACCTTCGGGAGGCTGTCCTGGCTGGCTTGGGTCGACATGCGGCGCGAGTCTACGCCCCGCCGAGGCCAACAGCGAAGGGGAGCGGGTCCCTGTGCTGGTGATCGCTATAGTTAACCAAATGGTTAATGATCCGTTCAGGGCCCTCTCGCACCCGATCCGGCGGGGAATCGTCGAACGCCTCGCCGTCGGGCCGGCCACCGTCGGAGAAGTCACCCGCGACTTCGACGTCTCCAAGCCGGCGATCTCCAAGCACCTGAAGGTGCTGGAGGAGACCGGGGTCGTCACCCGGGTGATAGAGGGCCGGACCCACCGCCTCTCGCTCGAGCCAAGGGCGCTCGAGGGGGCGGCGGACTGGATGGAGCGCCAGCGCGAGATTTGGGAGCGCCTGTTCGACGTCGTCGGTGAATACCTAGAGGAGAAGGAGTCGAGATGAACATGCCGCCGGTTGTGTCAGCGGAAGAGTGGAAGGCCGCCCGCGAGGAGCTGTTGGTGAAGGAGAAGGAGCTGACCCGCGCCCGCGACGCGCTGGCCGCCGAACGGCGGCGGATGCCGCGGCTGGCGGTGGAGAAGGAATACCGCTTCGAGGGACCGGACGGGCCGGCGAGCCTGCTCGACCTGTTCGAGGGGCGGCGGCAGCTGATCGTCTACCGCTTCTTCTTCGACCCGGACGTCAAGGGCTGGCCCGAGAAGGGCTGCCCCGGCTGCTCGATGGTCGCCGACCAGGTCGCCCACCTCGCCCACCTCAACGCCCGCGACACCACCCTCGTCTTCGCCTCGCGGGCGCCGCAGGAGAACATCGCGCGGCTGAAGGAGCGGATGGGGTGGGAGATGCCCTGGTACACGATCGTCGACGAGTTCGACACCGACTTCGACGTCAGGGAATGGCACGGCACCAACGTCTTCCACCGCGACGAGGAGGACCGGGTCTTCCGCACCTACTTCGTCGACGGCCGCGGCGACGAGCAGATGGGCAGCACCTGGAACTACCTCGACATCACCGCGCTGGGGCGCCAGGAGGAGTGGGAGGACTCGCCCGAGGGCTACCCCCAGACCCCGCCCTACACGTGGTGGAACCGCCACGACGAATACGACCGGGCGGCGGTCGCGTGATCCCGCGCCGCCGGGAGCCCGGACGATGATCGAAGGCCAGACCCTCCAGATCGAACGCACCTACCGGGCCTCCGCCCAGGCGGTCTTCGACGCCTGGACCAGCGAGGAGGTGATGCGCCGCTGGTTCCACGGCGAGCACGCCTGGGAAACCACCGAGGCCAAGGTCGACCTCCGCCTCGGCGGCAGCGTCCGCGTCGTCATGCGCGACCCCGACAAAGACGTCTCCTACGGCGGCGGCGGCCACTACACCGAGATCGACCCCCCGACCCGCCTCGCCTTCACCTGGACCTGGGACAACGAAGGCCGGGAGACCCTGATCGAGCTCGACTTCGAGGAGGCCGACGGCGCCACCACCGTGCGCCTCACCCACTCCGGCCTCGTCGACGAGGAGTCGGTCCGCTCCCACGAAGGCGGCTGGAGCAACTGCCTGGACAACCTCGGGCAGGTACTGCCCGAAGTGCGTTCAGGTCAGTAGTTAGAGGGTGCGAGGAACGTAGGTCTCGGCGATGCCGAGGACGAGCAGGGCGGCGAGGCCCAGGTAGACGGCGCCAACCGCGACCTTGGTCCTCGTCGGCACCGAGTGAAACTCGCGGCTCTCCTCCGAGTGCCGGTTCTTGAAGCGGTGGTAGAGCTCGGGCCCGCCGAGCAGAAGGACGAGCAGAAGCATGAACGGGCCGAGGAAGACGACGGCGGCGGCGACCGCCACGAGGATCCCGGCGATCCAGACCTTGGGACCGAGGACCGCCATCGCCCGCCCGCCGTCGAGCGGCAGCACCGGCAGCAGGTTGATCAGGTTGATGAAGAAGCCGACGTAGGCCAGCGCGCGCCAGAGGTCGCTCCCGGTCGCCAGCCAGACCGCGAGCGGAACCAAAGTCCCGACGGTGCCAAGGATCGGCCCGGCCAACCCGACCCGAGCCTCCGCCGCCGCGTCATCACCCAACGACTTGGCCCAAATCACCGCCCCCAAGAAGGGAATGAAAACCGGAGCCGAAGCCTCCACCCCCTCGCGGCGCAACTGAATCACGTGCCCCATCTCGTGGACGAAGATCAACAGCACGAAGCCGACGGCAAACGGCCACCCAAAAGCCACCGCATAAGCCGCGATCGAGACGAACATCGTCCCCAGCGTCGTCACCGCCTTGACCTTGATCAGAGCCAGGAAAAGCCCCTTCGCCTTGCTGGCCAGGAAGGCGAGCGCAACCAGGACCCCACCGAGCTTCTTCAGCCCCGACCGCCTGCGCTCCTTGTCCAGCTCCTCAGCCGTCGGCGGCTCCGGCGCAACCGCTGGCTCCGCCGTCAGCCCAGCGCCGGCGTCCACCGCCTCAGCCTGCTGCTTGCTCAACTCCATGCCCTGACGATAGGGCTTGTCGGCAATGGGTCGGATTCGCGACCTTCGGCTTGAAGGGACGGGGGCGGTGGTTCCAGGAGGCGCATTACGACGGCGATGTGACCGATGTGCGACCCGGATTCAGCCGACGCTTTGCCGGATCGTCAATCCTCCGCGTCGAAGTCCGAGCCCCAGGCGCGGGCGAGCGACCTCGGCAGCGTCCAGACGCCCAGGGCGGTGAGGTGCTCCTCGCGATCGTCCCGTCGTCGGGGGGCTGGTGGCTTAGCGCGCCGACCTCAAGGAGGGCTAGACACCGATCAGCGCAGCCGGGACGACAGCGATGCCATCCGGGCGCCGGTACGCCTCTGCACCCGTGGTGACTACCACCGCGTCGACCAGCGAGTCCCCGAGCTGCCCCGCAAGCCAGTGCAAATGGCGGATGTCATCGCTGCCGATGTCGCGGGCGAGCTTGAACTCAACCGCAAGGACGCGTCCATCCGCCCGCTCGATGATGAGGTCGATCTCGTGCTCCCCTCCGCTCGTCCGCAGGTGAAAGACCCGGGCCTCCGACGCCTGGGCATACACGCGGAACGACAGAGTGCAAATGGACTCGAAAAGCGCGCCGAGCAGCGTCCCGTCCCGAGGAATCGGAGGGCCGACATCTCCCCCCGAGAAGAGTGCGTCAGCATCGAGACCAAGGAGCCGCGCCGCCAAGGCCGGATCGGCGAGCTGATGCTTCGGAGGACTCGAGAGGCGCCGGATCCGGTTTCGAGTCGGCGTCCACGCCGGGACCGGGTCCAATACCCAGAGCCGTTCGAGCACATCGCGGTAAGGCTGAGTGGTGGTCTTTGCCGGCTTCTCGCCCTCACCGCCCGTCGCGGCGTCTCGGATCGTCTCGAAGGAAGCAGTGGTGGACGAGGCGGCGGCGTATGCCGTCATCCACCGCCGCAGAGCGGCCGGATTGCGGATCGGATGCCCCAGCTCGGGGAAGTCGCGGTCGATGATGCGGTCGAGGTAACCGTCAAGCTGAGCCCGAAGTGGTCGGCCCGAGAGACCGCGCAGACCGGGGAAGCCCGATCCCAGGATCTCTTGAACGTAGTCGTCAGCCCTCAGATCCGTGCGTCCCTCAACCGGAGGCCGCTCGCCCTGCAGCAGCTCGCGCAGGCTGACGGATGGTTGCTCGACGTCGCGCTCGGACAATGCCAGCGGCCGCATGCGAACGCTGACGATGCGACCCGCTCCGGAATGGGTCTCCACCCCGGCCGGGGACGTGGAGTCGGTCAGGAGAAACCGGCCGGGATCCGCGCCGGCGTCAACCGCGCGCCGCACAAGGTCCCAGCTTTGGGGGACGTACTGCCACTCGTCAATCAGCACCGGGGGCGGGGAATCCAGCAACCGCGCTGGGTCCGCGCGGGCAACGCTGCGTTGAGCAGGATCGTCGAGGGCATGAACGGTGGTGGCCCGCCGGCTCGCAGTCGCCGTCTTGCCAACGCCTTTCGCGCCGACGATCGCCACCGCGGGCAGCGAGCTCGTCAACTTCCCAAGCTCCTCGTCTACGACTCTCTGCAGGTATCCACGAGGTGGCCTGCTCACGTCTGCCATCTCGGCACACTACCACTTTGACGGCAGAAGCGCTACCGTTTTGACGGTCCCTGAGATACCATTCTGCTGGGCCTGCGCGGACCTTGTCCTTGGATTCCGCTCTGCAAAGCCAGCCTCCGTCAGATTGAAGGAAGAATGACCGCGGCACGAGGGGCGGGATTGCCGAGGTGATGCGACCGAAATGCGGCCGGCAACTCAGGGCACGCGGATGTCGACGAGATCGTCGATCAACTTGAAGTCGTCGGCGTTCAGGGTGAGCAGCGGCACGCCGTGGACATTCGCGGTCGCGGCAATCGCCAGGTCGAAGGCACGGCGCCGGGGCTGGCCGCCACGCTGCGCCACGGCTGCGTAAAGGCGGCCGCACTCACGCGCCGCTGCCGCCTCGAAGGGCAGCGGGTCAAAGCTTTCCTCGATCGTGCCGAGCCGGCGCAGTCGCACGGCCCGGACCTCCTCATCCGCCGCGACCAGGACGCCGAAGTGAAGCTCGGTGAGCGAGACGACGCTGACCGCGACTTCGTCGCCGGGATCCTCGCTGCCGCGAATGAGGACCGAGGTGTCAAGCAGGGCCGGCACCGAGACGCTATTGCGCCCAGGGGTCGAGAAGCTCGCCGCCAACCTTCTCGAGATCGGCCTCGAGGGTCGGGTCGGCGGGCGCCCTCCAGAGCTCAGCGAGCTGCGAGCTCGGCACCCAGCGCCGGCCCTTAACCGGCCCCAGGGACGCAACCGGCCGTCCAGAAACGGTAATCGTCAACTCCTCTCCCGCTTCAGCGCGACGCAGCACTCCGGCAACGTTGTTGCGTAGTTCTTTCTGGGGAATCGTCGCCACGGACACACGGTAGCAGTTCTGCTCCCGACGACCACCAGGCGATCCTTCGACAACTCTCGGGGCAAGACCTCGGGCGTCCCCCTACGGCTCTGCAGCGCCGTCCTCCTTCGGCTTGAAAGGACGGGGGACGGTGGCTCGGAAAGTGAGCTTGCGGGAGCGATGTGACCGAAATGAGACCCGCAGATGGGGTTCGGTCAGGCGGCGACTCTGCGCCCTGCCGAAGACTCTCCATGAGCGATTGACTGAGCATTCGTGATCGCGGCGCTCAGCTCCTCGGTGCGAGGGCGCTCGCGAATCGAGCGTCGAAGGTCTCGGGCAAGCCTCACTCGTCCGAGACCGGCGAGTTGGTCAGGCATCTCGTCACGCGCCAGGGGGAAGGCGTCGTTAGACAACAGCAGCGAACGTGCGACGAGAGACAGCGCCCCTCGCGTCTGCTCCAGAGCCGCCCCATAGTCGCCACTCTCGATGAATCGCTCGGCGAAGTCCAACGCATGTCGGGCCTGTCGCATCTTCCGCTCAGGGTCAGGCCAGGCATCGCGATCAGCGACGAATGCCGCAGCTTCGCGCATCACGCCAGAGTCGAACAGCACGCAGCCGTACCAGACCGACCAGTGCGCGAAGTCATCCCCCTCTCGCAGCTTTCGCCAGAAGCGATCCACCTCGTCGGCGTAAAGGTCAATTTCCTGAGGCAGGTCGGCAACGTCCAGAGACGAGGTCCCGATCACGTGGTAGTCGAGGTCGCTCACGCGGGTCCGATGCCCGCGAGCCGTCGAGCCGGAAAGGACGACCGCCTCGGCGCCGGCAGCCCGGGCTCGCTCCAGCACCGCGTCGGTGACTGATGCCAGGTCATCCGACTGATAGCGCTCTGCACGCTCTTGGTCGAAGTCCAACCGCTCAGCCCAAACCTCAGGGGATCCAGGCCGCAATCGTCCCAACGCCCCGCGCTTCGGAGCCAGCTGCTGCCAAGTCTTCGTCACCGGACTCATTCCTCATCAGCCTCCGCGACCTTCACCGCGGTCTCAACCTCGCCGAGGACATCTTCGATGGAAAGATCGCCAAGCTCGGGATCCTCCCCCTCATAGAACATCGCCTTGCGCTCCTCGTTGAGAAGCTGGTGCAGATCAGAAAGGTCCCGCGGCAACACGCCCTTCAGCATCAACTCGTGCGCCGCATCCCGACGTCGCCAATGCTGTTCCTCGATCGCGATCCCATGCTTTGTCGCCAATGCGTCGATCGCCGCCTCAAGGCTCGCGAAACTCCACTGCACCGCGTCCTTCAAATCCCCGGAGGCAGCCTCCTCCTGAGCCTTGCTCAGATGCTCCCGCGCCACCTCAACTTTCGGCTTCGGCGCCATGCGGCCATGCTACGCCAGCCGCCGGATCAGGCATCCCCGAAGCCAAATGGCGCCTGTCGGCGGTTTGCTTGCAAGGAGGAGGGTCCTCCGCGTGAACAGCGGGATCGCCCTGGCGATGTGACTGGAATGAGACCCGAATAGCTAATCCCTCCGGCGGCAGCTTTATCCGGCCAGCACCCGGCCGTGGGAAAGCGCCGCGTGGACGATTCCACCGTGTACCTCACGCCAGCTCTCGACGTAATCCCGACTGACCACGAGAACATTGGCCGGCACACGTAGATCGCGCAGAGTGCGATGGAGGCGAAGTGACTCCTCCGCCTCACTATCGACCTTCGGCTCGATCACAAGGAAGCCGACCTCATCGTGGGGACTCGCCTCTCCCCGCGCATGAGCACCAAACAAGATCACCTGGGAATCAGGGGCAGCCTCAGCCAACCGGCGCCCCGCCTCGGCAATCAGCTCCTCATTCGCCGCCCACATAGAAAGATGTGATCCTAGCCCCGTAATTATCTGTCTGCAACGATTGTGGAGCCGTGAAGGTAAAGACGTTCAAGAAAACGTGCCTTGCATGCCCGTCGCAGTGGGAGGGGGATCTGGACGATGGGCGAGTCGTTTATGTCCGCTATCGCCACGGCGAACTAAGCGTGGGAGTTGGCAAGACCATCGACGCAGCAGTCCAAAACGCGGGATCTGAGGAAGCTCTATACGACAAGGAGCTCAGTGATGACCTCGATGGATTCATGACCTTCGAGGAATTGAAAGGGCGCCTCTGGGGCGTGTTGGAGTTCCCGCCCGGACTCGTCGTCGAGAACGAGCGATGATCACCGATCGTACGCTCGACCACGCGGCAGCACCCGCAAGATGACGATCACCTGGTTCTCGTCATCGAAGCTGAACCGCACCCGCCAGTCGCCCACCCGAAGGCGCCACTGGAGTGAGTTGAGCTTCCGGATGTCGCCGCCACGCGGATCCGCGACGAACCTCTCGAGAGCGTCCAGGATCCGACGCTGAACCGGAGGATCGAGCCGCTTCAGATCACGCCGCGCTGGCGGCAACCCGCAATGACCAACCGGCGTTCAATCGAGATCGAGCTCGGCGCGCAACTGCTCCGAAGAAACCGCTTCTCCCCGTCTGTAGGCGGCGAGGGCCTCAGCGGCGCTTGCGTCCTCGTCTGCCTCAGACGCCTCATCATCAAGCGGCGCAGACGCAAGGGCGTGCAGCATTGGGTCATCGCGCCGACGCTCGACGATCACCAGCGCGGCCTCAGCCTCCTGCTCGGAAAGCTCATCGACCAACTTGTGGAGTCGCTCCTTCGTAGTCACCGGCCCATGGTACCGCCGGCAGGGAGCAATTGGAGCCCAGCCACGACTGGCTGAGCCCACGGACAGCGGCGCCTGCCGCCGAGCCGCTCAGCAAGCCGAGGTCCGCCTGATTGAAAGGAGGGGGGCGTCCGCGTGACTAGCGGGATTGCGGTGGCGATGTGACCGGGATGCGACCAGTATCAGCCGGTCGCGAGGTAGTGGCGCAGCGCCTTGCGGATCACAGCGGACGTAGCTTCATGGTCCTTCTTCGCGCGACGCTCCAGCGCCCCTCGAAGCTCGGGATCGAGACGCACTGACTCCACCTGAGCGGGACCAGACCCAATCGTCGGTCTGCCCGGCCGGCGGCGGAGAGTCTCCTCCACGTCGTAACCATCTTCGGCCTTCTTGGCGAGCTTCTCGATCAGGTCGTCGGTGATCGGCTTGCCACTTGCCGTCTTGCCATGAGTCTTCTTCGCCATCGTCAATCTCCTGGGAGCAGTCGCCGATACTTCGGCCGCATCTTCATTGCGTGGATCACAAGCTCCGCCCCGTCCTCGCGAGCGATGGTGCCCACCTCGAGTAGTTACGCGTCGCAGGCCGGCCCGAGCTACAGCCGCGTGTCGACTTCCTGCTCGTCAATGCTCATCGCATTCTCAACCGCGTGTTCGATGTCCTCATCGCCGACGCCGTGCTTTCGTGCCGACGAATGGATCTCCACCAGAGAATTGTAATACGAAATCTCTAACGCGCAAGCCCTGCCGAGCTTGCCCGCCGGCCCGGCCCGGAGCTGGCTCCTTCTAGAGAGCCAAGCTCCAGCAGATTGAAAGGAGGTGGACGTTGGCTTAGGGAGCGGGTTCGCCGAGGCAATGTGACAGGAATGAGACCGTCAGCGCCGTTTCTGGTGCGTCGCCATTGTCGACCAATTAGATGGGTGCAGGCTTGACGCTTGTTCCTCGAAACTCGTAAGCCTCCAAGGTCTCCAGCTACCTGCGCGTTTTATAATCTCCCCGCGTCGATAGACAAGATGAGGAGACCAGAATAGGTGGAGCGATAGTGCCGTCACGCATGACTGATTCCAACCTTCGGTAGCCGGACGGAGAAGCTCGCAATCCCATGCCCCCTCGCCCAGTTACACGGCGTATTGGTGTTCGGCCAGGCAAGTCAGCTGTGATCGTGACGTTCGGCGAGTTCCTACAGCAACTCTCTCCCTGCAAGCGGCCTCAGGCCTCCGGCAGTCCCCCTCCCCCCCGGCTTGAAGAGATGGCACGGTCTCACAGAATCGGGGTTGGCTCATGAACTTAGGTCGCATCGGCGAGTTGCGCTCTCTTTGGGAAGCGCGAGCTTTCGGCGAGCAACCTCCCATTTTGACCGCGCTAGAAGAGACTGAAAAGACCTCAGCCCTTGCGAGTGCCCACTTTATGGGAAGTGACCGGCTCGACCTAGGCTCAGATGGGACGCTGTATCTCGGCGATGATCGCTTCGATCTTGAGGGTAGGTCCCCCTTAGTAATTTCCCTCAGCATATACAGAGGACTATGGATCCATGACTGCGAGCATTACCTAACTTTCATCGAAAATGTTCTCCATGAAGCATCGGCCGCTGACGACTTACCGGGGCTTCTCGAGGCGATTCGCTCAAGTGAGCTAATAACTGCAAGAGGAGGAACACTTAAAATTGGCACACAGCTTCTCATGGAGAGTATGCTTCGCAGCACGGCCATACTGGACGGTGCGGGAAGCTTTCTCGAACTGCGAGATACTAATACGCCTGCCGCAGGCTTTTATTTTGAGGAAGGGCTGGCAGAGGATGACCTCTTCAGCTTTCAAAGCGATCCAGTCGCCCTCGACAGGAGTCTCAAGCCCGTCATAGACTTTTCCCAGGATCCAGATCAGCTGGAGGTGTCCCTACGCCTCGATCAGATATCTCAAGATCTGATCGATCAAGTAGCAACAGACCCGGCACTTGTCTTCGGTCTCTCTTCGCGACAGTTCGAAGAACTTATGGCAGAGCTATTTTGGCGTCAAGGCTTTGAGGTCAGCCTTACCCCTACGACCGGTGACGGGGGGGTCGACCTTTACCTGATAGAGCACACCAGCCTCGGGCAACGTCTGACTGTAGTGGAGTGCAAGAAATATGCGCGACATCGCCCGGTCGGGGTCAGTGCAGTAAGGCAGTTACTCGCCGTAGTCGATATCCAGCGGGCTAATGCAGGACTCTTAGTCACTACTTCCCATTTTACGAGGGGCGCTAATAGTCTAAGTGCGGAGTTTAGATTTAAGCTTGGCCTTCGTGAGTACCGTGATCTCAAAGGATCCTTGAGTTCGATGAGACAAAGGGATGCGTGATTCGTTCGACTGTCGTCCAAAGGCTCGCAGCGGTGGATCAAGAGCACCTCTAAGAGCACACGGTAGGCAGTCGACCAAGCGGCTATCGTCGGGCGTACGCGGCCTACCGCACTTTTGAGACCGCGTTCTTGAACCAGGGAATGAAAGCCTTGCCGGCTCCGATGATCGTCCGGAGGACACTTGGATCCTCGGCGTTCATAGCGGCGTCGAAGATCAGCTGAGCGGTCTGCTCGGGCAATTCCGTGTCCCCGAGTTCTTCGGCGAGCTGGGCGACGATGTGGCCCGAGCTGTCGGCAGTGAGGACTGCTTCGAGCGCAGCGGGGTCCTCGATCTCCAGCAGGACCAATGGGCTCCAGCCACCGCCACGAAATGCGAGGTCAAGAAGAGCCGCTGCAGGTTCGGCGGCGCGATTCGCGCCAGCGCCAATTGCAGCTTCGCTCAGGACCTTGGTCGCCTTTGATTTGAGGGAAGATCGTTTGCGGAGCGCCTGGTAGGTGTCAACCGCGCTTTGCGGGCCAAGGCCAGACTCCGGCTCGCAGGCGGCGATGAAATAGAGAGCAAGGTGATAGTCGCTCAGCTTTTTGCCAAGCTCCCACAAAGCCTCCCACTCGGGACCTGGGAGCGCCGCGAGGTGCTTTGGTTTCCAGGCTTCGAGAATCAGCGCGGAGAGTCTTGGCGCAGGTCCGTTCTTTCCCAACCAAGCAGCGACGGTGCGGCGATCCAGAGTTCGTAGGTATTCGTCGC
This sequence comes from Solirubrobacterales bacterium, assembly GCA_035765335.1. Taxonomy (GTDB): domain Bacteria; phylum Actinomycetota; class Thermoleophilia; order Solirubrobacterales; family 70-9; genus VAYN01. The sequence continues at coordinate 56,118 of DASTXV010000022.1, forward strand.
TGTGCCACGTGCCTTTGCCCTCGGCGAGAAGCTCCAAATAGAGTTGCGATCCGTCCGGCCAGCTATCGAGGGCAGCCTCGATGAAGTCTTTGGAGTGTGCGCCGAGCATGCCGAGAAGCATCGCGCGGCGACGCTCGCGCGATGCGCGAGCGTTTCTGACCAGAGGCCAGAAATCGGTAAAGCCGACGGCCTTCCACAAGTCGGTGTGCGCGGCGAGGACAGGGGAGCGGTTGACCAGCTTCGCCAGCGATTTTGGGTCTTCAATGGACCAACGGGCGATCACGGTTTTCGTCAGTCCGTCCGCAATTCCCTCGGCTATATCTCGCTGGGCCCCATCGGGATTCGAGGGGATCTCCTCAACCAACTCAAGTGCGAGGACGGGATCTGTTCTTACCAGTCGCTTGGAACGATCACGGAGACCCAGCTCGATACGACTCAGGCTGGCGGGCTCCCCATCCGCAACGATCGCAGCGAGGAGATCGGCGTCCTGCAGCGGGCCGGGGGAAACCGCATCCGCTCCGTTCTCAAAGACTCCGCGCTTGAGACGAGCCTGGGCACCCGGCTTAGGGTAAGCGCGCTCAAAAACATAAATCGCAGTCTCCGCCGGCGAGGCGACAGCTTTCCGCTCGGCCCGAGCGGCAAAGAGGGATGCAAGCGCCCAAAGATCGGAGCGTTGGGGTTTTCTTGAGGGACCCCAACTCCACAAATAGTCGCGAACCGGTCCAGCCCGGTGGAGGTCTTCGCAAAGGTCCACCGACCAGCCAGGGACGCCGTCGGAGACCGGTTTAACAACCGTACGCGGCGGTGCGAGCCCTTTCTCAGAATCCCAGCTCCCCTTCTGGGGCCTCTCGGTGATCTGTAGGTCAAGGAGTTTCCCGTCAAGCCGGCGGCCGACTCGCGGCGCTTGACCGAAGGAGAACCTGGAGCGAAGAGCAGGCCATTGCTGGCCCCAGATAGTCAGCAGGAAAAGTTGTTGATCGAGCCCCTTCAGCGCATCGGCGCGGAGGTCGACAGGTGCCAGCGGCGGCTGGTAGAGGGACCATAAAAGAGTGGCGAGGATCTCAGGAAGCTCCGCTTCGGGGTTGTCGGCATTCATTGGCGGGCCGATCGGCTTTTCGTAGCGTGACGTATCAGAAACACCGTTCGGTCGCCTGAACAAGCCAAGAAGCGAGCGTGGGTCGAGCTCTGCCTGGGCACCCTGATCGATCAGCAGAGAATGGGTCCAAACGCAGCCGGGCCGATCGACCTCCGGTGCGGCCCAGGTTCTGGAGAGGATGAAATAACTCTCACTCGGCAGCGGATAGCCGAGCATCAATGAGCGCTCGGGGTCCTGCCCGGCAACATCAGGGCTGTCGGACATGGTCAACATCCGGCGGCGATCCTGGGGCGCGATCGTCACCGAGCCAGCCAGCAGCCGGTGACCGTCTTCATAGCCGTGGAGGGTCTGGTGGATGGGAGCGCTTGAAGCGCTCACTGGATTTGTTCGAAGAGCCAACTGATGGGAGCGCTTATATCGCTTGAAGCGTTCTCGCCGCTGCGCACGTCCACCCGCTCATAAGCCGGCTCGATCTCGGCAAGACGTGCCCGGACCTCCGGATCCTCGACATCGCCTCCCTGAGCGCTGACCCCATAAACACGATAGGGACGAGTCTCCTTTCGGCTCTCGAGCATCTGCCATAGGAGCGGGAGTCGAAACTTCAACCACTGGTCTGGCCTCAGCTCTTCTTCGCCGTTACTCATGTCCCAAGCAGAGGCGATCAACGCCATTGGCAGTGGGCGACTAACCAGGGAGTCAAGCGTCTCGAGCAGGTCGGCGAGCTTGCTCTGAGTAGGGGCCTCCTCTGGCGACCACTCCTCCTTGTCCTCGGCGGGAGGGGCAGCGTCATCGGCCGGCAGACTTAAAGGTTTGATGACGTGATCGCGGCGGGCAAAGATCAGGATTGCGTCGGCGCGGGCGGCCACATCTTCGACGGGACCAGGCCAGGGTTCGCCCTCCCAGGCGTGGTTGAAATCCTCACCCGAGATATCGGGGATTTCGAGCTGGAAGCTCTGCCCGTCGGGCGTGATCAGCTCCATGGCCGCATCGCGCGGATCGCCGGGCTGGGTGTGCAACATTCGCTCAAGCTTCAGCCAGTTCTGGGCGATGCGATGGAAGTAATCGCGTTCTGCGGGCTCTTGAACCAGCCGCAGAGCTCCGGGGAGAGGAGGCTCAGCACGCGCCAATTCATAGAGGGCCGCCAGAAAGGTGGTCTTTCCAGACTCTGAGAGTCCAACCATCAAGATTCGCAAGTCCTCTGCCATCCCTACTCCTCAGCCTTGAAGCTGCTGATGCCGGCCGGGTGGTACTTAACCCCATCGGGAGGATTCGCGATCGAGACTGCCGGCACATCGGTCCAACGCAGGAGCAGATCGTCAATGCCGTGACCAAGAGGCAGCTCCTTTACGGTCGAGCGGGCTGCCGTCTCTATATAGCCAACCGAAGCGTCGGGATAGCGTGCGGAGATCTCACTGCTGATCATCTGGCGCGCTTTCTCAAAGGCTTCTCGAGCTCGCTCTCCACCGCGAAGCACGAGATCCCACTTGGTAACGATAACCGTGAGCGACCCCGGCCCGGCGTAGGCGTCGGGTTCACTGAGAAGCGCTCGGACCAGCTCAAGCGCTTCGCGCTGCTCGGCCATCGCCTTTGGCGGATCGGCAAGTGCTCCACCGTTGACCACGATTCCGATGTGATCGGCCCGGCGCAGTTGGGGGTACTCGATCGGCTTCTCGCTGCCGCTGGCCAGCGCTTCGAAGTGCTCGCCCGAGTAATCCCCCATCAGCAGCTCGATCGTGCGCTCATCGCGACGTAGCCGAAGATGCAACCAGGGCAGAGCACCTAAGGCCGTGTGTCCCTGGTCCCCACCTCCCGGCCCGGACCCATAGATGCTTCTGTGGCAGCGAAGTTCGAGACCGTGCAAGGTTCGAGAACCGTCAAATAGATGGGCGGCGACCGGCCCGCGGCCGAAACGCTCATATAGCGAGGCGAGCAGGGTGGTCTTGCCGCTTCCGGTGCCCCCGGCGAGGACGACAACGGTCGCCCGCCGCTCCGCCGCGATCTCTTCAGCTTCAGAGTTAGCCAGCGCCTCCCCCCTGCTCCACGGGGCGGCTTCGTTGCCGGCCTCTTTCAACTTGCGATCGAGGACCTCGGAATCGCTCTCTGGAGTTTCCTCGGTGGCCGCTTCCTCCTGCTCAGTGGGCGGCGCTTGCTCCTCCTCGGACCGAATGCTCTCTTCAGGGGTCTCAGTCATTGCTCTAGCGGCCGTTCTTTGAGGGCGTCAATCAGAAAGAGCTCGTTGAGGCTCGCCATCGCACTCTTCACGTCTGGCGTGCCGGGCCCGGAGTCGCGGGCGACCGTCGGGCAGAAATCCTGAAGCTCTGCCGGCACGCCTACTCGGCTGAAAATCCAAGTCGAGCGGGAGCGCGAATCGCCATCGCGGAACTTGGCTCGGAATAGCTCCTCGGTACCTCCCGGCTCGGGATTAAAGCCGAGCAGTGACTTGAATTCAATCGCTGCATCCGTGCTTGAGCGCGGGAGCTCGGCCGAGCTGACCCACCAAAGCAATTGCTCGCTTTCCTTGCGCAACTTCCCATCCCTGAGGAGCGCCGCGCGTATCGCCTTTACTTCGCCAATCGGAGAGACCTCCTCCCCCTCTTTCGGGCTTTGCTTGAAATCATCGGCTGCTACAGGTCTGCGCATGACCAGCGCCCGCTCGCGGATGTAGTAGTCCGCGTGGGTGAAGACATCGGGATGGATAGGCGCCCAACCCTGGGTGCGTGCCGCTCGAATCGCAAGCGCCGGCAAAAGCCCGTGGACGAAGGTGGGTCGAGCGAAAACCCGGATCAGGGCGACCGCCGCAAGCGTGGCCATCAGCTGGTCATGGCGGTGCTCGAGGACGACCTCGGCTTTTGAGTTAAGGCGTGCGCGAACACGGTCCTTGACCTCATCAGAGACCGGACGCCGGCAGACAACCCTGACCAAGTCAAGGGCATCGCCGGAGCCCAGCGAAGTTGCCGCAGCTTTGCTCGCCTGACCCAATAGCTCCACTCGCTCCTCGGTTGGAACGACCGTGGCCTCGCGTATGCGGTCATGAAACGGATCAGACATGGTCTCTACTTCGCATCTTCGGACGGTAGGCCAGAGATAGCTACCGTTTTGAGTTGGTCGAGCTTCCCATTCTCCTCTGCCCAGGAAAAGATCGCAGTGACGAGGCTCCACTGCGGCGCGTCGATGAAGGTGCTCATCGGCGCACCGAGTGCTTCCACGATTTCGAGCTTGTCCGTCTGGGGCAGCTGCGCGAGCTTGTATCTCACCTCGCGCATCTCCACATCGGGTGCCTCGAGCGGGCCTTCGGGGGCTCGTTGGAGGGCCTCGGAGGGCGCATCGTGCCCAACTGCAAAGCGGCGCATCTCCTCCCCGTGAGCTACCCACTTGCGCTCTTTGTCATCCCAACGCCGGCAGCGCACCGCGATGTCGAGATAAGAGTTTCCCCCAACCTCGACCTGATTGAGCCTGATCACGTCATAGGTGGGCTCATAACCCTGCCCATAGGCTCCATCTGAACGCCGCTTGGGGGAGACTGCGCCCGCCTGCAGGTGGATGCCGACATCGGTATGGCTCAACTCTCGCTTGTGCAGATGTCCGGTAACCCGGACCTGCACGTGCTTTCCAAACAGATCATCGATGTCATTTCGATCGAGCAACCAACAGTGGGGGTGGTGGCAGAGACTGAGGTGAATTTTCTGATCAGACCAACTGCTGGCCTGCGGCTCGCCAATAATCGTCGGCCGCTTTGGATTCCCATCCCCTCTAGCGCAGAGAAGCGCGGAGCTGAGACCGCGGAGCGTTAGAGGGCGTGGACTAGCTGAGTCGAGTTCAATGCTCCAATGAAGCTGCGATACGTCGAAAGCGCAATCGAAAGCGTCAGCAAACTCCAGATAGCCCTGGAGTGGGGTGAGCAGTGCGGGCCCCTCTTCTGGATGGTCGAGGATCTTCGCGAAAACGGCGTCGAGGGCATCCTCCTCCGTGCTACGCATTCGCTCCCGCAACTCGTAACCGAGCGCGTCGATCGCGTCAGCTTCGACGTCATGGTTTCCCGGAACGGTCCAGACGTTCCAGGGTTTGATCTCTACGGCGGTACAGAGGTTTCGCAAAAAGATGTTCCCCTGGGCGAACTGCTCGGGCTCCCCGTCGTTAGCAATGTCACCGGCGACCAAGACCGCCGAGTAACCACCTACATCTGCTTTTTGCTCAAGGACATCTTCGATCAGGAGCTCCCGCTGCTGATAGTCCTGACTATCCAATTTCGCCGCAGGGTCCGCAGCATTCTCGCCGTCTTTGGGGAGGTTGCGGAAGTGGATGTCGGAGAGTTGCAGGAAGGTGAACACGGTCAGTCAATAGGCCGGAAGCCAATCAAGCGTCCGATCTTATGGTCTCCGGCTAGGCACTTAAAGGAACCAGGGCATATCTTATGGCCCACCGAGGCCGCTCTAAGCAGGACTCACGGCAACACAAAGACCCTTTCTGGGTGCAAAACCCTTATTGCTCCCTCTCAATAGCACCACGAATCTCCTGAAAGCTCATGCCAACCGCGTGCGTGTAGCGAGCAAGCATCGTCTCGACCCGATGCCCCGCAATCTCGGCTAAGTCGGCGTCGTTGACGCCGGCAGCTCGCATGTGCGTAACGTAGCTGTGGCGGCACTCGTGGGGGCGGATGTCTAGGCCTGAGGCTTCTTGGGCTGGCTTCCAGAGGTCGCGGTAGAAGGTGCGCTCGCGCCAGAGGTGGCCTCTTGGGGTCGTGAAGAGCAACTCGCAGTCGTCGCCGTTGAGCTGGATCTGCGCTTCCAACATCCAGGCGAGGGTTGCCGGCACGGGAACGACGCGGCCGGCGTCGGGCTCGCCGTGGTCGGTCTTCGTCCCCTCGAGGATCTGGCCCTCGTGGGCGGTGCGGCGGACCTGGAGCGTCTCGCCGTCGAAGTCTTCGCGGCGCAGGGGAAGCACCTCCCCCAGCCTCAGGCCGCAGTCGGTGAAGACTCGGACCATTGCCTCGTAGCGTCCGGCCGCCTTGGCGAAGCGGTGCATCTCCTCGAAGGTGAAGACGCGGATCGGCCTCGGCTTCTTCTGCGCCCTGGGGTCATTGGCGCGGATGCGGATGCCCTTGAACGGGTTGAGGTCGCAGACTTCGTCGGTGATCGCGTCCTCGGCCATAGCCGACAGCGCGCGGAGGATCCCCACGGCGCCAGTGGTGGCTCGACCTTCGACCCGCAGCATGTGGTCGACGAGGGCGAGCGTGTGGCGGCGGCGCAGCTCGCGCAGCGGCCAGTCCTTCAAGGGGATGCCCTCGATGACTACGTCGGCAACCCGGCTGATGCGGTGGTCGTTGGTGGCGTTGGTGCGCTCTGAGCGCGGGTGGCGCTCGGTCCAGGTGGCGGCGTAGTCGCCGAGCGTGTCGGGCCGATCCGAGAGACCGTAGGCCTCGTCAATCGCTTTCTGCGCTTCGCCTTTGCGCTTGAAGGTGCCCTTGCCGCGATTCCAGCTCGGCTTGGCGATGTAGCGGCGACCGTCGCGGCCGGTGTAGCGGGCGACCCACACGACCTGGCCGGAGGGGTTGCGGCGCTTGACTGGCGTCTCGCGCCTCACGATGCCTCGTCTCTGTGGCGCGCCAAGAAGTCCTCCACGTCGGCCGGATCGATCCGCCGCGCCGCGCCGAGCTTGTAGCTGGGCAGCTCGCCGCGCCTGATCCAGTTGCGGACGGTGCGGTCGGAGACGGCAAGGAAGTCGGCGAGAGTGCGCTCGGTGAAGAAGTTGGCTGGAGGTGCTTTCCGTTCCATGCCCCTGAGATGCCATCTGCGCCGAAAGCGGCCGGGGAGATTCCTCTGTGTTCCTCTGCCGCCACACGCCGGGAGCGCCTCCCCACCCGCCAAAAGCGCGGCGCAGCCGCGCCACAATCGGCGGTGGGGAGGCCGACCGAAGGTCAAACGCCAGGAGTCGCCAACTGACGCCGCGCCAGGCACGAAAAGCGAACGCCTGTTCGGTTCATAATGTGTCGGGGGTCTGAGGCGATAGCCGAAGAGACCCGAGGGGGTGGCGATTCGGGGCTCGGCTATCGCTTGCTCGTAGCTCTGGGTCGAGCTAGTCGCTATGAGCTGCTTCTGCGTCATCGGTCTTCTCTTTGGCTTCGGTGTCGTTTCCTTTCTGTTCCGGTTGCAGTCCGAGGGCTGCCCGCGCCCACGGCACCGCGTCGACCAGCGAGGTCGCCCGGTAGAAGTGCTCCAGCGAGCCGCGCCTGGGCTGCGTCTCGATCAGCTCGACCGCCCCCTGCTTTGCCAGCTCGCGGACGTGGTGGCCGACGAGCGACAGGTGCTTCTTCGTGAAGACCGAGAGCTGCTTGGGGCTGAGGATCCCGTTCTCTTTGACGTAGAGCCTCAGCAGCTCCCGCCGCAGCGGGTGGCGGAGGAGGAAGAGGATTGCCTGCTCGGGATCTTCGATCTTTGCCGGCACGGCTAGCTCCTCCCCACCGCGAAGCTGCCCGGCCGGCTGGGCGCGGGCATGACCCATTCGATGCCGGCGAGTAGCTCTTCGACCTTGACGCCCAGGGCTGCGGCGAGCTTGATGAGCGTGTCGACGCGCGGGAGCCGTCGCCCGCTCTCGACCAAGCCGATCTCGGTCCGGTGGAGGCAAGCGAGCGCGCCGAGTTCTTCTTGCGAGAACCCGGCGCGGCGGCGAGCCATGAATACGTTTCGGCCGAGGCGCTTGGCAGCTGCCTCGTCCACGTGCCTGCCGTCCATCAGGCTTCGTAGAGGCCGTGGAAGACGACGGCGGCTCTGGCCGGGAAGACGCGGCTGCCTTCTTCGTGGAGCAGACCGACCGCCGCCAGGTCGCGGACGGCTCTCTCGACCGCGTCGCGCTCAGAGGGCTCAGACGACGCGATGCCGATCATCTCCCGGACCAGCTCATCCAGCGTCAGCGTCTCCGGATAGAGGCTGAGGACGTGTCTCAGGATCGCCGTCTGGTCGCGGTCGTCCAGCTCGGCGGTGGTCGCGGCGCGCTCATCGTCGCCGCTACTAGGCTTGTTGCGCATGGGAAGCATCCCTTCCTGTGCCACGCCCCCGGCTGTTACAGCAGCGCGGGGGCACTTTTTGTCTTTACGGCGTCAGCGTAGCATCTGCTGTCAAGAAAATCTTTACAGCGGCGGCTATTCCCCGTTGATGATCTGCGCGACACGTGAGTGCGTCAAGCCGACCTCCTCGCCGATCTCGCGTAGCGACATCCCTTCCTTCTGCGCCTGGGCGAAGGCTTTGCGGCGAGCCTTCTGAGCCGCGTCGGACTCGCGCTCAAACTGCTTCTGAGCGGCGCGGACAGCCTTGCGAGCTTTGGCGTTCTCCTTGGCCATTGCAAAGACCCTATTGGGCGTCGAGAAATGTGACCAGGATGTGACACAGACGCGCCGGAACCCCGCGGAATCGCCAGGACGCCGCCGGAACGCCAATCCAGCGCTAGACCGAAAACTTGGCTCTGCACCTGGCAATGCGCAGCACAGAGCGGAACACCAAGGAATGCGCCCGACGGGAGTCGAACCCGCGACCTTCGGCTTGAAAGACCGACGCTCTTTGGGCCCCCGAAAGGACCCGTTGACCACTGAGCTACGGGCGCTCGACTGGAACGATACCCGCGCAAAGGGTTCTGAGCATCCTGGGCGGGGCTAGAGTGGCGGGCATGGACCTTGGGATCGAGGGCAAAGTGGCCTTGGTGATGGGCGCCAGCAGGGGAATCGGGCGCGGAATCGCGGCTGCGCTGGCGCGGGAAGGGGCGCAGGTCGCCATCTCCAGCCGCTCGGCGATGAAGCTGGCGGAAGCGCAGTCGGAGATTGGGGAGCGGGCGACGCCGTTCGTCGCCGACACCACGGATTTGGACCGGTTGGCGCGGCTGCCGCTCGAGGTCGCCGAGGAGCTCGGTTCGGTGGACATTTTGGTCACCAATACGGGCGGGCCGCCGCCGGGCGGGGCTCTTGACCATGGCTTCGAGGAATGGGAGGAGGCCTACCGCTCGCTGGTGCTGGCGCCGCGGATCCTGGCCGGGGCGGTCATTCCCGGCATGCGGGGCGAAGGCTGGGGGCGGATCGTCAACGTCGGCTCGACGACGACGATCGAGGTCAACCCGGCGCTCGGACTCTCCAACGCCCACCGGCTCGCCACGATCGGCTTCCTGAAGACGCTCGCCCGCGAGGTCGCCGGCGACGGGATCACCGTCAACACCGTCGCCACCGGCCGCTTCGCCACCGACCGCATGGCCGAACTCGGCGGCTCGATGGAGCAGGTCGAAGCGGCCGCGCGGGAGGAAGTGCCGGCGGGACGGCTCGGCACGGTCGAGGAGTACGGCGACCTCGTCGCCTTCCTCTGCTCCCAGCGCGCGGCCTATGTCACGGGCGCGGTGATCCCGATCGACGGCGGGTTGATGCGCTCGACCGTGTAGCGGTGGGACTTTTGTCCCCTATAGGTACATAGATCCCACCGCTGTGCTCACAGGCCTCGCAGTAACCGCGCGGCCACGCCACGCAGCGTCCGCTTGCCGTACCCGTGGCTGGGATTGAACTCGGTGAAGATCGCCAGGGCGATGCGTTTGCGGCCGCGCTTGAGCAGCGCCACCTGGTGGTCGACGCGGCCGCTGCCGCTCCCCCAGCCGCCCTTGAGGAAGAGCTTCCAGCCGCGCGGCACGGCGCGGCCGACGCCCCAGCGCTGCGGCCGCACCACGCGCGAGAGCAGGTGGCGATCGTAGGCCCGGTACCGCTTCGGCACGTAGCGCTGCAGCCGGTACATGAACCGCACCTGGTCCCGCGGACTGGTCAGGCTCAGGCCCCAGACCGGGTGGTAGTCGAAGTCGCGCATCCCCGCCACCCGCGCCAGCCGCCGGATCCGCCGCACCCCCACCATCCCCCGCACCGTCGTCGCCGCGACGCTGTCGCTCCAGCGGATCATCGGCGCCAGCAGCCGCCGGTCCCGCCGCGAGAGCCCGCTCTCGGCGCGCTTGCGCAGCAGGCCCGCCAGCAGCATCACCTTGAAGACGCTCGCCGCCGGCGCCGTGTCCCGCACCCGGTAGCCGCGGAACCGCCCACGCTGGTCGATCGTCGCGAAGGCGACCTCGCCCGCCCGCTGCTTCGCGTACTTCCGCGCCGCGGCGACGTCCGGCTGCCAGGGACGGTGCCGCTTCGGCTTCCCGGCCGCACCGCCCGCCGGGACCAGCAAGGCGCTCGCGGCGAGCACCCCCGCCAGCGCCAGGAGGACGACGGCCCTAACCGAGCTCCCCCGCGCGGATCTTCTCCGCCATCGCCTTCGACTCGTCACGGTAGGTGCGCCCGTCCTCGAACTCGATCGTCGGGTATTTGCGCTGGCCCGAGAGCCGCTCCAGCTCGTCGCGCTTACCCGGGCGCAGCGGTCCCTTCACCACCTCGTACTCGACCCCCGCCTCGTCGAGCGCCTTCTGCACCCGCCAGCAGGGGTGGCCGTCGAACTTGGCAAACATCAACGGGCACCGGTGGAGCTTCACCGCCATGCGCCCACCTTAACCGCCGCCCCCGGGATTCGTCGCCGCGACGAGCCAGACCGAGCCGCGGCCGACGATCGAACCGTCGGGCTGCTGCCAGTCCGCGTAATGGGCGGCGAGCGCCTCGGCGATCTCCTCGCGCCGGCTCTCGCCGTGCTCGCCGTTGAGGCGGATCAGCTCCGCCCCCGGCCCGATCGCCAGCAGCGAGTCCACCGCTTCCTCCATGTCCTTGCCCATGAAGTAGTCGAAGTCGCGGCAGTGCAGCTCGATCTCCTCGAAGCCGGCCGCCGCGAGGATGCCCTCCAGCGTTTCCGGGTTGCCGAGGGAGAACGGCCCGGGCCCGCAGGTGTCGGCCTCGTACTCCTGCGGGCGCGAGAGGAAGCGTTCGACGACCCCCTCGGTCTCCGCCCAGAACGGGCTCTCTTCCTTGCGGCGCCAGCAGATCTTGCGCAGGCCGCCGCCCGGCTTCAGGGCGCCGCGGATCGCCCGCATCGCCGGCACCGGCGCGGCGAAGAACTGCGTCCCCATCCGCGAGAAGGCGTAGTCGTGCACGGGCTCCCACTGCGCGGTCTGCGCGTCGGCCACCTCGAACTCGACGTTGCCGACCCCGTCCTCGGCGGCCTCGCGCCGGGCGTCTTCGATGAAGCGCGGCGAGGAGTCGGTGCCGAGGGCGAAGCCGTCCGCGCCGACCAGCGCGGCCATCCGCTTCGTCGTCTCGCCGAACCCGCAGCCGACGTCGATGCAGCGACCACCCCGCGGCGGCGGGTAGCGCTCGAAGAGGTCCTCGGTCACCTCGTCGAGGGCGCCGACGAACACCTTGCGGTTCTGCTTCCAGCGTTCGTAGAGGACCGTGTCCCAGGCCCGCACCGCTTCCTCGTTGGCCGGCGCCACGCCGCCGGCACCTCCTCCTGCGGTCACCCCGAAGAGGTTACTCGCCGGGCAGCTCGCGCATCGCCGGGTAGATGATCACGTCCCGCAGCGTCTTCGCCCCGGTCATGATCATCAGCAGGCGGTCGATCCCGAGGCCGCAGCCGCTCGCCGGTGGCATCCCGTATTCGAGCGCGCGCACGAACTCTTCGTCGTGCGGATGCGGGTCGGCCTCCGCCCCGGTCTCCTGGCGTTCGCGCTGTTTGATGAAGCGGACCCGCTGCTCGACCGGGTCGTTGAGGTCGGTCCCGCCGCCGACGATCTCCATCCCGGCGACGATCCCGTCGAAGGCCTCGCAGACGCGCGGGCTCTCCGGGTGGACCTTGACCAGCGGCCAGATGTCGATCGGCAGGTCGATGATGTAGGTCGGCTGGATCAGCTTCGGCTCGACGAACTTGCCCTGCAGGGTGTCGACCACCCCGGCCCAGTCGTCGTCGGGACCGACCGCGTCGCCCGCCGCCTCGGCCAGCTCGTCCCGGCTCGCCTCGTAGATGTCGAGCCCGATCTCGCGCAGCAGCTCGTCGCGCAGCCGCACCCGCGGCCAGGGAGCGGCGAAGTCGATCTCGACCCCGTCGCGCTCGACCTTCGTCGTCCCCATCACCTTCTCGACGACGCTCGCGACCAGCACCTCGATGAACTCCATGACGCCGTTGTAGTCGGCGCCGCCCACGAACATCTCCAGCATCGTGAACTCGGGGTTGTGCTGGGGCGACATCCCCTCGTTGCGGAAGAACTTGCCGAACTCGTAGACGTCCTCGTAGCCGCCGACGATCGCCCGCTTCAGGTACAGCTCGGTCGCCGTGCGCAGGAAGAGGTCGCGGTCGAGCGCGTTGTGGTGGGTGACGAACGGGCGCGCCGCGGCGCCGCCGGTCAGCCGCTGCAGGACCGGCGTTTCCAGCTCGATCCAGCCGCGCTCGTTCATGTGATTGCGGATCGCCAGGGTCAGCTGCGAGCGCTTCTTGAAGATCTCCCGCGACTCCGCGTTCGCCATCAGGTCGAGTTCGCGCTGGCGGTAGCGCGTATCCGGGTCGGAGATGCCGTGGAAGAGGTCCGGCGGGTCTTTCAGCGCCTTCGCCAGCAGCGTGCACTCGCGCACCCCGATCGCCAGCTGCCCGCGCTTGGTCACGTGCAGCGGCCCCTCGATCCCGACCAGGTCGCCGATGTCGAGTTCCTCGACCCGCTCGAACGCCTCCTCGCCGAGCACGTCGCGCCGCGCGTAGGCCTGGATCGTGCCGGTGACGTCGCGGACGTCGAGGAAGGCGGTCTTGCCGTGGCCGCGCTTGCCGGTCACCCGGCCCATCACCCGGTAGGTGAACTCCTCGTGCTCGCCCTCCCCCAACTCCGCCGGGTCGTGCTTGGCTTCGATCTCCTCGACGTGGTCGCGGTTCGGGAACGAGTGCGGGTAGGGATCGACCCCCGCCGCGCGCAGCCGCTCGACCTTCGCCCGCCTCTGCTCCTCGGTGGATACGGCGACCGAACGGTCGCCGCTCTCAGGGGGCGTAGCCGACGGTGACCCGGTCGTCACCTTCGTAGTCCTGAAGCGTAGTCGCGTCGCGCAGCAGCTCGCGCATTGCCGGGCCGTGATGGGTGTCGTGCTCCATCGCCAGTTTCCAGCCGGAGGGCGTTTCGGCGATCACGCTGCGGATCACCCCGAGCCCGTCCTCGCCGCAATCGCCGGTGACGGCGACCCGCGGCTCCTTCTGGATCTCCGGCGAGCGCTCGAAGATCGTCTCGTCGGTGACGTAGGGCATGTTGGCGATCACCAGGTCGACCTCTTCGGCTTCGACCGAGTCCGGCAGGCCCTTGCCGACGGTGATCTCGAGGTCGAGCCCGAGCCGCTCGGCGTTCTCGCGCGCCGCTTCGACCGCCTCCGCCGAGAGGTCCGAGGCGGTGATCTTCAGGTCGGGCCGCTCGGAGAGCAGCGCCAGCGAGATCGCCCCGGAGCCGGTGCCGACCTCGTGCACGCGCGCGCCCTGCGGCAGCGTCGTCCCCACCTCGACCAGCAGCTCGGTCTCCTTGCGCGGCCAGAGCACGCGCTCGTCGACGTAGATCTCAAGGTTGCGGAAGGGGGCGCGGCCGAGGATGTAGGCCATCGGCTCACGCTCGACCCGGCGCTGGACGCCCGCCTCGATCTTCGCGGCAGCGTCGGCGTCGACCTCGCCGGCGCTCTCGACCGAGAGCTCGTCGGGCTTCACCCCGAGCGCGTCGGCGACGAGGACTTCGGCGTCGCTGCGCGCCTCCTCCACGCCGGCCGCGGCGATCCGCTCGGCCGCGTCGTCGAGGATCGCGCCCACGGTCCGAGCCGAGGGTCCCTCACTTTGCACGTCAATTGCCGCCATCAGTCCCCAATCCTCCCAGGTTCAACCGCTCCAAAGTTCTTGCGCAAGATACCACCATGTCGGCGATGGACGACCGCGATCCAGATAGCCCCGGCGGCCATCATCGCCAGGCTCTCCAGCTGCGCCATCGTCAGCCCCAGCGCGGTCTCGTCGTTACGGCGCAGGAACTCGACCAGGAAGCGCTCGGTCCCCGCATAGAGGAGGTAGAGGGCGAAGAGGACCCCCGTCCGCACCCGGTCGCGCAGGCGCCAGAGCAGCCAGGCGCCGAACCCCATCGCCAGCGCCTCGTAGACCGGCGTCGGGTGGACGTCTTCGTCGGTCGGCACGGTCCCGTCCGGGTAGGACATCGCCCAGGGCCCGTCCCAGGCCTTGCCGTAGTCGCCGTCGCCGGAGAGCTGGCAGCCGACGCGGCCGATCGCGTAGCCGAGCGCCAGCGCCGGCGCCGCCACGTCGAGCAGCGCCAGCCCGAGGAAGCCGCGCCACCGCGCCCAGAGGAGGACGGCGATGGCGCCGCCGATCGCGCCGCCGTACCAGGTCAGCCCCGAGCCGGAGAAGAGGTTGCCGAGCAGGTCGTCCTGGACATCGCTCCAGTTGTCGACGATGAAGTAGAGGCGGGAGCCGACGACGCCGCCGATCAGCGCCGCGAAGCCCATCTCGTAGGCCCAGTCGGGCGGCTTGCCGATCTCTTCGAAGCGCTTCCAGATCAGCGCCCCGGCGGCGAGGAAGGCGAGCGCGAACATCAACCCGAAGGTCTGCAGCGTCACCGGCCCGATCTCGATCTCCGGGTACATGACCAGATCCTCTCAGGCGCCGATCGGGATCACGGGGGCGCTCGCCTACTCGGTGAGCAGCGCCTCCAGCAGCGCCTTCTGCGCGTGCAGCCGGTTCTCGGCCTGGTCCCAGACGGCGGACTGGTCGCCGTAGAGGACCTCGGCGGTGATCTCTTCGCCGGGGTGGGCCGGCAGGCAGTGGAGGACGATCGCCCGCTCCTTGGCGGCGGCGAGCAGGTCGGCGTCGAGCTGGAACGGGGCGAGGTCGGTGCGCCGCCGCTGCGCCTCCTCCTCGTCGCCCATGCTGACCCAGACGTCGGTGTAGAGGGCGTCGGCGCCGGCCGCGGCGGCGCGCGGGTCGTCGGTCAGCTTCGCCCCGTGCCCCTCCTCGAGCTGGTAGCCCGCGGGCGCCGCGACCACCACCTCCACCCCGGCCAGCTCGCCGAGGATCGCCAGCGAGCGGGCGACGTTGTTGCCGTCGCCGACGTAGGCGAGCCGCAGCCCCTGCAGGTCGCCGAAGCGCTCGCGCAGGGTCAGCAGGTCGGCGAGCGCCTGGCAGGGATGGTGGAGCGGGGTGAGCCCGTTGACCACCGGGACATCGGCCGCCTCGGCGAGGGCGGCGACGGTCTCGTGGGAGCCGGAGCGGATCACGATCGCGTCGACGTAGCGGGAGAGGACGCGGGCGGTGTCGCCGACCGACTCGCCGCGGGAGAGCTGCATCTCGTCGCCGCGGAGGACGACCGGGTGGGCGCCGAGCTCGGCGACGCCGACCTCGAAGCTGATCCGCGTCCGCGTCGAGGGCCGCTCGAAGACGAGGGCGACGCTGCGCCCGGCCAGCGAATCGGCCCCGACCCGCTCGCCGCGGCCGGCTTTCAGCTCCGCCGCCCGGTCGAGCAGCTTGCCGAGCTCGAAGGCCCCGAGCTCTTCGCCGGTGAGGAAATTCATCAAGGGTGCGCTCCGCTTCGCTTCGCGATCAACAAGCTGCCGGATACTACGCCCCGTGGAGCTGACCGCACTGTGCTGGAACCTCTTCCACGGGCGCGACTACCCGCCCGACCCGGCGCTGCGCACCTGGCGCTCGCGGCTGTTGCGCTTCGACGAGCGCAACGAGACCCACGTCCAGGTCAACCGCGACCTCACCGAGGAGTTCGCGACGGTCCTCTCGCGGGCCGAGTGGGACGTGGCGCTGCTGCAGGAGTGCCCGCCGCGCTTCGCCGAGCCGCTGGCGCGCGCCTGCGGGGCGGAGTGGCACCGGGCGCTCACCTCCCGCAACTCGCTCGGCCCGCTGCGAACTCTGCTGGCGCGGCAGAACCCGGACCTGATCGCCTCCGGCGAGGGTGGCTCGAACCTTGTCCTGGTCCGGGTGCCGGGCCGGCTCGGCGGGATCGCCGAGCGGCGGGCGATCGCGATCCACGAGGGCGAGCCGGAGCGGCGGGCGATGGCCTTCGTCCGCACCGCCTCCGGCCTCTGCGTCGCCAACCTGCACGCGACCGCGCACTGGCCGAAGCTGGCGGCCGAGGACGTGGCGCGGGGCGCGCGGGCGGCGCTCGAGTGGGCCGGCGGCGCGCCGCTGATCTTCGGCGGCGACTTCAACCTGCGACCGGCGAAGCAACCGGGGATCTTCGAACGGCTGCGCGAGGAGCTCGGCCTCGGCGGCCCGCCGACTGCCCCCGACGCGATCGACCACATCTTCATCCGCGGCCTCGAGGTGCTGGAGCCGCCCGAGCACTGGCCGCCGGAGCGGCGCGAGCTGCCGCTGGAAGGACGGGCGCTGCGGCTCTCCGACCACGCCCCGGTGCAGGCACGTTTCCTTGCCGCCGAGCCACGTCTCCTGCGGACCTGAGATAGTCGGGGCCACCCCGTCGTCGTCCAACAACCCGGAGGCAGAATCCAGATGGCTGAGAAAAAAGCCAGCGGCAAAAAATCGAAAGCGTCGAAAGCCAAAAAATCGACGAAATCGAAAGCCAAAGCGAAAGCGACCAAAGCCAAGAAAACGGCGTCGAAAGCTTCGAAAAAAGCCACTTCGAAAGCGCGCTCCAAATCGTCCTCTAAAAAAGGCAGCCGCAAAGCGTCGAGCTCGAAAGCCAAAGCCTCCAGCAAAGCGACGAGCGGACTCGACAAGAGCGTCGCCCAGTTCCGCGAGAGCCTCGAGCAGAGCGTCACGCTCAGCCGCGACCGGATCCAGGACGTCGTCGACGACGCGGTGAAACGCGGCCGGATGACCCGCAGCGACGCCGAGAAACTGCTCGGCGAACTGGTCAAAAAAGGCAAAAAACAGACCGACGCGCTGCTGAAAGAGCTCGAGCGGCTGGCCAAACAGGCGCGCAACGCGCTGCCGTAAGTGAGCGAGGCCGCCGGCACCTCTGCGCCAGCGGCCCGCGGTCCGCGCCGCGGCGACCTGCTCGAGCTGGAGATCGACTCGCTCGCCTTCGGCGGGCGAGGGGTCGCCCGCGCCGAGGGCTTCGTCATCTTCGTCGCCGGGGCGCTGCCGGGAGACCGGGTCCGCGCCGAGGTGACGAAGGGCAAGAAGCGCTTCGCCGAGGCGCGGACCGTCGAGGTGGTCCGCGCCGCCGCCGACCGCCTGCCCGACCGCTGCGTCCACGGCGGCGAGCCCTGCCCCGGCGCTCCCTGGCAGGGCCTTCCCTACGAGCAGCAGCTCCACCACAAGCAGGGGCAGGTCGAGGAGGCGCTGCGGCGGATCGGCGGCCTCGACGGGTTCGAGACCGAGGAGATCGCGCCGGCGCTGGAGCAGTGGCGCTACCGCAACAAGCTCGAGTACTCCTTCGGCGAAAGCGAGGAGGGGGAGGTGACGCTCGGCTTCCACGCCCGTGGGCGCTGGGACCTGACCGTCGACGTCGAGGACTGCCACCTCTCCTCCGAGGCCGGGAACGAGGCCCGCAACGCGGTCCGCGAGTGGGCGCGGGCGGAATCGGTCCCCGCCTTCGACGCTCGCACGAGCCGCGGCGTCCTGCGCAACCTCGCCGTCCGCGAGGGGCGCCGGACCGGCCAGGTCCAGACCCGCCTGGTGACGACCAAAGCCCGCTTCCCGCGACCACCGGTGGACCTCCACACGATGGTCGAGGACGACTCCGGCGGCACCGACGGGCCGACCGGGGTGCTCGGCGAGGAGCGGCTGCGGGAGGAGCTCTGCGGCCTGCGGCTGGAGATGTCCCACGGCGCCTTCTTCCAGACCAACACCGAGATGGCCGAGCGCCTCTACGCGGTCGCGGCCGAGTTCGCCGGGCTGAGCGGGCGCGAGCGCGTCTTCGACCTCTTCTGCGGGATCGGCACGATCGGGCTGACCATGGCCGGACAGGCCGGCGAGGTCTGGGGCCTGGAGATCGTCGAGGAGGCGATCGCCGACGCCGAGCGCAACGCCCGCCGCAACAAGATCGAGAACGCACACTTCATGGCCGCCAACGCGCGTACCGGGGTGCGGCCGCTGGTCGAGAAGGCCGGCAAGCCCGACGTCGTCATCGTCGACCCGCCGCGGGCCGGGCTCTCGCAGAAGATCGTCCGCCGGGTGCTCGAGTGCGAGGCGAAGAAGATCGTCTACGTCTCCTGCAACCCGACCACGCTCGCCCCCAACGCCACCCAGCTCAGCGAGGCGGGTTATAAGTTGGCGCGCGTGAGGCCCGTCGACATGTTCCCCCAGACCCCGCACATCGAGTGCGTGGCCCTGTTCGAGAAGGCATGAGCAGAGCGTTCGGAGTCGCCGCAGGTCTGGACCCCGAGGTGGCGCGGCCGCTGGCGGCGCGCTGCGCCGAGCTCGGCTACGAGTCGATCTGGTCCAACGACCACCCCGGCGCGAAAGGCCTGGCGACGCTGGCCGAGTTCGCCGCCGCGGCGCCGGAGATCGAGCTCGGCGTCGCCGTGATCGCCCTCGACCGCACCCCGCCCGAGCAGATCGCCGCCGACATCGAGGAGCTCGGAATCGACCGCTCCAAGCTCTGGCTCGGGGTCGGCGCCGGCTTCAACAAGAAGCCGCTGACGGCGATGCGCGAGGCGCTGCCGCAGCTGCGCGAGCTGCTGCCCGGAGTCAAACTCGTCCTCGCCGCGATGGGCCCGAAGATGTGCGCGCTCGCCGGCGGCTCCTACGACGGCGTCTTCTTCAACTGGATGACCCCCGCCTTCGCTGCCGGCGCCCGCGAGAAGGTCGAGGCCGGAGCCGCCGAGGCCAACCGCGCCACTCCCCCCGTCTTCGGCTACGTCCGCACCGCCGTCGGCCCCGACGCCGCCGAGCGCCTCGCCAAGGAGGAGTCCTTCTACCGCGACCTCCACAAGGGCTACCGCGACCACTTCGACCGCCTCGGCGAGCCCGAGGGCACCGTCGGCGTCGCCGCCCCCGACCGCGACGACGCCCAGCGCCAACTCACCGCCTACGAAGGCCCCCTCGACACGATCGTCGTCCGCGGCCTCGCCAGCGCCAAGGTCGAGAAAATGACCGCCCTGGCCGAGGCCGCAGCTCCACAGTAGTCGGCTCCTAGTCCACCACCAGCGTCGAGGGCATCGTGATTTTGTAGCTGCCTGTCAACGTGCCTTTAGACCCGCAGAAGATGCTGTCGCCGGCGCGCGGGATCGTGGACGAATTGAGGTCCAGTGTCGCGTTGGTGGTGGTGCTGCCTGTCAGGGTGCCGATGTCGGTGCCTTCGGTTTTGTAGATGCAGCTGACGCCGACGGTGGAGTGGGTGATTGTGATCGAGGCACCCGTCCATGTGACTGTGCCGTTGCCGCCTTCGGTGGCGTGGATTTCGAGTGAGCCCCGAGCCAGGACGTTTACTTCATCTGTGCCGCATTCGGAGAGCGTGAAGCTGCTGAGTTTGCCGCCGGCTGCGACGCCGCTGCCGTGCTGTTCGACTTTGCCTTCGAGCGTCGAGCTCTGGCAGGCAGCTGAGACGCCGAGGGCGGGGTTGTGCACGGTGATCGCCCCCTCCGAGGAGGCTTTGATCGTGCCTGTGTAGACCGGTTCGTAGGGAGCTGTGAGGGTGGTTGCCGAGGCGGTGCCAGTAAGAATCATCAGAGCAGCCGTGGCGACTGCCAGAAGCGCGGTCGTTGCGTTCCTTCGAATTGTCATTTCTCTCCCGGGTATCCCTGCGTGCCGGTGGGTGATAGCACAGGCAAATAGGAACAGTCAAGAAAAATAGTGTACTTAATCCTTTCTCCGTGGAAAGGGCAGTGAAAGGAAAGGGCGCCCTTGGCGACTTGTTTCAGCCCCTCGCATCGGCCTTGAGGCTGCGGTCGGCCCAGGGCACCGGCCATCCGAGCGACACCCCGCGCAAAAGGCGACCCGCCGCCCGGGTAGCGAGCGGCGGTGGTGATGACGGCATGGAGCCGCCGCACCTCCCCGCCGATTCACGGGTTGCGGGAGCATGACCCTCAAGAAGCTCGCCGCCTGCCTGCTCCTCGTCGGAATCGTCATCGCCCCGCCCGCCCGCGCGGTCACCTACGAGCCGGAACCGTTCCGCTTCTGCAGCGGCCAGGCGGTCCACGACTTCCTGCGGCCGTTCAAGCGAATGCCGGAGCTGCGCGAACCGCGACCCGACGGCACCCTTCCTTTCGGGCCGCCGACCCTGCGGGTGAAGTGGCGCGACCGCATGTTCACCTCCGGGCAGTACGTGGGGTTCGTCCTCTACCTCTACCGGCGCTCCCCCGCGGCCCAGCTCGGCTGGCGGGCAAGCGTGACCTTGAGCCGGGTCGACTGGAAGGGGCGGAGGATGAAGACGATCGAGGTCAGCCGCAGGCGGATCCCCTACCTCGCCAAGGACCACAGCGCCAGCTTCAGCTACGGAATCGTCGAGCGGGTTCCCGGCCCTTATCGGGTGACCGCCGTCATCTTCAACCGCCAGGGCCGGAAGATCGGCGGCTTCGGCTCCTACTTCCGGTTGGTCAAGCCGACCTACCGCCCCCGCCTCGGCCTCACCGCCGACTCCTACCGCCGCGGCAGCACCGCCTTCGGCCGGCTCGAGAACTTCGGAACCGTCCTCCTCGACACGCCCAGGGAATTCTGGATCGAACGCTTCGACGGCTCCTCCTGGTCGCCGATCCCGGAGACCCCCCGCGGCTGGATCGGCAACGAACTGGTCGAGCCCGGAACCAGCGGCGCATGCTCCGCCTTCGACATCCCGCCGACGATGCCGCCCGGCCGCTACCGGATGGTGCGACCCATAACCCTGCTCTCGAGCGAAGGCAGGGCCGCCGGCGAGTTCCTGGTCCTGCCTTGACGGGATGTCGGTGTCCGCGGCCCTGCCAGTTAGCGGAGAAAGACCGCTAGCCAGCCAGGCCGCGGACAAAAAATCTCTAGTCCACCAGTAGCGACGGAGGGGTGATGATTTTGTAGCTCGCTGTCCATTCGCCTTTCGAGCCGCAAAAGATGCTGTCACCGGTGCGGGGAATCGTGGCTGCGTTGATGTCGATTGTGGCTTCGCCTTCGGGGGTTTCACTTCCTGTAAGAGTGCCGATATCGGTGCTGCTGGTGGTGTAGGTGCAGGAGATGCCTCCCGCTGTCGCGGTGATTGTGAGCTCTGCGCCGGTCCATGTGACTGTGCCGTCGCCACCGCTCGTCGCGTGGATTTCGATCGTGCCCGGTTTTTTGATGGTCACGTGGCTAGCTTCGCATTCTGAGAACGTAAGACTGCTAAGCGCTGCAGACACTGGGATCGAGGCGCCGAAGGTTTCGACTTCTCCTTCGAAAGTCGATTTTCCGCACGAGACCGAAACACCAAGGGAACTGTTGTGGATACTGGTCGTACCCTCCGATTCGGCTTTGATCGGTCCCGCGTAAACCGGGCTTGTCAAGATCGTCGCCGAAGCGGTGCCGGCAAACGGCAGCAAGGCGGCGCCTGCAAGCATCAGAAGCGCCGTTGAAAGATGTCTTTGCTTGTTCATGCTCTCCCTTCGCGCCTCTGCTTCACGCGGAAGCAGAGGCATACACAATGGATTTTGAGCATTACTTCCTGCCACCAAGGAAGACTCCTCCAGGGTTGCCGGTGCCCGAGTGGAGAGTTAATCCGCCTGTGGCGAGGTCAACTCGCCAATCGCCCTAGTACGGCGGCAGGTCGTCGTACCAGACGCCGAGCGTCTTGAAGGCGCGCCAGAAGCGCTGCTTGGCGCCCTCTTCGTCGAGTGAGGCGTCGATGTCGGGGACGTAGAGGGCGTCGATGGTGGGGGTGAAGGCTTGGATCTCGCCCTCGCGGGGCTCGATCTCGCGGGCGAGGGGGACGCTGAGGCCGTTGAGGACGCGCAGCGCCGGCTCGCCCATGACGACGACGATCTTCGGCTGCACGATCGCCAGCTCCTCGACCAGGCGGCCGACGCACTCGCCGGCGGCGAGGTCGGGCTCCGGCGTCGGGCATTTGACGCAGAGGGTGCCGTAGACGACCAGCGGGTCGATCCCGAGCCGCTTGAAGCTTTTCATCAGGGCGTTGCCGGAGCGGCCGTAGAAGGCGACCCCCTCCTCGATCTCCGAGGCCATCGCCGCCTGCTTGAGCATGAAGACGTCCGCCTGCGGATGGCCGGAGCCGAGCACCGGCATCAGCTTGCCGCGCGGGCAGTGCGGGCAGTCCTGGACCTCGCGGCTCATCTGGTTGAGCTCGCGGATCGCCCGCTCCAGGTACTTCTCGCGGATCTCGTCGTCGAGGCTGCGCATCGGGGCACTCTTTGACGGGGCCGCCGCGGCTCCTTTGCGACGGTCCGTCTGCATCAGGACTTGCTCGCCCGCCGTTCGCCGCGGCGCCGCGGCCGACCGCCCCGCACCGGTTTCGCGTCCGGCACCCGCCGTTTCGGCGCCTTCGGCCGGCCCGTCGTCTGCAGGAACTTCAGGGTCTGCACGTAGACGAGGTTCTTGTGCTTGCGGGTGATGTCGGCGTCCCGCATCGCCTCGAGGAACTCCGCCGGCCCGTCGAAGTCGTGGATCCGCTGCCGCACGCTGCCGAGCCCCTGGGCGACGTGGCTGTCGGAGCCGGCCGCCGGCACGATCCGGTACTTGCTGGCGAACCGCACCGCCTCTTCGTTGAACGAGGTCAGCGCCACCCGCGGGTTGAAGACCTCGAGCAGGTCGATCTCCTCGACGATGTCCAGCAGGTGCTCGTAGTCGGGCACCGAGTGGAAGCGGTCGAACGGGTGCGGCACGTAGACGAGCCCGCCCTGGCGGCGGATCTCGGCGATCGTCTCCGCCATCGTCAGTCCCTTGGGGATCTTCTCCTCGAGGAAGAGGCCGATCACCTCGCCCTGCTCGGCGGTCTTCACCTCCTCGGCGACGATCACCTTGATGTCGCCCATCTGCTCGGCGATCTTGCGCGCCTCCAGCGCCCCGGAGACCTCGTTGTGGTCGGTGATCGCGATCGCCCCGAGACCGCGGTCGCGGGCGGTCTGCAGCAGCACGTCGACCGGGGTCGCGCAGTCGCCGGAGTGGTCGGTGTGCATGTGCAGGTCGACCTCGATCAGCGGCCGCTTCGAGATCCGCTCGCGGACCTCCGGGTCGCCGGTCGGATCGTGGCGTCGCGCCAGCAGCCCCCGGTAGATCGCTTCCAGCTCGTCGGCGACGCGCCCCCAATCAGCCTCGCCGTCGGGACCGATGCCATCGAGCTGGTCGTAGCTCGCCGGGAAGAAGCGGTCGAGCAGCTCCGCCGTCTCCGGCCGGGTCACCGTCCGGGCGTCGATCCGGCCGAAGAAGACCTCGACCAGCGGCCGCGCCACCTGGGTCGAGAGCACCCGTTCCTGCGGCGCGTGGAAGGTGGCGACGTTGAGCGAGAACGAGTGCCGCAGCGCCGCCGAGGGAGCGCTCGGCGCGAACGGGTCGTGGACGTGGACGACGTCCAGCGAGCGCGATTTCAGCATCCGCTTGACCGGGTCGCCGGTGACGACCCGCAGCACCTCGTGCCCGCGGCGCTCGAGCTCGTCGGAGACCGCGGTGGCGAACTGCGCCGCCGGGTTCGCCCCCGCCCGGCGGACCGGGAAGACCTGGGCGATCGAGAGTGGTGCTGAGGCCACGGGAGCAGAATAAGAGCCCGCCGAAGCGGGCTCTTACAAGACTGCGCTGTTTGCGGCTAAGCCGAAGCCGTGCTCGGCGCCTCGGCCGGCTGGCCGGGAAGCGAGCTGCCGCGGGTGTTCTCGACGATGAACTGCTCGGTCTGTTCGCGAGCCTCGTCGTCGGGACGCTGGGTGTGCGGACTCTTCATCAGGTAGCTGGAGGGGCCGTCGAGCTGGCCGGCGATGCCGTTGTTGAGCGCCAGCTTGATCAGCCGCACCGCGTCGATGACGACGCCGGCGGAGTTCGGCGAGTCCCAGACCTCGAGCTTCAGCTCGGCGGTCAGCGGCACGTCGCCGAAGGCCTTGCCCTCGAGCCGGATGTGCGCCCACTTGCGGTCGGTCAGCCACGGCACGTAGTCGGAGGGACCGACGTGGACCTGGTCGTCGGGCAGGTCGTGCCCCATGATCGAGGTGACGGCGTTGGTCTTCGAGATCTTCTTCGAGTCCAGCCGCTCGCGCTCGAGCATGTTGTAGAAGTCCATGTTGCCGCCGACGTTGAGCTGGCTCGTCCGCTCCAGCCGCACGCCGCGGTCATGGAAGAGGCGGGCGAGAGAGCGGTGGACGATCGTCGCCCCGACCTGGCTCTTGATGTCGTCGCCGATGATTGGCAGCCCGGCCTCCTGGAAGCGCTTGTCCCAGTAGTCCTCGCGGGCGATGAAGACCGGCAGGCAGTTGACGAAGCCGACGCCGGCGGCGAGCGCTTGCTCGACGTACCACTTGGTCGCCTCCTCGGAGCCGACCGGCAGGTAACAAACCAGGACGTCGGCCTTGGTCTCCTTGAGGATGCCGACCACGTCCGCGGTTTCGCCCGGGGCTTTGGTGATCTTCTCTTTCAGGTACTTGCCGAGGCCGTCGTGGGTCATGCCGCGATGGACCTCGACCCCGAGGTTCGGCACGTCGGCGAACTTGATCGTGTCGTTCTGGCCCGACCAGATCGCCTCGGAGAGGTCTTTGCCGACCTTCTCGGAGTCGATGTCGAAGGCGGCGACGAACTCGACGTCGCGGACGTGGTAGCCGCCGAGGTCGACGTGCATCAGACCCGGCACTTCGTCGGCCGGATCGGCGTCCTTGTAGTACTGGACGCCCTGGATGAAGCTGTTGGCGCAGTTACCGACGCCGACGATGGCGACGCGGACCTTCTCGTCCGAGCGACCGACGCCGTTGCTGTGGCCGTTTGCTCCGTTCTCACTCATAAGTCTGGAAGTCCTCCTGGATTGCGCTGAGTGGCTGAACACACCCGGCGGCTTCGCTGGTTACACGTCCCCCGCGTCGCCACCGTCGTCCTTGACGCCGGAGACCTCGCCGGAAAGCTCGTTTCTCACATGCCATACCCGCTGGAACGTCGTGAATATCGTCAAGGCGGCGATCACGTAGACCGCCGGCGCCAGCAACTCGAAATCGCCGATGCCGGCCCCCTTGGCGAAGATCAGGCCGATCGAAAGTATCACCACGCGGACCGGTCGGGTCGCCAAACCGACCTTGCATTCGACCCCCAGCGCCTCGGCCCGGGCGCGGGTGTAGGAGACCATCAGCGAGCCGAGAACCGCGACCACGCACATCGCCGCCGCGAAGTCGTTGCCTTCGACGGCGAAGTAGCCGGCGACCGCGGCGAGCACGATCCCCTCCTCGATCCGGTCGAGGGTCGAGTCGAGGAAGGCGCCGAAGAGGGTCCCCTTGCCCGACATCCGCGAGTAGCGCCCGTCGAGCGTGTCCATCACCGAGCCGACGACGAAGGCGATCCCGGCGAGGAAGAAGAGCTCCTGGGTGACGAGGGCGGCGGCGATCAGGTTGCCGACCAGGCCGGCCATCGAGATCGCGTTCGGGGTGAGGCGGGACTCGATCAGCCGCTCGCGGGCGTAAGCCCGGAGCTCCTGCCCGTTGCGGGCGCTGCCGCGATTGCTGCTGCGCCGGGGCGGCGCGGAGGGTCCCATCGGCTGTGAGGCTATTACGCCTCGGCCTCGCGCGGAGCCGGGGCGCGGAAGGACCAGGCTTCGGGCCGAGCGAGGGCGAGCCGGTAGGCGATCCCGGCGGCGGTCAGCGCCACCAGCCAGCCGAGCGCGGCGTCGACCCAGTAGTGGTTGGCGGTGACGATCGTCACCCAGGAGACCAGCAGCGGCCAGAAGGCCCACCAGGCTTTCGACCACCAGTGGCGGCAGGCCATGACCCCGGCGCCGCCGATCATCATCGCGAAGGCGCAGTGCATGCTCGGCACCGCCGCGTAGGGGTTGATGAAGATCTTCGCGATCGTCGAGTCGTGGCCGACGTCGGAGTAGGCGTTGAGAGTGTCGATGAAGCCGTACTCGGGGAACATCCGCGGCGGCGCCGTCGGGTAGAGCGTGTAGCCGATCAGCGCCAGCCCCATCGAGGCGACGAACATGTTCCGCACGAAGTAATAGGACTCGTTGCGGAAGAGGTACATCCAGACCAGGAAGCCCAGCGCGATCGAGAACTGGGCGTTGAGGTAGAGCTGGTTGGCGACGTCGATGATTCCCTGCGCCGGCAAGAAGAACGCCTGCAGACCGGGCTCGAAGAAGGTCCCGGTCGCTTTCTCGAAGTCGATCACCTGCTGGCCGTGGGTGAACGCCACCGCTTTCTGGCCGTCGGCGATCCCGCGCACGAAGGTGTAGGCGAGGTCGACCGCGACGAGAATCGCGGCTTGGCGACCGAGGTCGCCCCAGCCCTTGGGGAGCCGGGCGGAAATCGCAGCAAAGGCAGCGGACACGAACAAACGATTGTAACCCGCCGGTTAACGGCGCCAGGAAGCTCGCAGTTGAGGTCAACTAGGGTCCCGCCGGTGAGCTGGAAGCGGCCGGACAAGCGGCGGGTGCGGGCGATCCGCGACCGGCTGCGGGAGATGTACGGCGTTCCGGCGGCCGAGCCGCACGGGGACCCGGTCGGGGAGCTGGTCAAGACCGTCCTCTCCCAGCACACCAACGACCGCAACCGCGACCGCGCCTACGCGGCGCTGCGGGAGCGCTTCCCTGGCTGGGAGGAAGCGCGCGACGCGCCGGTGGGCGAGCTCGAGGAGGCGATCCGGCCCGGCGGCCTGGCGCGGCAGAAGGCGCCGCGGATCCAGGCGATCCTCGAGCAGCTGGGCGAGCCGCCGGACCTCGCCTGGACCGAGACGGCGCCGCGCGAGGAGTCGCTCGAGTTCCTCCTCGGCCTCCCCGGCGTCGGCCGCAAAACCGCCGCCTGCGTGCTGATCTTCACCTGGGGGATCCCGGAGATCCCGGTCGACGTCCACGTCCACCGCGTCGGCGGCCGGCTCGGCCTCTTCCCGGCCAAGGCCTCCTTCGAGAAGGCCCACGACGAGATGCTGGCGATCGTGCCGCCGGAAGACGCCTACGAGCTCCACATGAACCTGATCCGGCACGGCCGCGAGGTCTGCCGCCCCAAACCCCGCTGCGGCGAGTGCGCGCTGCGACGGATGTGCCCCTGGTACCGGGCCAACCGCTCTGGGACGGGCGTCAGTAGTATGCGCGCCGCCGAATGAGCAAGCGCACCTTCATCTGGTTCGGGGTCCTGGTCTTGGTCCTCGCCGTGGTCATCCCCTTCGCCGCCTTCCGCGCCAAGGGCGACGGCGAGACCGAGCACGACGTGCCCGCCAGCCTGAAGGGCGCCGAGACCCTCTTCGTCGTCAATTGCGGCACCTGCCACTCGCTCTACAGCGCCGGCACCGACGGCAACTACGGCCCCGACCTCGACGAACTGCTCGCCCCGAACGGTCCGCCGGAAGGCCCGACCGCTCAGGAAACGATCAAGAACACCGAAGGCCGCGTCCTCCTCGCGATCGAACAGGGCCTCGACACCGAAACGACGCCGGGCCGGATGCCGGGCGGCATCCTCAACGAAGAGCAGGCGAAAGAAGTCTCCGAGTTCGTCGCCCGCACCGCCGGCGAAGGCTGAGTCTTCCTAAAGACGAGGGGACGGGTTGCCCCGCCCCCTCGCACTGCGACGCGCTAAGCGCGGCGCGCTTTTAGTCCCTGATCTTCAGGGCGCTGAAGACTCCGGCGTGGTCGGAGCTCCAGAACCCGTTGACCGGCTGAATCCCGCTCACCTCTGAGTGCAGCAGGGTGACCGCTTCGGGATCGCGGGTGAGGATGTGGTCGACCTGGTGGTCGAAGTCGGCTTCGCTGCCGCCTTTGCCCACTTCCAGCAGGCTCGAGTCGAGGCAGCAACTGAGCGGATCATCGGTGCTGCGGTTGACCATCCCCGCCGCGATCAGCGTTTCGTAGGCGAGGCGATCCGCGCCTGCGACGGTGTCGTCGTCGGAGTTGAGGTCGCCGACCAGGACCACCGGCAGCTCACTCGTCGCCGGCCCGGTCGGGGCCACCAGCTCGGCCGCTTGAGCCTGGCGGATCAGCGGGTGGAACGCCTCCAGGTGGGTGTTGACGAAGCGGAACCAGCCGGTCCCGCGCACCCGCGCGTCGGTCGCGGTCCAGCCGCGTTTGACCGTCACCGGCGCCCCGGCCACCGTGACCACGAGGTTGGTGGTGAAGTTCGCCGACTGGGCGTTCTTGGTCTGCACCCCGGCGCCGCGGCGGGCGAGGATCACGTCGCGCATGGTCAGCCGCCCGTTGATGTCGGCGCCGAGCGGTCCCGTTTCCGGATTGCCGTCCTCGTCGCCGGGCGCCTCGAGGTCGAACTCGTTCTGGACGACGACGACTTCATAGCGGTCGGGCCCGCGGTTCAGCTCGGCCAGCAGTTCGGCCAGGTAGTCGTAGCGGACCGTGGTCGCGCTCGGGCCTTTGGTCAGGACTTCGAAGTTGACCGGCGCGGTGCGCCACAGCGCCACCTCCTGCAACCCGACCAGGTCCGGCTTCGCCTCGAGGATCTCGTCGGCGAGGCCCTCGGCCCGGACCGGGAAGTTGTTCGCGGTCACTTCACGCAGGATCTGGCCGTTGGCGGCGACGAAGGCCGGCAGGGTCGGCGCCAGGATCGCCGGCGTCAGGTCGGCTCCGAGGTAGAGGTTGCGGGTCATCACGTTGGCGACGTGGCCTTTGCCGTGGTGGCCGTGATGACCCTGGTGGTGGCCTTTCTTGGCGACGGCGAGGCCCGGCAGCAGCAAGGCCAGGGCCACCACCGCGACCAGCGCCGGCGCCAAGAGCCGGCGAATCGGTACAGAGCTCAAAGTCTTTCCTCCTCTTCCGGATCCCTAACCCTGGGGATCGATTGGTCAAGGCGCTTCCCTGCGACGAGTGTAGGGACCACAAGAAACCCGCTTGAATCCCTTCTCGATGATCTGCCATACTGCCACTTAGATTTTTAAAGCTTCAATATCTAAACCCCTGGAGGTACGCGGAAAGTGGCAAAGACGATCGGAATCGACCTCGGCACGACCAACTCGTGTGTCGCGGTGATGGAGGGCGGCGAGCCGACCGTTCTGGAGAACGCCGAGGGCGGGCGCACCACCCCGTCGGTCGTCGCGTTCACCGAGAGCGGCGAGCGGCTCGTCGGCACCGTCGCCAAACGGCAGGCGGTGATGAACCCGGAGAACACGATCTTCTCGATCAAGCGGTTCATGGGCCGCAAGGAGGCGGAAGTCAAAGAGGAGGAGACGATCGTCCCGTACAAGGTCGAGGCCGGCCCCAACGGCGACGTCCGGGTCGACGCGCGGGGCAAGCAGTACAGCCCGCCGGAGATCAGCGCGATGATCCTGCAGAAGCTGAAAGCGGACGCCGAAGCGAAGCTCGGCGACACCGTCGACAGCGCCGTGATCACCGTCCCCGCCTACTTCAACGACGACCAGCGGCAGGCGACCAAGGACGCCGGCAAGATCGCCGGGCTCGACGTCAAGCGGATCATCAACGAGCCGACCGCGGCCTCGCTCGCCTACGGCCTCGACAAAGAGGAGCACGACCACGCGATCCTCGTCTTCGACCTCGGCGGCGGCACCTTCGACGTCTCCGTGCTGGAAATCGGCGACGGCGTCTTCGAGGTGAAGGCGACCGCCGGCGACAACCACCTCGGCGGCGACAACTGGGACAAAGCGATCGTCGAGTGGCTGGTGGCGGAGTTCAAACGCGACCAGGGCGTCGATCTCTCCCAGGACAAGAACTCGCTGCAGCGCCTCTACGAGGCGGCGGAGAAGGCGAAGATCGAGCTCTCCTCGACCCAGGAGACCCAGATCAACCTGCCCTTCATCACCGCCGTCGAGGGGCAGCCGAAGCACCTCGACCTGAAGCTGAGCCGGTCGAAGCTGAACGAGCTGACGGGCGACCTGCTCGACCGCGTCGTCGGGCCGGTCAAACAGGCGCTGAAAGACGCCGACACCGAGGTCGACCACGTCGTCCTCGTCGGCGGCATGACCCGGATGCCGGCGGTCCGCGACAAGGTCAAGGAGCTGACCGGCAAGGAGCCGCACCAGGGCGTCAACCCCGATGAGGTCGTCGCGGTCGGCGCGGCGATCCAGGCCGGCGTGCTGGCCGGAGACGTCAAGGACGTGCTGCTGCTCGACGTCACCCCGCTGACCCTGGGGATCGAGACCAAAGGCGGCGTGATGACGAAGCTGATCGAGCGCAACACGACGATCCCGACGAAGAAGTCGGAGGTCTTCTCGACCGCCGAGGACAACCAGCCGTCGGTCGAGATCCACGTCCTCCAGGGCGAGCGCGAGATGGCGAGCGGCAACAAGAGCCTGGGCAAATTCCAGCTCACCGGGATCCCCCCGGCGCCGCGCGGCATCCCCCAGATCGAGGTCACCTTCGACATCGACGCCAACGGGATCATCAACGTCGCCGCCCAGGACAAAGGCACCGGCAAAGAGCAGAAGATCGAGATCAAATCCGGCTCCGGCCTCTCCGACGAGGAAATCCAGAGCATGGTCTCCGACGCCGAGGCTCACGCCGAGGAGGACCGCCAGCAGCGCGAGCTGGCCGAGACCAGGAACCTCGCCGAGAACGCCGCCTACCAGGCGGAGAAAGCGATCGACGAGGCCGGCGACAAAGTCGACGACGCCAGCAAGGAGGACGTGCGGGCGGCCGTCAAGGAGGTCCGCGAGGCGCTCGAGTCCGGCTCCAAAGAGGAGCTCGACTCGAAGGTCGAGCGGCTGAACACGGCGATGACCAAAGTCTCCGAGCAGATCTACGCGGCGGCATCGGCTGAGGCGGCATCGGAGGGGGCGACCGAGAACGGTGCTGCCGCCGATGAGGAGGAGGTTGTGGACGCAGAGGTGGTTGACGAGGAGGGCAAATGACGCCTTCCCAGGACGGGCTTCAGGACGAGGGCGCTCGGCCCGCGGGTCCTGTCTCCGATACGACCCCGCCGCCCGGTGGCGGCGGTCCCGCATCGTCGCCACCCACGGGAGAGGCGGTCGAGCAGGACTTCGATGAGCTGCTGGCCGCTGCCACCAAAGAGAGGGATGAGTACCTCGACCTGGCGCGCAGGACCAAGGCTGATTTCGAAAACTATCGGAAGCGGGTTGCTGCCGACGTGCAGGCTGCTGCCGCTCGGGGGAAGGCCGAGGTCGCTCGGGAAGTGATCGATGCGGTCGACAACCTGGAGCGGGCGCTGGAGGCCTCCGAGAGTGGCGACGGGCTGGCCGAGGGGGTTCAGATGGTGTTGGGGAACCTGCGCGAGACGCTGACGCGGCACGGGATCGAGGTCGTCGATCCGCAGGGAGAGAGGTTCGACCCCAACCAGCACGAGGCGCTCTCGACGATGCCGGTCGAGGGGACCGAGAGCGGGACCGTGGTCGAGGTGATGCAGAAGGGCTACCGAACCGAGGATCAGCTGATCCGGCCGGCACGGGTGGTCGTGAGCGCGTAGGAGGATCGTGGCGGACGAGCTCTACAAGACCCTCGGCGTCTCGAAGAAGGCGACCGACGAGGAGATCAAGAAGGCCTACCGGAAGCTCGCCCGGCAATACCACCCTGACCGCAACCCGGACGACAAGGCCGCGGAGGAGAGGTTCAAGGAGATCTCCGCCGCCTACGACGTCCTCGGCGACCCCGAGAAGCGCAAGGAGTACGACGAGGGCAGCGTCTTCGCCGGCTTCGGCGGTGGCGGCGAGGCGCCGTTCGGCACCGGTCCCGGCGGCTTCGGCGGCTTCGACTTCGGCGACCTCTTCGGCGGCGTCGGCTCGGTCTTCGGCCGCGGCGGCCGGCGGCCCCAGGCCCAGCACGTGCGCGGCCGCGACCTCGAGACCGACGTCTCGCTGAGCTTCGACGAGGCGATCAACGGCACCCAGATCAGCGTCACGGTGCCAAAGGCCAGCCGCTGCGCCACCTGCCACGGCAGCGGCGCCAAACCCGGCACCTCCCCCACCACCTGCCCGCGCTGCGAAGGGCGCGGCGTCGAGTCCCAGGGCCAGGGCCTGTTCTCGATCAGCCAGCCCTGCTCGCAGTGCGGCGGTGCCGGCCAGGTGATCGAGGAACCCTGCCCCACCTGCGGCGGCTCCGGCCTCACCCAGCAGAACAAGCGCTACAAGGTGAACATCCCGGCCGGGGTCAAGGACGGCACCCGGATCCGGCTCGCCGGCAAGGGCGAGGACGGACCGCGCGGCGGCCCCCCGGGCGACCTCTACGTGACCACCCGGGTCGTCTCCTCTCCTGTCTTCAAGCGCCTCGACGACGGCAACCTCGAGGTGGCGGTGCCGATCTCGGTCCCGGAGGCGCTGCGCGGCGGCACGATCGAGGTGCCGACGCTGAACGGGACGAAGAAGATCAAGGTGGCGCCGGGGACCAAGCACGGGACGGTCCAGAGACTGCGCGGCGAGGGCCCGCCGAAGCCGAAAGGCGCGGGCCGCGGCGACATCCGCTACCGCCTCGAGATCGCGATCCCCGCCGATCTCAGCGAGGAGCAGAGCGAGGCGGTCGAGAAGCTCGCCGAGACCCTCAACGGGTCCGACCCGCGCGCCGAGCTGCTGCGGAAGGCGGGGCACTGATGGCCACCTACCGGCGCCGGGTGAAAGCGACCTTCGACCGGGACCAGGGCGTGTTCATGATCTCGGTCGCTGCCGAACTGGCGGAGATGCACCCGCAGACGCTGCGGATGTATGAGCAGCGCGGGCTGATCGCGCCGAAGCGCTCGCCGAAAAACACCCGCCTCTACTCCCAGCGCGACGTCGAGCGGCTGCGGCGGATCCAGCAGATGACCGCCGAGGGGCTGAACCTGGCCGGGGTGGAAACGGTGCTGACGCTGGAAAACCAGGTGCAGAAGCTGCGGGCGGAAAACGAGCGGCTGCGCAAGCGGCTCGAGGAACTGGAAACGAAGAGGACGAGGAAGAACGGAGAGACGAGCTGATGCAGGCCGACAGGTTCACCGAGAAATCGCGGGAGGCCGTGGCGGCCGCCCAGGAGCTGGCGCGTGCGCGGCGCAACCCGGAGATCGCCTCTGCCCACCTGCTGCTGGCGCTGCTCGACCAGGCCGACGGGATGGCGATCCCGGTCCTGCAGCGAGTCGGAACCGATCCCGCGGCGACCCGCGCCCAGGCCGAGGAGGCGGTCGCGAAGCTGCCGACGCTCGGCGACGGCGCCGACCCGCAGATGTCCTCGAACCTGGCGCGGGTCCTGCGCGACTCCGAGCAGGCGATGGCGAAGTTCGGCGACAGCTACATCACCGTCGGCCATCTGCTGCTGGCGCTGGCCGCGGACGGCTCCGGCGTCTCCGAGCTGCTGCCGGACCGCGCCGAGCTCGAGCAGGCGGTCCGCGCCGTGCAGGGCCCCGCCAAGGTCACCTCCCCTAATGCGGAGGACAACGCCCAGGCGCTGGAGAAATTCGGCCGCGACCTGACGGCCGAGGCCAACTCGGGGAAGCTCGACCCGGTGATCGGCCGCGACGAGGAGATCCGCCGCGTGATCCAGGTCCTCTCCCGCCGCACCAAGAACAACCCGGTGCTGATCGGCGACCCCGGGGTCGGCAAGACGGCGATCGTCGAGGGGCTGGCGCAGCGGATCGTCAAAGGCGACGTCCCCGAGAGCCTGCGCGACCGGCGGGTGATCGCGCTCGACATCGGCTCGCTGCTGGCCGGCTCCAAATACAGGGGCGAGTTCGAGGAGCGGCTGAAAGCGGTGCTGAACGAGGTGCAGCAGGCCGAGGGCCAGATCGTCCTCTTCCTCGACGAGCTCCACACGATCGTCGGCGCCGGCGCCGCCGAAGGCGCGGTCGACGCCGCCAACCTGCTGAAGCCGATGCTGGCCCGCGGCGAGCTGCGCGCGGTCGGCGCCACCACCCTCGACGAGTACCGCAAGCACATCGAGAAAGACGCGGCGCTGGAGCGACGCTTCCAGCCGGTGCTGGTCGGCGAGCCGGACATGAACGACACGATCGCGATCCTGCGCGGCCTCAAGGAGCGCTACGAAAACCACCACGGCGTGCGGATCTCCGACTCGGCGATCGTCGCCGCCGCGACCCTCTCGGAGCGCTACATCGCCGACCGCTTCCTCCCTGACAAGGCGATCGACCTGATCGACGAGGCGGCCTCGCGGCTGAAGATCGAGATCGACTCGGTGCCGACCGAGATCGACGAGGTCGAGCGGCGGATCCAGCAGCTGGAGATCGAGCGCGAGGCGCTGAAGAAGGAGACCGACGAGGCCTCGAAGCAGCGGCTGGCCGCGCTCGAAGAGGACCTCGCCAACCTGCGCGAGGAGGCGGCGCAGCTGCGCACGCGCTGGCAGAACGAGAAAGAGCCGATCGAGCAGATCAAGGAGGCGAGGAGCGAGCTCGAGGAAGCGAAGCTGGAGGCCGAGCGGGCCGAGCGCGACACCGACCTCGAGCGGGCGGCGAAGCTGCGCTACGGGACGATTCCCGAGCTGGAAGCGAAGGTGAAGGAACAAGAGGCGCGGCTGGAGGAAGTGCACGCCGGCGGCGGCACGATGCTGGCCGACGAAGTGACCGAGGAGGACATCGCCGAGGTCGTCGCCAAATGGACCGGGATCCCGGTCAGCCGCCTGATGGAGGGTGAGGTGCAGAAGCTGATCCAGATGGAGGAGCGGCTGCACGAAAGGGTGATCGGCCAGGACGAGGCGATCGCCGCCGTCTCCAACGCGCTGCGCCGCTCCCGCGCCGGCCTCTCGGACCCGAACCGGCCGATCGGCAGCTTCCTCTTCCTCGGCCCGACGGGAGTCGGCAAGACCGAGCTGGCGAAGGCGCTGGCCGAGTTCATGTTCGACTCCGAGCAGGCGATCGTCCGCCTCGACATGTCCGAGTACATGGAGAAGCACACGGTGGCGCGGCTGATCGGCGCGCCCCCCGGCTACGTCGGCTACGAGGAGGGCGGGCAGCTGACCGAGGCGGTGCGGCGCCGGCCCTACGCGGTGGTGCTGCTGGACGAGATCGAGAAGGCCCACCCCGACGTCTTCAACACGCTGCTGCAGATCATGGACGACGGGCGGCTGACCGACGGCCAGGGCCGCACCGTCAGCTTCACCAACACGGTCCTGATCATGACCTC
>DASTXV010000023.1:0-67125 GCA_035765335.1 Solirubrobacterales bacterium
CTGTTTGGCGAGGCGGGCGAAGGTGTAGTAGGTCTGGGCCGCCTGTTCGGGGGCGCCGGAGATGATCAGCGGCGTCCGCGCCTCGTCGATGAGGATGTTGTCGACCTCGTCCACGATCGCGAAGTTGTGGTCGCGCTGGACGCAGTGCTCGAGCGCCTCGGCCATGTTGTCGCGGAGGTAGTCGAAGCCGAACTCGGAGTTGGTCCCGTAGGTGACGTCGAGCGCGTACTTGCGCTGGCGGGTGGCGTGGTCGTCGCCGTCCTGAAGCGCGTCGAAGGTGACTCCGAGGGCGTCGTAGATCGGTCCCATCCATTCCGAGTCGCGGCGGGCGAGGTAATCGTTGACGGTGACGACGTGGACGCTGTTGCCGGCCAGCGTGTTGAGGAAGACGGGCAGGGTCGCGGTCAGGGTCTTTCCCTCGCCGGTTTTCATCTCGGCGATGGCGCCGTCGTGGAGGACCATCCCGCCGATCAGCTGCACGTCGTAGTGGCGCTGGCCGGTGGTCCGGCGCGAGGCCTCGCGGGTCAGCGCGAAGGCGTGCGGCAGGAGGTCGTCGAGCGACTCGCCGTTGCGGGCGCGCTCGCGGAGGGAGTCCGCTTCCTCCCGGATCTCCTCGTCGGTGAGCGCTTCCATCTCCGGCTCGAAGCGGTTGATCGCGGCCACGCGCTTCTGGTAGGACTTGAATTTCCTTCCCTCTCCCGCGCGCAGCGCCTTCGTTACGAGGTCCATCGCCGGCATTGGTCAAGAGTAGCGGTGCAGGGGCCGCCGCCGATCCGCGGTTTCAAATTGCCCCTTGCCTCTACTCACTTTCGGGTCTACGATCGTGCCAGAACCCACAAGGAGGCAACTCATGCGGATTGAGATTCGGGGCCGGAACGTCGAGATGACGGACGAGCTGCGTGAGATGGTGCGGAAACGCTTCCAGCGGCTGGGACGACAGGTCTCACCGCTCGCGACCTTGAACGTGGTGCTCTCGGAGGAGCGCAATCCACGGGTCGCCGACAGCCAGGTGGCGGAGGCGACGCTCTACCTGAAGGGAGTGACGCTGCGCGCCCGGGAGTGCTCCCCGGGAATGGGCCATTCGATCCATGAGCTTGCCGAGGACATGAACCGGCAGGTGAAGAAGCACCGAGAGCTGCGTCGCAAGCGCCGCCGCACGCGGAGGCTTGTGGACCAGATGCGGGGCCGCCCGGCCGAGGCACGGCCGTAGGGCCGCGGAAGGCACTAAAGGCGCCGGGCGAAGGTCACCGCAACCACCCGGGACGCCCCCACGGCCCGAAGCGCTTTGGCGCAGGCCGTGAGGGTCGCCCCGGTGGTGAGCACGTCATCGACGAGGAGAACGCTGCGGGGAACCGCGGCGCGCGCGTGGATGCGCGGCGGGTGCCCGATCCGCTCCGCCCGCCGGCGGCCGACCTGACGCCCGCGCCCGCGTCGTTCGAGGCAGTTGGAGAGGGGCGCTTCCAGCCGCGCCGCCAATGCCGCAGCCAGCTCGCCGGCCGGATCGAACCCCCGTCGCCGCAGCCGCGGCGGCGCCGGCGGCACCGGCACGATCGTCCCGCTCAGCATGTGCGCCGGCGCCAGCCATTCGATCCGCTCCGCCATCAGGTCGGCGACCGGCAGCAGCCGCCGGAACTTCAGCGCCCCCACCAGGTTCCGCGCCACCCCCTCATAGGACGCCGAGGACCATGCCTTGTCCAGCCCCGGCGGCCCGTTCCCCAGCAACGGATCCGCATCCGCCAACCGCCGCCCGCACCGCGTGCAGACCACCGCCTCCGACCGACAAGACCGCCCGCACGAGGCGCAAAGCGCCGGCACCAACGCCACCTCGATCGCCCGCAGAATCTCCATGCCCCGACCCTGCCGAGCAAGAACGCACGCGTGGCGCGCAAAAAGCAAAATTTCTGCACCACCTCTGTCTCAAATCAGCCACAGCTCACCGAGTCCGCGCCAGTGTCCGCATAGCGAACTCTCACGCGGACTCGGTGAATTGGCGTCCCCCGGAAGCTGTCGTAGGAGGGTGCCGGTGTCCCTCGCAGGAATGTTCGGCGAAATGCAATCTGATGTCTGCGCGGCGGAGCCGCGCTCTCAGATTGCGGCTAAGCGCGAAGCGCGTGCCGCGCAATTCCGGAGAGGACACCGGCACCCTCCCCCAGAGCTGCCCCCGAACTCAGCCCCTCGCTGCAGCGATCGCGCCGATGAGGACGGAGCGGGCGGGGACCTCGGCGTTGGGGAGGGCGATCACTTCCTTGAGGCGCGCGCCGTCACCGACCTTGACGTCGTCGCCGATGATCGAAGGGCCGTCGATGCGGACGTCGTCGCCGATCTCGCAACCGGGGCCGAGCAGGACCGGGCCGACCAGGTCGGGCTCGCCCTCCATCCGCTCGCCGCTGCGGTAGCCGTCGACCAGCTCGCCTTCGCGCTCGACCTCGACCGCCCCGGTGAGGGCGTCGATGTTGCCCTCGCGCAGCTCCTCGAGGTTGCCGATGTCGTTCCAGTAGGCGTCGATCTCATGCGAGTAGAAGGGCACGTCGCCCTCCAGCAGGCGCGGGAAGACGTCCATCGCCCAGTCGGCGAAGCCGGGGGGATCGCCCTCGCCGGCGGCTTTGCTGGTGCCCGGCTCGGGGAAGAAGTCGAAGATCTCCTTGCGGAACATGTAGATCCCGCAGTTGGCGAGGTCGGAGAGGGCTTCGGCGGGGTCCGGCTTCTCCTGGAAGCCCTGGATGCGTCCGTCGGAGCCGACGATCGCGACCCCGAACTGGCTCGTGTCCTCGACCCGCTTCATCGCCAAGGTCGCGATCCCGTCGTGGGACCCATGGAACTCGCGCATCGCCGCCAGGTCGATGTCGGTGAGGGCGTCGCCGGAGATGACGAGGAAGGAGTCGCCGAGGAACTCGGCCGCGTTGCGGACCCCGCCCGAGGTCCCGAGCAGCTGCTCCTCGCGGCTGTAGGTGAGGGAGACGCCGCTGCCGGAGCCGTCGCCGAAGTAGCCCTCGATCAGCTCCGGAAACCAGTGCAGGTTGGCGATCGTCTCGGTGAAGCCGTGGCGGGCGAGCAGGCGCAGGATGTGCTCCATCACCGGCTTGTTCAGCACCGGCACCATCGGCTTCGGCATCTCGTAGGTGATCGGCCGCAGCCGCGTCCCCAGCCCCGCCGCCAGCACCATCGCCCTCATCCCGCCATGCCCTCCTTCAACTTGTCGATCGCCGCGATGTCCTCGGGTTCCACTCCCCGGAGACGGGCGATCTCAAGCGAGACGAGGTCACCGAGCAAAGTTGCCCAGAGCAGCCGCTCGACCCGGTTCCCCCCCACCGTCTCCAGCCGCACCACCGTCCCGGCCTCGGCCGCGGCGGCCTCGGCGGTCAGCTCAAAGCGCCGGCGCTCACGCGGGTGCTGGTCGCAGTCCTCGAGGAAGACGGCCGCCATCGCCGAGGCCCCGGAGTCGGGCGACCAGCCGCAGATCTCGTTGTGGTCGGCCTCGGGAAGCGTCGAGGCGAAGGCGTGCAGCTTCGCGTTCTCGTTGATCTGGGTCTTCCAGCGGTAGGCGACGGGCGCGGTCAGGTCGCTGCCGTAGACGACCGTATGCGCCGCGCCGAGCTGGGAGGCGATCTCCGCCGCCCGCGCCTGCAGGTCCTCGCGCTGCGCCTCGAGGAAGCCGGCGGCGGCGTCGATTTCGGTTCGGATCCGCGGCGCCACCCCGGCCAGCGCCGCCGCCTCGGCCGCGGCGACGAACATGTAGGCGACGGCGACCCGGGGCGCGTAGATCCCCGGCGGCGCCACCACCGGCACATCGGCCTCGCGCGCGCCCTCGACCAGCGCCCCGCCGGTGCTGACGACGAGCCGCCGGGCGCCCAGCACCCCGGCCGCGTCGAAGCAGGCGAGGGTCTCCTCGGTGTTGCCCGAGTAGCTGGAGCAGAGCACCGTCCACTCCGGCGTCGCCCAGCTCGGGATTTCGTATCCCCGGACCACGACCAGCGGCTTCGTCAGCCGCTCGCCGAGCACGGCCGCGGCGAGGTCGCCGCCGATCGCCGAGCCGCCCATCCCGCAGACCATCAGCCCGGCCGAGTCGGCCGGCTCCAGCCGCGCCGTCTCGATCCGCCACAGCGCGTCGCGCAGCTGGTCGGGCAGACCGAGGACGTCGTCGATCATCGCGGTCATGAAGGGGGGACTCTTTCATCTCGGCCGATCACGGCGTTAACGACCTGCGCGCCCGGTTCGACCCTTGCGCCGGGGGCGAGGATCGAGTCCTTCACCCGCGCCTCGGCGCCGATCGCGCAGCCGTCGAGCAGGACCGATTCGCCGACCTCGGCGCCGGCCGCGACCTCGCAACCGGCCGCGACAACCGCCCGCGGCCCGACCTTGGCGCCGTCGGCGATCCTCGCCCCGGCGGCGATCAGCTGCCCCGGCGCGGTCGGCTCGACCCGGGTCTCGACCCGGCCTTCGAGGATGTCCCAGCTCGCCTGCAGGTAGCGCTCGGGGGTGCCGATGTCCATCCAGTAGCCGTCGAGCAGGAGGCCGTGGAGCCCGTCGCCGACCAGCCGCGGGAAGACTTCGCGCTCGATCGAGACCGCCTGCCCGGCCGGCACCAGGTCGAGCACCGAGCGGTCGAGCACGTAGGCACCGGCGTTGATCTCGCCGGGGACCGCCTCGCCGGTCTTCTCGAGGAACTCCAGCACCCGCCCCTCCTCGTCGCAACGGACCAGCCCGTAGGCGGAGGAGTCCTCGACCGGGTGGAGGCCGATCGTGGCGCGGGCGCCGCGCTCCTCGTGCGCCCGCACCAGGGCCGAGAGGTCGAGGTCGGCGAGGACGTCGCCGTTGAGCGCGAGGAAGCGGTCTTCGAGCCGCCCGCCGAGGGCGTCGGCGGCGAAGCGGATCGCCCCCGCGGTCCCCAGCGGTTCGGGCTCGGCGACGTAGGTGATCTTGACGCCGCTGCGCTCCTCCTCCCCCAGCACCTCGCGCAGGACATCGGGAAGGAAGCCGCAGGCGAGCACCACCTCGCTCACCCCGTGGGCGGCGAGCCACTCGATCGCGTAGGCGAGGAAGGGGCGGTCGACCAGCGTCACCGCCGGCTTCGGCACGTCGCTGGTCAGCGGGCGGAGGCGAGTCCCCTCGCCACCGACTAAGACAATCGCCTGCACTCCTATGGCCCTGACTGGTAGGGGGCCGCTAGGAGGCTGCGGCCGGTCTGGGTGAGTTCACGGTTCGTCCTATCCCCTCGTACTCGAAGCCGGCCTCGATCAGCTTCTCCGGGTCGAGGAAGTTGCGGCCGTCGACGATCAGCGGCCGGGTCATCCGCTCGGCGGCGGCGGCCCAGTCGAGCTCGGCGAACTCGCCCCACTCGGTGACGAGGACGGCGGCGTCGGCGCCCTCCAGCGCCTCCGTCGCCGAGGTCGCCATCTCGACCGAGCCGAGCAGCTCGGCGGCGCGGTCGGCGGCGACCGGGTCGTAGGCGACGACCTCCGCCCCCTCCCCCTGCAGCCGCGCCGCCAGCACCAGGCTGGAGGCCTCGCGCATGTCGTCGGTGTCGGGCTTGAAGGCGAGGCCGAGCAGCGCGATC
The DNA here is from genome assembly GCA_035765335.1 of Solirubrobacterales bacterium. GTDB lineage: Bacteria > Actinomycetota > Thermoleophilia > Solirubrobacterales > 70-9 > VAYN01. The sequence continues at coordinate 5,555 of DASTXV010000023.1, forward strand.
CGCTTGCCGATCAGCGAGCCGAGGTGCTTCTCGAGCTTGCCGACGACGCGGCGCTTCTGCAGCTCGTTGACCTCGATCACCGAGGTCAGCAGCTGGAAGTGGTAGCCGGTGTTGCCGGCCAGCATCTTCAGGGCGCTGACGTCCTTGGGGAAGCAGCTGCCGCCGTAGCCGATCCCGGCGCGCAGGAAGGCGGTCCCGATCCGCTCGTCGAGGCCCATCCCCCGCGCCACCTGGCCGACGTCGGCGCCGACCTCCTCGCAGACGTTGGCGATCTCGTTGATGAAGGAGATCTTGGTCGCGAGGAAGGCGTTCGACGCGAGCTTGATCATCTCGGCGCTGGCGACGTCGGTGCGGAGGATCTCGCCGCCGAGCGGCCGGTAGAGGCCTTCGACCGCGTCGGCCGCGTCCTCGTCGCCCGGGTCGGCGCCGATCACGACCCGGTCGGGGTTCATGAAGTCCTTGACCGCGGTCCCCTCCTTGAGGAACTCGGGGCAGGAGACGTAGGAGAGGCCCGGCATGTCGCGGCGGATCGACTCGCCGGTCCCGGCGGGGACGGTGCTCTTCATGATCAGCACGTGGTCGCTGTCCTCGGGCAGCTCCTGGACCACCGCCCGCACCCGCGAGAGGTCGGCGTCGCCGGAGTAGGTCGGCGGGGTGTCGACGCAGACGAAGAGCAGCCGCGCCCCCTCCAGCAGCTCGTTCATGTCGGTGGTGAAGGTGAGCCGCTCGGCGTTGCGCTGCAGCAGATCCTCGAGACCGGGCTCGTGGATCGAGACCTCGCCCCGGGAGAGGGAGTCGACCTTCTCCTGGAGGATGTCGCGGGCGATTACCGGGTGGCCGAGCTCGGCGAAGCAGGCTGCGGTCACCAACCCGACCCAGCCGACTCCGATGACGCCTACGGTCTCCTTCTCACTCATCCCCTGCTCCTTCCGCGCTTCGGCTTCTTCTTCGGAACGAGCACGGCAGCCGAGCGCGCCATTCCGATCATCTGGTCGTTGGTCAAGCTTTGCTGCAGGTCGTTCGAGATCCAGTAGACGTTGTCACCGCGCCTCCAGGCGACCATCTTCACATTTTCGCCGTCGACGAAGACGTCGTACTCGCGGCCGTTGATCTCCTTGGTCAGGCTCGGGTCCTCGAGGATCGGCGGGTTGGACCAGCCGCGGATGCCCTGCAGGCCGAAGTAGTGGGTGCCGTCGGACTCTTCCATCACCAGCACCATGCGGTAGGCGAGGTGACGGTTGCCGTCGTCGTCCTTGAGGTTGTAGACGTAGGGGTCGACGATCTTCTCGTAGGGGTTGCTTTCGACGAAGAAGGCGCCTTCGGGCAACCGCGTCGGGTAGTAGATCGGGAAGTGGCCGCGGGCCCGCCGGGAAGCGATCTTCGCCTCCGATTCGCCGGCTTCGCGGGCGGGCGCGAGTTCGTCGCCGCCGCGCCTGGGGGTCTCGACCTTCGGCTTCTTGCGCTGTTGCTTCTTGCCGGCCTTGGCTTTCTTCTGCTTCGCCGGCTTGGCGCGCTTCTTGGTCGCCGGCTCAGAGACACCGCTGCTCGTGCCGTTGAGGAATTCCCGCACCGCGCCTTCGACCGCTTCCGGCGTCGTGTAGACGTAGCTGGGGCTCAGTTCGGCCGGGAAGTCGACCTCGTTGATCGTCGCGTTGCGCGAGGCGGCCACGAGTTTCAGCACTTCCAGCAATTCGGACCCTTCGTTGATGTCGGAGGTCGTGTACTCGGTGAAGACGTCGATCAGTTCTCCCTGGTCCAGCACGATGTCCTTGACGGAGATGCGGGAGCGGGCGGCGCTGAGGAAGTCCTGCTGGCGGGCCGAGCGGACGATGTCGGTGTCGGTGTGGCGGTAGCGCACGTAGTCGAGCGCTTTCTTGCCGCAGAGCAGCTGGTACCCCGGGGTGACGTTGATCTCGGCGTACTGTTCTTCGGGCGGCACGCCTTCGTTGGAGTGGTAGTAGCGGCGGTCGACGTCGGTGTACACGCAGCCGATCGCGTAGACGCCCTGGGCGAAGCCGAGGAAGTCGATGTTGACGACGTGATGGATCGGCAGCCCCGTCAGTTCCTTCACCACCTGCAGGGTCAGTTTGGTGCCGCCGTAGAAATAGGCTTCGTTGAACTTGCCGGTGCCGACCCCGGGGATTTCGACCTTGAGGTCGCGCGGGATCGACATCATCGAGATCAGGTCCTTTTCCGGGTCGAGGCGGACCAGCATGGCGGTGTCGGAGCGGCCCTTGTCTTCGGCGAATTCCGCCCCCGCGCGTTTGTCGGAGCCGACCATGAGGAAGTTCTGGGCGCCGCCGCTCTCGGCATCGGCGAGGAACCTGTTCAGCCGCTTCTGCAGCTTGTCGTTCTCGACCCCGATCTCCTCGGCGATGCTGTCGATGTAGAGCAGGGCGGCGGTCGCGGTCGTCGCCGAGGAGACGGCGATGATCAGGACCGCGGCGAGCAGGAACCGCCACCAGAAGCGCTTCGGCTTCGGCGCCGGCTCGCCGTCGCCGCTAGGCGGCGGCTTCTTCGGGGCCCAGCCCGGGATCGGCTCAGTCATCGAGGTGGTCCGGGATCGCTGACAGGAACGACTCCAGCGCCTGGCGGTAGATCTCCAGCGAGGAGACCGAGACCCACTCCGCCGGGCCGTGGTGCCCCGCGCCGACCGGGCCGAACTCGACCGCCGGCACCCCCACCCGCAGGAAGGAGACCGCGTCGGAGGCGCCGTCGCGGCCGACGCTCATCGGCTCGCCGTCGTGGTGCCGGGTCGCCGACCAGCGCAGCGCCTTGACGTAGGCCGAGTCGCGATCGACCGTGGCGGGGGGCCGGGTCAGCAGCGCCTGCACCTCGGTTCCCGGAATCTCGCGCACTTGAGCGAGGATCTCCTCCGGATCCTGGTCTGGCAGGTAGCGGATGTCGACGTCGATCACGCATCGGTCAGGCACCTTGTTGAGAGCATCGCCGCCGACGATCCGCCCGAGGTTGATCGAGGGCCGGTCGAAGAGCTCGGAGCTGTGCCGGGCAAACGGTAGCGACTCGATACTGCGGAAAACGTCGATCGCGTTCAAAACGGCGTTGTCGCCCAGCCACGGCGTCGCCCCGTGGGCGGCGGTCCCGGCGACCTCCAGCCGCAGCGCCAGCACCCCCTTGGCCTCGATCCCGATGTGCAGGTCGGTGGGCTCGCCGGTGATCGCGAAGTCGCCGGTGAAGCCGCTGTCGACGAGGTGGTCGGAGCCGCGCTCGGCGTCTTCCTCGGACTCCTCGTCGCCGACGATCCCGAGCCGGACCCGCACCCGGTCCTGCTCGCGCATCGCCGCCGTCACCAGCAGCATCGCCGCGATCGCGCCCTTCATGTCATAGGCGCCGCGCCCGTAGAGCTTGTCGCCCTCGACCTTCGGCTCGAACTGCCCGGAGAAGCCGGGAACGACGTCGAGGTGCCCGTGCAGGACGACCGTCGGCGCATCCGCCGGCCCCACCTCGGCCTTGACCACCGGCAGCCCCCGCACCTCATCCGTCTCCGTCGCGATCCCCCGCGCTTCCAACCACCCCTGCACAAACCCCGCCGCCTCCGCAATCGCATCCGGCTCACACGTCTCATAGGAGATCAACCGCTGGGCGAGAGTGACCAGCTCACTACTCATCGCGCAGCACCTTATGAGTGCCGCCGAAACTTCGCGGGCGCTGGAAGGGGAGCGGGTACCCCTCCGCAGGAATGTTCGGCGACATGCAATCTGATTCTTGCGCGGCGAAGCCGCGCAGCAGGTTCTCCCCGGAGCGAAGCGGAGGGGAGGTCAATTCCGGAGGAGGGGTACCCGCTCCCCTCACGCTCCGGCGATCGAGAGGAACGCTTCGGCCCGGTCCTTGTCCTTCTGCGCCCGGGCATGATCGGCGCTGTCCTCCTCGGACTCCGAGAGCCGCTGCTCGGCGTCGGCCAGCTGCTCTTTCAGCCTGCCGGCATCGAGGTCCTCGGGAGGGATCGCCTCCTCGAGCAGCAGCCGCGCCCGGTTGCCGTAAACCTGCAACCAGCCGTGGGCCTGCGCGTAGCGTTTGGTCTCCGACTCGGAGAGATGCAGGCGAAGCTCGGTCGGCCGCAGCGCCGCCAGCACCGGCGCGTGGTTGGCGAGAATGCCGATTTCACCGACCTCGGTCCGGGTCGAGACCTGGCGCGCTTCGCCGCTCCAGACCTCGCCCTCCGGGGTCAGGACCTCGACGTCGACCATGTGCTCCGCCGCCACCGTCTACTCCCTAGGCCGCGGCGCCGGACTTGGCGTTCTCGAGGACCTGGTCGATCGAGCCCTGCATGTAGAAGGCGCCCTCGGAGAGGTCGTCGTGCTCGCCGTCGAGGATCTCGCGGAAGCCGCGCACGGTCTCGGCGACCGGGACGTACTCGCCGCTGCGGCCGGTGAACTGCTCGGCGACGAAGAACGGCTGCGAGAGGAAGCGCTCGATCTTGCGGGCGCGCGCGACCGTCTGCTTGTCCTCGTCGGAGAGCTCGTCGATGCCAAGGATGGCGATGATGTCCTGGAGCTCCTTGTAGCGCTGCAGGACCTCCTGGACCTCGGTTGCCGTCCGGTAGTGCTCCTCGCCGACGACGTCCGGCTTGAGGATCGTCGAGGTCGAGTCGAGCGGGTCGACGGCCGGGTAGATCCCTTTCTCGGAGATCGACCGCGAGAGCGCGGTGGTCGCGTTGAGGTGGGCGAACACCGAGGCCGGGGCCGGGTCGGTGTAGTCGTCGGCGGGGACGTAGACCGCCTGGATCGAGGTCACCGAGCCGCGGTCGGTCGAGGTGATCCGCTCCTGCAGGCCGCCCATCTCGGTCTCCAGCGTCGGCTGGTAGCCCACCGCCGAAGGCATGCGCCCGAGCAGCGCCGAGACCTCGGAGCCCGCTTGGACGAAGCGGAAGATGTTGTCGATGAACAGGAGCACGTCCTGCCCGCCCTGCTCGCGGTAGTACTCGGCCATCGTCAGCCCGGAGAGGGCGACGCGCAGGCGCGCGCCCGGGGGCTCGTTCATCTGACCGAAGACGAGCATGGTCTTGTCGATCACGCCCGACTCTTTCATCTCGAGCCAGAGGTCGTTGCCCTCGCGCGAGCGCTCGCCGACGCCGACGAAGGCGGAGAGGCCGGAGTGCTCCTCGGCGATGTTGCGGATGAGCTCCTGGATCAACACGGTCTTGCCGACGCCGGCGCCGCCGAACAGCCCGACCTTGCCGCCTTTCGCGTACGGAGCCAGGAGGTCGATGACCTTGATCCCGGTCTCGAGGATCTCCTGCGTCGGGGTCAGGTCGGAGGCCTTCGGGGCGGGCCGGTGGATCGGCCAGCGCTCGCCGGCCTCCAGCTCGGGGCCGTTGTCGATCGGCTCGCCGAGCAGGTTGAAGATCCGGCCCAGGGTCGCGTCGCCGACCGGGACGGTGATCGGGCCGCCGGTGTCGGTGACCGCGGCACCGCGCTCGATGCCGTCGGTGGCGTCCATCGCGACCGCGCGGACGCGGTCGTCGCCGAGGTGCTGCTGCACCTCGCAGACGAGCTGCGTCGATTCGCCGTCGCCGTCACCAGCACTGGTCTCGATCGTCACCGCCGAGAAGATCTCCGGCAGCTGGTCGGGGAAGACGGCGTCGATGACCACTCCCGTGACCTGCTCGACGCGCCCTACGTTGGTTCCGTTTGCTCCGTTGCTCTCAGCCATCGTTTCCTTTTCTGGTGTCCGAAATTCCTCGTCGCCTATCCGAGCGCCTCGGCGCCGGCGACGACCTCCAAGATCTCCTGCGTGATCTCCGACTGGCGGACCCGGTTCATCTCCAGCGTCAGGTCGCCGATCATCGTCTCCGCGTTCTCCGCCGCGTTGCGCATCGCGGTCATCCGCGCGCCCAGCTCCGAGGCCGCGGACTCGAGCAGCGCCCGGTAGACCGAGATCGTCACGTATTCGGGGATCAGCCGGCCCAGCAGCTCCTCCGGGTCGGGCTCGTAGATCCACTCCGAGCGGCTCTGATCGGGCCCGCTCTCGGTCTCCTCCTCGGCCTCGCCCTCCGACTCGGCGCCCTCGCCGATCACCTCGGCCTGCTGCAGGGGCAGCAGGGTCTGGCGCCAGACGTGCTGGGTCAAGGGCGAGACGAAGCGGTTGTAGATCAGCTCGACCCGGTCGAGATCCTCGTCGACGTAGCGGGCGGTCATCTCCTCGCCGATTTCACGCGCGTTGGCGAAGGCCGGGCGGTCGGTGAAGCCGACGAACGAGGAGGTGACGTCCTGCTTGCGGAAGGTCATCGCCGAGACGCCCTTGCGGCCGACCACGGCGAAGGCGGGCTCGGCCCCCTCCTCGCGGACTTTCGCCGCCATCCGCATCCCCTCGCGGATGATGTTGGCGTTGAAGGCGCCGGCGAGGCCGCGGTCGCCGGTGACGAGGACGATCCCGACCCGTTTCACGTTCTCGCGCTCGACCAGCACCGGGACCCGCGGGATGCCGCCCGCGTGGGCGGAGGCCTGGCGGGTCAGGCGCCGGATTCCCTCCGCGTAGGGGCGCATGTCGGCGATCCGCTGTTCGGCTCGCCGCAGGCGCGCCGCCGCAACCATCTCCATCGCCCGCGTGATCTTGTTGATGTTCTTGACCGACGCGATGCGGTTCTTGACTTCCTTCTGCGTTGCCATGAGGGATCAGCTCCCAGGCGCTAGGCCGGGGTCGCCGCCTCCTCGTCCTCGCTGCCCTCGGAAGCGGTCTCCGCGCCCGGGGTGCGGCCCGGCGCCTCGCGCTCCTCCTTGGAGTGGATGCGGTCGGACTCGCCCGCCTCGAGCGGGTCGCCGTGCTCGTCGAAGTCGGGGCCGAAGTCGTCGACGAAGTCGGCGATCGCCTTGCCCAGCGCCTCCTCGTCGGCGTCCTCGAGCTTGCCGGTCTCTTCGATCCGGCTCAGCAGCTCGGCGTTCTCGGAGTGCAGGCGGGTCCGCAGGTCGGCGAGGAACTCGCTGACGCGCTCGACTTTGATCCGGTCGAGGTAGCCGCCGGTGCCCGAGTAGATCGAGGCGACCTGGTCGCCGACGCTGAGCGGTTCGCGCTCTTTCTGTTTCAGCAGCTCGACCAGCCGTTCACCGCGGGTGAGGGCTTTCTGGGTCTCGGCGTCGAGCTCGGAGCCGAACTGGGCGAAGGCCTCGAGGTCGCGGTACTGGGAGAGGTCGAGGCGCAGTTTTCCGGCGACCTTCTTCATCGCCTTGGTCTGCGCGTTGCCGCCCACCCGGGAGACCGAGATGCCGACGTTGATCGCCGGCCGCACGCCCGAGAAGAAGAGGTCCGACTCGAGGAAGATCTGACCGTCGGTGATCGAGATCACGTTGGTCGGGATGTAGGCGGAGACGTCGGAGGCCTGGGTCTCGATGATCGGCAGCGCCGTCAGCGAGCCGCCGCCGAGCTCGTCGTTCAGCTTCACCGCCCGCTCCAGCAGCCGCGAGTGCAGGTAGAAGACGTCGCCCGGGTAGGCCTCGCGACCCGGCGGGCGCCGCAGCAGCAGCGACATCTGGCGGTAGGCGGAGGCGTGTTTGGTGAGGTCGTCGTAGACGCAGAGCGCCGCTTTGCCGTTGTAGAGGAAGTGCTCGCCCATCGCGCAGCCGGCGTAGGGGGCGATGTACTTGATCGGGGCGGCCTCGTCGGCGGGGGCGGCGACGATGATGGTGTTCTCCATCGCGCCGTTTTCCTCGAGCGTCTCTTTCAGCTGCACCACGGTCGACATCCGCTGCCCGATCGCGACGTAGATGCAGATCAGATCCTTGTCCTTGTTGTTGATGATCGTGTCGATCGCGATCGCGGTCTTGCCGGTCTGGCGGTCGCCGATGATCAGCTCTCGCTGGCCGCGGCCGATCGGGATCATTCCGTCGATCGACATCAACCCGGTCTGGACGGGTTCCTCGACCGGCTGGCGCTGGACGACGCCGGGGGCTTTGAACTCGGCCGGGCGGGTCTCGGTGGTGGCGATCTCGCCGCGATCGTCGAGCGGACGACCGAGCGGGTCGACCATGCGGCCGAGCAGCGCCTCGCCGACCGGGATCTCGAGCAGCTTGCCGGTCCGCTTGACCGTGTCGCCCTCCTCGATGTGCTCCCACTCGCCGAAGAGCACGGCGCCGACGTTGTCGGACTCGAGGTTCAGCGCCAGGCCGGTGACCCCGTGCGGCAGGTCGAGCATCTCCAGCGCCATGCAGTTGTCGAGCCCGTGAATGCGGGCGATGCCGTCGGCGACGGACAGGACCGTCCCGACCTCGGAGAGGTCGGCGGAATCGGTCTCCAGTCCCTCGATCCGCTCTCGCAGGATGCTTGCGATCTCGTCGGGCTTGATCTCCATCGGGTGCTCTCTGCCTCCTTACGCCGCGGTGGCGACGCTCTTTCGAAGTTTCTCCAGGCGACTGCGGATGCTCGCGTCCAGGACCATGTTGCCGACCTGCAGCACGATGCCTCCGAGGATGTCTCCGTCGACCCTGCTCGAGAGGTCGACCTTCTCCCCGGTCTGCCGTTCGACCTCCTGGCCGATTTTCTCGACCACGGCCGAGTCCAGCTCGACGGCGCTGGTCACGGTGACGTCGATGCGGCGGTTCTCATGCTTCCAGAGCTCGTCGAGCTCGCGCCGGATGCGGAAGACCTCCGTCATCCGGTGCTTGTCGACGAGCAGCTCGAGGAAGTTGATCAGCTCGGGCTCGGCACCCGAGATCGCCCTCTCGATCCCCTCTTTCTTCTCCGTCGAGGAGAGGTAGGGGCTGAAGAGGAAGACCTGCAGGTCACGATTGCGGTCGACGGCGTCGGCGAACTGCCCCAGCTGCTGCTGCAGCGAGTCCAGCTTGCCTTTGTCACGGCCCACCTCGAAGAGGGCCTCCGCGTATACGCGAGCTGCGTCGGCCATCGTCAGCTCTTCTCCGCCCCCGAGAGCGCCGAGAAGTCGACCTCGCTGAGCGCCTCCTCGACGAGGCGCTTCTGGTCCTCGGCGTTGAGCGATTTACGGGTCACCCGCTCGGTCGCGAGGACGGTCAGGTCGGCCACCTCGCTGCGGATCTGGTCGAGCGAGCGCCGCGTCTCCGCCTCGATGTCGCGTTTGGCGGCGGCGACCAGCTCCTCGCGTTTCTCCTTGCCGGCCGCCGCAGCCTCCGCTTCGGCGGTCTCGGCGGCCTTGCGGGCGCGGGCCATGATGTCGTCGGCCTGCTCCCGCGCCTCGGCGAGCCGGGCGCGGTACTCGGCCAGCAGCTCGTCCGATTCGCGACGCTGCCGCTCGGCGGCGTCGATCGACTCGCTGATCGCTTTCGCGCGTTTGTCGAGCGCTTCCTGGATCTTCGGGAAGGCGACCTTGCTCAACACCCACATCGTGATCAGAAACAGGACCAGCGTCCAGATCATCAGGCCGAGGCCCGGGCTGACCAGGAAGCTGCCGCCTTCCTCGCCGTGCTCCGCCGTCTCGGCGGCGAGCGGGACTATGTAGCCGAGCAGCTCCATCGACTTAGGCGAGGAAGAACGCGATCAGGCCGAAGATGAAGGTGTAGAAGGCGACCGCCTCGGTCAGCGCGAAGCCGAGCCAGCGGATGCTTTCCAGGTCGCTTTTCATCTCCGGCTGGCGGGCGACCGACTCGATCTCCTTACCGAAGATGAAGCCCACGCCGATACCGGCGCCGATCGAACCAAGGCCGGCGCCAACGCCGAGAGCGATCGCTTTGCCGGCGCTTTTCACGCCTTCGTCGGTGACCTCGGCGATCGGTAGTGCGGTGAGATCCATCGAGTTTGACTCCTTTTCAGTGAGAGGCGGAGGTCGCTCCGCCGATGTAGATAGCGCTAAGCGTCGAGAAGATGAATGCCTGCAGGGTCGCCACCAGCCCGACCTCGAAGATGAAGAAGGCGAAGGCGAGCGGGAAGGTGAGCGCCCCGAGGGCCGCGATTCCCAGCAGGACCGCCAGCCCGCCGCCCATGAAGAGCAGCAGCAGGTGGCCGGCGAGGATGTTGGCGAAAAGACGGACGGAGAGGGAGATCAGCCGCACGAAGTGGGAGATCACCTCGATCACGAAGATCGCGCCCTTGCCGATCGGGTGCATGTCCTCCAGGCCCGGGGGCAGCCAGCTCTTGAAGTAGGGGCCGAGGCCCTTGGCGCGGATGCCCTCGACGTGGTAGCTGAGCCAGACGACGAGGGTGAGGACGAGCGGGATGGCGATGTTGGCGGTGGCCGCGTAGATCGCGAAGGCGGGGACCTCGAGTCCGAAGACGTCGACCGGGTGCTCGGTGTTGGTCGGCAGCGGCAGGAAGCCGAGCATGTTCGAGAACCAGATCCAGAAGAAGAGAGCGGCGATGAAGGGGAACCACTTGCGCGCCAGCTCGCCGTGGAGGCTGCCGCCGGTGATCGTGTTCTTGGTCAGGTCGTAGGCGACCTCGACCGCGGTCTGCACCCGGTTCGGCTTCTGCACCATCCGCCGCGCGATCCAGGTCATCGTGAAGATGGTCAGGGCGCTGGCGAGGACGAGGTAGAGGACCGCCTTGTTGATGCTGAGGTCGATTCCCGCGAGTTCGATCGAGACCCACGGTTCGAGTTTGAACTCGTTCTGCGGTTTGAAGGCTTCGTTCTTGCCCTCGCTGCCGAAGATCAGCAGCAGCAGGATCGCGATCGCGAAGTAGATGCCGAGGCCGATGAAGAACTTGGCCTTGGTGCTGAGCCCGCCCGACTTGGGGGGGTCGGCCTGCGGGGCGCCGCCCGGCGCCTGCGCCGTTGCCGCCTCCATCTCTACGCCGCCCCCTGACCCTCGGGCGGGTTGTCGAGCAGGTGCGCGATGCCCTGCGCGGCAAAGGAGAGGGTGAACAGCGCCAGCAGCAGGATCGCCGCGGAGAGGCCGGCCTCGCGTTCGGCGACGCCGACCAGCAGCACCGCGGTCGCCATCAGCCAGACGCGGCCGAGGGTGCTCCCCGCGACCACGCCCATCGCGGTCTGGCGGTTGCCGGCGGCCAGCTCGGCCTTCATCCGGCGCTGGGCGAGCACCTGGATCACCCGCTGCAGGAGCCAAACCCCCGCTGCCACGGCGAAGCCGAGCATGGGAAACCCGCCGAGCAGGAAGACGGCGAGCGCGGCAAGCAGCGCCAGGAGGTCGACGTATTTGGGAGGGGACATAAACAGGAAAAAGAGGGAAACGTGCCCGGCTCGAAGCGGAGCGGGCGTACCGGCGACTATATCCAAACGGTCCCGGGAATGGCTTGCTGAAGCCACTTCGTGAGGGTTGCCACTACCTTGAAACTGCTTGCGAGGGAAGCGGCAACGGTTACAGGGCCTGGCATCTGGGAGCAATAGCTGTGGCAGCGCGGTCGTGTGCCCCTCTCTGGACACTCAACATCGAGCCATAGCGAGATGTGTCCAGGGAGGGGTACACGACCGCGCCCTACCGCCAGCGCTATTTCTCGATCGCTTCGAACTCGCCGGTTTCTGGGTCCACGGTGGGAAAAGAGCCGGTTTCGAGCTCCTCTTCTACGGCGCGCTCTACTTCTTGCGGTGCGGGCTCGGGGGCGCCAACCTGGCGGCGGAGGGTGACCAGCTGGCGCAGGCGCGTCTGTCTCAGCTTGAGGATCTCCAGGACCTCGACCAGGTAGACGCTGGCGGCCAGCGCCAGCAGGCCGAAGACGGCCATCACCGTCGTCCAGAGCGGGTCGAAGTTGCCGTGGTCGTCGCTGTAGGGGACGAAGCGCAGGGCCAGGGCCAGGAGCGCCATCACGCAGGTCCAGCCGTAGAGGTAGAGCAGGGTGCGGCGCTGGGAGAAGCCGATGTCGGCCATCCGGTGGTGGAAGTGCCAGCGGTCGGCTTTGTAGATCGGCCGCCGGTATTTGAGCCGCTTGGCGACGACGAAGCCGGTGTCGAGGATCGGCACCGCGAGGATGATCAGCGGCAAGAACAAGGCGATCACGGCGTTGGTCTTCAGCGCTCCCTGCACCGCCACCGCCCCCAATAGGAAGCCGAGCAGGTTGGAGCCGGTGTCGCCCATGAAGACGCTGGCGGGGGGAAACCCCCAGCGGAGGAAGCCGAGGGCGCCGCCGGCGGTGAGGGCGGCGAGGACGCCGGCGGCGGTGCGGTCGAGCGAGAGGGCGATCGTCGCCAGGGTGACGCCGGAGATGACGGCGACGCCGGCGGCGAGGCCGTCGACGCCGTCGATCAGGTTGATCACGTTGATCACGGCGATGATCCCGAGCACGGTGAGGACGTCGCCGAGGTGGATTACCCCTCCCCCGGGCAGGGTGAGGAGGTCGACGGTCCCCGGCGTCAGCCGGCCGAAGAAGGGAAAGGTGAAGTTGTCGACGGTCACCCCGGCCGAGACGGGGATGACGACGGCGACCGCCTGGCCGAGCAGCTTCACCGCCGCCGGCAGGTCGAAGACGTCGTCGAGGACCCCGACCCAGACGATCGCGATCGCCCCGAAGAGGATCGCGTGGCTTTCGGTGTCGTTCGGGAGCCAGACGAGGCCGGCGACGAGGGCGCCTCCGAGGATCCCGAGGCCGCCCAGCTTCGGCGTCGGCACCTGGTGCAGCGAGCGCTCGTTGGGGTAGTCGATCGCGCCGACCCGCACCGCCAGCCACCTCGTCAGCGGCACCAGCGCCAGGGCGAGGAGGGCGGCGACCAGGAAGGCGAGGAGCGCGTCCGTGTCAGTTGGCATAGCGGTCGAACCAGAGGGTAAGCGCCATCAGGCCCCAGATCTGCCGGCTGAGGTCCTCCTGGCCGGCGCAGTGGCGGTCGAGCAGCGGGGTGACGGCGGACGGGTCGAGCAGACCTTGGCGCGCGAGCGCGCTCGGCGCCAGCGTCTCGCGGGCGAAGGGCTCCAGCGGCCCCCGCAGCCAGGCGGCGATCGGGATCGAGAAGCCCTGCTTGCGGCCGTGGACGATCTCCTTCGGCAGCAGCGGCTCCAGCGCCGCTCGCAGGAGGCGCTTCTTGGCGAAGCCGCGGACTTTGTGGCGGGTCGGCAGCGAGAAGGCGAAGTCGGCCACCTTGGGGTCGAGGAAGGGAACCCGCAGCTCCAGCGAGTGGGCCATGCTGAGGCGGTCGGTCTTGACCAGCAGGTCGTCGACCAGGTAGATGCCGAGGTCGACGTCCTGCATCCGCGCCAGCGGCTCGGCGCCGGCGGTCTCCGCGTAGCGGGCGCGGTAGAGGTCGACCGGGTCCCAGCCCGAGGCTCCGGGCCCGGCCAGCTCGGCCCGCGCCTGCGGCGAGAAGATCTCCTTCCAGGCGTGGTGGCGCTCCAGCGGCGGCAACGCCGCGGCGCGGGCGAAGCGCTTGGCTTTGTAATCGAAGCCGACGCGGTCGGTCCGGCTCGGCAGCGCCTCGGCCAGGGGCCGGGCAAGCGGGGCGAGGCGGCCGACGCGGCGGGCGAGGAGGTCGGCGACGTAGGTGTAGTAGCCGCCGAAGAGCTCGTCGCCGCCCTCGCCTGACATCGCCGTCTTGACGTGTTCGGAGGCGAGCTGTGAAACGAGATAGGTCGGCAGCGCCGAGGAGTCGCCGAAGGGCTCGTCGAAGGCCTCGACCAGCTTCGGCAGCAGCTCGACCGCGTCGGGCCGGACGACCAGCTCGTGGTGGTCGGTGCCGTAGCGCTCGGCGACCAGGCGCGCCCGCGAGAGCTCGTTGAAGCCCGCCTCCTCGAAGCCGATCGAGAAGGTCCGCAGCGGTTCGCCGGAGTGGGCGCTTGCGAGGGCGGCGAGCGCCCCCGAGTCGACGCCGCCGGAGAGGAGGACGCCTACGGGCACGTCGGCGACGAGATGGGCGCGGACGCTGTCGTCGAGCACCTCGCGCAGCTCGGCGGCGAGCTCGGCGGCGGACTCGCGGCGCAGCTCGTCGCTGGGGACCGGGCCCGGGCGGGCGTAGCGGCGCTGCCTCACCTCTCCCCCCTCCCAGCTCAGCAGGTGCCCCGGGGGCAGCTTGCGCGCCTCGGCGAAGATCGTCAGCGGCGCCGGGATCGAGTTGAAGGCGAGGTAGGCGGCGACGGCCTTGGGGTCGATCTGGCGCGAGAAGCCGGGCTGCTCCAGCATCGCCTTCAGCTCGGAGGCGAAGGAGAGGCCGCCGCCGGCCTCGCGGTAGTAGAGCGGCTTGATCCCGAAGCGGTCGCGGGCCAGCAGCAGGCGCCGGCGCCGCTTGTCCCAGAGGGCGAGCGCGAACATCCCCCGCAGCCGCTCGACGAACTCGTCGCCGTGCTCCTCGTAGAGGTGGACGAGGACCTCGGTGTCGCAGTCGGTGGCGAAGCGGTGGCCGCGCGCCTCGAGCTCGCGCTTCAGCTCGCGGTAGTTGTAGATCTCGCCGTTCTGGACGACGACACAGGAACCGTCCTCGTTCTCGATCGGCTGGTGGCCGCCGTCGAGGTCGATGATCGAGAGTCGCCGCGCCGCCAGGGCGACGCCACCCTCGTGGAAGAGCCCGTCGTCGTCGGGTCCCCGGTGGACGATCCGGCCGCTCATCCGCGCCACCGCCTCCAGGTCGGGGCCCCGCTCTCGGTCGCTCGCGACGACGCCGCAGATACCGCACATGGGCGGCAGTCTCGCAGCCGCGGCGGGTGGCGAAGCGGCTTAGGGCTCGGGTGGAGGGGTGACCGCGGGGCCGCGGCCGAAGACCTTGGCGACCGTCGCCAGCAGCACCTGGAAGTAGAGGGGGACCGAGCGGTCGGCGATGTACTCCATGTCGTGGGCGAGCTTGTCGGCCCAGGACTCCTCGCGGGTGATCCGGGTCTGGGCGAAGCCGGTGACCCCGGGGCGGACGACGAGGCGCTGCCAGTACTGGGGGATCTCGCGGCAGAGCTCGGCGTAGAAAGTCGGGCGGATCGGGCGCGGGCCGACGATCGCCATGTCGCCGCGCAGCACGTTCCACAGCTGCGGCACCTCGTCCAGGTGGGTCTTGCGGAGGAAGCCACCGATCCGGGTCCGCTCTTCCTCGGTGCGGCGGGTCAGCTCCTCGCCGTAGAAGGGGCCGAGCCGGGTCTCGGCGTCCGGCTTCAGGGTGCGGAACTTGTACATCCAGAAGAGGTGGCCGGCTTTGCCGACGCGGGCGCCGCGGTAGAGGACCGGGCGGCCGGAGTCGAGCGCGATCGCCAGCGCGATCAGCGCCAGCAGGGGCGAGAGGACGAGCAGGATCGAGGCGGAGATGAGGATGTCGAGCGCCCGCAGGACCGGGTCGATCGGCCGCGGGTCGCCTTCGGCCGCGGGCGCGACGAGTTCTTCGAGGCCGGGCTCGGGCTCGGGCAGCTCGCTCAGGAAGGCGTTACGGGATGAGGCTCTTCGCGCAATGGTGAGGCTCCGACGGTACCGAGAATGGTCTCGACCAGATAGGACGGATCGCGCCGGGTGGGGGTCGCCTCGGCGGTGCGCTTGCGCAGCTCCAGAGCCCGGGGGTCGGTCAGCGGCCGCAGCCGGCCCGACCGGATCAGGGCTTCGTCGACGCCGCCGAGGCGGCCCCCGTAGGTGGTGTATACGGGGGTGCCGAGGGCGGCGGCCTCGCGGTTCATCGTGCCGCCGGCGGAGAGGACGAGGTCGGCGAGGGCGACCAGGCTCTGGGCCTCGACCGCGCCCTCGGGGACGATCACCGAGGGCAGCCCCAGCTGGGTGATGAACTCGCGCTGCGCCTGGGTCCGCGGCAGCACCACCGCGTGCACGTCGCCGTCGCGCCCGAGCCGGTCGAGGACCTTGGGGAAGAGTGGGTTCGACTTGCGGTGGTAGAGGGAGACGTCGGGCGGCGGGCGGACGATCACGACGACCCGCTTCTCGTCGACGCCGAGGCGGCGCAGCGCCTCCTGGTCCGGCTCGAAGTCGTAGAGGTAGTACTCCTCCTTCAGGCCCGGATAGGGGAAGTACTTGTCCGGGGTGACCCCGAAGCGGCGCAGCCGCTCCAGCGGCACCGAGTCCGGGAACATCACCCGCTTCGCCAGGCGGCAGCCGATCCGGTGCTGGGTGACCGCGTACTCGTAGTCGTGCATGTTGGCCTCGGGGATGCCGAGGGCCTTGGCGGCGAGGGCGAGGTCGTTGGAGCCGTGGGCGAGCGCGAGGTCGAATTCGCGGCCGCGGCCGAACCGCAGCATGCCGCTGCTGCGGGCGGCGAGGCTGGCTGCCTTGCGCAGGCGCGAGGCGCCGCCGTGGCGGCCGATCGGGGTGTGCTCCATCCCGTGCAGCTCGAGCAGCTGCTGGGTCTGGGCGTAGTCGCGGGAGGTGACCTCGACCGTGTGCCCTTCGGCTTCCAGCCGCTCGATGATCGGGCGCAGCACCAGCACGTGCGCCGGCGCGCTCATGTCGACCCAGATCCTCATCGACGCGACCATAGATCACTCATCGGGCCGAACCCGGATACACTCGCGATAATGATCGGGTTTCATTTGGGAACTGAGCAGTCCCTTATGGTCGACCCCTCGACCCTGCTCGCACCCGACGGGATGGAGTGGGTCGCGCTGAACCAAGACCTCGGGGTGGAGGTAGTCATCTCGAACTGGTTCGGAGAATGGCTGGAGGGACGGTTCGATGTCGAGGCGGACGAATTCGTCGCACCCGAGGATCGGGATGGACTCTGGGAACGGGTGGAGAGACTGCGCGGCGAAGGGGTCGCCGATCTTCGTCGCTTCGACCATCACGAGGTCCGACTCGAGGACGATGCGTATCAGGTGCAGATGAACCTGATCGACAGCGGCCGGCCGGGCGCCGTCATCTGGGCCGACGAGTGGGCCTACCTGCAGTCGAACTCCTGGCTTACGTCGAAGCTTCGACTTCCGGTCGAGGCGTTTCGCGACGCCGGAGCAGCGATTCTCGAATTCGGTAAACGCACCGGAATCAACCTCATTGCCGAAGTCATCCCTCGTGACGACATACCCGCGTCGATCAACGCCGAGACGATCGGCAGGGCGGCGGTGAAGTGGATCGTCGTCGGGGGCGCGACGATCGGCGGCGGGACCCTCGGGGGACTCGTGGGACCGGTCGGCGGCGCTGCCGGGGGCTTCCTCGCGAACCGGCTCAGCAAAGCCGCCGCTTTGGCGATCGATCCTTGATATCCCGTTACGCGGTCGCCGTGGCCAGCTCGGCGTAGAGCGGGAAGCGGACCATCAGGGCGGCGGTGCGGGCGGAGAGCTCCTCCTTCGAGGACTCGAAGTCGGGGCCGAGGGCGGCGACGATCACCGCGGCGATCTCGGCCATCTCCTCCTCCCCCATGCCGCGCGTCGTCAGCGCCGGGGTGCCGATCCGCAGGCCCGAGGGGTTCATCGGCGGCCGCGGGTCGAAGGGGATCGCGTTGCGGTTGACGGTGATCCCGACCTCGTCGAGCCGGTCCTCCCCGGTCTGGCCGTCGAGGCCGGTCGGGGTGAGGTCGACGAGGACTAGGTGGACGTCGGTGCCGCCGGTGATCACCGGCACGCCGCCGGCTTCCAGCCCCGCCGCGAACGCCTGCGCGTTGGCGATCGTCTGCCGCTGCCGCTGGGCGAACTGCTCGCTGGCGGCGATGTGGAGGGCGACCGCCTTGGCCGCGACCGTGTGCATCAGCGGCCCGCCCTGCTGGCCGGGGAAGACCGCTTTGTCGATCGCTTTCGCGTGCTCCTCGCGGCAGAGGATCATGCCGCTGCGGGGGCCGGCGAGGGTCTTGTGGATCGTCGTCGTGACGACGTCGGCGTGCTCGACCGGGTTGGGGTGCTCGCCGGCGGCGACGAGGCCGGCGAAGTGGGCCATGTCGACCATCAGCTTCGCCCCGACCGAGTCGGCGATCTCGCGGAAGGCGGCGAAGTCGAGCTGGCGCGGGTAGGCGGACCAGCCGGCGACGATCAGCGCCGGCTTGTGCTCCTGCGCGAGGCGCTCGACCTCCTCCATGTCGACGAGGAAGTCCTCGCGGCCGACGTGGTAGGGGACCGGGTTGTAGAGCTTGCCGCTGACGTTGATCTTCATCCCGTGGCTGAGGTGGCCGCCGTGATCGAGGGCGAGGCCGAGGAAGGTGTCGCCGGGTTCGAGCAGGGCCATGTAGACGGCGTTGTTGGCCTGGGCGCCGGCGTGCGGCTGGACGTTGGCGTGGTCGGCGCCGAACAGATTCTTAGCCCGGTCGATCGCCAGCTGCTCGGCGACGTCAACCTCCTCGCAGCCGCCGTAGTAGCGGCGGCCGGGGTAGCCCTCGGCGTACTTGTTGGTAAGCACCGAGCCGACCGCCTCCAGCACCGCCTGCGGGACGAAGTTCTCCGAGGCGATCATCTCCAGCGTCCGCTGCTGGCGCCTCAGCTCGGCGTCGAGGACGGCGGCGATCTCGGGATCGACCTCGGCCAGAGGGGCGTTTTGGAAGTTTTCGGGAAGATCGGCGATGGTTGCCGACGATAGCAACGGGCCTGGATATTCTGGCGCCGGTGAGAGCCCGTTCGTTCCTCGCTCCACTGGCGCTGATGCTCACCCTGGCGCTTTCTTCCGCCGCCCCCGCGGCGGTCGAGAACCCCTGCGAAGGCGCCGAGGCGCGGTTCCTCCTCTGCCCCAACCTGAAGATCGCCCCGCCGAGCGAGATCTACCCCCAGCACGTGGACGGGCAGGTGCTGCTGCGGGCGACCAGCGACGTGCAGAGCCGCGGCCTCGGGCCGATGGAGCTGCGCGGCCGCCGCGACGGCCCCCGCAGCATGAAGACCAACCAGCGCATCTACAAGAAGGGCGGCGGCCACATCACCATTCCCAGTGGCGCCAAGCTGCGCTTCACCTACGTCGGCACCTACTTCGGCGGCTCCTACTGGAAGGTCCACCAGCTGGCGAAGTTCGAGCTGATCAGGGTGCGTCCGGACGGCTCGCTCGGCGACGTCGTCCGCACCAGCCCCAAGCTCAACTACTGCCTGCGCGACCTCACCCGCACCCAGGCCAGCCGCCGCTCGCCCGCGGGGCGGGTCTACCCGGGCTGCAACCAGGACCCGTTCCGCAAGCGGGTCGCGCTGGGAACCTCGGTCGGCTGGTCGGACATCTACCCCGCCGCCTACCACCAGCAGTGGATCGACGTCGCCGGCCTGCGGGGCTGCTTCGCCTACCGGATGACCGTCGACCCGAGGGAAAACCTCTTCGAGTCGAACGAGAGCGACAACGTGTCCCAGCGCCTGGTCCGCCTGCCCTACCGCGGCGAGCCGGGCTGCTGAGCCGCCTCTACGCAGCCGCTTTTTCTTCCGGCTTCTTCCCCGCCATCCTCAGGTTGGAGAGCTTGTTGAGGGCGTCGAACCAGAACGGCGCTCCAAGCGAGATCGCGGCGATGGAGATCAGCCAGCCGGCGATCGCGATCAGCCACTCTTCCCCGGAGCTCGGCCGGTTCTTCTCCTCCGCCCAGAAGACCGGCAGGCTCAGCGAGGAGAGGTCGTCGACGGCGGCCTCGGCTTCTTCCCCGGCCTTCTGCATGCCGGCGGTCCCGTCGCCCGGGCCCTCCTCCTCGGCAGCGGCTTCCGCCTTGGCAACCACGTTCGCCAGGACCTTCGGTTCGGCCGAGAGCTGCTCGGCGATGCGCAGGGTGCTGACGTTGAGAAGGAGGACGAGCGCCACCGCGACCGCGATGGTCACAAGCTGGGATTTGCGCTTGTACCAGCCGCTGACCCGGTCCATCGACTCGTCAAACCACCTTTCGAGCTCGGTGACCCCGGGCAGGGCGTCGCCGCCGGGGAGGACCTGGAGCTGGGTCGCGAGGGCGTCGCTGACCGGCCGCTCTTCGTCGTCGACCTCCACCTTCGGCTGCTCCCCCTGCGAGGGGGCCTCCACCACATTGCGCAGAGCGAGGGCGAAGTTCCGCGGCGCTATGTAAGACGGATCCCGCCGGCGATCGGGCTGGAGGTCCGTCCTCACCAGCGGATGCTTGAACAGTTGCTTCACCACCTCGCCGTCCCCCAGCATCCCCTCGAGCCCCTTCCTCAGGGTTCTCGCCCGGAGATTGAGGAGTCCGGCAAGCCACTCCGTCAAGTGCGAGGAGACGAGGCTGAGGAGAAAGAAGACGAAGGCAAGCGCGATCGCGATTTCGATCGCCGGGCCGCCGAGATCAAGGGACACCGAGAACCTCCCGCAAGGTCGATGACAGTGGGGGAGAACCTAAGACTTCCGTCGAGTATTCGCAAAAACACTGAGGTTCGTGCTAGCCGAGGCCGACCGAGGCCAGCTTGCTGGCCAGATCGCCTGGCGAGAGGGCGCCGTCGCGCAGCACCCGCCAGGAGCCGTCGTCGTCGATCGCGGTGATGTCCACCACGGTGGAGGGAAGCCCGGGCAGCTCGCCGCCGTCGATCGCCAGGTCCGCCCCGGCGACGATCGAGTCGGGGACGTCCTCGAAGCGAGCCGGCGCCGGCTCGCCGCTGAGGTTGGCCGAGGTCTGGAAGACCGGAGACATCGTCCCCGCCAGCGGCCCGCCGATGAGGCGGATGCCGAGCCGTTCGGGGTCCTGCCGGCAAGCCAGCGGGTAGCGCCGCTGCGGGTTGGCGATGACCAGCGTGGCCGGTCCCGGCAGCAGGGCGCTGACGGCGGCCTTGGTGCGCGGGCCGAGCCCGGAGACGAGCTCCCGGATCGCCAGCGGCGAGAAGTACATGACCGCCGAGGGTTTGCCGTCGTCCCGCCCCTTCAGGCGGTGGATCTTGGCGATCGCCCCCGCGTCGAGCGGGTCGCAGGCGAGCCCGTAGAGGCCGTCGGAGGGAAAGACGGCGACGCCGCCGCCGGAGACGCAGCGTTCCAGCGCCTTGCGCGCCACCTGCGCCTCCCCGCTCTGCAGCCGGACGATCTCGGTCACGTCGCCTCCCTACCCGCGCGGCCGACGACGACGCGCTCGATCCCCGCCAGGTCGCACCGCGTCTCGACCTCGCCGAACCCCGCCTCGCGCATCAGCGCCGCCACCGCCGGCCCCTGCCCCTCCCCCACCTCGACGGCAAGCGTGGTTGAGGTTAGGCCTCCATAAGAGGCCAAAGCTCGACCACACTCGGGGAGAAAAAAGCGGTAGGCGTCGAGGCCGTCGGGGCCGGCGAGAATCGCCTCGGGCGGCTCCCACTGGGTGACCTCGGGCTGGAGCGTGGGCCAGTCGCGCTCGGCGACGTAGGGGAGGTTGGCGAGGACGAGGTCGAAGCTCCCCTCCTCGGGCAGGGTGCCTTCGAGGAAGCGGACGCGGTCCTCCAGGCCGAGGCGCCGCGCGTTCGCCCGCGCCACCTCCAGGGCCGCGGCGGAGGCGTCGGTCGCGGTCACCTCGCAGCCCGGCAGCTCGTCGGCGACCGCCAGGGCGATCGCGCCGGAGCCGGTGCCGACGTCGAGCACGCCCGCCGGCCCCACCTCCAGCGCCAGCTCGACCAGCAGCTCGGTCTCCGGCCGCGGGATCAGCACCCGCCGGTCCACCGCCAGCTCGATGTTGCGGAAGCCTTTGCGGCCGAGGATGTAGGCGACCGGCTCGCGCCGCAGGCGCCGCCGCACCAGCTCGCCGAAGCGTCGCGCCCCGGCCGGAGGTATTTCGCTGGCAAAACCGGTCACCAATTCGGCGCGGCTCCAACCCGTCGCCTCCGCCAACAGCAGTTCCGCATCGAGTCGCGGGTCTTCGACCCCGGCCGCGCGCAGGGCGTCTACCGCCGCTTCCAGCGCCTCGCCCGCCCTTGCGCCGGCCATCGTGGTCACGGGCTCAGGCGGCGGAGGCGGCGGCCTCGAGGCGCTGCCGCTTCTCCTCGGCGGACAGCGCGTCGGTGAACTCGCCGAGCTGACCCGCCAGCACGCCCTCGAGGTTGTGCGAGGTCAGCTTGATCCGGTGATCGGTGACGCGCCCCTGGGGGAAGTTGTAGGTGCGGATCTTCTCCGAGCGCTCGCCGCTGCCGACCTGGGCCTTGCGCTCGGAGGCGATCTTCGCCTGCTGCTCGGCCAGCTCGCGCTCGTACAGCCGCGCCCGCAGCACCCGCATCGCCCGCTCCCGGTTCTGCAGCTGGGACTTCTCGTCCTGCATCGAGACGACGATCCCGGTCGGCTTGTGGGTGATCCGCACCGCCGAGTCGGTGGTGTTGACCGACTGGCCGCCGGGGCCGGAGGAGCGGTAGACGTCGATCTGGAGGTCGTTCTGGTCGATCTGCACCTCCACGTCCTCAACCTCGGGGAGGACGGCGATCGTCGCGGTCGAGGTGTGGATCCGCCCCTGCGACTCGGTCTCGGGCACGCGCTGGACGCGGTGGGTCCCGCCCTCGAACTTGAAGACCGAGTAGGCGCCCTCGCCCTTGACCTCGAAGGTGACCTCCTTGAACCCGCCCGCCTCCGAAGCCGACTGCGAGAGCGCTTCGGTCGAGAAGCCGCGCTCGTCGGCGTAGCGGGTCAGCATCTTGAACAGGTCCCCGGCGAAGAGCGCCGCCTCGTCGCCGCCGGTCCCGGCGCGGATCTCGACGATCACGTTCTTGGCGTCGTTGGGGTCGCGCTCGACCATCGCCAGGCGGATCTCCTCTTCCAGCACCTCCAGCTGCGCAGGGGCCTCCTCGACCACCCGCCGCAGTTCCTCGTCCTCGCCCTCGGCCAGCAGCTCGCGCGCGCCCTCGAGGTCGTCGCGGAGCATCCGCCACCGCCCCGCCAGCTCGTGGGCGGGCTGCAGTTCGCGGTATTCGCGCCCGACCTCGGCGTAGCGGGCCCGGTCGGAGATCACCTCCGGGTCCGACATCTGCGCCTCGAGCTCCGCGAAGCGCGCTTCTATCTGCTCGACGAGCTGTTCGATCATCGCCCGAAGACTAGAACGGAGCCGCTACGCGACGATCTCGATCGCCGGCTTCTTCGCCGCGTCCTCGGGGTTCTCGCGCGCCAGCACCGCGTTGAGCGAGGCGATAGCCACCGCGAGCTGCTCTTCGTCAGGCTCGCGGGTGGTCAGGTTCTGCAGCATCAGGCCCGGCCACATGACCGCCCGCACCCAGCGTTTGCGCCGGTTCTTGCCGGCCCACTTGATCACCTCGTAGGAGAGGCCGGCGATCAGCGGGATGCCGAGGATGCGCGAGAGCAGCAGCCAGTACCACTCCGGCAGCCCGATCGGGGCGAAGACGAAGATCGCCAGCACCATCACGATCAGCAGGAAGCTGGTCCCGCAGCGCGGGTGCAGGCGCGAGTAGAGCTTCGCCCGCGCTGGCACCAATTCGTCTTCGGCCTCGTAACAGGAGATCGTCTTGTGCTCGGCCCCGTGGTACTCGAAGACCCGGCGTAAGTCCGGCATTTTGCTGATCGCGAGGATGTAGCCGATGAAGATCGCGGTGCGGAGGACGCCCTCGACCAGCCAGAAGAGCAGGGCCGAGCCGAGCTGGTCCTTGATCAGGCTGGTGAGCCCGACCGGGATGACGAAGAAGAGGCCGATCGCCAGCGCCATCGAGAAGACGATCGTCAGCCCCCAGAGCCAGCCGCCGATTTCTTCCTGCTTGCCGTCCTCGTCCTCCTCGAGCTGGGCGTTGGCGGAGATCGCCAGCGCCTTGAAGCCGATCTTCAGCGACTCGCCGAGGGCGACGACGCCGCGGATGACCGGCAGGCGCCAGATCCGGTGCCGCTGCGCCCAGGGGACGAGCGGCTCGGAGGAGACGTCGATCTGGCCCTCCGGGGTGCGGACCGCCACCGCCCAGACGGAGATGCCGCGCATCATCACGCCCTCCAGCACCGCCTGGCCGCCGACGGGGGCGTCGCGCTTGGCGACGAGCGCCCCGTCGGGCATGCGCAGGGGGTCCCCTCCGTTACTGGAGGAGGTGGTGTGAGGTGCCTGTGCCGAGCCCTCCGGCGGGCTCACGGGCTACTTCCCAGCCCTGTGCTTGGCGGCGCGGCGCTGGAAGCGCTCGACGCGGCCACCGGTGTCGACCAGCTTCTGCTTGCCCGTGTAAAAGGGGTGGCACTCGGAGCAGAGCTCTACATGCAAGTCCTCTTTCGTCGACCGCGTGTAGAACTGGTTGCCGCACGAGCAATGCACGTTGGCAAGCGTGTAATTGGGGTGGATCTCTGCCTTCATCTCCACAGAGTCTAGAGAACCGCGCAAGCATTGCCGATAGGTCCCTGTGCAAAAGATTCTCGGAGTGGCTCTGCTCGGCGGCGCGGCCCTGGTCATCCTCCATGCCTGGGCGGGAATCGGCGGCTCCGATCTCGACTTCGCGATCAACGGCGTCGTCTACGACACGGTGGTCGTCGCCGCCGGCCTCGCCTGCCTGACCAGGGCCCTGCGAGGGGGCCCGGAGCGCGCCGCCTGGATCGCGATCTCCGCCTCCATCTTCGCCTGGGCGGCCGGCGAGATCTGGTGGACCGCGTACATCGAAGGCAACCCCAACGCTCCTTATCCCTCCCCCGCCGACATCGGCTACCTCGCCTTCTACCCGCTCGCCGTGCTCGGCCTCTACCTGCTGGTCCGCGCCCGCGCCCGCGAGCTCGATCCCCGGCTCTGGATGGACGGGACGATCGCCGCGCTCGGGACCGGGGCCCTCGGCGCCGCCCTCATCTTCGAGTTCGTCGCCGACCGGACCGAAGGCTCGGCGATCGAAGTCGCGACCACCCTCGCCTACCCCTTCGGAGACGTCGTTCTCATCTCCCTCGTCGTCGGCGTGATCGCCCTCACCCGCTGGCGGCCCGGGCGGACCTGGACCCTGCTGCTGGGCGGCCTGGCGACGATGGCGGTGGCCGACGTCGCCTTCACCCTGCAGTCCTACGAAGCCACGATCCCGGGCGGCGACTGGGTCGAACCGCTCTACGTGATCTCAGCCCTCTTCATCGGCGCCGAGGCCTGGCAGCCGGAAGCGGCCCGGATTCACCCGGAGGCGCGCTTCGACGGCTGGCGGGAGATGGTCGTGCCGGGGATCGTCGCGGTGGCGATGATCGGCCTCGTCGTGATCCAGCACTTCGACCACGCCACCACCCTGACCACGGCGCTCTGGTCGACGACGATGCTGGCGGTGATCGGCAGGCTCGCGCTCAGCCTGCGCGAGAACAAGCGCCTGCTCGAGCAGGTCCGGACCGACCGACTGACCGGTCTCGGCAGCCAAGCAGGGCTGCGGATGGACCTCGAGCAGCGCGAGCACAGGACCTTCCCTGAGCCGCTGACCCTGATCCTGCTCGACCTCAACGGCTTCAAGCGCTACAACGACACCTTCGGCCACCCAGCCGGCGACAAGATGCTGGGGCTGCTGGGCAAACGGCTCCAGGCGGCGGTGGCGGCGGAGGGGACGGCGTACCGGCTCGGCGGCGACGAGTTCGTGGTGCTGGCGGATGGGGGTCTAACGGACCGAGGGTTCGACGAGCGCGACGCGCTGGCGGTTCGCAGCGCCGAAGCGCTCACCTCGCGCGGGAGCGGCTTCGACCTCAGCGCCGCCTGGGGCGTCGCCTCGATCCCCGAGGAGGCGGACTCCCCCGCCGAAGCGATGCGACTCGCCGACGTGAGGATGTACGCGCAGAAGGAGTCCCGGCGGCTCGCCGGCCCGCTAACGGGGTTCGACCGCGAAGCTCTCGAGCAGAGCCACTAGAACTTCCGTCACCTCCGCCCGGCTCTGCGGGCGGTCGTCGCGCGCCAGCAGCATCGCCGCCTCGTCGAGGGCTCCGATCAGCAGGTGGGCGAGTGGCCTCACCGGCAGCTCGCGGATCTCCCCCGCCTCGATCGCCGCCGCCAGGCTGGCCTCGATCAGGCCGAGGCCGTTGGCGGCGCCGATCTCGCGCCAGCGCTCCCATCCCAGCACCGCCGGCGCGTCGTGGAGGGCGATCTGGCGCAGCTCCGGTTTCGCGCACTCGTCGAGGAAGGATTCGACCCCCGCCTTCATCGCCTCCAGCGGGCTGTGCAGCTCGGAGCCGAGGACGATGCGGGCGACCCGCTCGGTCGATTCCGCCTCGATCCGTTCGTAGACGGCCTCCAGCAGGCTGGCCTTGTCCCCGAACTGGTGGTACAGAGCGCCGCGGGTGACGCCGGCGGCCTGCACGATCTCCTCGGTCCCGACGTTCTCGTAGCCGCGCTCGGTGAAGAGGCCGCGGGCGGCGGCGATCAGGGCCTCGCGGGTGGCCTGCGTGCGCTCCGCCTGGGTGCGGCGCCTGTCGGGTTCTTCAGGTTCTGGACTTACATGCATGCTGTATGTATGTTAGGGCGGAGACCCAGCCAAAGGAGGCATCGTGACGGAGCAGCAAAAGGAAATCCAACTTCCCCAGGGGACGATCCGCTACCGCGAGGCGGGCCAGGGCAAGCCGGTCGTCTTCGTTCACGGCTACCTGGTCGACCACCGGCTCTGGGACGGTGTCGTCGACTCTCTCTCCGATCGCTTCCGCTGCATCGCGCCGGACTGGCCGCTGGCCGCCCACCAGGTCCCGATGAACCCCGACGCCGACCTCTCGCCCCCCGGCCTGGCGCGGCTGATCTCCGACTTCCTCACCAAGCTCGAGCTGGAGGACGTGACCATCGTCGGCAACGACTCCGGCGGCGCGATCTCGCAGGTGCTGGCGACGACGTACCCCGACCGGATCGGCCGGCTGGTCCTGACCAACTGCGACACCCACGAGAACTTCCCGCCCGGGATCTTCAAGGCGATGCCGCCGCTGGCGAAGATCCCCGGCGGCATGCTGGCCCTCTCGCTCCCCTTCCGGATCGAAGCCCTGGCGCGGCATGCCTTCTCCTCCTTCGCCAAGACCAAGATCCCGGACGAGCTGATCGCCTCTTGGATGGAGCCGAACAAGCGCAGCTCGGCGATCAGGCGAGATGCCGCCAAGGTCACCGCGGGGATGAACAAGCGCTACACCCTTGAGGCGGCGCAGAAGCTGAGCGAATCCCAGCTGCCCGTTCGCCTGGTCTGGGCTCCCGACGACAAGCTCTTCCCGATCTCCTACGCGGAACGGCTCGCGAGCGAAGTCAGCAACGCCGAGGTGGTGCCGATCGCGGATGCGACTACCTTCGTTCCGCTGGATCAACCGGTTCGGGTGGCCGACGAGATCGCCGAGTTTGCGGCTTCGTCCTGAGCGCCTGAACGAACAAGCGTTCCCAAACAATCGCAAAGAGCATATTTTTCGTCCGACGGACGGGGGAATCTTTCTCAACCCCTACAGGAGGACGAAGAGCATGGCCCAGCACATCTTCGACCAGCACCGGCCCCGCAGCACCATGGCCCAGCGCCTCGACGAGGCCTTCGCCGGCTGCGACGAGTGGACGGTAATCGCGGCCCCCAAACGCCGCAGCACCCTCGAGCTCACCCCCACCGCCCCCCGCGCCTCGCAGATCTTCGACGGCGCGGCGCTGCTGCAGACGGAGGAAGCCGAAGCGCTGTAGGTCTCAGCGGCGGTCGTAGCGCATGCCGATTCGCGACATCTGATCGACCCCGATTCCGAGGCCAATCAGCATCGCCGCGGCGGCGAGTTCGCCGTCGCCACTTAGCAATACAACCGCAAGCCACGATCCGGCGCTGAGCACCACCGTGCCGATCCCGGCCAAAGTCACTGCCTTGCCTTCGCTCATCTCGATTCGTTCCTAGTCGATTGCTGCAGACAAAACCATTATAAGCACCGCGGCCGCGCCGCCCCAGAGACCACCTCTCACCGTCGCCGTTTTGAGGCGTTGCTCATCGGCGCCCGCAAGCGCCGGGCGCCGATGAGCCAGAAATCCGCCGATCGCAATCGCGGCCGCGATCAGCCCGGAGGCGCTTGCCGCATAGGTCATCAGGGTCGCGAGAACCACATCGCGACCCTAGGCGGCCGATCCGCGCACGTGGCGCGCGGATCGTGCCGTTAGTGCAACGGCTTGCTCAGGTCTCTTGGTACAGCGGGCCGTCGCCGCCCTCGGGCAGCGTCAGGCGGCCGCCCTTGGCGGTGATCGCGCCGCACTGGACGCAGTTGGAGGCGGTGACGTGGACGTCAACCTCGGCGGCGCCGCTTTCCAGCTGGTCCTCGGGGATCTCGTAGACCTGGGCCGGGCACATCGAGACCCAGGTCTGGGCGACCTCGCGCGGAACGTGGGTCTGGATGCGGACGTGGTTGGGGGCGTCGTCGCGGGTGGCGTTGCCGGAGAGGAAGACCGAGTCGAGCTTGTTGAAGGTCAGCTCGTTGTCGGGCTGCGGGTAGCTGTCCGCCGCCTTGCCCTCGAAGACCGGGATCTCGGCGTTGTCCTCGATCTTCCAGTGGCCGCCGGGGAAGGCGCCTTTGGTCGCGACCATGGCCGAGCCCATCATGCCGCCGAAGATCAGCCCCTTGGTCAGCGGCTGCTTCATGTTGCGCGAGCGGTAGAGGTCCTTCTCGATCACCGAGCCACGGATCTTCTCGTCGTAGCTTTCGAAGTTGACCGAGTCGATGTCCTTCTTCAGCGACTCGACGATCGCTTCCGCCGCGTACATCCCGGCGTGCATCGCGTAGTGGACGCCGGCGAGTTCGGCGATGTTGACCATCCCGGCGGCGTCGCCGGCCATCAGCATCCCGGGGACCGAGAAGCGCTGCGGCAGCGCCCAGTAGCCGCCCGAGGGGATCGTCTTCGCGCCCCAGCCGACCCGCTTGCCGCCCTCGATGATCTTCTTGATGAAGGGGTGGGTCTTGAACTCCTGCAGGGCGTCGTGGACGGAGAAGGTGGCGTCGGTGGTGTCGAGGCCGACGACGAGGCCGAAGCAGACCTTGTCCTCGCCCATCGGGTAGATGAAGCTGCCGCCCGCCTCCTTGAACCGCGGGCTCCAGCGCAGCGGCCAGCCGAGCGTGTGGATGACCCGGTCGAGCGGCTTCGGCACCTCCCAGATCTCCTTCACCCCGAGCTCCCAGACCTGCGGGTCGGAGCCCTCGCGGAGGTTGAAGTAGTCCATCGCGGCGTAGGTGAGGTGGCCGATCGTGCCCTCGGCCAGGACCGTCGCCTTGGCGACGACGTCGGAGCCGGGCTCGAAGTTGCCGAGCTCTTCGCCTTCCTTGCCGCGACCGCGGTCGCCCGAGCGCACGCCCTTGACGATCCGGTCCTCGACCAGCAGCTGGGTCGCGGCGGTCTCGGTGAGGATGTAGACGCCGGCCTCTTCGGCTTTCTCGGCTAGGAAGCGGCCGAGTTTGGAGACCGACATCGTGTAGGTCCCCTCTTTGCGGAAGTTGGGCGGCGGCGGCTTCAGCGGGAAGGCTTTGCTCTTGGTGAGGAAGTACGTCGCGTCCTTCGTCACCTCCTGGTAGACCGGCGGCCACTCCGCCGGCGGCAGGTCGGGGAAGAGCCGTTCCAGCGCCGAGGGGTCGACGTTGGCGCCGGAGAGCAGGTGCGCGCCGGCGACTTTGCCCTTCTCGATCACCGCGACCGGGACTTCGCCCAGCTTCTCCAGTAGCTCCGGCTCGTCCTCGAGGAGCTGCATCAGTTTGTTGGCGCAGGCGAGGCCGGCGGGGCCGCCGCCGACGATCGCCACGCCAACCTCGATTCGCTCGTCCTCCGGGTCGGTCGGGCCGACGATGACGTCGGCCGAATCGAACGGGGGCGGGAACTCGCTCGGAGCTACTGGCATCGCTCTAGCCCTTCTTCGCCTTGATCGCCTCGGTCAGCTTGGGGACGATCTTGTGCAGATCGCCGACCACGCCGAGGTCGGAGAACTCGAAGATCGGGGCGTTCGGGTCCTTGTTGATCGCAAGGATGTTCTCCGAGTTCTGCATCCCGACCTTGTGCTGGATCGCCCCGGAGACGCCGGCGGCGAGGTACAGCTTCGGCGCCACCGTCTTCCCGGTCTGGCCGATCTGGGCCGCGTAGGGGTACCAGCCGGCGTCGACGACCGCGCGGGTCGCGGCGACGGCGCCGCCCATCGACTCGGCGAGCTGCTCGCAGAGCTCGAAGCCCTCTTTGGCGCCGAGGCCGCGGCCGCCGCCGACGAGGATGTCGGCGTCCTCGATGTTGACGTCGGCGCCGCGCTGCTCGCCGCGCTGGACCAGCTTCGCCTTGGTCGACCACTCGGAGAGCTCGACGTCGACGTCGACGACCTCAGCCGTGCCGCCGGACTCCTTGGCGTCGAAGGCGTTGAGGCGGCCGATGATGATGCCGGGCTCGGAGACGTAACCGACGTCGGCGATCTCGGAGTCCTGCAGGATCGGCCGCTCGACGACCAGCTTGCCGCCGTCGACCTTGACCGCGGTGACCTCCATGGTCACGCCGGCGCCGAGGCGGGCGGTGAGGCCGGCCCCGATCTCGAAGCCGAGAAGGCCGCCGCCGAAGAGGGCGTAGGAGAAGCCCTGCTCCTGGATGACCTTGGCCATCGCGTCGACGATCGGCTGGGCGAGGCCCTCCGGCACGCTCTTGGCCCGGTAGACCTTGGCGGCGCCGTAGTTGCCGAGCGAGGCGCAGGCGTCGTCAGCGATGTCGCCGACGACCAGGGCGGCGGCTTCGCCGCCGACTTCGCCGGCCAGCTTCGCGGCCTCGGAGATCGCTCCGAGCGAGTTCTTGTTGAAGTTGCCCTCGTCGTCGTGGAGGGCGTAAACCAGGATGCCTGCCATTTAGATCAGCTTCCTCTCGTCGAGCCAGGCGACGATCTTTTCGACCGTCTCGTTGGTGTCCTCGTCCTCGATGATCTCCCCCGCTTCCTTCGCCGGCGGCGGGTTCAGCGCCAGGACCTTCGTCTTCGAGCCGTCTTCGCCGACCTGGCCGGCGTCGATGCCGACGTCGCCGGTGGCCTTCGAGTCGAGCGGCTTCTTTTTCGCGCCCATGATCGCTTTCAAGCTCGGGTAGCGCGGCTCGTTGATCGCGTCACCGACGCTGATCACGGCCGGCAGCTCGACCTCGACGGTGTCGTACCCGTACTCGGCCTGGCGCTCGCAGCGCAGGTTGCCGTCGGCGACGTCGATCTGGATCACCTGGGTCAGCGAGGGCATCTTCAGGTGGTCGGCGACGACCGCGCCGATCGTGTAGCACTCGCCGTCGTCCGACTGCTGGCCCAGCAGGACCAGGTCGGGGCTCTCCGACTCGAGCACTTTCGCCAGCGCGTAGCCAGTCGCGCAGACGTCGGAGCCGGTCAGCGCGTCGTCGGAGAGGTGGACCGAGCGATCGGCGCCGAGGGCGACGGCCTTGTGCAGCGCGCGCACGGCGGAGCTCGGGCCCATCGTCACGGCCACGACCTCCTCGACCGGGATCGCCCCACCCTCCTTGATCTGCATGGCCGCCTCGAGGGCGTGCGTGTCGAAGGGGTTGAGATTTTTCTCGCCGCTGCGATCCAGCCGCATCGTGTTCGGGTCGATGCGCTTCTGGACGGCGGCGTCCGGGACCTCCTTGACCAGGACGCAGATCTTCAAAGCAAAGCCTCCTTGGGGATGATTCTCAGGTTCGCGGGGCGCGATCTTAGCGCTCGCCGCGGGTTGACTGACGAGTCAATCAGGAATATACCCGGCGCAGCGGCACCTATGCACCGATCTGTGTCGAATGCGCTATTCGGCGGCGTGGCGGGCCGCAGCCCGCTCCTGGATGAACTCGACGATGTCGTCGGTGCCGGCGCCGGGGGTGAAGACCTCGGCGACGCCGAGGCTCTTCAGCTCGGGGATGTCGTCGGCCGGGATCGTGCCGCCGACGGTGACGAGGACGTCGTCAACCCCTTGGGCCCGCAGCAGCTCGACCACTTTCGGGACCAGCGTCATGTGGGCGCCGGAGAGGATCGAGAGGCCGACCGCGTCGGCGTCCTCCTGGATCACCGTCTCGGCGATCTGCTCCGGCGTCTGGTGCAGGCCGGTGTAGATCACCTCCATCCCGGCGTCGCGCAGGGCGCGGGCGATGATCTTGGCGCCGCGGTCGTGCCCGTCCAAGCCGGGCTTGGCGACGACGACGCGGATCTTGCGAGCGGTTGCTGCCTCCATCCGGCCGGGAAGCCTAGCGCGATCGGGCTCTGGCGCCGGTTCGCAAGGCGAAGCGGGACGGCGGTGGCACCCGGCGGCGGGTCGCCACCCGCGAGGCGCCAAAGCCGGCGACGGTCGCCAGGACGGTCACCGCCAGGGCGACCAGACGCCTTCCCAGCCGCTCGAAGCGCAGGACCTGCCAGCCCTCCTCACGGGCGATCGCGACCAGCGGCGGATCCGGGTTGACCGCGACCGGGTTGCCGACCGCGCGCAGCATCGGCAGGTCCGAGAGGGAATCGGAGTAGGCGTAGGACTCGGCCAGCTCGATCCCGTGGCGGCTGGCGAATTCCCGCATCGCCGTCACCTTGCCCTCGCCGTAGACGAAGGGCCCGTCGAGGCGGCCGGTGAAGTTGCCTTCGGCGTCGACCTCGTAGCAAGTGCCGATGCCGCCGTCCATGCCGAGCACGTGGGCCAGCTGCTCGACCACGCCGTTGCCGGCGGCGCTGACGATGAAGGTCGGCCGGCCGGCGTCCTGATGGGCGTAGATCTCCTCCAGCATCTGCGGGTAGACGCGGGGCAGGATCGCCGCCATCACTTCCGGTCCCATGCGGTCGATCGCCTTCTCCGGCACGCCCCGGATCAGCTCCCGCGCCACCTTCAGCACCTCGGCGGTGCGCTGGTCGGTGGTGCCGCGCAGGCGATAGCGCAGGTGCTCAAAGCCCCAGCTGGCGAGCTGGCGGCGGCCGACGATCCCCTGTTTGGCGGCGATGCGGGCGAACTGCATCCCGCTCGACCCCGCCATCAGGGTCTTGTCCAGATCGAAAAAAGCAGCAGCCCGCGGCGGGCCTTCGCTCGCGGGCTGCTCGCTCATCGGACCGGGATCAGCCTCCGTTGACCTCGACCACGATCGCGTCGCCCTGGCCACCGCCGGAGCAGATCGCGGCAACGCCGAGGCCGCCGCCGCGGCGGCGCAGCTCGTGGACGAGGGCGCCGACGATGCGGGAGCCGGAGGCGCCGATCGGGTGCCCGAGGGCGATCGCGCCGCCGTTGACGTTGACCTTCTCCTCGTCGACGCCGAGCATCCGCACCGAGTTCAGCGCGACCGAGGCGAAGGCCTCGTTGATCTCCCAGAGGTCGACGTCCTCGGGGCTCTTGCCGATCTTTTCGAGGGCGACCTTGGAGGCGTTGGCCGGCGTTTTCGCCAGGTAGGGGAAGTCGTCGGCGACGGTGCCGTAGGAGAGGATCCGCGCCAGCGGGGTCTTGCCTTCCTTCTCGGCCCACTCCTCGGAGGCGACGACGATCGCGCCGGCGCCGTCGTTGACGCCGGGGGCGTTGCCGGCGGTGTGGGTCGCGTCCTCGCCGCCGATCGCCTTCAGCTTCGCCAGCGTCTCCAGGGTGGTGTCAGGCCGGATCGCCTCGTCGGCCTCGACCGTGCTCTCGCCCTTGCGGGACTTGACGGTGACGCCGACGATCTCGTCGGCGAGACGGCCGGCTTCGGTCGCCTCGTGGGCGAGCCGGTGCGAGCGCTCGGCGAAGCGGTCCATGTCGACGCGGGTGATCTCGAGCTCGTTGCCGACCTCGCTCGCCTCGTTGATCATCTGCTTGTTGGTGAAGGGGTTGGTGAGGCCGTCGTGGGTCATCGCGTCGAGCGCCTTGACGTCCCCCATCCGGAAGCCGAAGCGGGCGTTCGGCAGCAGGTAGGGCGCCTGGCTCATCGACTCCATGCCGCCGGTGACGGCGACGTTGGAGTCGCCGGCGCGGATCGCCTGGTCGGCGAGCCCGAGCGAGCGCATGCCGGAGGCGCAGACCTTGTTGATCGTCTCGGAGGGGACCTCCTTGGGGATCCCGCCCTTGATCTGGGCCTGGCGCGAGGGGATCTGCCCCTGGCCGGCCTGCAGGACCTGGCCGAAGACGACCTGCTCGACCTGCTCGGGGGCGACGCCCGAGCGCTCGAGGGCTGCCTCGATCACAGTGCCACCGAGGTCGGTGGCGTCGAGGGAGGAGAGTCCGCCGCCCATCTTTCCGAAGGGGGTGCGCGCGGTACCGAGGATCACTGAGCTGGGCATCTACTGCCTTTCCTTTCCGAAGTTCGCTTGGCCTGGCCCCTGTCCGCCAGGTCCAGCGGGTGACGATACCGACAGGGCATAGACTCGCGGCCGATGAAGGTCGCGGTGAGGCAAGTTGAGTTGGCGGAGAGCGGCGCCGACCTGCTCGCGCTCGGGCTCTGCGAGGGGGCGGAGCTTCCCGCCGAGATCGCCGGCGCGCCGGGCGCAGACGAGGCCAAAGCGGGCTTCAAGAAGCTCTCGCTGCTGCGCCCGCATGGCTTCCCGCCGGTGCTGGTGGTCGGGCTCGGCGAGCGCGAGGAGCTCGATGCCGAGCGGCTGCGCGTCGCCGCCGCCATGGCCGCCAAGGAGGCGGCGCGGCTGGAGTTCGGCTCGCTCGCCTGGGCGCTGCCGGAGAGCGACGACGCGGCCGTGGCCGCCGAAGCCCTGGTCACCGGGACGATCCTCGCGAGCTACCGCTTCGACCGCTTCAAGTCCGGCGACGGCGACGACTCGCCGAGGCTGGAGTCGCTGACGCTGCTCGCCCCCGCCGAGCTCGAGGACGCCGCGGAGGCGGCGCGGGACGCCGCGGAGGCGGCGCGGGTCGTCGCCGAGGCGCAGAACCGGGCCCGCGACCTGCAGAGCACGCCGGCCAACTTCGCCACCCCCACCTTCCTCGCCGAACGCGCCGAGGAGATCGCCGCCGGCTTCGAGACCGTCAGCGCCGAGGTCCTCGGCCGGCCCGAGCTCGAGTCGAAGGGGATGGGCGGCCTGCTCGCGGTCAGCCAGGGCGGGCCGCAGGAGCCGAAGCTGATCGTCCTGCGCTACAGCGGCGGCAGCTCCGGTCCGACCCTCGGCCTGGTCGGCAAGGGCGTCACCTTCGACACCGGCGGCATCTCGCTCAAGCCCGGCGCCGGGATGCCGGACATGAAGATGGACATGTCCGGCGGCGCGGCCGTGCTGGAGGCGGTCGCCGCGATCGCCGAGCTGGAGCTGCCGCTCGACCTCGTCGCCGTCGTCCCCTCGACCGAGAACATGCCCTCCGGGACCGCGATCAAGCCCGGCGACGTCATCACCCAGTACGACGGCACCACGGTCGAGGTCAACAACACCGACGCCGAGGGGCGCCTGATCCTCGCCGACGCCCTCGCCTACGCGATCGAGCTCGGCGCCGAGCGCGTCGTCGACATCGCCACCCTGACGGGGGCGGTGACGATCGCCCTCGGCTCCACCTACGCGGCGGTGATCGCCAACGACGACGAGCTCGCCGCCGCGGTCGTCGCGGCGGGCGAGGAGACCGGCGAGCTGACCTGGCGCCTGCCGCTGCACCCCGAGTACAAGGAGCTGATGAAGGGCAAGTTCGCCGACCTCTCCAACCTCGCCGCCAAGCGCAAGGCGGGGACGATCACCGCCGGCTCCTTCCTCGAGGAGTTCGTCGGCGAGACGCCCTGGGCGCACGTCGACATCGCCGGCACCGCCTGGGACGTCGGCCGCCCCTACGTCGGCAACGGCGCCAGCGGCTTCGGGGTGCGGCTCCTGGTCGAGCTCGCCCGCCACGGCGCGACCTAGCCTTCTCCCAGGATCATGCAGGTGGCGATGCCATGGGCGAGCAGCTTGCCGCTGTCGGCGGCGGTCAGCGTCGCCTCCGCGGTCGCCTGCTTGCGGCCGCGGTAGAGGACGGTCGCCTCGCAGAGAACGCGGCCGGTGTCGCGGGTGAGCGGGCGCGCGAACTTCGCCTCGAGGCCGAGCGAGGTGTAGGCGACGCCGGCGGGCAGGGTGGTGTGGACCGCGCAGCCCAGCGCCGAGTCGAGCAGGGTCGAGGCGTAGCCGCCGTGGACGACGCCGATCGGGTTGTAGTGCTCCTCGCCCGGTTCGCCCTCGAAGACGACCCTCCCCTCCTCCAGCTCGACCGGCCGCAGCCGCATCGTCACCGCGATCGGCGGCGGCGGCACCTTGCCGGTGACGACGGCGGTCATGTACTCCATGCCGGTCATCGTCGCGCCGATCGACGCCGTCGCCACCGGGTCCTGCCAGACCAGGGTGCGGCTGCGCGAGCTCTCGGGGCGCTCGGCGGCGAAGGCCTCCGCCACGTCGGCGGCGGTCCCCTCCGGCGCGATCACCACTCCCTCCTCGCTCACCGGACCTCCAGCCGCCGCTGGTCCGAGGTGCGCCGCGCCTGGGGCGGGGCCGCCGGGTAGTGCAGGTCGGCGCTGATCTCCGCCTCACTGATCGCGATCCGCGGGCCCTTGTGGCGCCGGTGCTGCCTGTGTCTTGGGATCAGCCTCATGGTTTCCTCCGATCGGCTGTGGTCTTAGTTGCATCATGCAACTGATCTGATCCCGACCCTAGCCGAGACGGTTGCTTGATGCAACCAACTGTGCGAAGATCACAGAATGCTGCGTCGCGACTACCCCGCCCTCGACGACTGCTCGGTCGCCAAGGCGCTGGAGGTGATCGGCGAGCGCTGGTCCCTCCTGATCGTCCGCGCGATCATGCACGGGAACCGCCGCTTCGGCGAGATCCAGGCCTCCCTCGGGATCGCCCGCAACGTCCTCTCCGCCCGCCTCGAGCGCCTGATCGAGGAGGACATCCTCGAACGGCGCGCCTACCAGGAAAGCCCGGCCCGCTACGAGTACTTCCTGACCGAGAAGGGCCTCGACCTCTGGCCCGCCCTGATCGCCCTCCTGCACTGGGGCGACCGCTACTCCCCCGCCCCCGAGGGCCCCCGCCGCCTGATCGTCCACAAGGAGTGCGGCGGCACCGTCAGCGAGCGCGGCATCTGCGAAAGCTGCGGCAAGGTCCTCCACGCCCGCGACGCCATCCAGATGCCGGGGCCGGGCGCGAAGGTGCCGGTCGAGGCCGCGGCGGCGGTCGATTAGCCCTTTTCTTCGGCTTCGCGCTTGCGGATCTCGTCGGCGAGCTCGACGTACTCCAGGACCATCAGCTGGTCCTTCACTCGGTTTGCCGCCCGCTTCATCGCGATCAGGTGATCGAGCGAGGCGACGCGCACCTTCACCCCCGCGATCAGCTCCTCTCTGGATCTGAGGCGAAGTTCCTCATAACTCTTTATTCCCGCGACGTCACCGAGAATGTCGAAGCTCCCGAACTCAGTGTCGAAGGTGAAGTTCGCGCCGTTTACAAGCGACTGCGCATCGAGCTGGAAGGGAAGGTCCACGGGTCCACCCCGGAGCGTCACTCCAATTTCTTCCAGAGCATCCGCGAGACGCTGGAGATTCGCTCGATCGCGGGAGTAAGCGACATCGAGGTCATAGGTCGGATACGCGGACCCGTGCGCCAAGCCGGCCAGGCCTCCGACCACCACAAAGTCAACTCCGTGCCGCGCGAGCGCCTGCAGAAGCGGCTGCGGTTGCAGTGGCTTCTCCAAATCGTGGTCGGTCATGGACCCTTAAGTCCCTGGCGGCCCATTTTCGCCCCCCGGTTACGACGCGCAAAGTCCGCAAAATCCAGGCCCCGCTCGACTCGCTGTTCGGGGGTGAACTCCAGATTCGCTCGATTGAGAGTCCTGTCTATGCCGGTGTCCCGCTCCTCGGCCCCAAGCACGAGTTCCTCCCCCAGCAGGTGCAGAAGCTTCCGTAAGGTCTCCACCGACGGGGAAACACGATCCTGCTCGATGCGGGAGATCGCCGACTGGGTCGTGCCGGCGCGGATGGCGAGGCTCTCTTGACTGACTTCATGGCGGATACGCGCCTCGCGCAGTAAACGTCCAGGACTCATTCATCACATATTAGAGATAATCACTAATCTGCGATTAATGCTCTTCCCCCTCCGAGAACACGCCACCCGTTAGCTTTGGCTGACCAGCAAAGGCGAGGAGGAACAGGATGGCGACGGCGGCAGAGCTTCAGGTCAAGGACAGGATCTTCATCGGCGGTGAGTGGGTGGAGCCGAGCGGCGGCGAGCGCATCGAGGTGGTGAACCCGACCACCGAGGAGGTGATCGGGACGATTCCCGGCTGCTCGCCGGAGGACGCCGATCGGGCCGTCGCCGCCGCCCGCGCGGCGTTCGAGGGCTGGTCGCAGACCTCGCGCGAGGAGCGCGCGCGCTTCATCACCAAGATCGCCGAGGGACTGAACGAGCGCGGCGACGAGATCGCCGCGACGATCACCCAGGAGCTGGGGATGCCGCTGAAGCTGAGCCGGATCATCCAGGTCGGCCTGCCCGCCTCCCAGTTCGCCTCGATGCCGCAGCTGATGGAGGAAGTCCCCTGGGAGGAGGAGATCGGCAACTCCCGCGTGCTGCGCGAGCCGGTCGGCGTGCTCGGCGCGATCACCCCCTGGAACTACCCCCTCAACCAGATCGCCGCCAAGGTCGCCCCCGCCCTCGCCGCCGGCTGCACCGTGGTGCTGAAGCCGAGCGAGGTGACCCCGCTGAACGCCTTCATGCTGGCCGAGGTGATCGAGGCCGCCGGCCTGCCCGCCGGCGTCTTCAACCTCGTCACCGGGATCGGCCCGGTGGTCGGCGAGGCGATCGCCGCCCACCCCGGCGTCGACATGGTCTCCTTCACCGGCTCGACCCGGGCCGGGCGGCGGGTCAGCGAGCTGGCCGCGGCGACGGTGAAGCCGGTGGCGATGGAGCTCGGCGGCAAGTCGCCGAACGTGATCCTCGACGACGCCGACCTCGAGCGGGCGGTGCCCGACGGCGTCGCCAAGTGTTTCCTCAACAGCGGCCAGACCTGCAGCGCCCTGACCCGGATGCTGGTCCCGCGCCAGCGCCTGGCCGAGGCCGAGGAGCTGGCGAGGGCGGCAGCCGAGACCTTCACCCCGGGCGACCCGTTCGAGTCCTCGACCCGGCTCGGGCCGCTCGTCTCCGACGTCCAGCGCGATCGCGTCCGCGGCTACATCGAGAAGGGCGTCGAGGAGGGGGCGCGGCTGATCACCGGCGGCGCCGAGCCCCCCGAGGGGCTCGAGCGGGGCTACTTCGTCCGGCCCACCGTCTTCTCCGAGGTGGACGCGGAGATGACGATCGGCCAGGAGGAGATCTTCGGCCCGGTGCTCGTGATCCAGCCCTACGAGGGCGAGGACGACGCGGTCCGCATCGCCAACTCGACCCCGTACGGACTCGCCGGCGGCGTCTGGTCGGCCGACGCCGACCGCGCGATCGCGGTCGCCCGCCGCATCCGCACCGGCCAGATCGAGATCAACGGCGGCGCCTTCAACCCCCTCGCCCCCTTCGGCGGCTACGGCCAGTCGGGCCACGGCCGCGAGAACGGCCGCTACGGGATCGAGGAGCTGCTGCAGGTCAAGGCGCTGCAGCTGTAGAGGTGGTCAGTCGGGGCTATTCGTCGGCGAGCAGCGACGAGACCGGCGGCTCCTCACGGATCATCCCTTCGCCGTGCATCCACGCGGCCAGGCCCTCCACTCGGGACTCGTCCATTTCGCCGCTCGGGGAGAGAAGGGGCAGAATCGCTTCGACCTGGGCTCTCCGCGCCTTTCGGCTCGAAACCGGTCTCGGCTCGACGTGGCTTTCG
Organism: Solirubrobacterales bacterium; assembly: GCA_035765335.1. GTDB lineage: Bacteria > Actinomycetota > Thermoleophilia > Solirubrobacterales > 70-9 > VAYN01. The sequence goes on from DASTXV010000023.1 coordinate 44,714, forward strand.
ATCTCCCGAACGACAGCCTGAGGATTCCTGATCGCCGCAGCGGTGCCGCGGGACAGGGCCGCGAGGAATTCCTGAATGAACTGCGGTTCCCTGGAGGCCAGGTCGGTGGTGGCTATCAGGACCAGTTCTTCGTAATCGGGAATTCCCAGGCTTCGCACCGGAGTGATCACCGGCTCCAGTCCGAGCGACCGGAGTTCGATCCCCTCCAGCTGCGCCGAGCCGCCGAAAATCGCGTCGACTCTCCCCTTCACGAGGGAAGGCACCAGCTCGTATCCGACGTACTTGACCTTCACGTCCTCGGGCCCCAGGTTCGCGCGGGAGAGAAGCTCCTCGAGAAATCTCACCTGGAATGGAAGGCCGGGAACGCCGACGACCTTTCCCTTCAGGGCGGAGATGCTTCCGATCCCCGACTCCTTCAGCCAGATCAACGCCGCGGTCGGGTGGGAGATCAGGCTCCCGACCGCGACGATGGGTTTTCCGTTATCGGTCGAGATCGCGACCTGCGGCTGATGGGACACGCTGAAGTCAGAGTCGACCAGATCGCTGAGCACATACCGAACCGGCCATGTCGGGTTCGCGGGGGGATCGGCTATGACTTCGAAGCCGGCGTCGGCGAAGTAGCCATTCGCCTCGGCCATCAGGAGCCCCGCGTGCTCGGGTCCAACGTAATCGTTGATACTCACCCGCACTTCTCGTAGCTCCCTCGGGTGGTTCCGCTCGACCACGGTCTTCGAACCTTCCTCCTCTCCGCACCCGGCCAGGAAGACGATCGCGGCTAGCAACGCCCCCAGGCGGATCCCCGTCATTGCCCGGAATGCGCCAGGTATTCGTTGGTCAGCAGCGACGAGACCGGCGGCTTCTTCCGGATCATCCCTTCGGCCTGCATCCAGTCGACCAGGCCTTCCGCCTGGGCGGGGTCCATATAGCCGGACCTGGAAAGAAGGGGAAGCGTCGCCTCGATCTCGGCTTCCACGCTCTTCCGACTCAGGTCGGGATTGGCTTCGTAGCCATCCACGACAACCCTGGCCGCGGCCTCGGGGTCTTCGAGCGCATCGGCGGTGCCGCGGGCCACCGCCGACATGAAGTCGCGAATCAGCTGCGGATCCTTGGAGACCCGGTTGCTTCGGGCGATCACGACCAGTTCGTCGTAGCTCGGGACGCCGAGGCTCTGGACCCGGGTGATGACGGGGTCGAGCCCACGCGCCTCGAGCACGGCTCCCTCGAGGTTCCAGGAGCCGCCGAAGATGGCGTCGGCGCGGCCTTTGACCAAGTCGGGCAACAGGTCGTATCCGGCCACCCTGACCTCGACGTCAGCGAGCGTCAGCCCCGCTCGCGCCAGGATCGATGCGAGAAACTCTTCCTGGAAGGGCAGGCCGGGGATGGCGATGGTCTTCCCGCGAAGATCGGCGATGCCGCCGATTCGCGACCTCTGCAGCCAGATCATCGCCGCGGTCGGGCGGGAGATGAGGCTGCCGACGGCGACGACGGGGAGATCTTTCCCCCTGGCGATCGCGACCTGCGGCTGATGGGAGACGGCGAGGTCGACGATTCCGCTCATCACGTAGCTGACCGGCCGGCTCGGCGGAGACGGCGCGGTGACGATCGCGTCGATGCCGACGTCGGTGAAGTACCCGCGCTCCTCGGCCATCAGGATGCCGACGTTCTCCGGACCGTAGTAGCCATCGAGGGCCATCCGCACCTCCCGGGGTCCGTTCCGCTGCTTGGACGCCGTCTCTTGCTGCTTCGGCTCCGTCTCAGCGCCGCTGCTCCCATCCCCGCACCCCGCGAGAAGACAGGCCCCCACAGCCACGGCCAGTGCCCAGCGACCGATCTTCATTACTCAGATTTTACGGAAGAATTCCGTATATCGCCGGCTGGCGCTCTCGCCTCTGCCTACCGGGTGGGCGGGGTGGCGGTGACGTCGCCCTCCCGGCGACAGGCCACCTCGGCGGCGCGGCCGACCTTCTCGCCGATTCCGAAATGGGCGCAGATCGTCAGCTCGTGCTCACGCCGCAGGGGGCGGACCGGATCGACCACAGGGGCGCTGCGGATCGCATCCGCCTCCTGCGCGACCCAGACGCCGAAGGGGGCGCCGGCGCAGCTGGAAAAGGGAACGGCGACGACGCGGGCGCGGCGACGGCGGCCGAGGCGGGCGACGATCCAGGCCGGCTCGCCGCTGTCGGCGTCGACGAACAGCCCCTGCACCTGGCCGACGGAGTCACCGCTCAGCTCGGCGACGTCAGCGCCAAGCCAGCCCATCGCCTCGGCGGTCGCAGGCTTGGGCGCCTCCTCAGGCATCGACGTGCTTCTCCAGCAGCTCGCTCGCCGCGGTGGCGGGGTCCAGTTCCCGCCGCACCACCCGGTCCAGCAGCTCGGCGGTCGCCGGGTCTTCGGAGACCGTCTGCTCGAGCCGGCGGCGCATCCGCGAGGTCGCGATCCCCAGCACCTCGCTGCGCAGGTTGCGGGCGCGGCGCTCGGCCAGCGTCCCCTTCTCCTCGATGAAGGCGCGGTGCTCGTCGATCGCCGCCGCCAGCTCCTCGACCCCCTCGCCGCGGGCGGCCTCGGTGCGCAGGATCGGCACCTTCCAGCCCTCCGGGTCCTGGGAGAGGGCGAGGACGCCGCGGACCTCGCGGACCATCGTGTCGGTCATCGGGTGGTCGGCCTTGTTGACGACGATCACGTCGGGGATCTCCATCACCCCCGCCTTCAGCGCCTGGATCGAGTCGCCGGAGCCCGGCATCAGCGCCAGCACGATCGTGTCGGCGTGGTCGACGATGTCGATCTCGGCCTGGCCGACGCCGACGGTCTCGATCAGGACGTCGTCTTTGCCGGCGGCGTCCATGATCAGCGCCACCTGCAGCGCCGCCTCGGAGAGGCCGCCGAGGGCGCCGCGCGAGGCCATCGAGCGGATGAAGACGCCGGGGTCGAGGAAGTGGTCGGTGAGCCGGATCCGGTCGCCGAGCAGGGCGCCGCGGGTGAAGGGGCTGGAGGGGTCGATCGAGAGCACCGCGACCTCGCGCTCGCGTTTGCGCAGCTCCCCGGTCAGCGCCCCGATCAGGGTGCTCTTGCCGACCCCCGGGGGACCGGTGAAGCCGACGATGCGGGCGTTGCCGGTCCGCGGGTAGACCTCGCGGACGAGCTCCCAGCCGGCGGGGTCGTCAGACTCGATCAGCGTGATCGCCCGCGCCAGCGCCCGTTTTTCGCCGGCGACGAGGCGCTCGGCGAGCGGAGCGGTTTTGGCGGCGTCGGGCAAGGGCGGCCCAGTCTAAAGTTGCCCCGCCGTGCTCCGCTTCCTGGCCCGCAACCGGATGCTGACGCCGCGCTACGCGCGGCTCTGCTGGCGCTACCTCTGGCGCCGCCTGCTGACGCCGGCCGGCTGGCGCTGGCGCTCCGACGGGCCGTTCTTCCTCGGCAGGCGGCTCGAACTGAAGATCGAGCCGCGGGGGCAGATCCGCTTCGGCCGCTTCGTCTGGATCGGCGACGGGACCAAGATCCGCTGCCACGAGGGCGTCGTCGAGATCGGCGCCAAGACGGTTATGGGACAGGAGTGCACGATCTCCGCCTACCAGCGGGTCCGGATCGGCGAGGAGTGCGTGATCGCCGACCGGGCGATGTTCATCGACTTCGATCACGGCGTCGTCGAGGTCGAGCGGCCGATTCGCTCGCAGGGCATCTACAAGCGCGACGTCGAGGTCGGCAACAACGTCTGGATCGGCTACGGCGCCTGCATCCTCCGCGGCGTCAGCGTCGGCGACAACTCGGTGATCGGCACCAACGCGGTCGTCACCAAGGACGTCCCCGCCAACGCCGTCGTCGGCGGCATCCCCGCCCGGATCATCCGCATGCGCGAGGCGCCGCGGGAGCTGCGCTGGGAGCGACCGGTCGAACCGGACCCGCGCGCCTGGACGACGATGCAGCCGCCGGAGCTGGCCGGGCACGACGAGTAGCGGCGAAGCGCCTCAACGCGGCGCTGGAGCTCCAGTACCGCTCGGCCCCGCAGTACTCGAAGCGATCGAGGGCCGCTCCGAGGCGCTTCGAGGCGCCAGCCCGTGGCGGAGGTGGTCGGGTGGGGTCGCCGGGAGCACCTCCGCCGGGAGGAGCGCCCTCGGGCTGGCGCCTCGAAAGCTGGTGGCCCGGCTCCATGCTGAGTACCCAGCGACCCCCACCCGACCCCCTGGACATCGCACTCCGATTCACCGAGACCGCGAGAGTGCCCCATATAGGTGTACTGGCGCGGTCTCGCGGAAGAGGAAGAGCTGAAAGCGCTCGTAGGAGGGAGTCGACACCCCCGAGGCGGGAATGTTCGGCGACATGCAATCTCGTTCTTGCGCGGGCGTAGCCCGCGCTCTTCGATTGCAGCTAAGCCGCGAAGCGGCGTGCTGCGCAATTCCCGAGGAGGGGGTGTCGACTCCCTCCCCCACTGCCGGCTGCTGCAAGAACCCCGTCAGGTCTGAAATGTACTGTCTGGCTGACAATGAACTCCCGGCGAAGAGTTGCTTGCATGGCCCCCGACGGAAGACTGCGATCGGAGGAGGTCGCGGTCCAGTTCGGGCGCAACCTCTTCCGCTGCCGCCGACGCGCTGCGATGTCGCAGGAAGAGCTCGGCGGTCTCGCCGGCCTGCACCGGACCGAGATCGGGATGCTCGAGCACGGCACCCGGCTCGCCCGCGTCGACACGCTGATGAAGCTGGCGGGCGCGCTCGCGGTCTCGCCCACCGAGCTGCTGGAGGGAATCGACTGGGTCCCCGGCTACAGCAACGAGGGAAGCTTCAGCATCAGCGAACGGGCCCTCGCCCCGCGCCGCCGCGACGACTGCTGAGCGCGGCGAAGCGCTCTTAAGAGAGCTTGGCGCCGGCCAGCTCGGCGTAGACGGCGGCGGTCTGCTCGGCGACGTCGCCCCAGTCGAAGCGGCGCAGATGCTCGTAGGCTTCGGCGACCAGGCGGCGGCCGAGCTCGTCGTCGGAGAGGACGCGGATCGCCACCTCGGCCAGCGCTTCGGGATCGTGGGCGCGGAAGCGCAGCCCGGCCTCCTCGTGGGGGACGACCTCGCGCAGGCCGCCGGTGTCGGCGACGATGCAGGGGCAGCCGGAGGCCATCGCCTCCAGCGCGACCAGACCGAAGGGCTCGTAGATCGAGGGAACCACGGTGAGGTCGGCGATCCGGTAGAGCGAGTGGAGGACGTCGTCGCCGATCCAGCCTAGGAAGGTGCCGTGCTCCATCAGGCCCAGCTCCTGCGCCTGGCGCTTCAGTTCGGCCTCGTGGGTGCCGGAGCCGGCGACCAGGAACCGCGTCCCCGGCGCCTCCTCGATCACCCGCGGCATCGCCTCCAGGGCCAGTTGGAAGCCCTTCTCGTAGACCAGGCGGCCGATCAGCAAGACGAGCTTCTCGTCCGGCGCGGCGAACTCGGAGCGCAGCCGCGCCAGGTCCTCGGCCGGCTGGTCGGGCAGGTCGTCGGGGTCGATCCCGTTCGGGATCACCGTGATCCGACCCTCCTCGACGCCGAAGATGTCGGCGACCTGTTCGCGCATGTAATGGGAGCAGGTGATGACCCGGTGCGAGCGGTTGGTGATCCAGCGCTCGACCCCGTGGATGTAGGTCTGCGGGTGCTTGTCGACCCAGCCCTGGTGGCGGCCGTACTCGGTGGCGTGGATCGTCGTCACCAGCGGCGCGCCGAAGCGCTTGGAGAGGTGGTCGCAGGCGTTGGCGACGAGCCAGTCGTGACCGTGGACGAGGTCGTAGCTGTAGCGGTCGCCGAGCTCGACCCCGGCGGCGAGCATGTCGGAGTTCATCCGTTCGATCCAGGCGACGAACTCGCCGAGGTCGGTCGGTCGCTTCGGCTCGCGGATGCGGTGGATGATCACGCCCTCGCGGCGCTCCTCGGCCGGCGACTCCTCCCCCCCGCGGGTCAATACGTGCACCTCGACGTCGCGCTCGACCAGCGCCTCGGAGAGCTTGCGCACGTGGCGGGCGAGGCCGCCCTCGATCAGCGGCGGGTACTCCCAGGAAAGAATCAGGACGCGGGTCATTCGATGGCGTGTTCCGGAGAGGTCTTAGGGCTCCAGGAGGGGGGCGAGGCTGAGGTCCGGGGCGAGTGAACGCATACGCGGATCGGTGGCGGGATCGGAGTCTATGGCCTCCAACATCGCCTGTGAGTGGTCGGTGGCGCGCTGGTAGGCGTAATCCCCGGCCTGCTTGCGCTGATCGAGGAACGCCCAGTCGCTCGCCTGGGCGGCGAGCAGCTCGCGCGCCGCGCGTGCCAGGCGGGCGCCGCGCAGCCCGCCCGAGGCCGCGCGCAGCAGCCGCAGCTCCGACCGGCGCGCCCCCGTGGCGAGGTCGGCGACGGGGGGCGAGTCCCACGTCCGCAGGCTCTTGCCCTCCCCCCAGGTCGACGCCTGCAGCTGCCGCTCGACCGGCTCGTGCTCGGCGAGCGCCTGGGGAACCGTGAGCAGCCGTATCCCCGCCGCCGCGGCGCCCTCGAGCACCGCCCGCAGCCAGATCGGCCCCTCCGACCACCAGTGGCCGAGCAGCTCGGTGTCGATCGCGAAGACGAGCAGGCCGCGGCGGCCCTGCTCCTCGGCGTAGGTCCGCAGGCGCGCCGCCGTCGCCGCCAGGAACTCCTCCGCCTGCCGCCGCGCCGCCGCCTCGGCCGCGGCGGGTTCGTAGGCGCCGCCCCCCACCCGCCAGATCCGGATCCCGCGCAGGGATTTGCCGGCGAACTGGGCGTGGGCGGGGTCGGAGGGATAGCCGTCGAGCGACCAGAGCCAGGAGATCGCCTCCCAGTCGATCGGCAGCGCCACCGGCCCCGCCTCGGTGCGGACCGGGGCGAGCGCCTGCAACGGCTCGGTGTGGGCGCTCTGGTCGACGCAGAACCACCGCACCCCCTGCTCCGCCAGCCGCCACTCCAGCCCAGGGACGTAAGCGCACTCGGGCAGCCAGAAGCCGCCGTCCCAGCCGAAGCGGCGGCGGTGCGAGCGGATGCCGGTCTCGAGCTGGAGCCGCACCCCCTCGCGGGTGGCCAGCAGCGGCAGCACCGCGTGGGTGGCGGCGGAGGCGGCCAGCGCCACCCGTCCCTCGGCCGCCGCCCGCCGGAACGGGACCAGCGGATCGCCGCCGGCGGCGTCCAGCAGCTCGAGCGCGCGGCGGTAGCGATCGCGCTCGCCCTCGCAGGCCGCCCGGCACTCCGCCGGCACCTGCTCGCGGTCGGCTTCGGCGGCCCCGATCCGCCACTCGACCAGGAAGCGGCGCAGTCGCTCGGCCGCACCGCGGTCCTCGAGCTGGTCGGCCAGCACCGGCGTCACCGTCAGCGTCAGGTCCCGCGCCACCTCCAGCACCGGCAGGTAGGAGCGGACCACCGCGTCGAACAGCCACTCCTCGCCGAAGGGGTAAGTGCCGAACCCCTCCACGTAGGGCATGTGGCTGTGGAGGACGATCGCCAGGTCGCCGGCGGTCCGCTCGCGGCTCATTCCCCCGAGCGGCAGACGGCGATGAAGTCGAGGGCGCGGTCGAGGTCGCCCTGACGGAGGCTGAAGTCGGAGGCGGCGATCGCCGGCGTGAAGCGGTCGTAGAAGGGCTTGGTCAGGCGCAGCCGTTTGTGGACCGAGTCCCAGCCGAGCTTGATCGCCAGCTCGTGGGCGCGCAGCTTGCGCGCGTGGAAGAGGCCGAACATCTCGACCCGCTCGAAGTGCCCCTCGCAGAGCGCCCGGAACTCCTCGGCGCGGTACTCCTTCACGTGCCAGGGGTTGTCGGACTTCTCGGCGCCGGGCGGGGCGAGCGTCAGCAGGTTGGGGGTCGAGACGTAGGCGACGCCGCCGGGCCCCAGCATCGACTTGAAGTGCTCGAGGATCGCGCCGGGGTCCTGGACGTGCTCGATCGTCTGCAGGAAGACGACCGCGTCGCAGGGCTCGGCGAACGTCTCCACCAGGTCGCGCTCGAAGCGCAGGTTCAGCCGCTGGTAGCGGAGCCGCGCATGCTCGTGCGCTTCCGGGTTGGCGTCGACCCCGACCACGCCGGCGGCGGTGCGGGCGAGGACGTCGGAGCCGTAGCCCTCGCCGCAGGCCATGTCGACCACCCGCTGCCCCCGCACCCGCTCGGCGATCCACTCGTAGACGACCAGATGGCGCCGAAACCAGTAGTTCTCCTCCGGCACGTCGGGCAGCGTCCGCTCGCCGGTCAACGGCAGCGGCGGCACCCCGGGCGGCTGGTTCAGCTGTAGGTACTCCTCAGCGATACGGGAACGCTATTCGCCCACCTGCACCCCGTGCATTGCGCCATTCCGCGTAGAGTTCCGCGCCATGCCAGCCTCCCCCACCGCCACCCACGAGCACATCAAGGACGTCAACACCCGCTACCACGACGCCGCCGCCGAGGAGTACGACGCCAAGTGGGGCATCGACTTCGGCGAGGTCGGCCAGCGACAGGTGCGCCTGAAGCTGGTCAAGGCGCTGGGCGGGCTGAAGGGCCGCTCCTTCGGCGACGCCCTGGAGATCGGCTCGGGGACCGGCTACTTCTCGCTCAACCTCGTCCAGCTCGGGGTGATCGAGCGGCTGACCGCGACCGACATCTCGCCGGGGATGCTGAAGCGGCTGGCGGCGACGGCCGACGCGCTCGGCCTCGATGGCGTGACCACGGTCGAGACCGAGGCCGAGATCCTGCCCTTCGAGGACGAGAGCTTCGACCTCGTCTTCGGCCACGCCGTCCTCCACCACATCCCCGACCTCGACAAGGCCTTCGCCGAATTCCGCCGCGTCCTGCGACCCGGCGGGATGATCGCCTTCGCCGGCGAGCCCTCGCGCTACGGCGACACCCTGGCGGCGGCCCCCAAGCGCGCCGGCCTGGCGCTGGCGCCCCTGTGGCGGCGCGCGATCGGCGCCCGCGAGCGCGCGGTCGCCGAGTACGAGCAGTCCGAGGGCCACTCGCTCGAGGGCGAGGTCGACGTCCACGCCTTCGCCCCCGCCGATCTGCGCCGCCTGCTCCGCGACGCCGACTTCGAGCAGCGCCGCGTCGGCGGCGAGGAGCTGCTCTCCAACGCCTGGGGCTGGGGCCTGCGCACGGTCGAGTCGAGCGCCGAGCCCGAGTCGGTCCCCTTCGGCTGGCGCCGCTTCGCCTTCCGCAGCTACATCGCCCTGCAGAAAGTCGACACCCGCGTCCTCGAGCCCTACCTCCCCGCCGAGCTCTTCTACAACCTCCTCGTCTCGGCGCGCAAGCCGCTGTAGCTCTTCACCGAGACCGCATCAGTACACCTATACGGGGCACTCTCGCGGCTTCGGTAATCAGCGTTCCCCTGGAAGCTGTCGTAGGAGGGTGCGGGTGGGGGGTCTTCCGGCACTTAACATCAGCCGGGCCGCCAGCTCCTGAGGCGTCAGCGACAGTGCGCCCCTCCCGGCGAGATGTGCCGAGAGACCCCCACCCGCACCCTCCCTCACCGGCTCACCCCTTCTTTTCGCCCGGACTACGGGCCCGGAACAGCTTCACCCGGTAGTCCAGCCCCTTGAGGCGGCGTTCGCCTACGTAGGAGTAGGAGAAGGCGTCGCCGGCTGCCTCCTTAGTCGCCTCGTCGAGGACGACGCTGCCGGGGCGGGCGACGTTGGTGAGGCGGCTGGCGAGGTTGACGGCGCGGCCGTAGTAGTCGCCGGACTGCGGCAGGGTCGTGCCGGTCGCGATTCCGGCGCGCATCCAAGGAAACTGCTGGCCTTCCTCCTCGGCGGCGTGGATCAAGCCCAGCGCCGCGGCGACCATCGGCTCGGGCTCGGGCGAGACGAGCATCACCGCGTCGCCGATCGTCTTCACCAGCCGCACCGGCGGCTCGGCGACGGCGGTCGCCATCTCCTCCAGGCGGCCCGCGACCATCCCCAGCTCCTCGGCCGCGATCTCCTCCCCCAGCCGGGTGAACTCGACCAGGTCGGCGAAGCAGACGGTGAGCTCGACGGTGCCGCCGATCTCCCCCGCCGCGAGGTCGGCGGCGCCGATCACATCGCGGCGGATCTGTTCCAGCAGGTGCGCCTGCAGCGCGTAGACAACGGTCGGCCCGGCGAGCGGCAGCATGTACTCGGCCGCGGCGGCGAAGCGGAGGGCGACGTCGCGCTCGGTGTCGCCGGGGCGGATCAGGGTGCGGATGATCAGCTCGCGGTTGGCTTCGGCGATCCGGGCGGTCCCCATCCCGATCGTCCGCGCCACCTGCAGCATCCCGTCCTCGGGCAGGCCGGCGTCGAGGAAGGCCTTGACCCGGCGCGCGGCCTCCAGGTCGGCCTCCGTGCCGACGCGCTCGTCGGGGTTGGTCAGCGGGATCCCCAGCGCCGAGCGGAACCGGAGCAGCATCTCGAGGTCGAGGTCCGCGAGCTCGGCGATTTCACGCGCGGTGTAGCGGGCGCCTTCTCCGGCCACCGCCCGCTCCACCGGCAGCAGGGTGAGGCGGCCGGCGGCGACCGCCTCCCTCAGCTCATCTAGGGTGCAGCCTTCGCCGGAGAGCCGTTCGAGCAGGTCGAGGCGGGCTTGGCGCGCCTCGCCCTCGACCCCGTCGAGCAGCCCCTCCGCCTGGAAATCGATCTGGGCGCCTGCCACGTCACTCAGCGTATGCGACGGCGCCACCGCGGCGGGGGTCGCCGCCGCCGCTGAGCTCGCCGGTGCGGGGATCGCGGGCGACGGCCTGGGTACCGCCGAAGAAGAGGTTGAGCGAGGGCCACCTCGCCACCTCCCACCCCCGCTGCTCGAGTCGCCTCAGCGCCTCCGGATCGATTCCCCCCTCCGCCTGCACGACCCCCTGCTCGAAGTGCAGCCGCGGCGCCTCGACCGCGGCCGCCACCGGGTAGCCCTGCTCGACCGCCCGCACCACCGTCTGCAGGATCGCCGAGCGGATCCGGTTGGAGCCGGCGCTGCCGAGCGCGAGCACGACCTCGCCGTCGCGCAGGACCACCGTCGGCGCCATCATCGAGGGCACCCGCCGCCCCGGCGCGATCAGGTGAAAGCCGGCCGGGTGGAGGTCCTCCTCGCCGAGCATGTTGTTGAGGATCACCCCGGTGCCGGGCACCAGCACCCCGGAGCCCGAGCCGTTGGAGCAGGTGACGGTGGCGCAGTTGCCGTCGGCGTCGAGGACCGAGATGTGGGTGGTCGAGCCGAGCAGGTCCGCCGCCGCCAGGTCGAGACCCAGCGGGTCGAGGAAGCCGACCTCCATCCCCTCCTCGTAGAGGGACTCGGCGAAGGCGAGGTCGCGGCGGTCGTTGGCGGCCTCCATTGCCGCGACCAGCTGCTCGGGGCCGCTGCGGGGGCCGAGCCGCTCGAGCAGCCCGAGGCAGTAGGAGATGAGGATGCCGCCGGAGGAGGGCGGCGGGTTGGTGAGGACTTCGGCGCCGCGGAAGAGGGTGTCGACCGGCTTGCGCTCGATCGCCTCGTAGGAGGCGAGGTCGGCGGGGCCGATCATGCCGCCGCGGGCGACGACGAAGTCGCTGATCGCCCCCGCCACCCTGCCCCGGTAGAAGGGCTCCGCGCCCTCGGCGGCGTAGCGCTCCAGCGCCTCGGCCAGCTCCGGGAAGCAGAAGACGTCCCCCTCCCCCAGCCGCCGGCCCCGCGGCGCGTAGAGCTCGCGCGTCCCCGGCATCCGCTCGTGGATCGGGGCGAGGATGTCGAGGATGTAGGCCTGGCCGCGGTTGATCTGCGATCCCTCGCGGGCGTAGTGGATCCCCGGCCCGACGAGGTCGGAGAGCGGCAGCGTCCCGAAGCGCGCGAGCGCGCGCGCGAGCCCCGCCGCGGTCCCCGGCACCCCGCAGGATGCCGGCCCGACGTAGAACGTCTGCGTCGTCTCGGCGTCGAAGCGGACCGGCACCGGCACCAGCTCGGTGGTGCGCTCGATCTCGTCCAGTCCCGGGGCGGCGACGAAGAAGTCGATCAGCGTCGTCTCCCCCGCCTCGTGGACCATCATGTGGCCGCCGGCGCCGAACCCGGTCAGCGGGCTCTCCACGGCGAAGGAGGTGAGAACGGCGCAGACGGCGGCGTCGACCGCGTTGCCGCCCTCGCGCAGGACGGCGGCACCGGCCTCGGCGGTCAGCGGATGGCCGGCTGCGACGACCCCTCGCATGAGGGGCGGTTAGCCGGGCAGGAACTCGGGAACGTCGATTCCCAGCTCGCGGTCGCCGGAGCGGCCGCGGCGGCCGGCCTCGGCGTCTTTGGTGCGGCGGATCGTCGGCTCGGCGGCGCGGCGCGGCGGCTGCGGCCGCCCGTCGAAGCGGGTGGCGACGACGGTGACCCAGATCTGGTCCGAGAGCTCCTCGTCGACGTTGGCGCCGAAGATGATGTTGGCGTCCGGGTGGGCGGCCTCGCCGACCACCTTCGCGGCCTCGGAGACCTCGACCAGCGAGAGGTCGGCGCCGCCGGTGATCGAGAGCAGGATCGAGCGGGCGCCCTCCATCGAGGTCTCCAGCAGCGGCGAGGAGATCGCTTTTTCGGCGGCGAGGATGGCGCGCTCGTCGCCGTAGGCCATGCCGATCCCGAGCAGCGCCCGGCCGGCTTCGGACATGATCGTCCGCACGTCGGCGAAGTCGAGGTTGATCACGGCGGGGAGCGTGACCAGGTCGGAGATCCCCTGCACGCCCTGGCGCAGGACGTCGTCGGCCACCTTGAAGGCCTCGACCATCGAGGTCTGCTGGTCGAGCACCTCGAGCAGGCGGTCGTTGGGGACGACGATCAGGGTGTCGACCTCGGCGGCCAGTTCCTCGATCCCCTTGTCGGCCTGGTTGGCGCGGCGGCTGCCCTCGAAGCTGAACGGCTTGGTGACGATGCCGACGGTGAGCGCGCCGACCTCGCGGGCGAGGCGGGCGACGACCGGGGCGGCGCCCGAGCCGGTGCCGCCGCCGGCGCCAGCGGCGACGAAAACCATGTCGGAGCCCTTCAGCAGGCGCTTGATCTTGTCCTGCTCCTCGAAGGCGGAGCGGTGGCCGACCTCGGGGTCGGCGCCGGCGCCGAGGCCGCGCGTCTGCTCGTCGCCGATGTGGACGGTGACGTCGGCGACGCAGAGCTGCAGCGACTGCAGGTCGGTGTTGACGGCCATGAACTCGACGCCGGGAATGTTGGCGTCGACCATCCGGTTGACCGCGTTGACGCCGGCGCCGCCGACCCCGACGACGCGGATCACCGGCTGGTGCGGCTGCCCCGAACCCGGCGGCTCGTACTCCGGTTCCTCCCGCCCGTACCGAGGAGCTTCCTGCGCGACGGGCTCGCGAGCCACCGGCTCCTCGAAGACTCGTTTCAGCCTTTCGGGCGGGGTCTCAGACGTCTCTCCCGCGGGTGGTGCGGATGAGGGCTCCTCGCCCGCAGCCTGCGAGGACGAGGAGTCCTCATCTGCGACAGGACCCGCGGGCCGGGACGCCGGGTCTTCGTCGGACGTGCTGCGGAAGAGCTCGGAGAGCGGCCCTTCCCTCATGCTCGCGCGCTTGTCACGTCGACTCATTCGCCAGGACCTCCTCGGCCAAGTCGCGGTAGTAGCTGGCGGCGTTGCTCTGGGGATCGTACTTGAGGACGCTCGCCCCTTTCACCGGGGCCTCGGCGAACTTGATCGCCTTTTTGATCCGTGACTTGAAGACCAGCTCGCCGAAGTTCTCCTCGAGGATCTCCACCGCCTCCTTTGCGTGGACGGTGCGCGAGTCGAGCATCGTCGGCAGGATGCCCTCGATCCGCACGTCGGGGTTGAGGTTCTCCTGGATCATCTTCAGCGTGTTCTGCAGCTGCACCAGCCCGCGCATCGAGAGATACTCGCACTGGACCGGGACGATCACCTTGCTCGCCGCGGTCAACGCGTTGATGGTGAGCAGGCCGAGGCTGGGCGGCGTGTCGATACAGACAAAGTCGTAGTCGCCGGCCACCTCTTTCAGCGCCTTCTCCAGCGAGCGCTCGCGGCCGATCTTGGTGCTCATCGCGATCTCGGCGCCGGCCAGGTCGATCGAGGCGACGGCGATGTCGATCTCGCGCTTCTGGATGATCTCCGAGATCGGCATGTCGTTGACGAGCACGTCGTAGAGGCTCTTTTCCACCTTGTCGGGGTCGATCCCCTGGCTCATCGTCAGGTTCCCCTGCGGGTCGAGATCGATGCAGAGAACCCGGTGCCCGGACTCGGCAAAGGCCACGGCCAGGTTCAGCGTCGTGGTCGTCTTCGCCACCCCGCCCTTCTGATTCGCAAACGCGATCACCTCCGCGTGCTTGACCGGCGCCTCGACGACCGGTTCCTCGACCACAGCTTCGTGCCTGGCTGGTGCGATGAGGTCTCGCGCTTTCAAGCGCATCGGCTCTTCGCCGTCCGACTCATCCGCATCTGCGGCGACAGGACCCGCCGGCCGATGCGGCTCAGACTTAAGCGGCGTCGGACGCTCTGGCGTCTCGGGCAGAACCTCTTCCATGCTCTGCAGCTCCTCCACGATCGGATGCTCCTCCCCGACCTGGTGCTGCTCTTCGACCGCTACCTTCTCCGGCCCCGCCTGCTTGGACTTTCGACTGAGGAATCCCATTGCGCGGGTATTCGCATGGGCAGCGGCTTTTCCTCCCGCACCGCGAAATTGCTAGGAATCACCCGATCCCCTTGCCAGATCTCCTCGACAAGCGCCTGGTCTTCGTGACCGGCAAGGGAGGAGTCGGCAAGACCACCGTCGCCGTCGCGCTCGGCCTGCGGGCGGCGGCCGCCGGCAAGCGCACCATCGTCTGCGAGGTCTCCTCGCAGGAGAACGCCTCGCGGATCTTCGAGCACACCGAGGTCGGCTTCCACGAGGTCGAGATGGAGGAGAACCTCTGGTCGATCTCGATCGACCCCGACGAGTCGATGCGCGAGTACGTGCTGCTGCAGCTGAAGGTGCGCGCGATGCGCGACCTGCTCTTCCGCAGCCGCATCTTCACCTACCTCGCTGCCGCCACACCGGGCCTCAAGGAGCTGGTGACGATCGGCAAGATCTGGGAGCTGGCCCAGCTCGACCGCAAGGTCAAGAGCGGGCGCAAGTACGACCTGGTGATCGTCGACGCGCCCGCCACCGGCCACGGGATCGGGTTCCTGCAGACGCCGCGCACGTTCGCGAGCATCGCCCGCGTCGGCCCGATCCACTCGCAGGCCCAAGAGCTCGACCGCCTGATCACCGACACCGAGCACACCGGCACCGCGATCGTCGCCCTGCCGGAGGAGATGCCGGTCAACGAGTCGGCGGCGCTGGAGGCCGAGCTGCGCTCCGAGGTCGGGATCGCGGTCGACCGCGTCTACCTCAATGGCCTCTACCCCGAGCGCTTCTCCAAGGAAGAGGCCGAGCGCCTGGCCGAGGTGGCTGCCGGCGAGAACGGCCTGGTCCGCGCGGCCGCCCGCGCCGCCGTATCCGAGTACGACCGCGCCCGCTCCCAGCGTGCTCAGCTGGCGCGCCTGCGGCGCCGGGTCGAGGCGCCGGTCAAAGCCCTGCCCTTTCTCTTCGAGCCCGAGCTCGACCTCGAGGCGGCGCGGCGACTGTCGAAGAGGCTGCACTGATGTCTGCCGTCGACCAGATCCTCGAGGGCAAGGACATCTGCATCTGCGCCGGCTCGGGCGGGGTCGGCAAGACCACCACCTCGGCGGCGATCGCGACCGGCATGGCGGCGCGCGGGCTGAGGGTCTGCGTGCTGACGATCGACCCGGCCAAGCGACTGGCCGACTCGCTCGGGTTGAAGGAGCTGGGCAACGAGGCGAGGCAGGTCGACCCGGCGCTGTTCGAGCGGCACGGGGTCGAGATGAGGGGAGAGCTGTGGGCGTTGATGCTCGACGCCAAGGCGACCTTCGATGACCTGGTCGCCCGCCAGGCGCCCGACGAGGAGTCGCGCGAACGGGTCCTCAACAACCGGATCTACCAGCAGATCTCCAACGCGCTCGCCGGCTCGCAGGAGTACATGGCGATGGAGAAGCTCTTCGAGCTCCACACCGAAGGGCGCTTCGACCTGCTCGTCCTCGACACGCCCCCCACCCGCAACGCGCTCGACTTCCTCGACGCCCCCAAACGCCTCACCCAGTTCATCGAAGGCCGCTCCCTGCGCGTCTTCATGCGGCCGACGGGGATCGCGGCGCGGGTCGCCGGCCGCAGCGCCACCGTCGCGCTCGGCGTCCTCAAGCGCATCGTCGGCTTCGACCTGCTCGCCGACCTGGCCGAGTTCTTCAACGCCTTCAGCGGCATGGTCGACGGCTTCCAGGCCCGCGCCAAGCGCGTCAACACCCTGCTCGCCGACCCGCACACCTGCTTCCTCGTCGTCTGCGGGCCGCAAGGAGAGCCGGTTGACGAAGCCGTCTACTTCCACCGCAAGCTGGTCGAGGCGAACCTTCCCTTCGGCGGCGTCATCGTCAACAAGGTGCACTATCCCGCCGAGCGCCTGCGCGGGGACGGCGGCGACCTGCGGGGAACGCTCCTGGAGCGGCTTGGCGACAAGGACCTCGCCGACCGCGTCGCCGAGAACTTCGCCGACTACCAGGCGCTGGCCGAGCGCGACGCCCGCAACATCGAGCGCCTCGCCGCGGAGCTGCGCACGCGTGGCGTCATCCGCGTCCCCTACCTCGACGAGGACGTGCACGACCTCGGCGGCCTGGCCGAGATCAACCGCTACCTCTTTGCCAGCAGCGACGAGCGAATCGCACTGGCGGCTGGCCGGGCCGAATGACCAAGCAGATCAAGGACGCAGGGAGCGTGGCGTGCTCTGCACGCGAGCGACCGAGGACGCAGATATGCGCCGGTCAGCCGGCCCGGCGGTCGTAGTTGAGCTCGCGGACCTCCCAGTCCGCGTCCTCTGGCACCGGGAAGAGGTGGCGGACGGTGGGCGTATCGATCCGCTCGCGGTGGGTGACGTCCCCCTCGATCGACGGGAAGTCGAGCGTGCTCTCGGCGACCTCGACCCGCTCGTCCTCCTCGACCTCCTCGAGCCAGTCGCTGGCGGTGATCCGAATCTCGTGCTCGGCCGGAATCGGCTCCATGATGCGGGTGTCTTCCATATGGGGGTCCTCCTCGTATTGCGGCTCGACGATTGGCTCTTCCTCCTCGGCGGCAACGGCGATCTCGATGTCGCCGCCGTCGAGGCCGGTGGCGATCAAGGTCTCGTCGGCGGCCGCGTTGAGATCGCCGCCCAGCTCGCCCAGGGCCGCCTCGCGCAGGATGCGGCGCACTGTCTCCTCGACCCAAGTGGCCAGCTCGCGCGATTCCTCGCCGGCACGACCGCCGGCCATCAGCGCATGCTCCAGCTCCATCGCCGCTTCCAGCCGCTCACGTGCGGCGAGCCTGTCGCCGGAGCCCTCGGCGATCAGCGCCGCGGCGCGCATCGGCAACGAGGCGCCGACCGGGCCCTGCCCGTCGAGCACGGCCCGCAGGGCCAGCAGGTGGTCGCTTAGCCCCTCGAGCGCCGTCTCCCGCTCGCAGCCCAGCTCGAAGCGCCGCACCGCCCAGGCCAGCGGCCCGGACGGATCGGGACGGGCCTCCAGGGTCCTGGCCAGGTCGACCAGCTGCTCGGCCTCCTCCTCGCTGAGGCGGTAGCCGCCGTCGCGCGGAGCGGGCGCGCCGGTCGCGATTCGGCGCCAGTGGCCCTCGCCGGTCGGCGCGAAGGCGTGCGGGCCGAGACCGACCCCGCCGGGCTTGAAGAGGCGCAGAACGCTGACGAGCTCGAGCAGTTGCCGCAACGCCTCGGTGGCGCTCTCCTCGCCCTCACCCTGCTCGGCGACGGCGAGGATCTGCGGCTCCCAGGCAGCGCGGCCCATGCCCTCGCTGCGCATCGCCTCCACCGGGGCGTCGATGGCGTCGGCGCGCACCAGCTGCACGCCGCGCGGCAGGCTGAGGCGCGCGCCGGTCATGCGCAGGCCGGCGATCGGGGCAACCAGCAGGTCGGCCTCGTCGACGTCGCCGACCTGGGCGTCGAGGACGGCCAGGGCGCCCTCGAGGCGCTCGCGGTCGAGGGCGAAGTCGGCGCTGCCGTCCCAGAGCGATGCCACGAAGCTGGTGAGCATCCGTGCGGCCCGCTCCCCCGGCTCGGAGGGCACGGCCTCGCCGCGCTGCTCTAGATAAGGCGCCGCGACCCCGGCAAGGTCGACCGCTTCGCGGGCCGGCTCGAAGGCGGGCAGCAAACGCAGCTCGTCCTCACGCTCGCGGACGTAGCGGGCGGTCAGCGGTACGTAGCTGTGGAAGAACGCCTCGTCGGGCCCGGCCTGCTCGGCGACGTCGAAGGGAATCTGGTCGCCGCTCGCAACCAGGGTGCTGAAGCGCGTTGCGGCCTCGGCAGCCAGTCGCTTCAGGGCCTCGTTGAGGAGCGGATCGCGCACCCCCCAGGCTTCAGCCCGGCCAGGCACGCTCCTGCGCCTGCACGACGCCTTGCAGCCGTGCCTAGACCGCGGCGGGGGCGCGCTCTGCGGCTTCGGCCTCCTCGACCAGGAGCCAACGCTTGCCGTAGCGGCGCATGTCCTCGATCAGCGGCACCAGCGCTTCGCCCTTCTCGGTCAGCGCGTACTCGACCCGCGGCGGCACCTCGGGGTAGGTGTGGCGGGCGACGATGCCCTCCTCTTCCAGCGCCCGCAGCCGCAGCGAGAGCGTCCGGGGGCTGATCCCCTCCAGCGAGCGCTCCAGCTCGCAAAAGCGGCTGCGCCCCTCGGCCAAATCGCGGATCACCAAGAGCGTCCACTTGCCGCAGACCACGTCGGCCGTGCGGCAGACCGGACATCGGGAGTTGCTCTCGGCGCTCATCGCGGAAATCGTCGAATCGACGGCGCGAGGCGGATTCGAAATACCTCGCTTCAGCGAGTGTAGCGCTATCGCTTTACTTACTGAAGTTTTGGTCGAAACCAAGGGATCGCGGCTGCCGGGAGCCCGAGGCCGAGCCCGACCCAGTGGCCTGCTTCGGCACATCGACTTCGACGAAGTCGATGCTCTCGATCTTGAGGCGGAAGGTCCGTCCCGCCGATTCGGTCAGCAGGTCGACTGCCTCGTCCTCGCGCAGGAAGAGCAGCCGGCAGCTCTGCATCCCGCCGATGCATGCCCCGTTCCCCCGTACAAGCGTCACTTCAGGTGAGACGTCAAAAGCCGCCCGCTCCCCGCTTTCGGAGACGCCGATGAAGACCAGCAGCGGCTTCTTCTTCGGCAGCAAGCTGCCCAGCGCCAGATCCTCGTAGAGATTGAGGTCTTCCGACCCGGCAACGCCGAACCGCACGTCCGGCCGGAAGCCGAAGAAGCGCTTGCCGTCGAGATCCTTGGGCTCGTCGCCACCACCGCCGCCGGAGTGACCGCCCTTTGAGCCGGTAGACCCTTCCGAGGGGGTCTTGCCCTCGGAGCCGACTGGCCCACCGCTCGCCGGCGCAGAGCCAGTCGCTTCTCCGTTGTCGCTGCCTTCTTCGGCCGTAGGAATAGCGGTTTCAGGGGCGCCGGTGACGCTGCCCCCGCCCGCACCGCTTCCTACACTCTTCAGCTGTGAGGTTGCCGGCACCCCCGTATGGAGCTGGCGGAAGGGATCGGTCGGGGTGCGGGCGCGAAGGCGCTTGCGATAGTCGCGCAGGCCAGGGTTGGCCTCGACTACCGTCAGCGCTGAGCCGTCTTCGACTTCCAGCCGCACCGATTCGGCGGCCTGCTCGGGGGTCTCGACCGGCATCGGCTCCTCGCCACCGCCGAGCAAGAAGGGCATCGCCACGATGGCCACCGCCACCAGCGCCACGACGGGCAGCAGACGCCGTTCGCGCAGGTCGTAGTACACGTCGGCCAGAAACGGCGGCACCTTCAGATCGGGTGCCTTCAGGTCGGGCATCTTCAGCTCCGGTCCCTTCAAGCGCTTCATGGCGCGCCTCCCGTCGTGGTTGCGGCCGGCGTCGCAGCCGGTGGCGCGGTCGGCGTCGCGCCGCCCGTCACGCCCTCGCCCGGCGGCGTCAGGTAAGTGGTCAAAGTGAAGCTTCCCTGCAGCGCGGAAAACCCGCTTTCGCCAGCTTCGAGGGAAAAACCGTCGATGGTGACGAGCCGCCCGTCGACGCGCACAGTCTCCCTGCCGGTGTTGACCAGCGAGTCGAGACCTTCGATGAAGTCCGCGATCTCGAAGAAACCGCCTTCGAAGGTCACCTCGTAGGGCATCACCGCGAGGCCGGCCGGGCCTACGGAGGCGCCAAGCGGCAGCAATGACGCTGCCACCTCGGTCGGAGAGGCTGGAGCACCTTCGCTGCCTCCCGCTGCGGGCGGGGCTTCGGTTGCTTCGCCACCCCCTCCGCTGAGGCTGATGTTCCGGAAGGTGCCGTTCGCCTGGTCGGCGATCCGCTTCAGCTGCACCAGGAAGGAGGCGATGTCGTCGTCGCCCGGCACCGCCTTGCCGAGCACGACGAGGCGCTGGTAGTCGGCGGGGAATTCTTCACGCGCCGCTTCCCCTTCGGCCACCTGGGCCTCGTGCTGCGACAGCGAAGCCTCGAGCCGCTCCACCTCGGCGCCCAGTTTCTTGGCTTCGTCCCGCTTCGGGCTCAGGAGCAGCATCCAGAAGGCGACGCCCAGGGCGACCACGATCACGGCCGCAGCGATCAGCTTGTTGTTCGAGCTCATCTGCAGTTTCATCTCATTCGCCTTCTGCGCCTTCGTCTTCGGAGCCCTCGCCGCTCTCGCTTTCTTCGCTCGCGGCGGCGGTCGGGACAGCTTCCGCGGCGGTTGCCGCGGGCACAGGTGCCGCGTCGAAAGCGACGACGATCTCGAACTGAGCCATGAACTTGCGGGTCAGGCAATCGCCGCCAGAGCCGCCGCTGCCGCCTTCGCCGGCTTCGCTGCCGCCGTCGCCACCGCCGAGTTCCGAGGAGCCGACGCCGACCCGGGTCACCCCGTCGATGTCCTTCAGCGCCGTCACGAACCCGGCAACGCCTTCCTGGCCTTCCGCGCAGCCGCTCAATTCCAGGGACGGGCCGAGGATGCCGCCGGAAAGCCCGCCGCCGCTCGATTCGCCGCCTTCGCCCGCTGCCGCGCTCGCATTGAGGCTGACCAGCGAGACGTCGCTCGGCAGGACCAAGGCGAGTTCGCGCATCACCCGCTCCCAGTCGAAGCGGCCGTCGGCCAGACTGGCGACGGTCGTGACTCGCTGCTCGCTCATGTCGCGGAACTGGATGTACGCGGTCAGGCTTTCGGCCTTGGCTAGGGCTCGCGCGTCTTCGACTTCCAGCTGCGCGACTTCGCTTTCGCGTTCGGAGACCTGGTTGCCGGCCACAACCAGCGCCGCCACGCCGACGAGAAGCGCGACCAGCGCACCAAGCAGGACGTAGGCGAGGGGCCCGCTGCGCAGCGGCGCCTGCTCGCCGCGGCGCTCCTCGAGCGGGATCAGGTTTACGGGGCGCATCGCTCAGCTCTCCAGCGCCAACCCGTAGGGCAGGGTCAGCCGCGCCGCGGCCGCATCGTCGAAGCCGGCGAGCGCGCTCGGCCGGGCGATGGCGATGGGCAGCCCCAGGCTTTCCATCTGGGCCGCCAGGCCCGCGATTGCGCTGCCGGGCCCCGCGAGCACGATCCGTTCAACCGGGACCGCTGCCTCCTGGGCGCCGTAGTAGTCAAGCGAGAGCCGCAGCTCGTCCATCAGCGAGGAGACGCCTTCTTCGAGGCTGCGGCGCGACTCCGCAACCGTCTCTGGATCGCCCTCGATCTCCTCGACCGGTTGCTCTAGGCCGACATGCCCGAGCCATTGCATCGCGGTCTCCACGTCGAGGCCGCGGGCGCTGGCCAGTCGGTTGGCGATCGGCTCCAGGCCGGCGTAGGAAACCCGGGTGAAGAGACAGGACCGGCCTCGTGCCACGGCGAGGTTGGTTACATCGGCGAGGTTGCAGTAGAGCACCGCGCCCGCGGGCCGCTGTCCAATCTCGCCGTCGTCGGCGGCCTCGACTGCGCCTGCCTCGGCGGCGTCGGCAAGCGCGCGGATCATCGCGAAGGCGGAGAGGTCGACGCCGACCGGTTCCAAACCGGCGCGGCGCAGCGGCTCGAGGAACGAGGAGACCATGTCGCGGCGGGCGGCGACCACGACGACGTCGAGCTGCGGTGCGGAGCCCTCCTCGGCGGCGACACCACCGACCACCTGGTGCTCGAGCACCGCCTGGTCGAGCGGCATCGGCATCTGCTCCTGCGCCTGGAAGCGAATCGCCGCCTCCAGTTCCTTGCGGTCCTCGATCGCCGGCAGTCGCAACGTGCGGACGACGACGCGCTGATTGCCGACGCCGAGGCGCACCCGCTTGGAGAGCTTGTGCTCGGCGAAGAGGGACTTGAGCGACTCGGCGAGGCTGTCGCCGTCGAGGACCTCGCCCTCGTGGAAGGCGCCGGGCGCCAGCGGCCCGATTGCGGAGCCCGCCACCTCAACGGTGCCGTTGCTCCGCACTTCGGTCGCGGCGATGCTGCCAGCCTCGATGTCGAGGCCGACCACGTTGCCGGTCTTCTTCTGCCTGGTGAGGGAAAGCACGCCCTCCCTGAATCGAC
>DASTXV010000024.1:0-8920 GCA_035765335.1 Solirubrobacterales bacterium
TTGGCGCCCACCAGCTTGCAGAGCTGGATCGCGAAGACGCCCAGGCCGCCGGCCGCGCCCCAGACGAGCACGTTGTCGCCGGCCTTCACCTGGGCCTGCCCGATCAGCATCCGGTAGGCGGTGAAGTACGTCAGGCCGTAGGAGGCCGCCTCCTCCCACGACAGGTGCCTGGGCTTGGGCAGCAGCTGCTGCGCCTGCACCTTGGTGAACTGGGCGAAGGAGCCCCAGGTGGTCTCGTAGCCCCAGATCCGCTGGCTCGGCGCCGCCATCGGATCGAGCCCGTGCACCTCGACGTCCTCGTAGGAGGCCTGGTTGCAGTGGATTACGACCTCGTCGCCGACTTTCCAGCGGGTCACGCCCTCGCCGACTTTCCAGACGACGCCGGAGGCGTCGGAGCCGCCGATGTGGTGGCCGAACTCGGGGTGGTCGCCGTAGCCGAAGACCGAGACCGGCTCGCCCAGCGAGGCCCAGACGTTGTTGAAGTTGACGCCGGCCGCCATCACCCGCACGATCACCTCGAAGGCGCCGGGCTCGGGGACCTCGATCTGCTCGAGTTGGAAGGCGTCTTTCGGCTCCCCCTCGCGCTCCTGGCGGATCACCCACGCCGCCATCGTCTCCGGCAGCGTGCCGGGCTCAACGTCCAACTTCGAGATTGCACTGGTGTCTACGGCCAAAACCGGCTCCTCCGCGGGTCGTCTGTATCGGGCCGCGAATCCTAGTTAAGAGCCGCCCGCGCCGGAGTGGCGCTCAGGCGGCTTCGGCTTCGGAGGGCTCCGGGCTCGCTTCGCGCAGCTCGGGGGCCGTGATCTCGCGCACGGTGGCTTCGACTCGGCTGGGCGACTCGATCTCCTTGCCGGGGGCGACGCCGAGGCCCTCGACTTTGCGCAGCTGCGGCAAGAGCCTGCTCTCCATCGAGCCGACCGCGCTGTCGTAGGCGCCGGTGGCGGTGCGCAGCCCGCGGCCGACCTTGTCGAAGTCGCCGAGGAACTTGCCGAAGCGGGCGTGGAGGGTCTTCGCCGCCTCGGCGATCTCGGTTGCCTCGGCGACCATCCGCTCCTGCCGCCAGCCCAGCTCCATCGTCCGCAGCAGCCCGATCAGCGAGGTCGGGCTGACAAGGAGCACGTTGCGCTCCAGCGCGTAGTCGAAGAGGCCCGGGTCGGCGCCGAAGGCGGCGTGCAGGGCCGGCTCGTTGGGGATGAAGCAGATCACCAGGTCAGGCATCTCACCTGGCCGGAACTGGCCCTGGTAGTCCTTCGAGCTGAGGCTGCGCACATGCTCGCGGGCCTGGCGGGCATGACGCTCGAGGTGCGCCCGGCGCTCTGAGTCGAGCTCGCTCTCCTGCGCGTCCAGAAAAGCGTCGAGCGGGACCTTGGAGTCGGCGACGAAGCTGCGGCCCTCCGGCAGCAGGAAGCGGGCGTCGGGGCGCAGGCTCCCCTCTTCGGTGCGCAGCGTCTGCTGCAGCTCGAAGTCGACGTGCTCGGTCATTCCGGCGATCTCGACGCAGCGCCGCAACTGCAGCTCGCCCCACTGGCCGCGCGTCTGCGGCTGGCGCAGCGCCTTCTTCAGGCCGGCGGTCTCGTTGTTGAGGTTGCCGATCGTCTGCCCCATCTGCTCGAGCAGGGTCCGCGTCTGCAGGTCGGCCTCGCCGCGCCGCCGCACCTCGGCTTCGATCTTCTCCTGGCCCTTGGCGATCCGCTCCGCCAGGCTCTTGATCTCCGCCTGCCTCTTGTCCAGCGCCGCCTCCGCCGTCTTCGCGTCGAGCTTGCGCGACTCCTCGTTCACCCGCAGCAGGTCGGAGACCACCTGCGAGGCGACCTGGGCGGTTGCCTCCTGGATCGCGGGGGCGAGGTCCGGCTGCTCGACCGGGTCTGGTCGGCGGGTGAACAGGACGTAGATGAGGGCGGCGGCGAGAAGGGCGACGGCGATTGCCAGGACGATGGTCATGGCAGCGATGCTGACAAGGGGTTCAGACGCCATCCTGATCCTGAAACGCCGCTTGCAGCGGCTTCGCCGGCGAGCCAACCAGGTGCCTTGCGCATGAGCTGGGAATCCGCATAGGATCGGTTGAAGTTTCTTAAGGCGGTTGCCGCAGCTATATGGAGAGGAAGAGATCGATGTCGAAGAGATTTAGAGCGCTGGGTGTGGGGATGGTCGCGGTCCTGGTGATGCTGGTTGCAGCCTCGCCGGCGAGCGCGGTGAGCTTCTCGCCCGCGCCCGGGACCTACACGGTCGACACCACGGCGCTGACCCTGACCGGGTCGGGTACCTCCATCGCAGGCTCCGACCAGGGCGGGATCGCGGTGTTCAGCTTCGACAGCGTGAACATCCCCGCGGGAGTGCTCCTGGAAGTGGAAGGAAGCCGGCCGCTCAAGCTCGTCGCCAGTGGCGAACTGGCGATCGGGGGCGTGATCCAGGCCAGCGGATTCAGTGCCGAAGGCTTCAACGCCGGTCCGTTCGCAGGCGGTCCGGGAGGCGGCGCCGGCGGCATCGACGGCACCGATCCAGGCGACGGCCCCGGCGGCGGTGGCGTATCTCCCTCCAACGAAAACGGCGGCGGCGGCGGCGGCTTCGGCGGCGCGGGCGCTCGCGGTGGCGTCGAGGAAGGCGACCTCGATCCTCCGGGCCTTGGCGGTCCCGCCTACGGGGACCTCAACGCCGCTCTCCAGGGCGGCAGCGGCGGCGGTGGCGGCTCCACCGTCGGCGGCGGTGGCGGCGGCGGCGCG
The DNA here is from genome assembly GCA_035765335.1 of Solirubrobacterales bacterium. Lineage (GTDB taxonomy): Bacteria > Actinomycetota > Thermoleophilia > Solirubrobacterales > 70-9 > VAYN01. The sequence continues at coordinate 2,724 of DASTXV010000024.1, forward strand.
ATCGCCCTCTTCGGCTCGACCGTCCGGATCCTCCCGGGAGCTGAAGTCCTCGCCGACGGGGGAGACGGAGCCATCGGCGGCAACGGCGCCTCGGGCGGCGGCTCGGGCGGCGGGATCGTCCTCCATGGCGACAACGTGGCGATGGACGGGCTGCTCAGCGCGGCCGGCGGCAACGGCGGCGAAGGCGGCTGCTGCGGCGACGGCGGCGGTGGCGGCGGCGGTCGCATCGCGCTCCAGTACCGGGCCCTCAGCATGGGCGGCGCAACCGACGTCACGGGCGGCATCTCCGGCTTTGGCGGCGGTGAACCGAGCATTGAACCGACGGGAGCGTCTGGCGTGGTCACCAAAGTCGCGGCTGCGACTGCCGCGACCTCGGCGGCCAGCGCGCTGAAAAGCACCAGCGCGATCCTCAACGGAGTGGTCAACCCGAATTTGAGCGCCACCACCTTCCGCTTCGAATACGGGACCACCACGGCCTACGGCTCGCAGACCCCTGCGGCTGCGGTCGGCTCCGACAGCAGCAACCACCCGGTCGCGCAGATCATCGGCGGCCTGAAACCGAATACGACCTACCACTTCCGGGTCGTCGCCACTGACGGCATCGGCTTCGTCACTGCGGGCGCCGACATGGCGTTCAAGACGCCGGCCTGCATCGTCCCCAAACTGAAGGGGAAGAAAGTGAAAGCCGCCCGCAAAGCGCTGCGGAAAGCCAACTGCAAAGTCGGCAAAGTCAAGCGCTCCTTCTCGAGCAAATTCAAAAAAGGGCGAGTGATGAAGCAGCGGCCGAAACCGGGCAAAGTCCTCGCGGCGGGAGCCAAGGTCCGAATCAAGGTCAGCAAGGGCGAGAAGAACAACTAGCGGTTACTCGCCTTTCCGGGTCCTCCAGAAGCGGCGGCGCCTCGGCGCCGCCGCTTCGCGTTTCGCATCCCTTCCTTGAAGTTCGCTTGCGGCGAGGGTTCTGAGCTGGTACGCATCAGGTCACCAGTCAGAAATTATTCATTAAATAAGGGAGAAACATGATGCGGAAGATCAAGGCTCTGGGAGTCGCGGTTGTCGCCACCCTGGCGCTGAGCGCCGCGTTCGCTTCGGCGGCGCAGGCCGAAACAGGGGTGCTGACAACGGGCGGGTTCCCGTCGATCGTCACAGGCGAAAAGGTCAACCCGGCTCCGGCGTTCATCATGGGGGCGGCCCGGACCGTCTTCTGTGGGACAGCGGACCTCGACGCGACACTCTTCGGGCCGACCGACCCGGTCACATTCAGGCCGACCTACGAAGGCTGCAGCTCGGAACCCGGCTTCACACCGGTGACAGTCACAATGAACGGCTGCGACTACACGATCGGGTTCGGCAAACCGGGCACGACAAATCAGCAGGAAGGCACAGGGACCATGCACGCCTGGGTCAACTGCCCGCCCGAACAGGTGATCGAAATCCACGTCTACGAAAACGCCTTCGCCCACGCGGCGAACGTCTCGACGTGCACATACGACATCGGCCCGCAGGGTCCGGTGCCGGCCGGCGTCTACCACAACACAGCGCCGGCCGGAATGGTTCCCGACGTCGCCGCGACAATCAGCGCCAAATTCACAGGCCGCAGCACAATCGGCTTCGGCGGCGCGATCTGCGGCGGTAATCCGGAAACGGGGCACCTGCCGATCACCGTCCAGGGCAACTACACACTGAAGGGCTTCCAGGACTTCGGTGGAGTCGAGGGTGCCCAGATCCCCGTTGACGTCGGCTAGCCCGTAGCTAAGGCGTCAGCACGTCGTTCTGCGAGGAGGCGCGGTAGCTGCCCACCGTCAGGCGGGCGGGCCGCGCCTCCGGCAGTCCCAGCGCCGTGATCGTGTAGGAGCCGGTGGGGAGGTCGACCTGGAAGCTGCCCGGGCTGCGGGCGAAGACGGTCTGCGGCTTCGGCATCGCCTCGCCGCGGATCCTCAGGCGGACGTCGGTGGGGGTCTGGTTGGCGGCGACGAAGGTGACGTCGAGGGGCCCGCCGCCGTTCTTCAGCGGCGGCTCGGGGTGATCCTCGTTCTGCGGGCTCTCCTGGAATTTTTCCGGGCCCATCGCGATCTTCACCGGCTGCACGATCACCTCGTCGGGGTTGATCGTGACGCTGACCCGGGTCGAGACCTGCGGCCGCTGCTCGTTGGCGTGGCGCGATTCGCCGCAGCCGATCAGCAGGGCGGCCGTCGCGACCATGGCGACCGCCGCCGCGGCTTTCGCTCTCCCGGAACCCATCGAGCCTGAATCTAACCGAAGGGGAGGGCGACCACTTCGGCCGTAACGCCATCTTCACCTACGGCCAGGCTCGCTCCCGGCTCGGCCTCGCGCCGCAGGATCGCCAGGCCGATCGGCCCGAGGGCGGGGGAGACGGCGGCGCTGCCGACGCTGCCCACCTCTTTCTCGCCCAGCCGCAGCGGCTCTCCGCGCCGGGCCGGGCCGCTGAACCGCAGCCCGCGCAGGTGGCGGTTGGGCTTGCCCTTGTAGTGGAGGCGGGCGACCGTCTCCTGGCCGATGTAGCAGCCCTTGGTGAAGCTGACCGCCGCCTCGACGATCCCGGCCTCGGCGGGCATCGTCTCCGTCCCCATCTCGGCCCCGAAGCGCGGCCGGCCGGCCTCGATCCGGAGGATCTCGGCGGCCTCGGGGGAGACCTCGACCGCGCCGGCGGCGAGCAGCGCTTCGCGCACCCGCTCGCGCTCGGCGGCGGCGAAGATCAGGTCGATGCCGGAGGCGGTGCCGACAACGACGCACTGGGCGCCGCCCACTTTGGTCGTTTCGCAGGCGTTCTCCGGCAGGGCGGCGGTGCCGGCGATCTCGACGGACCGCGGGCCGATCAGGGAGATCAGCGTGTGGCTCTCGCTCTCGTCGCCGACCTCGACCTCGCGGCCGATCTTGTACATCTGCAGGTGCCGCCGCGCTGCCTCCAGTCCCGCCGGCTCGAGGTCCAGCAGCAGCTCCGGGTCCTCTCCCCGCCGCAGCACCCGCATGTCCGCCTGCATGTGCCCCTTGCGGTCGAGCAGCGCGGCGTAGGCGCCGTCGCCCGGCTCGATCGCCTCGACGTCGTTGGTGAGCTGGCCCTGCAGGTAGTCCGCCGCCTCGGCGCCGCTCACCACCAGCAGCCCGCGGTCGGGTTCCTCGACCAGCCCGCATTCCTCCCGCAGCTGCCGGTATTGGGCATCTAGCTCGATGGCCTGGGTGCCGTTCATCTGCCCGATTTTAGGAAGCGGCGATTTAGATTCATCGAAAACAGTTTTTAGATGTGTCAAAATCGCGTCAATGCCGAACGAGTCCGAGAAGGGGATCAGCCGCAGGAAGCTGCTCGGGGGGGCCGCGCTCGCCGCTCCGGCGCTTGCCGGCGTTGCCCTCACCCGGGGTGGTGACAGCGCCCTCGCCGAGACGGCCGGCGCCGCCAACGGCCACCATGCCGGTTCCGCCCACAGCGACTTCCCCCACGCCGCCTTCGCCTCCGGCCGCGCGGTCGACCACAAGGCCAACGGCTTCCACCCGACCGAGCTGCTGCGCGACTTCGACTACGGGCGCACCCGCCGCCTCGCCAGCGGCCGGGTCCTGCGCGAGTGGGAGATCGTCGCCCAGGACAAGGAGATCGAAGTCGCGCCGGGGGTCAAGTACGAAGCCTGGACCTACAACGGCCGGGTGCCGGGGCCGACCCTGCGCGCCACGGAGGGGGAGTTGCTGCGGATCCACTTCGTCAACGGCTCCTCGCATCCCCACACGATGCACTTCCACGGCTTCCACCCCTCGCTGATGGACGGGATGCCGGGGATCGGCGAGAACCGCGGCGGCGGCCAGATCGAGCCGGGGGAGAGATTCACCTACGAGTTCGACGCCTCGCCCTTCGGCCTCCACCTCTACCACTGCCACGTCGCCCCGCTCGCCGCCCACATCGCCCGCGGCCTCTACGGCGCCTTCGTCATCGACCCCAGGCGGGGCCGTCCCGAAGCCGACGAGATGGTGATGGTGATGAACGGCTTCGACACGAACTTCGACCTCGCCAACGAGGTCTACGCCGTCAACACCGTCGGCTTCCACTACGTCGACGACCCGATCCGGGTCGCCCGCGACGAGTTGGTGCGGATCTACCTCGTCAACGTGCTCGAGTACGACCCGATCAACTCCTTCCACATCCACGGCAACTTCTTCAACTACTTCCCGACCGGGACCTCGCTGGAGCCGACCGAGTTCACCGACACCGTGATCCAGGGCCAGGCCCAGCGCGGCATCCTCGACCTCAAGTTCCCCTACGACGGCGACTACATGTTCCACGCCCACGTCAGCGAGTTCGCCGAGCTCGGCTGGACCGGCTTCTTCCGCGTCGGCGACCCGTCGCAGCTGACCGCCTCGGCCGCGGCGGCGATGTACTGCGACCTGCCCTGGGGCAAGGGGGCGCCGGCCTGATGGAGGCGGGGGCGCGGGCGGAGCGCAACCTCGGCGGCGGCCTGCCGGCCTGGGCGCTGGGGCTGCTCCCGCTGGCTCTGATCGCCATCGCGATCGGCGGCTTCGCCCTGCTCGGCGGTCCCGGCCTCGGCGACCGCACCGGCCCGCCGGTCGAGGAGGTCACGGTCGAACGGACCGTGCTGCGGCCGGGGGAGATCGAGCTGACCCTGCGCAACGACGGTCCCGACCCGGTCGAAGTCGCCCAGGTCGCGGTCAACGACGCCTACGCGCCCTTCGCCGCCGAGGGCGGCCGCGAGATCGGCCGGCTCGGCTCGACCACGCTGCGCGTCACCTACCCCTGGATCGAAGGGGAGGCCTACGAGATCTTCGTCCTCACCTCGGCCGGGGGCACGGTCGAAGCCTCGATCCCGGTCGCCGCCGAAACGCCCGAGAACGACCTCGACTTCTTCGCCCTGATGGCGCTGCTGGGGATCTACGTCGGCGTCATCCCGGTCAGCCTGGGGATGCTCTGGCTGCCGTTCCTGCGCCGGCTCGGGCGGGAGTGGATGGGGGCGCTGATCGCCTTCACCGTCGGCTTGCTCGCCTTCCTCGCGATCGACGCCGGGCTGGAGGGTCTGGACATCGCCGCCGGGGCGCCGGCCGCGTTTGGCGGCGCCAGCCTCGTCATCGCCGGCGGTCTCGTCGCCTATCTCGTGCTGGCGGCGATCGACTCCTACCTCTCCGATCGCTCGCAGCGGGCGAAGCGAGCGGGGGCGGGGGCGACCCACGCTGCCTACCTGGCGCTGCTGGTTGCGGTCGGGATCGGCCTCCACAACCTCGCCGAGGGCCTGGCGATCGGCTCCGCCTACGCCAGCGGCGCGCTGGCCCTGGGCGCCTTCCTCGTCGTCGGCTTCGCGATCCACAACACGACCGAGGGGCTGGCGATCGTCTCCCCGCTGCGCGACGGCCCCAGCCCGAGCCTGGGGCGCCTGCTCGGCCTCGGCCTGGTCGCCGGGGCGCCGGCGATCCTCGGCGCCTGGATCGGCGCCTCGGCCTTCGACCCCAGCCTGGTCGCGCTGCTGTTCGGCGTCGGCGTCGGCGCGATCGCGCGGGTGATCGTCCAGATCGCCCCGGCGATGCGCGACGGCGAGGGTCGCTACCTGACGCCGGCGACGGTGGCGGGCATCCTCGTCGGGATCGCGGTCATGTACCTCACCGGCCTGCTGGTGTCGGTCTGATGGCGGTCGGCGAGGGCGGGCGCGGGCGCCGCGACCCCAACACCGAGGCGATCGAGGACTACGCGAAGGCGATCTATGCCCTTTCCTTGCAGCGGGAGGGCCCGGTCACCAATGGCGAGGTGGCGGAGCGCCTCGGGGTCACGCCGGCCACGGCGACCTCGATGCTGAAACGGCTCGACGACCTCGGCCTGGTCGACTATCTCCCATATAAGGGAGTCACGCTGACTCCGGCGGGAGAGAAGGTGGCCCTCGAGGTGATTCGCCACCACCGCCTGATCGAGGCCTACCTCTCCGAGGCGCTGGGGATGCCGAGCGACCAGGTCCATGCCGAGGCCGAGGTGCTCGAGCACTACATCTCCGAGGACCTCGAGCTGCTGATCGCGGCCAAGCTCGGAGAGCCGAGCCACGACCCGCATGGGACGCCGATTCCCGGCCCCGACCTGCGCCCGCCGCGCGAGGACGGGTAGCCACCGCCAGCGGCTACCCTTGCGGCGTGTCCCTTGCCGAGGACTTCCAACTGGTGCTCGATGCGCTGCCGTCCGATTGGACGGACTTGGAGCTCGA
>DASTXV010000025.1:0-51804 GCA_035765335.1 Solirubrobacterales bacterium
CTTCCCGGCGATCAACGTCAACGACTCGGTCACCAAGTCCAAGTTCGACAACCTCTACGGCTGCCGCCACTCGCTGGTCGACGGGATCAACCGCGCCACCGACGTGATGATCGGCGGCAAGGTCGCGGTCATCTGCGGCTATGGCGACGTCGGCAAGGGCTGCGCCTCCAGCCTCCGCGGCCAGGGCGCGCGGGTGATCGTTACCGAGATCGACCCGATCTGCGCCCTGCAGGCGGCAATGGAGGGCTACGAGGTGCGCACCCTCGACGAAGTCGTCGCCGACGCTGACATCTTCGTCACCGCCACCGGCAACAAGGACATCATCACCGTCGCCCACATGCGGCGGATGAAGCACAACGCGATCGTCGGCAACATCGGCCACTTCGACAACGAGATCGAGATGGCGGCGCTGGAAGAGTCCGACGCCGAGCGGATCAGGATCAAGCCGCAGGTCGACGAGTGGAAGTTCCCCGACGGCCACTCGATCATCGTCCTCTCCGAAGGGCGGCTGCTGAACCTCGGCAACGCGACCGGGCACCCCAGCTTCGTGATGTCGAACTCGTTCACCAACCAGGTGATCGCCCAGATCGAGTTGTTCGGCAAGCGCGAGGACAAATACGGCGGCGAGCCGGCGGTCTACGTGCTGCCCAAGCACCTCGACGAGAAGGTCGCCCGCCTGCACCTGGCGGCGTTGGGCGTCGAGTTGACCGAGCTCACCCCGGAGCAGTCGGCCTACCTCGGCGTCCCGGTCGAGGGCCCCTTCAAGCCGGACCACTACCGCTACTAGCGGCCCCGCCGAGTTTTAATCTCGGCGGATGGATCCCCGGATCTGGATCTCCTCCAGCGGTGAGGCGCCGCACTCCGTCGCGCTGACGGCGGAGCGGACGGTGGTCGGGCGCTCGCCCGAGGCCGACGTCGTGCTCTCCGACGAGGCGGTCTCCTGGAACCACCTGGAGATCGAGCGCAAAGGCGAGGTGCTGATGGCGACCGACCTCGACAGTCGCAACGGCACCGCGCTGAACGGCGAGCCCTTGGACCGGCCGCGGCGCCTGCGCGACGGCGACACCCTGATCGTTGGCGACCACCGGCTGGAAGTGAAGACGGGGTCGGTGACCCCGGTCGGCGCCACCGTCGCCTCCAGCGAGCCCTCGGTGGCGCTGAACGAGGAGGAGCGGGCGACCGCCGCCGCCCTCGTCGCCCCCTACCGCAGCGAGGGCGCCTTCGCCGGCCGCCCCGCCACCCGCGCCGAGATCGCCGCCGAGCTCCACGTCTCCGAGCGCACCGCCCAACGCCGCCTCGACGCCCTCGCCGCCAAGCTCGAAGTCTCCGGCGAAGCCGGCCGCGACCGCCCCCGCCAAATCGCCGCGAGGGTCATCGAGCTCGGCCTCGACCGCCCGCGCTGACCACGAGACCGTTAAAACCCGGGTATAGCACGGGTTTTCACGGTCTCGGTGACCCAAACCGGGCCATCCGTGGCCCGGTGGGTGCAGCCACTGTCATTGGCCGGCACGGCTCCAGACCCGAGCATGAGTGCATCAAGTCGCTTACTGCTCGTGAAAGGAGCAATCCGATGTTCAAGAAGACCCTGATCGCAATGTTCGCGCTGCTCGCCCTCGTGGTCCCGGCAGCGGCCTCGGCGGCGCCCGGCTCGGGCGCGGTCGTCTTCTCGAAATCCTCGAAAGTCGGGGACGAGGTCAAAGGCGGGTTGTTCGCCGTCAAAGACGGCCGTCTCAACCAGCTGACCGAAGACCCGACCGACAGCGAACCGAACTTCTCCCCCGACGGGCGCACGATCGCCTTCGCCCGCGGTGGGGACATCTACTCGATCCGGCCCGACGGCTCCGGGCAGCGGCAGCTGACCAGCGGTCCTGAGATCGACTCGCTGCCGAAGATCGCCCCCAACGGTCGCTACGTCGTCTTCGAGCGACAGGCGGTCAAAGACGGCCCGACCAGCCTCTACACGGTCGGCGCGCTGGGCGGTGGCCTGCGGGCGCTGACCAGCGGCGGCGACGACCGCGAAGCCGCCTTCGCCCCTGACGGCAAAGCGCTCGTCTTCGTCCGCGCCACCGCCGCGGGCGCCAACGTCAACGACGACATCTACTCGATCAAGCCGACCGGCTCCGGCCTCGCCCGCTTGACCCGGACCGGCGGGATCGACGAGTTCGCCCCGCGCTACTTCGCCGCCGGCGTCATCTTCAGCCGCGGCGAGAGCACCCCGGGCCCGGCCGCCTACGCGGACATCTTCACGATGCGCCGCAACGGCACCAAAGTCAAAGAGCAGGTCGCCGGCGTCGGCTCCGCCTACGTCGAAGACGTCGCCCCGAACGGGAAGACGCTGATCTTCCGCCGCGCCCAGGGCCTCTGGGTGAAGAAGATCGGCCCGACCAAAGCCCGCAAGCTCAGCACCCTGCCGGACCAGTCGGAGACCAGCTCGGTGTTCTCCTCCGACGGCAAGCGGGTGGCCGCCTTCGTCCAGGCCGACGATGAGCAGCAGCTCGTCTCGATCAACGTCGAAACCCGCCGCGAGAGCCAGCTCGCCAGCGGCTACGACTTCGACGAGGGCGAGGGCACGGTGATCGGCCCGGTGATCGACTGGCAGCCGGTGCCGCAGCGCGGCTGACAACGCGCCTTCGGCGCAGCGACCAGTCAGCGGTTCCGTCCCCCATCCGGCTATAACGGCCGGGTGGGGGACTTTTCCATTGGCTCCGAGATAGCCGGCTACCGGATCGAAGAGCAGATCGCGCGCGGCGGCATGGGGGTCGTCTACCGCGCCACCCACCTCGGCCTCGAACGGCCGGTGGCGCTGAAGGTGATCGCCCGCGAGCTCGCCGACCGCCGCGGCTTCCGCGAGCGCTTCCTGCGCGAGTCCCGCCTCGCCGCCCGGCTCGAGCACCCCTCGGTGGTGCCGATCTACGACTCGCGCGAGGTCGACGGCGAGCTGATCGTGGCGATGCGGTTAATCAAGGGCGGCGACCTGCGCAAGCTGATCGACCGCGAGGGGCCGCTGCCGCCCCAGCGCGCGATCAACCTCCTCGCCCAGGTCGCCGACGCGCTCGACGCCGCCCACGCCGCCGGCATCGTCCACCGCGACGTCAAGCCCCACAACATCCTCGTCGAAGGCGACCGCGCCTACCTCTCCGACTTCGGCCTCGCCAAAGCCGTCGACGAGAGCGGCGCCGCCAGCAGCGCCTCGGTCGTCGGCACCGCCCAATACATGTCGCCGGAGCAGTGGCGCGGCGACTCGATCGGCCCCGCCGCCGACGTCTACTCGCTCGGCTGTGTCCTCTACGAGGCGATCACCGGGATCCCGCCCTTCCGCCGCGAGGAAGCCGACACGCCGCCGCAGATGCCGAACGGGGTGGAGGAGGCGATCCGCCGCGCGGTCGCCAAGGACCCGGCCGCCCGCTACCCCACCGCCGGCGCCCTGATCGCCGCCGCCCGCGCCGCCGAGGGCTCGGAGGTGCGGCCGACCGCGGTCCTCTCCCGCGATCGCAGCGAGCGCACCACCGTCCCCAACCGCTCGCAGCGGTTCTTCGGGCTGGGGGGACGAGCGGCCGCCTGGATCCTCAGCGGGGCCGCGATCTTCCTCGCCGCGATCGCCGCGGCCGCCCTCTTCCTGCTGCTCGGCGACGACGGCCCGGAGGTCTCCGGCCCGATCGCGATCGGCACCCCGCCGCTGCGGATCGACGCCGGCTCCAAGGCGGTGTGGGTGACGAGCGAACGCGACGGCACCCTGACCCGCCTCGACCCGGAGACGGGGGAGGTCGTCGGCAGGCCCAGGAAGATCGCCGGCATAGCCGGCATCGCCGTCGGCGGCAAATGGACCTGGGCGACGAATCCGCGGCGGGGGGAGCTGCTGCGCCTCGACCCCACCAGCGGTCGTGAGCTGAGGACGGTTCCGCTCAAGGGGGAGCCGGGCCCGATCGCCCTCGGCGGCGGCCGCGTCTGGCTCGCCGACGAGACCGGGAAGGGCATCAGCGCGGTCAACGCGGAAGGCGCCGGCCTCTACCGCAGCGGCCTACCGCCGCAGGCGCCGGGGCTGCGGCTCGCCTGGGGGGCGCACGGCCTCTGGGTCACGATCGCCGACGCCGGCTCGATCCGCCGGGTCGACCCCGCCACCCTGCTCGCCGGCGAGCCGATCCGGGTCGGCCGCGGCCCCGCCGGGGTCACCGTCGCCGGCGGCTTCGTCTGGGTCGCCAACAGCCGCTCGGGCACCGTCTCCAAAGTCGACCCCTCCCTGCGCGACGTCGTCGCCTCGATCGAGGTCGGCGGCCACCCCGGCGGCATCGACGGCGGCACCAGCGCCGTCTGGGTCGCCAACCGCGAGGACGGCACGGTCTCCAAGATCGACCTCGAGAGCGGCGAGGTCGAGGGCGACCCGGTCGCGGTGGGTCCCGAACCGGGCGCCGTCGCCGTCGGCGGCGACGCGGTTTGGGTCGCAAACAACGGAGACGGCACCGTCACCCGGATCGAGCCTTAGCCCGCTCCGCGCACGTACCCCTCCAAGGCGTAGGGGTTGAGGAACTGGCGACCTCGGAAGAACCCCCGCCCGCCCTCGCCCAGGTGAGCGAGATCGCAAACCCCGTCCCACTCCCTTTCGATCGTTTCTATTTGGCTATCGACGATCTCGCGCGCTTCTGCTTTCGTCAGTAGGTAGACCTCTGCCCTCTCGATGCAACCGGTGACCTGGCTCATGCGCCAGCCATCCCTGCCGATTGACATCAACTGAGCCGCCTCGCCGCCGCTGCGCGGCTGTGGGCAGATGTCATAGGCGGGGGTGAGAGCCAGCATTTCCCCATCCCAGAAGGCGGCGTGATTGCGGGGGTGGTCGTCGGTATTGCTGCAGAGGACGTTGAAGACGATCCTCGAGAAGAGCTCTCGCAGGGTCTTGGCCGGTTCGGTGAAGCGGGCGCGGACGAGATCGGCGAGATCGGCGTAGCTGCCATAGCGAGCGCTGGCCTCGTCCAGACCCAGCATCGTCAGCGCCGAGACCAGGGCGCGGCGCCTGCCTTCGCCCGGCCGGTCGAAGCGCTCGACCAGGAGGGCATCACGTCCATGAGCGGTCGTCAGCCGCACCGGTGCCACATCGAGTCCGGCCCGTCGCGCCAGCTCCATCGCCAAGAACTCCCCTTTGACCACGGGATAGGTGTCGGTGGTGGAGCTGAACTTCGCGATTAGCTTTGCCTCTCCGTCATCGAGGAGTGCCTTCGGGCGCGCTCCGCCAACGGAGCTGCCGTGCAGGAGCGCCTGATCGAGTTCGGGCGAGAGCGGGATTTCCTTTTCGACGCGCTCTGCGGATTCCGCCAGCTCCTCGATGGAGGCATGCCGTATTGCGCGGGGGACGTATTCGGTTGGGGAAGCCTGGAAGTCCAGGGCGCCGATCCGGTCCGAGCCGGACTCGATCAAGTAGGTGAGCGGCCCCAGCTCCATGGGGTCGGCATCTGCCCGGCCAGTTAGGCGGTTGAGGAGGACGCGCTGCCCCCAGGCATCTGGTCCGGCGTCCGCGATGCATCCCGCCATCTCCCCCACGAGCGGAGAGATCGGCTCGGGACTGAGCGGAAGCTCCGGCAGGTACAGAGGAATCGCGTCTTCTCGTTCCAGGTAAGTGCGTCCGTAGATGAAGTTGAACGTCAGCCCGGCAGAGTCGAGCCGGCCGGCGACAACCGGTTCGGTGGCTCCGGGCAGCCAGACCCATACGAAGACCTGTTGCGGCTCAGAAGTCATTGTCGACCCGGCTCGGCTTGCGCACCAGGCGCGGCAGGACGGCGAGGCGGTCGTCGACGCGGGCCGCTTCCAGGGAAAGGCGCGAGGGCTCCTCGTGGAAGAGGGCGACGCCCGTCAGGCTCGCCGCCTCGAAAGCAAGGCCGAGGCCGACGCTTGGGTCGCCTTGCTCGATCTTCCGCATGGTCACCACGCCGATGCCCACTCGCTCCGCGAGCTCCTCCAGAGTCCAGCGCCGTTCGCGGCGGCCCAGGCGGATGCGAGATCCAAGGAGCGCGGCTGCCTCCATGGTGCGGGGAGAGTAAATGTGCTTCCTCTTCATATATTTCTACAGTTTAACATCGCTGTTCTAGCTATACAGATATTTAAATGTCTATTTATTCGCGTCACGAATAGAGGGAGAAAGCTCCTACGCGTCTCGCTTCCTCCTGGCGCGAGGTTGAGAGCGTGGTTGCGGCTAGGATCGTCCCCACTATGCCCCAGGACATCGATCAGCTCGCCATAAACACGATCCGCACCCTCTCGATGGACGCCGTCCAGAAGGCGAACTCGGGCCACCCGGGGACGCCGATGTCGCTGGCGCCCGTCGCCTACGAGCTCTGGCAGAACCACCTGCGGTACGACCCGGCGAACCCGGTCTGGCCCAACCGCGACCGCTTCGTGCTCTCGGCCGGCCACGCCTCGATGCTCCTCTACTCGATGCTCTTCCTCAGCGGCGTCCGCAAGGTCGACGCCGACTACAACGTCACTGACGAAGAGGCCTGCTCGCTGAAGGAGATCGAAAACTTCCGCCAGCTGCACTCGCGCACGCCGGGCCACCCCGAGTACCGCTGGACCACCGGCGTCGAGACCACGACCGGGCCGCTCGGCCAGGGCGTCGGCACCTCGACCGGGATCGCGATGGCCTCGAAGTGGCTGGGCGCCACCTACGGCGAGGACCTCTTCGACTTCGACGTCTACGCGCTCGCCGGCGACGGCGACCTGCAGGAGGGCCTCTCCCACGAAGCCGCCTCGCTCGCCGGCCACCTGAAGCTGGACAACCTCTGCTGGATCTTCGACAACAACCACATCTCGATCGACGGCGACACCGCGCTGGCCTTCAGCGACGACGTGCTGAGCCGCTTCGAGGGCTACGGCTGGAACGTGCTGCGGGTCGGCGACGCCAACGACACCGGGCTGCTCGGCCGCGCCTTCGAGGAGTTCAAGGCCGAGACCGGCCGCCCGACCCTGATCGTCGTCGACAGCCACATCGGCTGGGGCGCGCCGAACAAGCAGGACACCGAGTCCGCCCACGGCGAACCGCTGGGCGAGGAGGAGATCAAGCTGACCAAGCGCGCCTACGGCTGGCCCGAGGACGCCCAGTTCCTCGTCCCCGACGGCGTCCGCGAGCGCTTCGACGAGGTGATCGGCAAGCGCGGCGCCGAGCTCAGCTCCGCCTGGCAGGAGAAGCTGGAGGCCTCCGAGCACGCGGCCGAGATCGAGATGATCCAGCGCCGCCGGCTGCCCGACGGCTGGGACGCCGACCTGCCCAGCTTCGAGGCCGACGAAGAGAAGGGGCTCGCCACCCGCAAGGCCTCGAACAAGGTCCAGAACGCGATCGCCGAGCGGGTGCCTTGGCTGCTCGCCGGCTCCTGCGACCTCACCGACTCGACCTCGGTCCGGCTCAACTTCGACGGCATCGGCCAGTTCGAGCCGGGCAGCTACGACGGCCGCCAGGTCCACTTCGGGATCCGCGAAAACGGCGCCGCCGCGGCCTGCAACGGGATGTCGCTGGCGAAGCTGCGCCCGCTCTGGTCGACCTACCTCACCTTCTCCGACTACGCCCGCCCCTCGATCCGCCTCTCGGCGCTGATGGAGCTGCCGGTGATCCACCTCTTCACCCACGACTCGATCGGCCTCGGCGAGGACGGCCCGACGCACCAGCCGATCGAGCAGCTCGCCTCGTTGCGGGCGATGCCGCACCTCGACGTCGTCCGCCCCGCCGACGCCAACGAGGTGACCGAGGCCTGGAAGATCGCGCTCGACCGCACCCACTGCCCGGTCGCCCTGGTGATGACGCGGCAGACGGTGCCGGTGCTCGACCGCTCCAAGTACGCCTCGGCCGAGGGGGTCCAGCGCGGCGGCTACGTCCTCGCCGACCCCGAGGACGGCGAGCCGGAGCTGATCCTGATCGCCACCGGCAGCGAGGTCCAGCTCGCCGTCGGCGCCCACGAGCAGCTGCAGGAGGAGGGGATCCGCTCCCGCGTCGTCAGCCTCCCCTGCTGGGAGATCTTCGAAAAGCAGGACCAGGCCTACCGCGACGAAGTCCTGCCGCCGGCGGTCACCGCCCGGCTCGCGATCGAGGAGGGCGCCCCGCTCGGCTGGGAGAAATGGGTGGGAAGCGAGGGTGCCATCATGGGGATGACCACCTTCGGGCAGTCGGCGCCGTTCAAGGACGTCGAGGCCGAGTTCGGGTTCACCGTCGACAACGTCACCAAGGTGGCGCGCGAGGTCGCCGAGCGCGCGACCGCCAACCCCACCACCTGAGGAGGCTCGAGATGAAGCCGACGCAGCGCCTGCACGACCTGGGACAGAGCCTCTGGCTCGACAACATCACGCGGCCGATGCTGCGCGAAGGGGTGCTCGAGGGCTACATCCGCGACCTCTCGGTCACCGGCCTCACCTCGAACCCGTCGATCTTCGACAAGGCGATCTCCGGCGGCGACGCCTACAACGAGCAGATCGCCGAGCTGGCGCCGAAGGCGGCCGCCGGCGAGGGCGTCGGCGCCAACGACCAGGAGCGGATCTTCTTCGAGCTGGCGCTGGCCGACCTGCGCGACGCCGCCGACCTCTTCGCCGACGTCCACCGCCGCACCGCCGGGGTGGACGGCTTCGTCTCGCTCGAGGTCTCGCCGCTGATCGCCGACGACGCCGCGGCGACGATCGAGGAGGCCAAGGCGCTTTACGCCAAGGGCGAACGGGACAACATCTTCATCAAGATCCCCGGCACCGAGGCCGGGCGGGAGGCGATCGAGGAGTCGATCTTCGCCGGCATCCCGATCAACGTCACCCTGCTCTTCGACGACAAGCAGTACCTCGGCGCCGCCGACGCCTACATGCGCGGGATCGAGCGCCGGATCGAGGCCGGGCTCGATCCGAACGTCGCCTCCGTCGCCTCGCTCTTCATCAGCCGCTGGGACGTCGCCGTCGGCAAGGACGTGCCGGAGCAGCTGGTCAACCGGCTCGGGATCGCGGTCGGCGGCCGCGCCTTCCGCGCCTACCACGAGCTGCTCAACTCCGATCGCATGCTGCGCCTGATGAACGAGGGCGCGCGGCCGCAGCGGCTGCTCTGGGCCAGCACCGGGACCAAGGACCCCGACGCCTCCGACACCCTCTACATCGAGGCCTTCGCCTCTCCCTTCACGGTCAACACGATGCCGGAGCCGACCCTGCATGCCTTCGCCGACCACGGCCAGGTCACCGACCTCTTCCCCAAAGACGGCGGCAACGCCGAGCAGGTGCTGGCCGAGTTCGCCGAGGCCGGGATCGACGTCGCCGCCCTCGCCGCGCGCCTCCAGGAGGAGGGCAAAGAGGCCTTCAACAAGTCCTGGGAAGAGCTATTGGCGTCGATCGAGACCCAGAGCGGGGTCGCGGCCGGGTGAGCGAGCCCTCGGCGCTGCGTCAGGCGCCCGCCTGGGGCGAGCTGCAGTCCCACTTCGAGCAGATCCGCGGCAGGCACCTGCGGGAGCTCTTCGCCGACGATCCCCAGCGGGGGGAGCGGCTGGTCGCCGAGGGCGCCGGGCTCTACCTCGACTTCTCGAAGAACCGCGTCACCGACGAGACGCTGATGCTGCTCGGGTCGCTGGCGCAGCAGCGGGGGGTGGTGGAGCGCCGGGAAGCGATGTTCGCCGGCGAGCACATCAACGTCAGCGAGGACCGCGCCGTCCTCCACGTGGCGCTGCGGATGCCGCGCAACCGCTCGCTGGTGGTCGACGGGGTCGACGTGGTCAAGCAGGTGCACGAGACGCTTGACCGCATGTCCGCCTTCTGCGAGCGGGTGCGCGCGGAGGAGTGGCGCGGCCACACCGGCAAGCCGATCCGCAACGTCGTCAACATCGGCATCGGCGGCTCCGACCTCGGCCCGGTGATGGCCTACGAGGCGCTCCGGCGCTACAGCCGGCGCGAGATGACCTTTCGCTTCGTCTCCAACGTCGACGGCACCGACTTCGCCGAGAAGACCCGCGACCTCGATCCGCAGGAGACGCTCTTCGTCATCTCCTCGAAGACCTTCACGACGCTGGAGACGATGACCAACGCCCACACCGCCCGCGAGTGGGCGCTGGCCGGGCTCGGCGGCGAGGAGGAGGCGATCGCCAAGCACTTCGTCGCCGTCTCGACCAACGCCGAGGAGGTGGCGAAGTTCGGGATCGACACCGAGAACATGTTCGGCTTCTGGGAGTGGGTGGGGGGTCGCTACTCGATGGATTCGGCGATCGGGCTCTCGACGATGCTGGCGATCGGTCCGGCCCGGTTCGAGGAGATGCTGGCCGGCTTCCACGCGATGGACGAGCACTTCCGCGAGGCGCCTACGGCTGCCAACCTGCCGATGATCATGGGCCTCTTGGCGGTCTGGTACGGCGACTTCTTCGGGGCTGAGACGCAGGCGGTGCTGCCCTACGACCAGTACCTGCACCGCTTCCCCGCCTACCTGCAGCAGCTGACGATGGAGTCGAACGGCAAGCACGTGACCCTCGACGGCGCCCACGTCGACTACGAGACCGGCGCCGTCTACTGGGGCGAGCCGGGGACCAACGGCCAGCACAGCTTCTACCAGCTGATCCACCAGGGGACGCGGCTGATCCCCTGCGACTTCATCGGCTTCGGCAACCCGCTCAACCCGCTCGGCCGCCACCACGACATCCTGATGTCGAACGTCTTCGCCCAGGGCGAAGCGCTCGCCTTCGGCAAAACGCCCGAGCAGGTGCGGGAGGAGGGGACGGCGGAGGAGATCGTTCCCCACCGGGTGATGGAGGGCAACCGGCCCTCGAACACGATCCTCGCCGAGCGGCTGACCCCGGCGACGCTGGGGACGCTCGTCGCTCTCTACGAGCACAGCACCTTCACCCAGGGGGCGATCTGGGGGATCGACTCCTTCGACCAGTGGGGGGTCGAGCTGGGCAAGGTCCTGGCCAAGGCGATCATCCCCGAGCTCGAGGCCGAGGCCGAGCCGGAGCTGCGCCACGACAGCTCCACCAACGCGCTGATCCGGCGCTACCGCAGCCTGCGGCGCTAGCCTGCCGATATGCCGTTCGACCTGCTCCCCCTGGCGGAGTCGTCGAATCTCCTCGCCGCGCGGAACCAGATGGCGTTCACGCTCGGCTTCCACATCGTCTTCGCCTGCCTTGGGGTGGCGCTGCCGGCGACGATCCTTACCGCCAACTACCTCGGCCTCAAGCGCGGCGACGGCGAGGCGATGGAGCTGGCGCGGCGCTGGTCGAGAGCGATGGCGGTCACCTTCGCCGTCGGCGCCGTCAGCGGCACCCTGCTCAGCTTCGAGTTCGGCCTCCTCTGGCCGGAGTTCATGGACCGCTTCGGCGCCGCCTTCGGGGTCGCCTTTGCGATCGAGGGGATCTTCTTCTTCCTCGAGGCGATCTTCCTCGCCGTCTACATCTACGGCTGGAAGCGGCTCAGCGGCTGGGCCCACTTCTGGTCCGGGGTGCCGATGGTCATCACCGGGATCGGCGGCGCCTTCTCGGTCGTCGCCGCCAACGCCTGGATGAACCAGCCGCAGGGCTTCACCCTCGACGCCGCCGGCAAGGTCGTCGACGTCGAGCCGCTGAAGGTCCTCTTCAACCCGGCGACCGGCTACGAGGCCGCCCACATGATCCTCGCCGCCTACATGGTCGTCGGCTTCCTCGTCGCCTCGATCTACGCGGTCGGGATGCTGAAGGGACGGCGGGACCGCCTCCACCGGCTCGGCCTGCTGATCCCGCTGACGATCGCCTGCGTCGCCACCCCGATTCAGCTCTTCGTCGGCGACACCGCGGCGCGGGAGATCGCCGAGGACCAGCCGGCCAAGTTCGCGGCGATGGAGTGCATTCAGGAGACCGGCACCCACCAGGACGAGCTCGTCGGCGGCATCTGCACCGAGGACGGGTCGAAGTGGGGGATCTCGATCCCCGACCTCAACTCGTTCCTGGTCGGCTGGAGCGCCGACACGAAGGTGACCGGGCTCGACCAGATCCCCGATGACGAGGAGCCGCCGGCGCACACGCTGCTCCACCTCTCCTTCGACACGATGGTCGGGATCGGCACTGGCCTCTTCCTGCTCGCGCTCTGGTTCGCGTTCTCCTGGTGGAAACGGCGCGACTTCCCGCAGACGCCGTGGTTCCTGCGCATCGTCTCGATCTCCGGCGTCTCGGCGATCGTGGCGCTGTGGTGCGGCTGGATCGTCACCGAGGTCGGCCGCCAGCCCTGGATCGTCAACGGCTACATGAAAACCTCCGAAGCGGTTACCGACGCCGACGGGATCTGGTTCACCTTCGCCCTGGTGATGTCGATCTACGCGGCGCTGACGGCGATCACGATCGGCGTCCTGCGGGCGATGTCGCGCCGCTGGCGCGAGGCCGGCGCCGAGCCGGAGGGAGACGTCCCCTACGGACCGCGCGAGGAGGCGGGAGCATGAGCCTGCCCGACGCAGCCGCGGTGATCCTCTGGGTCGGCGTCACCTTCTACGCGGTCTTCGGCGGCGCCGACTTCGGCGGCGGCTTCTGGGACCTCGTCGCCGGCGGCGCCGAGCGGGGGGAGCGGCCGCGGGCGACGATCCAGCGCTCGCTGACGCCGGTCTGGGAGGCCAACCACGTCTGGCTGATCTTCTGCCTGGTGGTGCTCTGGACCGCCTTCCCCGAAGCCTTCGCGGCGGTGATGACGACGCTCTACGTGCCGCTGACCGTGGCCGCCTTCGGGATCATCCTGCGCGGCTCCGGCTTCGCCTTCCGCAAGGTGATCGAAGGGCTCTCGGGACGGCGCGCGGCCGGGGCGACCTTCGCGATCTCCTCGCTGCTGACGCCGTTCTTCATGGGCACCGTGGTCGGCGCGATCGCCGCCGGCAACGTCCCGGCCGAGGGCAACGGCGACGCCTTCTCCTCCTGGTTGCAGCCGCTGCCGCTGCTGGTCGGCGCGATCTTCGTCGCCGGCGGCGCCTACCTCGCCGCCGTCTTCCTCGTCGGCGACGCCCACCGCGCCGACGACGCCGAGATGGAGCGCTACTTCGCCCGCCGCGCCCTCGGCGCCGCCGTGGCCGCGGGGGCGCTCGCGGTCGTCGGCCTCTTCGTCCTCGAGTCGGAGGCGAGCTACGTATACGACCGCCTCACGTCCGAGGGCCTGCCGCTGGTCGGCCTCTCGCTGCTCTGCGGCGCCGGCGCCCTCTTCGCCCTCATCCGCGGCGGCCGTCTCCTCTTGCGCCCGCTCGCCGGCGGCGCCTTCGTCGCCGTGATCTGGGGCTGGGGCGTCGCCCAGTTCCCCTACCTGCTGCCGACCAGCCTCCGCATCGACCAGGCCGCCGCCCCCGACGCCACCCTCACCATCGTCCTCGTCGTCTTCGGTGTCGCCGCCGTCCTCGTCCTCCCGTCCCTGTTCCTCCTCTATTCGCTCGCGCAGAAGGATCTGCTGGAGAGCGAGCACTGAGTACGCTGCCCCCGTGATCGAGGCGGTCCTCTTCGACATCGACGGCACCCTGATCACCACCGGCGGCGCCGGCGGTGAGGCCTGGAAGCGCGCCTTCGTCGAGCTCTACGGCAACCCGCTGGACATCCGCGAGGTGACCGAGTCGGGGATGACCGATCCCGAAGTGGGGCGGGTCGCGCTGCAGAACATCCTCGGCCGCGACCCCGACCCGAAGGAGCTGGCGGCGGCGATGGGGCACTACCTGCGCCATCTCTCCGCCGCGGTCGACGAGTCCGACGGCTACCGGGTGATGCCGGGAATCGAGGAGCTGCTGGAGCGCCTCGTCGACGGCGGCCACCTGCTCGGGCTCACCACCGGCAACGTCGAAGCCGCCGCCCACATCAAGCTCGCCCGCGCCGGCCTCAACCGCTTCTTCTCCTTCGGCGGCTACGGCTCGGACTCCAACCAGCGCACCGAGCTGACCCGCTGCGCGCTGGATCGCGGCAAGCTCGTCTCCGGCGGCGTCCTCGCCACCGGCAGCGCGATCTCGGTCGGCGACACCCCCCGCGACGTCGCCGCCGGCCACGGCGCCGGCATCGAAGTCGTCGGCGTCGCCACCGGCAACTTCAGCGTCGAGGAACTGCGCCAGGCCGGCGCCAACTGGGCGCTCGCCGACGTGACCGCGGGCTTCCCGGTCTAGGCCTTCGAGCAGCGCGCCTGGTAGATGTTGAGGAAGCCGTTTTCGAAGCCGTTGCGGGCCATGCGCAGGTAGAGGCGCCAGACGCGCATCCGTTCGGCGCCGGCGAGGCGGGTTCCCTGCTCGCGGTTGGCGTCGAGGTTCTCCGCCCAATGCCGCAGCGTCTTCGCGTAGTCGGGGCCGAAGTCCTCGACGTGGTGGACGACGAAGCCGGCCCGTTCCAGCGCCAGCAGGTTGCGCGAGAGGTGGAGGGGGGCGGCGTCGGGGAAGACGTAGCGCTCGGAGAAGTCGCCGGCCTCGGGGTCGGTGTGGCGGAGGCGGGTGATCCCGTGGTTGAGCAGGCGCCCGCCCGGCTCCAGCAGCCCGGCCAGGGTCTCCGCGTAGAGGTCGATGTTGCCCGAGCCGACGTGCTCGACCATGCCGATGCTGGCGATCGCGTCGAACTTCTCGCCGGTGCCGGCGAGGTCGCGGTAGTCCATGACGCGGATGTCGACGCGGTCGGCGACGCCGGCCTCCTCGGCCCGCTGTCGCGCCTTCTCGGCCTGCGGCGGCGAGAGGGTGATGCCGACGACGTTCGCCCCGTACCTGGTCGCCGCCCAGAGCGGGAAGCCGCCCCAGCCGCAGCCGACGTCGAGGACGCGCTCGCCCTCCTTGATCGCCAGCTTCCGCGCGACGGTGTCGAGCTTCTCCTCCTGGGCTTCCTCCAGCGTCTTCATCTCGCCGTCGCGCCAGATCGCGCAGCTGTAGACCATCGTCGGGCCGAGGAAGAGCTCGAAGAACTCGTTGGAGACGTCGTAGTGGTGGCGCACCGCGCGGGCATCGCGCTCCTTGCTGTGGCGGCGCCCGCTCGGTCGCAGCTCGGCGCTCGGCCGCCGCGGCGGCTTGACGATCCCCATCGCCCGCACCGCGGCCAGCATCAGCGCCCGCTGGTCGGCGCCGTCGAGCGAGGGGGCCTGCCAGCCGTCGAGGACCCGGATCACCTTGTCGATGTCGTCGACCTCGAGCTCGCCGCTGACGTAGGCGCGGCCGAGGCCCAACTGGCCCGGCGCCCGCAGCGCGTGGGCGACCGCGCGGGGCGAGCGGACGCTGAAGACGGGGCCGTCGCCGGAGGTCGAGCGGACCTCGGAGCCGTCCCAGAACTCGATCGTGAACGGCCGTTCCGGGAGGCGGGACTCGATCTCCCGTCGTAGCGGCGCGGTGTTTGCGAACGGCATCGGCGGGGAGCCTACTCGCATGCGCTTGGCTGCGAGGCCAGGATCGGCGCCCTTATCATCGCCTGTCATGACGACCGTCGGACCACTCCCCTCAGACATCCAGCCCGTCGAGAACGAGACCAGGGACCGGATCATCACCGGCCTGGTGACCGTGATCCCCTTCGTCGCCGTCATCGTCGCCGGCTGGCAGGTATGGGGAAGCGCCCTGAACTGGACCGACGTCTTCCTCTTCTGCGGCATGTACTTCCTTACCGGACTCGGGATCACCGTCGGCTTCCACCGCCTCCTCACCCACCGCTCCTTCAAGACCTCTCCCTGGCTGCGCGGCCTGTTCGCGATCCTGGGGTCGGCGGCGATCGAGGGCCCGGTGATCTCCTGGGTCGCCGACCACCGCAAGCACCACACCTTCTCCGACGAACACGGCGACCCCCACAGCCCCCACGTCGACCACGGCGGCGGCTTCAAGGGGGCGATGAAGGGCCTCTTCCACGCCCACCTCGGCTGGATCTTCATCCACACCCAGCGCGGCAACAAGGAACGCTTCGCGCCGGACCTGATCAAGGACCCGGTGATCAACTGGGTCGACCGCACCTTCATCTACTGGGCGATCCTCGGGCTGCTGCTTCCCTTCTTCCTCGGCTGGATCATCGGCGGCACCCTCGTCGCCGGGCTCACCGGCCTGCTCTGGGGCGGCCTGGTCCGGGTCTTCGTCCTCCACCACTTCACCTACAGCATCAACTCGCTCTGCCACACCTTCGGCCGGCGCGAATTCGAGACCACCGACCACTCCCGCAACCTCGCCCTGATCGCGATCCCGACCTTGGGCGAGGCCTACCACAACAGCCACCACGCCTTCCCGACCTCGGCCACCCACGGCCTGCGCTGGTGGCAGATCGACATCTCCTCCCTGGTCATCAACGGCCTCGAGAAGGTCGGGCTGGTCTGGGACGTCGTTCGGGTCAGCCCCGAGCGGATGGCTTCCAAGACCGCCGGCTAGGGCGTTTCAGGCGATTCGTACCAGTCGATCCATTGGTCGCACGCCGCGCGGAGCGGCACCGTGCGGTGCGGTTCGGCGGGCACCGCGACCAGCTGGCCGAGGTAGGCCTTGCCGTCGTAGCCGCTGAGGCTCTGCAGCGCCGTCGCCTCCGCGGCCTCGACCGTGAAGCGGACGCTGCCGCCCTCGCTCTCGTAGCGGCCGGCGGGCCAGAACTGGCCGCTGTTGCCGAGGCTGATCGTGTTCGGGCGCTGCCCGTCGAGGGCGGCCGCCAGCTCTTCGCTGAAGCCGGGCGCCGAGAGCGTCAGGTCGAAGGGGGAGAAGTACTGGATCGAGAGGTTCCAAGCGCCGGCCGGCAGGCGCAGCGACTGCGAGGTCTCCGCGCCGGTCTCGAGGACGCTGCCCTCGCTCCAGGCGTCTTTGCGGCCGATCACCGCGTCGGGGAAGAGGCCGGCGCGGCCAGGGCTGGCGAGCAGGATCCGGATCTCCGGGGCGTCGCAGCCGGCGAGGGCCGCCGCCTCGGTCCCCTCGAGCAGGACGCGGCGGTCCTCGGGCGTCTCTCCGGTCCGTTCCCAGAGCACGTAGGACGCGGTGCTGTCGATCCGCCTGAAGTTGGGCGGCGCCTGGCTGTTCCACGCGGCGCGGCTGGTGATCACGTAGGGGAAGCGGTCGAGCGTCCCGCGCGAGAACGAGTCGAAGTCGATCGGGCTGTAGGCGTCGCCGGTGTCGAAGGGCTTTTCCGCGTTGGGGGAGACGGCGTCGTCGGGGAACTCGACCAGCGGCACGTGGGTGTCGGCCCCCATCAGCTCGTAGGCGGAGAAGCGGTCCTGGCCGGCGTAGAGGACCGGCTGTCCGTGCAGCTTCGGCAGGAACGCCTGCAGCTCAGCCCCGTGCCCCGGCGGGCCGACAGGCGCGTCTCTTAGAGCTAAGAAGCTCGAGTAGGCGGCGCCGCCGATGAAGGCCACTGCGAGCAACGCCCAGGCTGCCCGGAGGGGGGGCGCAGGGGGAGGGGGTGCGGCGGACAACTGAGGGGAGGGTCCGGCGGACCCCCTCCCCCTGCGCCCGAGTCGCGGGAATTCTTCGAGGAGGGGGCGGATGATCACCAGCATCGCTAGGGGGGAGAGGATCATCAGGGCCTTGGCCTGGGAGTAGTCGCCGCTGGTCGGTAGCGAGGTGAGGTAGAGGAGGGCGGCGGCGCCGAGGGCGATCGGGATCGTCAGTTCGCGGCGGCGGGTCCACCAGGCGATGCCGACGAGCAGGGCGAGGATCGAGATCGTGCCGGCGAGGCCGGGGAGGCGGACGCTGCCTTCGGCGTCGAGGCGGTAGTTCGAGGTCGGCCAGATGCCGAGGGCCTCCAGGGGGGAGACCGGGCCATAGGTGTTGCTGCCCGCGACCTGGTTGAAGGTGGTGGCGAAGCCGAAGGGACCAATCAGGGCGACGACCGCCAGCCCGGCGAGGACCGCCAGGGCCAGCAGCGTCAGCGGCCGCAGCAGGAAGCGCAGCAGCGAGCGCGGTCGCAGCGCCGCCCGCACCGCCGGCAGGGTCAGGCTCCAGAGGGCGAGGATCGCCACCGGCCAGGCGACTCCGGCGAAGCTGTAGGAGAAGAAGATGCCGGAGGCTAGTGCCAGGCCCGGCAGCAGGACCCCCGCCCCAGACACATCTCGCTGTGCTCGATGTTGAGTGTCTGGGGAGGGGGTCCTGCTGCCGGCGGCGACACCCCCCGCTTCTTGCTCTTTGGAGAGGGTGGTCAGGTAGATGGCGAAGGCGAGGATGAGGAGGGCCGCCGCGGTCTCCTTGAAGGCGGCCTGGGCGTAGTAGGAGGCGGCGAGGTAGGGGAGGGCGACCATTGCCGCGGCGATCGCGCGCCGCCCCGGCGTCAGCTTCCGCAGGGCGCCCAGCGCGGTCAGCCCAGTCATCACCCCGATCGCGACGATCTCGCCGATGAACGCCTGCCCGAGGCCGATCCCCGGCACCGCCGCGACCGCGGCCGCCAGCCCGTGCGGCCCGAGCGGATAGCCCGAGGCGGCGGCGGGTCCGAAGCCGCTGCGCAGCCACTCCACCCAGGCGAGGTGGAGGCCGAGGTCGTTGTTGAAGCCGACCCCGAGCAGGCCCCAGCGGCCGCTGACGGCGAAGGGGATCGAGAGGGCGACGAGGAGGACCAGCGCCACTGGCAGTCCTTCCCGCCAGGCGCCCGGGGCCCGGTAGTCGAGCCACCAAGCCACCGCGGCGGCGACCAGCGCCAGCAGCACCAGGCCCAGCGTCGCCGAGGTCGCGTGCCCCGGCGCCCGCGCCAGCAATCCGGTCACCGTCAGCACGGCGCCGAACCCGACCGCCGGCTCCAGCCACGACCACTCGCGCCTGCCGGCAAGCGAGAGGACGGCGCGGCCGACCAGCAGCGAGACGGCGCAGATCAGCGCCGCCGAGGCGTAGGTCGCGATCATCAGGCGCTGGAACTTAAGGCAGCGGGCGCTTTCAGTACTTCTCGGCGGCGCGCTCGAGCGTCTCGCGCAGGTTCTCGCCCCGCAGCGGATGCTCGTGCCCCGCTCCCACGACCCGCGGTTCCAGCGCCGCCAGCCGCCGCAGCGACTCCTTCGCCCGGGCGTGGTCCCAGGCCCAGGCGGGGTGGGGGACGCTCGCCTCCCCCTCCGGCAGCGGCTTCAGCCGCCCCGAGTCGACCAGGTAGACGACGTCGGAGACCAGCGCCACCCGGTCGCTCTCGCGCCAGAGGCCGATCAGGCCGGGCGCGTGGCCGGGGAAGTGCAGGACCTTGAACCCGGCGACCTCGTCCCCCTCGATCACCGTGTCGGCGATCCGCACCGCGCCGCCGTCCCAGCGCCGCAGCAGGAAGGGGTAGATCCAGCGCACCCAGGCCACCGGCAGCTGCGAGAGGTCGAAGTAGGGCGGCTTCCAGGAGTCGCTTTCGGCGTCGACCTTTTCGTCGGGATGGCAGAGGACCGGGACGTCCATGTAGGGGGCGGTGCCGCGGTGGTCGGCGTGGGCGTGGCCGAGCACGACCCGCTTCAGCCCACCCAGCTCCTCGGCCGCTGCCTTCGCCTTCTTGCGCATCGCCTTGGTGCCGGCGTCGAACTGGACGACCCCGTCGCCGTCCTCGATGAAGTAGATGTTCATCGCCCCGCGGAAATCGCCGCGCAGCAGCCAGACGCCGTCGGCCACCTTCTCCAATGCCATGGGCTCACCCTAACGGCCCGTGGGGCTAGGGTTCCCCCGTGCCCAGAGCCTGGAAAGTCGGGATGGCGATCCTCGTCGTCTGCCTGCTGGCGTCGATGGTGATCGCCACCTACCGCCTCGTCACCACGCCGACCGAGATCCTCGGCGACGGATTCCGCGATCTCCCCGCCAAGCAGCGTTAGTATCGACCCCGTTCTGTGACCGACGAAGGAGGCGGCGTGTTCAATCGCATCGTGGTTGGGACTGATGGCTCCGAGACCGCCGCCGAGGCGGTGCGCCAGGCGATCGACCTGGCGAAGCTCTCCGGCGCCTCGCTCAGCATCGTCAGCGCCTACGCGCCCGTCTCCGGGCGGCGGGTCTCGGGGGAGCAGCGGGAGGCCCCCGCCGACGTCCAGTACGAGATCGGGCCGCGGGAGGACGTCAACCTGGTCCTCGATGCCGCCGCCGCCGAGGCGAAGAAAGAGGGGATCGAGGTCCAGACCCATCCGGTCGAGGCTGACCCCGCCGACGCGATCCTCAACGTCGCCGAAGAGACCAAGGCCGACCTGATCGTGGTCGGCAACAAGGGGATGACCGGCGCCCGGCGCTACCTGCTGGGGAGCGTGCCGAACAACGTCTCCCACCACGCCCCCTGCAGCGTCATCATCGTCCGAACGACTTAGACGCTCAGGCGCCGGGGTCGGTGGCCCTGGCCGCGTCGAGCAGCCCCGCGCCCTGCCAGCTCGCCGGGTAGCCGAGGTCGCGGGCGGTGTTGCGGAGGCGCTGGGTCACCGCGCTGACCAGGGCCTTCCCGCGCAGGCCGCGGTCGATCGCCCTGCTGGCCAGGACCATCGCGGCGACGCCGGAGACGTGGGCGGCGGCCATCGAGGTGCCGACGTAGTTGGCGGGGATCGCAAAGGTCTTGGTGCTGCCCGGCCGCAGGGTCACCTGGTAGATCGGCCGCGCCGCGACCGAGGGGCAGCGGCTCTGGGGGATCCCGCCGCCCGGGGCGACGAGGTCGATCGCGGTTCCCCCGAGCGAGTAGCTGCCGAGGCAGGCGCCCTCGGTGGTGCCGCCGACGCCGATCACCCTCGGGCCGGTCGCCGGGGCCGAGACGCACGCCTCGGAGCCGAGGTTGCCGGCCGAGGAGACCGCGACGACCCCGCGCGCGTAGGCCTCGCGCAGCGCTTCGTCAACCATCGGGACCCGCTTCCCGCAGCCGAAGTTGAAGCTCATGTTGATCACCTGGGCGCCGTGGGCGACCGCGAAGCGGATTCCCTTGGCGATGTTCGAGGCGTTGCCGAAGCCGTTGCGGTCGAGCACCCGCACCGGCATCAGCTTCGCTCCGTAGGCGAGCCCGGTGACCCCGACGCCGTTATCGGTCTGCTCGGCGATCGTGCCGGCGACGTGGGTGCCGTGGCCGCTTTCGTCCAGCGGCAGGCGGTCGCGGTCGACGAAGTCGTGCCCCGGCGCGAACTGGTTCCGCCCGAAGTCGGGGCTGCGGCGGAACCGGGCTCCGGAGGCGCGATAGGCGATGCCGCTGTCGAGCACGGCGACGACGACGCCCGCGGCGCCGGGCCGGCCGGCTTCGATCAGGTTTCGCCAGGCGCCGACGGCGTCGATCCCACCCGGCGAGGCGGGCAGCTCGCCGTTCCCGGTTGCCGTCGGAGCGAGGAAGTTCCACTGCTTGAAGGCCCAGTCGCCGGCGGCGGCCGAGGAGCCGGCGCTTCCTCCCAGCACGCCGGAGTCGTCGGGGTCGAAAGGATCGCCCGGCGCTGAGGCGGAGGCGATGTAGTTCGGCGCGGCGTAGACGACCCGGGGGTTTTGCCGCAGCGCCCTGGCGGTCTCCCGCACGCCTGACCCCGCGGCGAGCTCGATCGCCCGTCCCGTTCGCTGCCCCTCGAACTTGACCAGCAGCTGCCGTGGCGCGAACTCGCGCGCCGGCGAGACCGCCGTCGCGGCCTTGGCCGGGGGGGCGATCGCGGCCAAAGCCATGATCGCCACCAAGGGCATGAGGGGTCGAAGAAGTCGTCGCATCCGTTCCTTTGCCCGCCGGATCCCTGCGTCCCGACAGGCCCACCACAAACACCGCGCTGCCGCGGAAGTTGCCGAGGGACATACTCCCGCATCGTGAGCGCGGGCAATTTCGAGGCAGCGATGGCGGTCGCGATCGAGGAGGCGCGGAAGGCCGAGAGCCATGGCGACGTTCCGATCGGGGCCGCCGTCTTCCGCGACGGCGAGCTGCTGTCGCGGGCCGGCAACGAGCGCGAGCTGCGCCGCGACCCGACCGCCCACGCCGAGGTGCTGGCGATCCGCGCCGCCGCCGAGGCCCTCGGCGGCTGGCGGTTGCCGGGGACGACGCTCTGCGTCACCCTCGAGCCCTGCGCGATGTGCGCCGGCGCCATCGTCCTCGCCCGCATCCCCACCGTGGTCTTCGGCACCCCTGACCCCAAGGCCGGCGCCGCCGGCAGCGTGCTCGACGTCCTCGGCGAGCCAGCGCTCAACCACCGGCCGGAGGTGATCGGCGGCGTCCGCGAAGCGGAGTGCGCCGCCCTGCTGAGGGGCTTCTTCGCAAGTCGCCGTCGCTGAGAGCCAACTACCCTGTAGGAGAACCCGGAGAGGTGTCCGAGTGGCTTAAGGAGCGCGATTGGAAATCGCGTGGGCGGGGTTAACCCGCCTCGTGGGTTCGAATCCCACCCTCTCCGCTACCCGCAAGTAGCGGAGTACTTCTGGAGGTAACCCGTCATTCCGATGAGTTCAACTCTATACTTGCCTGAGTAATGGAGCTTCCATAGGACGCTTCGTTGCCACCCGGAGAGGGCCGGCGTCTCTTGGCCGATGAGGCCGGTCCTCTCTCTTCTCTCCCGGCCCATCTAGAATCAGCGGTCGCGGTCTTCTCGGAGGGGTGCCGGAGTGGTTGAACGGGGCGGTCTCGAAAACCGTTGGCCCTCGTAAGGGGGCTCGTGGGTTCGAATCCCACCCCCTCCGCTTTGCGAGCTTCTATCTCGACCGCCTCTCAGGGGAGGCCGCCGCTGAAGCCATGAAGCGGGCCGACTGAATCAACTTACGCCGCCGCGACGATGCCGAAGCGGTCGTCGAACGTCTCTCGCTCCTCGACCGCCACGGCTTGAGCGAATCGGCTCGCGGTGATGGTGAAGCGATCGAGGAAGCCCGTGCTTCCAAGCAGCACGAGGCCGTCGCTGTGCCAGCCTTCGATGAAACCGACCTGTGCCTCCCATTGGATGTACTCGGATTCGTTCGCATCGCTCGGGTGCAGCCGCAGGCCGATGGTCTTGTAGCGCGCCTTGACAACCCGCCCGCCCACCGCATGGGTGGCCTCTCCGTCGTGGTCGTCGAGATCGAGGTTGAGCTGGTCGGCGAGCAGGTTGCTGGCAAGTAAAGAGTCGGCTCCCGTGTCGATCAGACCCGTGAGGAGCCACGTGCTTTGGTCGTTGTGAACAAGGGATACGGGAACGAAAGGGCGAAAGACTGGACCGTCGAGTCGGGTCGACTGAGCGTCCTCCCGGTAGGGATAGAGCCAGGGAAGCGGCGGGCTGTCAGCCAAGACCGACGTAGATTGGCTCGCCCGCGGTGGGGACGCGACCATGAACGACGACGTGGTTGCGACCCCTGGCCTTCTCGAATACGACGCGAGGATCCTTGTCGGCGATTACGACGTCGCCGGTGCGCGCATCGATCGCAACATATTGGCCCTCGTAGCCTCGGAAGTCGGTGCGGATCGGCTTCATTGTCATTCGATGATATCGGCACGTGGGTCGGCAACTGGGCAACGCTCAGCGGGGCTTGTCGGCCGCAAACCGGGACCCTGGATCGCTCGTCCCCCACAGCGCCACCAGGGGAGCGCCGACCAGGAGAGCCAGGGAGGCGAGCTCGCCGATCGCGTCGGCGGTGCTGAAGCCGTCCAGGTGGCCGGCGTGGAAGAGCAGATGGAGGCCGGCGGTGAGGAGCCAGGCGATGCAGAGGGGCCGGATGAGGGCTCGCTCCAGGGTCCAGGCGGCCCAACCGAAGAGCACGGCGAAGCCGAGGTAGAGGCCGCCGACGTCGGTGACCAGGTGCTCGTTGTAGGGCGGCAGGAGGCTGACCCAGCTGGCGAGGAAGGGGAAGTCCTCGTAGAAGGTCTCGGGGAGGGCGGTGGCGGTGAGGCCGATCAGCAGCGCCGCTGCAAAGAGCAGGCACAGCGCCACGCGGGTGGAGGAGGCTTTGCGCATGGACCTGGACATCAAGTCATGCAGCCCAAAAAAAGAAGCCAAAAAAAGCTGTACTTACTGTCCAATTTTAGTACTCTGGATCTAGTTGACCGTGAACGCCTCACCCGCCGCCTCATGACCCTCGTAAGGGAGAACCACGAAGTACATCAGCGAGGGCAGGAGCGCCTCGAGTTGGTCGTACTCCTGCTTGCAGAGGCGAGAATAGAGCAGGGATTCGACTCCGCCGACGATTCCGGAGGCGGTCAGATCGGTGTTCGCGCCGGCCTCGGGAAGGAGTTCCCGAGCCGTCGTTTGGAGGCACTTGGAAAAGTGGTCCATAAGTTCGACACGGCGCCTAACCGCGGTGGCGCTGGCCGCCCGCGCCTCGACGATCATCGTGCGGGCGGTGTCGGGTTCGCGGCTGGCAAAACCGAGCAGGGCTTCCAGCGCAAAGCGGATCCTGTCGCGCCAGATGTTGCCGCCTTTGCTGGCGGCCGCATCGACCTTCTTGCGCAGTCGCTCGGCGCTGGTGTCGAAGGCGGCCAGGAAGCAGTCTTCTTTGTTGGCGAAGTGCTCGTAGAAGGTCGGGCGGGAAACACCGGCGCGGTCGATCACGTCTTGGACGTTGGTTTCGAGGTATCCGAGCTCGGCAGCCGCGTGCAGCATCGCTACGAGCAGCCGCTCTCGCTGAACCGCCCGGATCAGGTCAGAGGGGAGTTTCCGAACCCCCGAGGGGAACTTGCCGCTGCTGTTGGCGAGCAGATCGAGGGCGGCCTCGATCTGCTCCGGAGGCCAGTCATCCCCGATCGCCGCAAGGAGGGTCTCTTGACTCAGCTGGATTCGATCGAACGGCACGAGGACTGACATGTTTCCATTAAAAACAACGCAAGTTTCCTCACGGTACCAAAATATCGGCGAACGCGAGCAAGTAAGGATCCCTACTATTCCTCTATCTCCCGATCTCGCCCCAGAGGAGGGTCTGCGATGACCTCCATACGCCCAGAGCTACCGCGCGAGTTCGTTGCCAGCCACAAGCGGCGACGGATGATGGACGCCGTCGCGGAGCTGGTTGCCGAGAAAGGCTACGAAGCGACGAAGATCGCCGACATCGTCCGTCGCGCCGCGGTCGCCCGCAAGACCCTCTACGACAATTTCGACGGCAAGGAGGATCTCTTCCTTTCCGCGGTCGATCTGACCTTCACCGAAATGAGGGTCGCGGTCGAAGAGGCGTGCGAGCGGACGGAGGACTCCGCGCCGGAGGGCGCGATCGTCGCCGGCCTGGAGGCGCTGCTCGAGTTCATCGCCGACCGCCCGGCGGCCTCGCGCATGTGCATGCTCGAGGCGATCTCGGCGACCCCCAGCTCGGCCCGGCTCTACGACGCCGCGATGCGGGACTTCGTCGAGATCCTCCGCCGGGGCGTGCCCGCCGGCACCGACTTGCCGGCGACGATCGAGGAGTCGCTGGTCGGTGGCGTGGCCTGGATTCTGCAGCTGCAGATCCGCAGGGGAGAGGCCGATCAGGCCCCCGAATTGCTGTCGGAACTGTCGCAATTCGTCCTATCTCCGTACCTCGGTATCGGAAAGGTGGTGGACACCGGGAGGCGAAAGTGACAGTACGGTGGCAGACTCCATTGCTGGAATGGACCGACTACCGCGGGGACGCCACGGGCTTTCGCCAGAGTTCGTCGCGCGAAATCAGCGCGAACGGCTGATCGCTGGGCTCATTCAGGCCCTCTACGAAGTCGGCTACCAGAAAACCACCGTCTCGCTGATCGGTCAGCGGGCGGCGGTTTCCAAGAGCGACTTCTACAAGCACTTCGAGAGCAAGGACGATTGCTTCGTCGCCGCTTATGAGACGGCGATCGAGCGGATTCGGGGAGAGGTCATCGCCGCCTGCGAAGCGGCGCAGGAGGAAGACTGGGCCCGGCGCGCGCGCGCTGCGATCGCCGCGCTGCTGAATCTGCTCGCCACCGAGCCAGCGCTGGCCAGCATCGCCTTGGTCGAAGGGCTGCGGGCGGGGCGAGGCGTCTACGACCGCTATCAGGCGGCCGTCGAGTCGTTCGTCGGTTGTCTGCGCCGAGGTGCGCCGCTGGCTCCGGGGGGTGAGGAAGTCCCGGAGGCGACCGATGAGGCGGTGGTCGGCGGCATCGCTTCGATGCTGGGGCGCCGCATTCTGGCGGGGGAAGCCGAGCAATTGAATGAGCTTTTTCCGGAGATACTCGAGTTCGCGCTGGCCGCATACGTGGGTGCTGACGAGGCTCGGCGAATAGTCTCCGCGCAATGAGCGAGGCGAAAAGCGGCGTCCTTCCTTCGCAGGCCCTGAACCAGGCGATCGAGGACGAATGGGTCAGCTCCGGCGACTACCGGATCCGGCCGGAGGCGGTGCAGCCGGCGAGCATCGACCTGCGGCTCGGGGACTTCGCCTGGGCTCTGCGTTGCTCGTTCCTCCCCGACGTCGATTCGGCCGTGGAGGAGAAGATCGACGACCTCGCCTTCCAGCGGGTCGACCTGCGCGACGGGGCTGTGCTCGAGCGCGACCGGCCTTACCTCGTGCCCCTGATCGAGGAGCTGAGCCTGCCGCGGGACGTGCGCGCGAAGGCGAACCCGAAGAGCTCGACCGGCCGCCTCGACGTCTTCACCCGCGTCATCACCGACCGCCACCACCGCTTCGACGACATCCGCGCCGGCTACCAGGGGAAGCTCTACCTCGAGGTCGTCCCCCGCTCCTTCGCGATCCAGGTGAAGAGCGGGCTCTCGCTCAACCAGCTGCGGCTCTCGCGGGGGGACGCGCGGCTCTCCGACGACGAGATCCGCGGCCTCCAGGACGAGTTCCCGCTGCTCTACCTCGACTCCCACGCGCTGCGCCAGTCCGAGCTGGCCGTCGCCGACGGCCTCTTCCTCAGCCTCGACCTCTCGGGGCCGACCGACCGCGTCGTCGGCTACCGGGCGAAGAAGAACAGCCTCCCGGTCGACCTCTCGCGCATCCGCGCCTACCGCTGGACCGACTACTGGGACCCGGTCTACCCGGAGCCGGGCGGCCGCGTCGTGCTGGAGCCGGAGATCTTCTACCTGCTGCTCTCGGCCGAGGGGGTCTGCATCCCGCCGCAGATCGCCGCCGAGATGATGGCCTACGACCCGACCGCGGGCGAGCTCCGCACCCACTACGCCGGCTTCTTCGACCCCGGCTTCGGCTACGACCCCGAGGGCGGCCGCCACGGCAGCCGCGCCGCCCTGGAGGTGCGCGCCCGCGACGTCTCCTTCATGGTCGAGCACCGCCAGCCCGTCTGCAAGCTCGGCCTCGAGTGGATGTCCGCCGCCGCCGAGCGCCTCTACGGCACCGACCTCGGCTCCAACTACCAGGGCCAGGTGACGATGCTCAGCAAGCACTTCGAGGAGCAGACGGCGGGGGTCGCCGTCCCGGCCGACGCGTAGCCCGGGGCTGTTCTCCCGCAGAAGTGCGAACGGCCGGTCGCGCTCAGTGACTGCGTCACGGGCTGCGTGCCGGCCGGTCTTCAAGGAGCTAAAGGCATTGCCAACAACTCCTTGCCATCACCAGGATAGCGTCTTAGCGCTCCAGCAACAACTCTAGAAGAGCTTCTTCTAAAGAAAGAAGTCAATTTACAATAGGCACTCATGTTAACTAATAGGAGCTACTACTAAGGTAGCTGAAAAGCTAATCACTCGATTGGTGCTAGGGTAATCCACCTGATGCCGATGCTGAGGGTGATCGACCAGGGAGGCGTTCGGGCAGGTCGGTTCCTGGCCGAGGACCATCCAACTGCCACGATCTACCTCGACGAGTCCGGCGTGATCAAGACGGACCGGTTCTTCGGAATCGGCTGCCTGAAGGTGATCAACGGCCCCGAGCTGACTCGCGCTCTCCGCCGGAAGCGGCAGAAACTTGAGTTCTACGACGAGATTCACTGGGCCGGCTTCGACAAGGCGCGAGCTAGGGGCGGAAAGGCATTCGAGCTGGCTCTTGCCGCCCTGGAGACGTTCTTCGATCTCGACGGCGTCTCCTTTTGCTGCACGGTGGCAGACCGTCACAACGGAGACCTTGCCAAGAGCTATGGGAGTTCCTGGAGCGCGTACGAGGGCCTCTCGACAACGGTGTTGGACGCCAGCGTCGGCGACAGCGAGGTCGTGTCCGTCATGGCCGATCATGTCGACACGCCGCCGCACGTACGGTTCGAGGAGACGGTTGCCTCGGAGCTCAATCGCAAGCGAGGGAGATTGGCGGTAACGGCTGTCACGCGGGTGCACTCGCACGCGGTCGACGGGCTGCAGCTGGCGGACCTTCTGCTGGGCGCGGCGATGTTCGACTTTCGACAGGGGGCTACCAGAGGAGAGCCGGGACAGGAGAGTCAGAAGGCCGAGCTGTCCCGCTACCTGCTGGATCGCTGTGGCGTCGTGAGCTTCCGGCCGGGCGGCAAGAGCGTCCTCGAGGGAAAGGTGAACGTTTCGATGAAAAAGCGAAAGCGGGTGCGCCGCGGTCGCCGCGGCGGCGACCCCACCTGATTGCCATGCCCCGCGTCGCTTCGCCCGCTGAAACGGTCCACGAGCTGCTCCGGGGGCGCGGCACGAGACGGAACTTCGTGCCGCTCGCCCGATCCTTTCTCCAGCAGCCCCGGCCTGGGGGAGGGCCGGGCCCCCTATCGCGCTTTGTCGTCTCGCGACGAAAGCGGGCGCTCGACCTCTACCTGCTGATTCATGCGGTGGCCAGCTCCCCGCCACACGACGTCACGCTCCCAGCAAAGGTCTGGGCCCGGGCGCTCGACATGCCACCTTCCGCCGCTTCGGCAGTGCAGATCTCGAAGACCCTCAGCTGGCTCGAATCCGAGCGCCTGCTCGAATCGACACGAGTCGGAAACTTGCGTCGCGTCGTCCTCCTTGCCGACGACGGCAGCGGTCGTGCGTATAGGCATCCCGCCGCCGAGCCGGCGGAGTTCCGGGTGGGGTATCTCAAGCTCTCCCACGACTATTGGCTGGAGCAGTGGCACCGTAGCCTCGACCTGCCCGCGACCGCGGTGCTCTTGATCGCTCTCTCGCTACCTGATGAGTTTCGACTGCCACAGCACCATGGGGCGGAGTGGTACGGAATCTCCCGCGACACGGTCCGGCGGGGGCTTCACACCCTGCAGCGAATGGGCTTGTTGAGCTACCGGAAGATCGGAAAGGTGGCCCCCTTGGCGCCAAGCGGGATGACCGTAGACCGCGTCTACTCGCTCACCGGCCCCCTCAAGGTCAAATGACGGCGGGCAATTGTGCGAACATTTGTTCGTATGCGTTGGGATGAGCAGAGGGTCGAGAACGACCTGCGGTTGCCGGGGGTCGGGGCCGGGACGGTGGTCCGCACCTTCGACGCGCCGGAGGCGATGGGGATCAACTTCCATGAGGTCAGGGCCCGCTCGGCGCTGAACCACGTGCCGGGCAGCCGCTACGGGTTCAGCTGGACGATCAACCCCTATCGGGGATGCAGTCATGCCTGCGCTTACTGCTTCGCCCGCCGCACCCACACCTACCTGGATATGGGGGCGGGGCGGGACTTCGAGCGGGAGATCGTCGTCAAGGTCAATGTGCCGGAGCTGCTGCGGGCGGAGCTGGGACGGCCGGGCTGGAAGCGGGAGCTGGTGGCGCTCGGGACCAACACCGATCCCTACCAGTGGGTCGAGAGCCGCTACCGGATGATGCCCGAGATCCTCGAGGCGCTGGAGGCGGCGGAGACGCCGGTCTCGGTCCTGACCAAGTCGCCGCTGGTGATGCGGGACGTCGAGATCTTCGAGCGGATGGCGAGGAAGCTGCCGGTCTCGGTCAACCTCTCGGTGCCGACCCTGGACGAGGAGGCCTGGCGGGCGACCGAGCCGCACACGCCGAGCCCCTCGGCGCGGCTGGATGCCGTCGCCGAGTTCCGTTCTCGCGGGATCGATTCCGGCGTCCTGATCGCCCCGCTGATGCCCGGCATCAACGACGACCCCGACCAGGTCCGCCCGATCGTCGAAAGGGCCAAGGCAGCCGGCGCCACCTTCCTAGGCGGCGTAGCCCTCCACCTCCGAGACGAGGTAAAGGACGTCTTCTTTGCCTGGCTACAGGCCAAACGCCCAGACCTCCTCCCCAAATACGAGGCGCTGTACCAAGGCCGCGCCTACATGCGCCCCGAGCAACGCAAGCACGCCACGAGAGCCATCAAGGGCTGGGGCAGAGGGCGCGCCCGACGGTCCCTCGCTGACGGCTCCGGATCGAGGGCGTCGGCTCCAACCGCAGCTCGGGCGGGTGGCGTGGGCGCCGGGGACCCCGAGCATCCTGCGCAGGGGTCCCCGAACAGCCCGCGCCAGGACCCGCCCGCCCAGCGGTCTCTCTTCTAAGCCGCCCCTTCATCCAACTGCTCGAACCGGCACTCGGACGGCTCTTTGTCGTCCCGGAACCGGTGAAACCGAGCCCCGTGCCGAATCCGCCCTGAAGCCGCGTGGTCGTACCCGACCTCGATCACCAGCTCCGGCCGCAGCTCGACCCACTCCAGCTCGCGCCCGCCCGTCCACCTGCTCGGCTCCGCCGTCCCGCTCTGGCCCGTCTCCAGCGGCGCCAGCATCGAGCGCATGCTCTGTTTCGCCGCTTTCGAGAAGCCGGAGATGTGGCCGACGGTGCGCAGATCGCCGCCGTCGTAGAGGCCGAGGATCAGCGAGCCGACCGTGCCCTCCTCTTTGCCCGGCCGCCAGCCCATCACGACGCAGTCGATGGTCCGCTCGCGCTTCACCTTCGCCATCCCTTTGCGCTTGCCCTGGACGTAGGGGGCGGTGAGGTCCTTCGCCATCACCCCCTCGATGCTGCTCAGCCAGCGCTCGGCCAGCTCGGCGTCCGGGCTCAGGGTCGTCAGCTCCAGGCCCGCCTTGCCGGCGATCGCCTCGAGCCGCTCCCGGCGCTCCCGCAGCGGCCGCTCGCAGAGCACCTCGTCGCCCTCCGCCAGCAGGTCGAAGACGACGTAGCAGGCGGGGATCTCCTTCGAGAGCAGGTCGATCCGCGACTGCGCCGGGTGGATCCGTTCCTGCAGCGAGTCGAATTCGAGGTTGCCGTCGGCGTCGCGGATCACCAGCTCCCCGTCGAGCACCCAGCGCCCCGGCGCGAACTCCAGCTCCGGGAAGTAGCGGTTGAAGGGTTTGCCGCCGCGCGACTGGATGTAGAAGTCGTCGCCGTCGACGAAGACGATCGCGCGGAAGCCGTCGAGCTTCGGCTCGTAGGCCCAATCCTCCCCCACCGGCAGCTGTTTGCGGGTGAGCGCAAGCTGCGGTTTGATCGGCGGGGAGAGGGGAAGCGGCACCTACTGGACGCTACCGGCGCGCCGCTCGCGGCTCTCCCGCGGATCCGGGATCGGCACCGCCGCCAGCAGCTTCTTCGTGTACTCGTCCTTCGGGTTCTCGCAGACCTGGTCGGCGTCGCCCTGCTCGACGATCTTGCCCTGGTTCATCACCGCGATCCGGTCGGAGATGTGGCGGACGACGCCGATGTCGTGGGCGACGAAGAGGTAGGCGAGCCCGAACTCGTCCTGGAGGTCGTCGAGGAGGTTGACGATCTGGGCCTGGATCGAGACGTCGAGGGCGGAGACCGGCTCGTCGCAGATCACCAGCTTCGGCTTCAGCGCGATCGCCCGGGCGATCCCGATCCGCTGCCGCTGGCCGCCGGAGAACTCGTGCGGAAAGCGGTTGTAGTGCTCACTCGAAAGCCCGACCCGCTCCAGCAGCTCCTGCACCCGCCGCCGCCTCTCGGCGCCCGCGGCGACGCCCTGGCGCTCGAGCGGGTCGCCGACGATCTGCCCGACCCGTTTGCGCGGGTTCAGCGAGGCGTAGGGGTCCTGGAAGATCATCTGCATCTGTCGTCGCAGCGGCCGCATCTGCCGCCGGCCCAGGCCGGCGATCTCCTGCCCCTCGAACCTGACCGAACCCGCGGTTGGCTTGGTCAGCTGCAGGACCGCCCGGCAGGCGGTAGACTTGCCGCTGCCGGACTCACCGACCAGGCCCAGCGTTTCCCCCGGCTCTACCTTGAAGCTGACCCCGTCGACGGCCCGCACCTGGTCCACCTCGCGGTCGACCAGGATCCCCCGCTTGACCGGGAAGTGCTTGACGAGGTCGGTCACCTCGAGCAGCGGCGGGCTCATGCCTGCGGCACCTCCCGCGGCGCTTCCAGCCCGATCTGCCCCTCGACGATCCGCTTCTCGCGCTTCTGCTCAGGGGTGAGCCAGCAGCGGTCGCGGTGGTCCGCCGACTCGACGAGCCGCGCCTCCAGCGGCGGGTGCTGCGGGCACTTGGAGAACTCGTGCGGGCAGCGGGGCCGGAACGGGCAGCCCTGCGGCAGCTCCAGCAGCTTCGGGGGCGAGCCGGCGATCTGCGGCAGCCGCCGCGGCCGTGGCCGGTCGATCCTGGTCAGCGACCCGAGCAGGCCCCAGGTGTAGGGGTGCTGGGGGTCGTAGAAGATCTCGTCCAGCGTCCCCTCCTCGACGACCTTGCCGGCGTACATCACCAGCACCCGGTCGGCGACCTCGGCGACGACGCCGAGGTCGTGGGTGATCAGGATCGTCGCCAGGTTGCGCTCTCGGTTCAGCCGCCCGAGCAGGTCGAGGATCTGCGCCTGGATGGTCACATCGAGCGCCGTGGTCGGCTCGTCGGCGATCAGCACCTCGGGTTCCAGCGCCAGCGCCATCGCGATCATCGCCCGCTGCCGCATCCCGCCGGAGAACTCGTGCGGGTAGTCGCCGACCCGCCTCTCGGCATCGGGGATGCCGACCGCCTCGAACAACTCGACCACCCGCTCCCGCGCCTCCTGCTTCGAGCTGTCGCGGTGGGCGCGGATCGCCTCGACGATCTGGTCGCCGAGCCGGTAGACCGGGTTGAACGAGGTCATCGGATCCTGGAAGACCATCGCGATCCGCTCGCCCCGCAGACGCTGCATCTCGGCGTCGCCCGCTTCCGCCAGCTCCTCGCCGCCGAGTTTCACCGACCCCTCGATCCGCGCGTTGTTCGCCCGCGTCAGGCCGATCAGGGTCTGCGCGGTGACGCTCTTGCCCGACCCGGACTCGCCGACGATCGCCACCACTTCGCCCGGCCGCAGGTCGAAGCTGACGCCGTCGACCGCCTGCACGACGCCCTCTTCGGTGGCGAAGCCGACGCGGAGGTCGCGGACGGAGAGCAGGGGCGCGGAGCTCACGAGGAGGCGCTTTCTCCCAGCCGCACGCGCGGGTCGAGGTAGGCGTAGACGATGTCGACGATCGTGTTCATGAGGACGACGAAGAAGGCGCCGTAGAGCGCCACGCCCATGATCGGCGGCAGTTCGAACTTGAGCACGGACTCGGCCGCGTAGCTGCCGATTCCATCGATGCCGTAGATGACTTCGGTGATGATCGCGGTGCCGGCGAGGGTGGCGCCGAAGTCGAGCCCGAAGAGGGTGACGACCGGGATCAGCGAGTTGCGCAGCACGTGGCGGGTCATCACCCGCCGCTCGCTCAGGCCCTTGGCGCGGGCGGTGCGGACGTAATCCTCGTTCATCACGTCGAGCATGTTCGAGCGCAGGACCCGGCTGTAGAAGCCGATCTGCAAGACGGCGAGCGTGAACCAGGGGAGGATCAGGTGCTCGAGCCATTCGCCGGGGTCCTCGCTGAAGGGGACGTACTGCCCGTTGGGGAGCAGTTCGAGCTGGTTCGCGAAGACGTAGATGAGGACGGGCGCGAGCAGGAAGACGGGGATCGAGATGCCGGCGATCGCAAGCCCGGTCAGCACCCGGTCGAGCCCTCCTCCGGCGCGCACGGCCGCCAGGTAGCCGAGCAGGAGGCCGAAGAAGAGCCAGATGACCGCGGCGCCGATCGTCAGCGAGAAGGTCGCCGGGATGCCTTCGATCACCCGGTCGAGGACCGGGATCCGCGGTTCGTACTGGATCAGCTCGCCGGTGAAGACCTTCTCCATCATCGTCAGGTACTGCTGCGGCAGCGAGTCGTCGAACCCCCATTCGGCTTCGATGTTCTCGACCAGCAGCGGGGTCGCGTTCTTGCCGGCGAGGGTCTGCGCAGGGTTCTGCTTCGGCAGGACCATGAAGACGACGAAGACGATCACCGAGACCGCGAAGAGGACGCCGACCATCCCGGCGAGCCGTCTGGCGATGAACCGCGCCATCAGCTGGCCGCCTCCCCGACCGGCCGGGTCGATCCCGCCTGCGCCTCGAACTCCAGCGCCGCGTCCATCCGCGCCTTTCCGCGGGGATCGAGCGCGTCGCGCAGGGCGTCGCCGACGATGTTCAGCGACAGCACCGTCAGCATGATCATCGTCCCGGGCAGGATCGCCAGCAGCGGCTGGATCCGCAGCAGCTCGACGCCCGTCGTGATCATCGTCCCCCAGGAGGAGTTGGGCGGCTGCACGCCGGCGCCGATGAAGGAGAGGCCGGCCTCGAACAACATCGTGTTGGCAACCATCAGGGTCGAGAAGACGATGATCGTCGAGGCCAGGTTGGGGAGGATCTCGCTGAACATCACCCGCAGCGGCCCAGCGCCCTGCGCGATCGCCGCTTCGACGAACTCTTTCTCGCTGAGAGCGAGCACCTGACCGCGAAGCGGCCGGGCGATATAGGGGACGGTGAAGATGCTGATCACGAGGATCGGGTTCCAGATCGAGCCGCTGGAGAGTTCGAGCGGGCCGATCTTCAGCCCGCCCACGGCGAGCGCGATCCCAACCGCGAGGCCGATCAGGAACACCGGCAGCGACCAGAGGACGTCGAGGGTGCGGGCGATCAAGGCATCGACCCAGCCGCGGAAGTAACCGGCCAGGAGCGCGAGCACCATCGCGAGGGCGGTGGCGAGCAGCGCCGCCGTGATCCCGATCAGCAGCGAGGTGCGGCCGCCGTACATCAGCCGCACCATCTCGTCGCGGCCGAGGCGGCCGTCGGCCCCGAGGAAGAACTTGCCCCCGGCCCCGAACCACTGCGGCCCGATCGGTTTCCCTTCCGGGGTGACGACGTCGCGCTTCTCGCCGTCGACCGTGATCTGTTCGACCGTGTGCTCCTGGTTCGGCCCGGTCTCGGCGACGTGCTCCGCCCACAGCGGCGCCGCCAGGACGAAGACGACGATCAGGAAGAAGAGCCCG
This sequence comes from Solirubrobacterales bacterium, assembly GCA_035765335.1. Taxonomy (GTDB): domain Bacteria; phylum Actinomycetota; class Thermoleophilia; order Solirubrobacterales; family 70-9; genus VAYN01. The sequence continues at coordinate 34,761 of DASTXV010000025.1, forward strand.
AGGAAGGCGACGGCGACGCGGTTGCGGAGGAAGCGGCGCAGAGCGAGAGCCCACGGCCCTCGCTCTGCACTCGCCCCATCCGTCGGCACGTGCTTCTTCTACCCGCGTCCGCTACTTGAATTCAAAACTGCTCAGGTACTGGCCCATGGTGAGGTTGAAGACGACGCTGTCGAGGTCGATCTCGTCGGAGACGAAGGTCGTCACCGTCCGGTTCCCAAACGGGGCCCATGGGGCTTTTTCCATGATTTCCCGGTCGAGTTCCGCGTAGGCCTCTTCCTGCTCGGGGCCGAGCTGCTCTTCGCCGAGTTCGGTGATCCGTTTGTTGACCGCCGGGTCGTCGAATTTGGCGAAGTTGTAGTTGTTGGTCGGGGAGATGCTTTCTCCCGCCAGCAACGGCTGGAAGAAGTCGTTCGGGTGCGGGTAGTCCTGGAACCAGTTCGACCAGCCGGCATCGAGGTCCGGCGTCGTCGCGTTGCCGGTGACCGTCGTGTAGTTGTCGGCGCTGATCGGTTTGAACGTCGTGTTGAAGCCGAGGTCGGTCAGAACCTCGTTGAAGTACTCGCCGGCTTCGTTGTTCGGGCTTTCGTTGTCGGTCCAGACGGTGATGTCCATGTCCGACGGATTCGCTTCTTTGATCATCTGTTTGGCTTTCGCCAGGTCGTACGGGTAGAGCTCGAATTCTTCGTGACCGGGCATGCCCGGGGGGAGGATCTGCTGCGAGCCGCTGAGCTGGCCGGCGTAGATCCTTTCCAGCGCCCGGTCGTCGACCGCGTAGTTGACCGCCTGCCGGACCTTGACGTCGTCGAAGGGCGGCTCTTGGGTGTTCATCCAGAAGTAGTAGGTGCTGATCGTCTCCTCGATGCGGAACTGGGTGCCTTCGAAGTCTTCTTTGACTTCGGCGTAGCGAGAGGCCGGGGGCGGGTTCTGCATCCAGTCGTAAGTGCCCCGTTCGACGTCTTCGACCTGCGACTGCTCGTTGCGGACGACGGTGATCTTGGCCCCGTCGATCACGCCGGCGGGCAGGTCAGGCATCGCCTCCCCGTTGGCTTTCTCCCAGTAGGGGTTGCGCTCGTATTCCCAGCCTTTACCGGGCTGCGATTTGGTGATCATGTAGGGGCCGGTGCCGGGGGCCGGGTCGGCCGACATGTCCTCGACCGGGGTGTCCGACGGCAGCACCGCGACGAACAGCAGGGCGAGCTCGTTGACGAAGGTGCCGCGGGGCGCTTCCAGGTTGATCACGATTTCGCCGGTTTTGTCGTCGGTCACGATCCCGGGGAGCGGCCCTTTTTTCGTTTCGGCGAATTTTTCCGCGCCTTCGATCGTGAAGTAGAACGGCGAGCCGGGCGAGTTGATCGCGATCATCCGTTCCACCGAGGAGCGGAAGTCCGAGGCTTTGACCGGGGAGCCGTCCGAGTATTTGAGGCCGGGGCGGAGGAAGAGGGTGTAGGTCTTGCCGCCGTTGCTGATCTCCGGCAGGTCTTTGGCGAGGGCGGGAATGACTTCGCTGCCTTCTTCGCCGTTGGCGTGCTTGTAGGTCAGCAGCGGCAGGTAGACCTCCGCCATCGCGGTCCAACCTTCGGCCGTGTAGGAGAGCGCCGGATCCATGTAGTCCGGGAACGACGCGTAGGTGGCTTTGAGGATCCCGCCCTGCTGGCCGTCGCCCCCGCCGCCGGTCTCGTCGTCGCCGCCTCCACATGAGGCCAGCCCGATCGATGCCGTCGCTGCAAGGACCAGTACTGCGATGAATGCCCCTAGCTTCTTCAACGCCTCTCCTCCGATTTCAGATTGCCGGTTGACCCGGGGATCAACTCCAACACAACGTCGTGATGGCCGTCAAGCGACGGACCTAAAGCAACTTCGCCGCTTTCCAGCCATTTCCCCCTAAGCAGGGGTGCCATCACGAGGACGATGCCGATCACCCCCAGCCCCGCGACGAGGAACGTCATCCGGGGGCTGACCAAGGTTGCGATCACGCCGCCCAGGGCGAAGCCGATGCCGGGCATCGCCGCCCCGATCGACTCGAGCACGCTCATCACCCGGGCCTGCATCGCTTCCTCCGTCATCTCCTGGACGGCGCTGATCGCGGTCACCCACTGGACCCCGTTGCCGGCGCCGCCGACGAGGGATGCCACGCACGCCAGAGCCAGGTTGGGCGCGGCCGCGAGCCCGAGATAGCCGGCGCCGACGGCGAGGGTGCTGAAGAGCAGGAGGAGGGGGAGCGAGGCCTGCCGGAGGCGGGCGAAGAGGACGCTGCCGAGGACCATCCCGACTCCCCAGCTGGCGAGCATGATGCCGTAGCCGGTGTCCGTCGAGTCCAGGGTCTCCTTGACGTAGACGACCTCGACGGGGAGGACGGCGGCGAAGAAAACGAAGGCCGCTCCCTGGGCGATCAGAACCCGTCGCAGAATGGCGCGCCGACGGATATATGAGAGCCCGGCGCGGACGCGATCCCGCATCCGGCCCTGTTCGGGCTCGGCCTGCGGCATCGCGCCGGTGGTGAAGAGGATCCAGGCGATCGCGTAAAAAGAGACCGCGTCGAGCAGCAGCGCCGCCTGCACGCCGAAGCCGGCGACGGCGAGACCGGCAAGGGCCGGGCCCACCGCCGCTCCGCCGGTGAAGGCGATGTTGAGGAGGGCGTTGCCGGCGCGCAGTTCGCCCCTCGGCTCGAGGGCGGTGGCGACCACGGCGCGGGTGAGGGCGCGACCGGCGAGGGCGAGGGCGCCGTCGACGGCGGCCAGGGCGACCACCGCGGCCAACGAGAAATCGTCGACCAGCAGAGCGAGGGCGCCGAAGGTTGCGGCCTCGCCGCAGTAGATCACCGGCAGCGCGTACCGGGGCGGCGGCTTCTCCGCCTGTGCGACCAGCATCGGCGCCAGCAGGGCCGGCAGGAAGCGGGTGCCGAGGAAGAGCGCCGCCGTCGCCAGCGCGCTCTCGGTCTGGTCGTAGACGAGGACCGAGAGGGCGATGACGCCCATCCAGTCCCCCAGCTCGTTGATCGCGTACGAGGCCGCGAGCCGCCGGAAGAGGGGCTGGCGAAGGGGGGCGGTCAGGCGTGGATCAGGCATTAGGTGGCCGGGGGTACTACTGCATTTCTGCACAACTTTTCCTGCAGATGCACAAGTTTCCGACAAGCTGTGCTACAAAGTGACCAGCAATTGAGAAGTTTCCACGATGCAGCGCACAACGTTGCGGGCTTCAACGACTAAGAGAAGGGGCAAAAAAATGGGCTTTCGTCACTAGGAATTCCTCAGCAGGCCAACTGATCGGGTCTGCACCAATCTTCTGAAGGGCGCCCTGGATGGGGGCGCCCTTCGTCGTTCTGGGGAAGTTCTCCTCCCGGCCTGCACGAGTTCCCGCCGCTTGATTCGACCGGGAAGCCGATTTTGGGCGAATTTGGCCATCTGGCTAAAGGTGTTGCCGATTCTTTAGGTAGCGGTCTAACTTTGAAGTTCCCAGATAGCGGAAGCGCCAAGTGGCAGGACCGCAAAGGGAAAAGGATCGCGCCCGTGAAGAAGTAGCCGGATTTCCGGCACGGGTTCCCCAGTCGACGACTTCCAATCAAAAGTGGCCAAAACTCGCCCCACTCGACTCGCGGTCGCCGTCATGGTGGGCGCTCTGCTGCTGACCATCGCCGTCGGCGTATGGCGGGCGCCCCGATGCGACTGGGACCTCGCCTTCTTCGCCGTCCTGCTCGCCTTCTCGATCTTCAGCGACCTGACCGCGGTGTCGACCCAGTCGAAGCTGAAGATCTCCGGCAGCTTCCTGGCGCTGGTGATCGCGATGGTCTTCCTCGGCGGCACCCCCGCGGCGTTGATCGGTGTCGCCACCATCCTCACCGGCTGGCTGCGCTGGCGGGACGAGTGGCACTACCTGCTCAACAACCTCCTCACCTACGCGCTCTTCCCGCTGATCGGGGGCATCGCCTTCCACGAGGGGGTGCTGGCGATCGGCCTGACCCCGTCCGACGCCTGGTTCTACATCTGCGTCTTCGGCCTCTTCCAGCTCGCCCTCGCGATCAACTTCGTGATGATCGCCAGCTACGGCTGCTACGTCGAGCGCTCCTCGTTCTCGACCAAGCTGCGGGTGCTGCCGCCGGTCCTGCCCTCGGAGTTCGCGAGCGCGATGCTCGCCGTCGCCGTCGCCTACATCTACTACGAGATCGGCCTCGCCTCGATCGCCCTCTTCGGCGTCGTCCTCGTCACCTTCCAGTACCTGCTCGGGCAGCTGCTGCTCTCCCAGCAGCGCGCCGGCGAACTGGAGCTGCGCAGCAAGCAGCTGGCCAGCTTCCAGGTCGGGATGTTGAGCGCGATGCTGCGCACCCTCGACCTGCGGGACCAGATGACCGCCCGCCACAGCGCCGCGGTCGCGCGTTACTCGCGGGCGATCGCCCAGCGCGCCGGCTACTCGCGCCGCGAGGAGGAGCTCGTCCACATCGCCGCGCTCCTCCACGACATCGGCAAGTTCATCCTTCCCGACCGCATCCTCAAGGCCAACGTCCCGCTCACCGACGAGGACTGGATGCTGATCAAGCGCCACCCCCAACAGGGCGCCCGCGTCGTCTCCTCGCTCGACGGCTACGGGCCGGTGGCGGAGATCATCCTCGCCCACCACGAGCGGATCGACGGCAAGGGCTATCCGCGGGGTCTGGCCGGGGACGAAATCCCCGAGCTGGCGCGGATCATCTCCGTCGCCGACACCTACGACGTGATGACCGCGCGCGACTCCTACCGGACGCCGATGTCCAGCTACGACGCGATCGTCGAGCTCCGCCGCGTCGCCGGCAAACAGCTCGACGCCCGCTTCGTCGAGATCTTCATCGAGCTGCTCGAGGGCAAGGACGTCTCCTTCCAGCACGGCGAGGCGGCCGACTTCGAGAAGGAGCTGGCGCTGGAGTCGCGGATCGAGGAGACGGCCAGCCCCGACAACGAACTCAGCCGCTTCCAGGTCGCCGGCGTCAACTAACGTTGGCGCGCATGCGCGCTGTCACCTTTCAGGCGCCCGGGCAGGTGCGGGTGGAGGAGAAGGCCGATCCCGAGATCGGCGCCGCCGACGACGCTGTAGTCCGGGTCGAGGCGAGCGGTATCTGCGGCTCGGACCTCCACATCTACCACGGCCGGGTCCCGGTCGAGCCGGGCTTCACGATCGGCCACGAGTTCGTCGGCACCGTGGTCGCGGCCGGCGACGACGTCGAGCGGGTCGCGGTCGGCGACCGCGTGCTCGGCACCTTCCACACCGCCTGCGCGACCTGCGCCTCCTGCCTGCGCGGCGACTACCACCGCTGCCGCGACCAGCAGACCTTCGGCCACGGTGCCCACCTCGGCGACCTGCAGGGGGCCCAGGCGGAGCTGCTGCTGGTCCCGCGGGCGAACCTGACCTTGCGGCGGGTGCCGGAGGGGATGTCGGCGGACGTCGCCCTCTTCGCCGGCGACGTAATGGGGACCGGTTACCACGCGATCGCCCACGCCGAGATGCGCGCCGGCGATACCGTCGCGGTCCTGGGGCTGGGGCCGGTGGGTCTCTGCGCGGTGCAGGCGGCGCTCGCGGGCGGCGCCGTCCAGGTCTTCGCGATCGACACCGTCGAGGAACGGCTGCAGATGGCCGAGCGCTTCGGGGCGACGGCGCTGCACTTGACCGAGCAGGATCCGAAGAAAGCCGTGCGGGCGGCGACCGGTGGGCTCGGCGTCGACGTCGTCGTCGACGCGGTCGGCGATCCCGCGCCGCTGGCGCTTGCGGTCAGCCTCGCCCGCGACGCCGGCACCGTCTCCGGGATCGGCGCCTACGCCGGCAAGGGAGAGGTGCCGCTGGGCCTCGCCTGGCTTAAGGGCCTGCAGCTGCGGCTCGGCCTCGCCAACGTGATCGCCCACGTCGACCGCGTCCTCGCGCTGATGGAGGCGGGCAAGCTCGATCCAGCTCCGCTCGTCACCCACCACATGCCGCTCGACCAGGCGAGCGAGGCCTACGAGATCTACGACCAGCGCGAAGCGCTGAAGATCGTCCTCACGCCCTAGCCACCAGGTGTATCAGTTGACTCGCACAGTGCCCCGGGTTACTGTGCGAGTCGGTGACACAGCTGGAGAACCCTTTCCGGATCGATCCGGATGACGAGCTGCCGGTCGGGCTGCAGCTGAGCTGGCGCCTGCGGGCGCTGATCCGCACCGGCGAGCTGGCGGCGGGCGAGCGCCTGCCCAGCTTCCGCCGCCTCGCCGAGTGGGCGGGCGTGAACGTCGGGACCGTGCGCGCCGCCTACGACGCCCTCGAGCGCGACGGCCTCGTCGTCACCCGCCACGGGCAGGGCACCTTCGTCGCCGCGGGAGTCGAGGCCTCGCCGCAGCTCGAAGAGATCGCCTCGGAGGCGCTGCAGCGGGCGGAAGCAGCGGGGATCGGCCCGCGCGACCTGGCGATCGTGGCGATGGCCTGCAGCGGCCTGCCGGAAGCGGAGAGCGAAGTGCTCGAGGTGCGGCAGGAGCTGCGGCGGCAGATCGCCCGGCTCGAGGCCGAGCTCGCCAGCTACACCCGCCACCTCCAGGCCGACCTGCCGACCGCTCCGAAGCGGGCGGTCGCCCACGTCGCCGGGGTCGAGGAGCTCGAGCAGACGCGGGACACGCTGATCGCGCAGCTGGCGGCGGCGCAGCGGGAGAGCGAGGAGGAGGTGCGGCGGCGGGCCGGCAGCCGCGGTCCCCTCGGCAGGGCGATGAGCCGGTGGCGAGCCAGACGCTAGAACGCGGGCTCTTGCCCGTGAAGAACGTCTTCGAGCAGACGGGGGTGATGATGATCCTCACCGTCAAGACGCTGACCTCCGCGGTGAGGCGCCCCTATCCCTACGGGGAGGAGCTCGTCTGGCAGTTCCTCTTCGTCCTCAAGCTCGCCTGGTTTCCGCTGATGGTCTCGACCTTCGCGCTGAACCTCGGCGCCCCCGGCCTGCAGGCTGCCGGGGTCCTCTCGCTCTTCGGCGCGCTCGACCGCCTCGGCGGCTTCTTCGTCGTGATCGCGATCCGTTGGATCGGGCCGCTGGTCACCGCGGTGGTGGTCGCGGGAGTCGCCGGCACGGCGATCACCGCCGACCTCGGCTCCCGCAAAATCCGCGAGGAGCTCGACGCGCTGCAGGTGCTCGGCGTCGACCCGGTCAAGAACCTCGTGGTCCCGCGCTTCCTCGCCCTGATGATCGTCACCGCCCTGCTCGACATCTTCGCGATCGTCTTCGGCCTCAGCGCCGGCATCGCCGCCATGCTGCTCTACGACCAGCCGCTCGGCGGCTTCTTCGCGACGCTTTTCTCCAACGCCACGATCACCGATCTCTGGGCCTCGGTGATGATGTGCACGATGTTCGGGGCGATCGTCGCGGTCGTCTGCTCCTACAAAGGGATGTCGGCGTCGGGCGGGGCCGCCGGGGTGGGCCGCGCCGTCAATCAGGCGGTGGTGATCTCCCTCGTCGCCGTCTTCTTCTTCCAGTTCGTCGTCAGCTCGATCCTGCTCGCCACCAACCCCGAATTGCAGGCGGTCCGGTGATCGGCTGGCTCGAGACCCCGCGCTCCTGGCTCGACTCGTTCGGGGAGATCGCCCGCTTCGGGGTGCGGGTCGCGGGTCAGGTCTACACGGGCCGGGTGTTCAAGTTCTTCGGCGAGAGCGTGCGGCAGGCGGGCATCCTGATCTTCGGCTCGGCCCTGATCATCTGGGCCTTCGTCTTCATCCTCGGCCTGCAGTGCGGCCTCCAGGGCGCCTACTTCAACCGGTCGATCGGCGCCCCGTCCCTGGCCGGGCTCTTCTCGGCCTACTGCGATCTGCGCGAGGGATTGCCCTACGCGTTCGGCTACATCCTCGCGGCCAAGGTCGGGACCGGGATCGTCGCCGAGATCGGCGCGATGCGGATCTCCGACGAGATCGACGCGCTCGAGGTGATGGGGATTCAGCCGCTGACCTTCCTCTGCGCGACCCGCCTGCTCGGCGCCTGGATCGCGATCCCGTTCCTCTACCTGGTCGGGATCGGGATCATCTACGGCGCCAGCTACATCTCGGTGGTCAACCAGGTCGGCGACGTCTCCTCCGGCGGCTACCTGCTGATCTTCTGGATGTACCAGGACCCCACCGACCTGATCTTCAGCGTGATCAAGGGGATGGCGATGGCGACCGTGATCGTGCTGGTCGGCTGCTACTACGGCTACACCGCCTCCGGCGGGCCCGTCGGCGTCGGCACCGCGACCGCGAAGTCGATGGTCTTCAACATCGTCGCCGTCCACATCCTCGGCATGCTCGGCACGGTCGTCTTCTGGGGCGCCAACCCAAGGGCACCGGCGGCTAGCGCCGCCGGTGCCGGCGGAACGTTTCCTCTACCCAGCGGTAGCCGCGACGGTCGCTGAGGCTCTCGCGGAAGCGGTCAAGCGCAGGGGGGCGGGGAAGGCTGGGATCGAGCGGGCCCTCCGGCGGGACCACCAGGGGGTAGAAGAGGGAAGCGGCGGTGATGTCGGCGACCGAGAGGCTCTCGCCGACGAGGAACTCGCCGTTGCCCCGCTCCAGCTCGGCCTCGAGCTTGTCGAAGGCGGCGATGACGCCCTCTCGCGCCCGTGCCGCGTCCTCGGCGCTGTCGGCCCCCCAGCGGATGCTGGTGAAGGCGCGGGCGTAGGCGCCGACCACCGGCTTCACCTTGCCCAGCGGGCCGGGCACGGCCGTCGCCGCGACCTCGGCGAAGATCTCGGGCTCCTGGATCAACTCGTGGAAGGCCAGCAGCCGCGTCTGCGGCCCGAGGTTCTCGTCGAACCAGTCCTCGAGTTCGACCGCGCGGGCACGCTCCTCGGCCTCGAGCGGGTAGAGCGGCGGGTCGGGGTACTTGGCCTCTAGCGCGGCGATGATCTCGGTCGAGTCGCCGATCGCGCGCCCGTCGAGCTGCAGCACCGGGAACGTCGGCTGCGCCCCTTTGGTGAGGACCAGGGCGATCGGGATATGCGTGCCGGGCAGCGGCGTGCGCCGCACGTGGGCGACCCCCTTGTGCTCGAGCGCCCAGCGCACCTTCTCGCTGTAGTGCGAGGTGACGATCTGCCAGAGGGTCGGCCTCTCGGTTTGCACGGTCATCTTTCGCCTGCCAGCATAAGCGCGTGGCGCTACTGAGCGATGCCGAGATCGATGAGAAGCTGAGCGGGCTCGACGGCTGGGAGCGCAGGGGCGACGCGATCGAGAAGAGCTTCGAGCGCGGGGACTTCGTCGGCAGCGTCCGCTTCGTCGAGAGCCTGGTCGAGCCGGCCGAGGCGATGAACCACCACCCCGATGTGGCGATCTCCTGGGCCACCGTCACGGTGACGATCTCCACCCACTCCGAGGGCGGCTTGACCGCGAACGACTTCGAGTTGGCCGCGAAGATCGACGACCTCGCCTGACCCCGTGGCGAAGCGGAAGAAGCAGCGGCGGGAGCGCGAGAAGGCGCCGACGGTCGATTACGCGGACCCGGAGGGCAACGTCCTCACCCTGCGCCAGACGCTGAGCGCCGGCACGATCGCCAAGGTGGGGGAGCCGCCGGCCGGGTCGGCAGCATCCCAGGACGACGCCTGGCATCGCCGCTCCGAGGTCCTCTTCGAGCGGCTCGCGGTGCGTTGGGAGATCGCGGGGCTGCCGCTCGACGACCAGAAGATGCTGCTCGGCCGCTACCGGATGGCCGACGCCGAGACCCAGCGCTGGGTGCGGCAGACGATCGCCGAGCACGTCGCGCAGCACATCCCCGAGCTCGCCCGCTGACGTGGCGGAGCGATTGAGGATCACCGAGCGGCTCTCGCTGCCGCTCGGTGAGATCGAGCTGCGGACCAGCCGTTCCTCCGGTCCCGGCGGCCAACACGCGAACGTCACCGCCTCGCGGGTGGAAGCCGTCTTCGACGTCGAGGCCTCGGCGACGCTGGACGAGGCGCAGCGGGCGCGGCTGCTGGAGCGGCTGGGGCCGGTCGTCTCCGCCGTCGCCCAGGACGCCCGCGGCCAGGCCCGCAACCGCGACCTGGCCCTGGAGCGCCTGGCGGCGAAGATCGCCGCCGGGCTGCGGGTGCAGCGCAAGCGCCGAGCGACGAAGCCGACGCGCGCCTCGCGGCAGCGCCGCCTCGAGCAGAAGCGGCGCACCGCGGAAAGAAAGCGCGGGCGCCAGCGGCCGCCGTTAGAGTGAAGACATGCTCGGGAGCAACAAAGCGACCAGCGGCTTCGCCGTCAGGGACATGAACGCGGCGAGGGAGTTCTACGAAGGGACCCTGGGTGTCCAGGTCGAGGTTTACGACGAGGAGCATGGCGTCGCGGTGCTGCACCTCGCGGGTGGCTACGACGTCCTCATGTACCTGAGCGCGGACATGACCCCGCCCAGCTACACGATCCTCAACTTCGAGGTCGGCGACATCGACGCCGCCGTCGAGGAGCTGAGTGGCCGCGGCGTCAGCTTCGAGCGCTACGAGGGCTTCGAGCACGACGAGAAGGGGATCGTCCGCGGCCCCGGCCCTCAGATCGCCTGGTTCGAGGACCCGTCGGGGAACATCATCTCGGTCCTGCAGCAGCCGTAGGCTCGCGCACCATCCCGTTGCGGTCGACCTTGACGACGGGGAGATCGCCCGGCCACATCGCCAGGGTGGAGAGGAGCCCGAGCGCCATCAGGCCGCAACAGACGTAGGTGCCCGCCTCGGGCTCGTAGCTGGCGTCGAGGCCGGTGACCTTGACGAGCAGGAAGACGAGGCCGGCGATCCAGAGCAGGGCGGCGACCGCCAGCCGCGCCCTGAAGTACCGCTTCAGCGCCACCTGCCGCCGTCGCCCGACCACCAGCGGCAGCGCAACCAGGATCAGGATCGGGCCGACCAGGAACCCGGTGTCCATCTTCACCACTTCGAGCGAGTTGCTGGCGAGGTCGAACAGGTCCGAGGGACCCCACCAGGTGAAGGCGGCGCCGAGCAGCCCGACCAGCAGCAGCACGGCGGAGAGGCCGGCGACGTCGCTGGCCAGCCGCACCCGCCGGTTGGGCACGTAGGCGTCCCGCAGCTGTCCCTTTGCGTCCACGAGACGAAGGTAGAGGCGGACGCGACGGCGGCAATCGGCGAGAGACCGCCGAATTCCCGGCGAGGACTACGGAGCTAGCCGCCCAGCTCCCGCGCCACCGCGTCGCGCCGGTAGTCGAAGATCCGCCGCAGGTCCCGCCGCACCAGCAGCCGGTTTGCCAGTTCGCCGAGCGGGCCGAAGGGAATCGAGTAGCGCACCCGGTCGCGGATGACCGTGGCCCCCGGCCCGTCCTCCTCGAAGCTGTGAGTGTGCTCCCAAAGCGAGTACGGCCCTTCGATCTGCACGTCGACGAACCGCCGCGGCGGCTCCCACACCTCGATCCGCGTCCGCCACCGCACCGGCACCCGGTGCAACCGCAGCCGGTACTCGATCAGCGTCCCCACTCCCATCGCGATCGGAGCCGGCGTCGTCACCTCGAACCCCAGCCAGGGCGGCGTGATCCGCTCCAGGTTGCGCGCGTCGCCGTAGAAGGCGAAGGCGCGCTCGACGGAAAGCTGAATTTGCTGGTTACGTTCGAGGATATGGACGCGGGGCATCTCCGCGAGACTAGGGGCGGGGGAAGGCGGGCTTGCAACGACTGTTTCGTACCTCTTTTTCCGACTCTCGGCCGCTCTAGGGTTGAGGGTCGATGTCGGCTCATCGCTATGCCCTGATCGACCTGTTCGCCGGTTGCGGTGGGATGACCCGCGGCTTCCTCGACAGCGGTCGCTTCAACTCCGTTTCGGCGGTCGAGTGCGATCGCGACGCCGCCGAGACCTACCGGGAGAACTTCGGCGACCACGTCATCGAAGTGTCGATCGAGGATGTTGCGCTCTTTGAGCCGGCAGACGTAGTGATCGGCGGTCCGCCCTGTCAGGGTTTCTCGCCGTTGAACCGCGATGCGGTCGGATTCGAGCGCCGCGGTCTCTGGCGGGAGTATCTGCGAGCGATCGAGCAGGTCGAGCCGAAGGCGTTCGTGATGGAGAACGTCCCGGAGCTACTGGTCTCGGCCGAGTACGCCGAGTTCAAGAAGCGGGTCGAAGAGGACCTCGGCTTCGTGGTCGACGAGAAGGTTCTGAACGCAGCCGACTACGGAGTGCCGCAACGCCGCCGGCGCGCGATCGCAATCGGGGTCCGAAGCGGCGAGGTGCCATGGCCGGAGGCGACCCACGCCGACCCGGCGACCGAGCACCCGCTCGAGAGCTGGGTCACCTTCCGCACCGCGGTGGAGGGGCTACCCACGACCCCCGACGGGAAGTCCTGGCATCGGGCTCGCAATCCGCGCCCCTTCAGCATCCGTCGTTACAAGGCCGTCCCCCGCGATGGCGGCAACCGCTTCCAGATGCAGAAGAACCTCGATCGGGCCGGGCTCAGCGACCTCGTGCCCCGTTGTTGGCGGGAGAAGCCGACCGGGACGACGGACGTCTTCGGTCGACTCTGGTGGGACAAGCCCGCTTACACGATCCGCACCGAGTTCTTCAAGCCCGAGAAGGGGCGCTACCTGCACCCCACGGCCCATCGTCCGATCACCGTCCGCGAGGCCGCTCGCTGCATGAGCTTCCCCGACGACTTCGTCTTCCCCGAGCACCAGGCGATGACCAGCGTCGCCCGACAGGTCGGCAATGCGGTGCCCCCACTCCTGGCCAAGCGGATCGCCGAGGCGCTTGCCGTGCACCTTGACGCTGAGCAGCAGGACGCTGTCCCCAGGTCGGTCCCGAAAGCAGCCATCGCCGAACCGGCTGCGGCCTGAGTCAGCATCAAGCTGGATTATTCCTGCTCGACAGATACCCTGAGACTTCGTGAAGAACGTCTCATCTGAGCGTCCTCTTCCTGTTTCGGCGGCCAAGAGTGCAGAGATGTCCCGGCTCGGGCAGAGGGACACCAAGCCGGAGTTGGCCATCCGCTCCGAGTTGCATCGTCGCGGCTTCCGCTTTCGGGTCGATCGCGCCCCGATCAAGGGCCTCCGCTCTCGTGCCGACATAGTCTTCGGTCCCGCGCGCATCGCCGTCTATGTCGACGGCTGCTTCTGGCATTCCTGCCCGGAGCACGGCACCAAACCACGCTCGAATGCGGATTGGTGGGAGCAGAAGCTGAGCCGGAACCGGGAACGGGACCTCGAAACCGACCGAGTTCTCAAAAGCCACGGATGGGGCGTTGTGCGGATATGGGAGCATGAGGATCCGGTTTCGGCAGCGGATCGGATTGCGGATCTTTTGCGACAGAGAGAAGCCGGATCCCATGGATGAGGCGCTCCAGCAACTGCGGCTTCTGGCTAAACGGCTCACTGAGATTGAGCGAATTGCTGCCGCCGGATCTGGACGTCGGGAGGAACTGGATGATTTTATCGGCGAACTCCGAGCCGCCCAGCTTCAACTATTCGGGCCTCGCCCTCGGAGTCAGAAAGGCGCCGGCGCCAAGGCCCGGATTCTTACGTACCTAATGGATCGTGTCGGCCAGGAGGTTCGGGGAGAAGAGCTTGCCGAGGTGAGCGGTATCCAGGAATGGCCACGTCGCGTACGCGAACTCCGCGTCCAAGAGGGTTATGAGATTCGTGAGGTGGGGGAAAGCACTTATCGACTCGAATCGCTTAAGCCGGATAAGCAGCGGGCGCAAATCTGGAAAAGAGCCAATGTCATCAGGCGACAGCCGGGATCGGGCCTGGAGCGTATCGCGGCTCTCTTCGATGCGAGTGTCGGTGAGGTGATTACTCGGGAACAGATCGACTATGTCGGCAAAATCGCCGAGGGGAGCCGTCGAGTTCGCGAGCTCCGGGACGAGCACGGCTTGCCGATTGATTCCCATATTGACGATCCCATTCTCGGCTCCGGCGAGTACCGCCTCACTTCGAATGACCCGGCTGATCGACGCGATCCGCTCCAGCGTCTCTATCCAGAGGGTCTTCGCCAACGGGTCTTCGAGCGGGACAATTACACCTGTCAGATATGTGGCAGAAATCGAGAGAAGGCCGAAGCGGCAGGCGACACCCGCTTTTACTTAGAGATCCATCACAAGGTTGCAGTTGCGGATGAGCTGGCCGAGATGCCTAAGGCCGAGCGCAATGACATCGAGAACCTGATGACGCTCTGTCACAGAGACCATTTGGAGCAGACGGCAGAGCTGCAGCGCCGGAGACGACAACACCGTAAGGACTGACAAGTCCTCTTATGGGCACGGCTGGTTTCGAACCAGCGACCTCTCGCGTGTGAAGCGAGCGCTCTCCCACTGAGCTACGCGCCCGGGACGGGGATTGTACGACCGGCGGCTGGCGGGCGTCCAGGCTCCTCGTCGGCCTGGGAGCCCTTGCGCAAGGCCATGCCCACGAACGGATAGATCAAGGTCGAGAGCATCGCCGCCCCGACCAGGCCGGCGGCGGTGCTCGTCTTCATGTGCCCCTGCTCGGTGGCGATCGTGGTGATGGCGACGACGAGCGGGAGCTCGGTGGCCGAGTAGAAGGCGAGGGCGGCGCGGTCGCGGGCGGCGAGGACGCCGCGGTAGAGGAGTAGTGCCGGCACGCCGCGCACGACCAGGAAGAGGGCGAAGAAGAGCACCAACTTGGCGAGCGCGCCGATCGAGCCCAGCGCCTCGAGGTCGAACTCGATGCCGCTGGTGATGAAGAAGAAGGGGACGAAGAAGCCGAAACCGACCGCGGTCAGCTTCGACTCGAAGACCTGCAGCTCCTGGCCCTTGAGGGCGAGGCGGGTGATCATCCCGGCGACGAAGCCGCCGAGGAGGATGTCGAGGCCGAGGCTGCCGGCGAGGAGGACGAGGCCGAAGATCAGGACCACGGTGATGCGCACCGCCAGCTGGCTGCTCGCCTCGAAGGTTCGTTCCAGCGTCGGGATGCCGCGCCAGCCGTAGCGCACCGAGACCAGCGCCAGGGCGATCGCGAGGGCGACGAAGCCGAGCAGGATCACCGCCTCGTGCAGCGGGTTCGTCGTCGAGAGGACCAGGGTGACCAGCAGGATCGGGCCGAACTCGGCGGCGCCGCCGGCCGCCAGCAGGTAGGTGCCAAAGCGCGTCTTCAGCTCGCCGGCGTCGCGGAGGATCGGGATCAGGGTCCCGATCGCCGTCGTCGCCATCGCCGAGCCGGTGTAGAGGAAGGAGACGACCACGCCGGCGGCGGCGAGGAGGCCGCCGATCCCGTAGGCGAGGCCGACCGAGAGCAGCCAGCCGGCGGCGCCGAGCTGGATCGGCCTGCCCTTGATTCGCTCGAAGTCGATCTCATAGCCGGCGAAGAAGAAGAGCATCCCCAGCCCGAGGTTGGCGAAGAAATTGACGAAGTCGTCACTTTGGGCGAGGCCGAAGACCTCGGGGCCGATCAGGATCCCGAGCACCAGCTCGAGCACCACCACGGGCGGCGCGAAGCGCCTGGGAACGGCTGCGACGAGGACTGCGGCCAGCGCGGCGACGACGACGATCGCGAAGAACGAGTCGGTGTCGACCGTGATCACGGGCGTGATCCTATGGCCGCCCCGCTAGGATCACCTGTGGACCGTGCTAGGCGGGGAATCAGCGGTGCCCTGTAACCCGAAATCCGCTTAGCGGGGCCGACTACCGTTCCGAGGGGCTGGCCGTCGGGGTCAGTGCGTCGCGGCGGCGTTGACGGCCGGGTCCTGCGCGACGTGGGCACGCGAATCAGGTCAGGTCCGGAAGGAAGCAGCCTTAAGCGGATGCCGCGGGTGCCGCAGGTGAGCCCGGCCCGAGCCTCAAGCGACGGACACGCCCGGTGACCTCGCTTCAGAGGACGGGCGCACGGTCCATTAATCGATCAATCGCTTGCGCATCTGGTGGACAGCGATCCGCCAGGTGAGCAACGCGAACCCGACGAGGAAGGCGAAGCGCAGCAGGTCGTCCCACTCGAACCCGAAGGCGCCGCCGCGCACGAGTTCGACCAGCTGGTGAAGGGGGTTGAACTGCGCCGCCACCTGCACCCCCTCGGGCAGGCCGTCGATCGGGAAGAAGGTGCCGGCGACGAGGAAGAGCGGCGTCACGAATAGCGCGGTGACGTAGTTGAACTGGTCGATCTTGGCGACGGTGGCCGCCATCGCCACCCCGAAGCCGGCGAAGCCGAGGGCGGTGACGAAGCAGAAGAGCGGCACCAGCAGCATCCCCCAGGCGGGGTCGAGGCCGAAGGCGATCGTGACCAGCAGCGGCACGCAGCCGTAGGTGCCGGAGCGGATCCCGATCCAGAGCATCTCAGCGCTGACCAGCTCCTCGACGTCGACCGGGGCGGCGAGGATCGCGTCGTAGGTGTTCTGGAAGCGGTGCTTGACGAAGGTGCCGAACATCGCCGGCAGGGCGCTGGAGAAGATCACCGCCGTCGCCACCATCCCGGTGCCGACGAACTCGATGTACGGGATCCCCTCGACCTCGTCGACCAGGGTGGCGCTGAGCCCGAGGCCGAAGGCGAGCAGGTAGACGATCGGTTCCAGGACGCTGGAGAAGGTCGTCCCCTTCCAGTAGGTGCGGAAGTTGGCGACCTCCCGGCTCATGATCCCCGCGATTGCCGCCGGTTCCAGTCGCCGCATCCTGCGGGGCGTCGGCGTGACCTGCTCCTGAGCAGAGGTCGCCGCCTCCATCACTCCGCCTCCTCTCCGGTCAGCAGTACGAAGACGTCCTCGAGCGAGGCGGCGCGGACGACGGCGTCCTCAGGGATGTCGCCGTCGGCGCGCTCGGAGCCGACGATCGCGATCGCTGGTCCGGCCGGGCGCACCGCCAGGCCCTTCGATTCCGCTTCGGCCCGCGCCTCGGCCAGCTGTTCGGGCGGGCCGTAGACCTCGGCGGTGAGGCGGCCAGCGTGCTCGGCGATCAGCTCGGCCGGGCGGCCGCGGCTGATGATCTTGCCTTGGTGCATTACCGCCACCTCGTCGGCGAGCCGCTCGGCCTCCTCGATGTAGTGGGTCGACATGAGGATCGTCGTCCCGCGCGAGCGCAGGCCGTCGATCAGCGACCAGAGCTCGGTGCGGATCTGGGGGTCGAGGCCGACGGTGGGTTCGTCCAGCAGCATCAGATGGGGCTCGTGGACGAGGCCGCGCGCCAGCAGCAGCCGGCGCCGCATCCC
>DASTXV010000026.1:0-8242 GCA_035765335.1 Solirubrobacterales bacterium
AGCTTCTAACTAAGCGGCGAGGGCGAACTCATGGTCCGCACGTATTGGTTTGTGCTGGGGTTTAACGAGGCCTCCAGCAACCTCGACCTGCAACCGTTCGCACGAGTCGACCACGTCGAAGCCTGTCGCCCCCGTGCTTGGGAATGCCCTCCGATTGTACGGCGTCGAGCTGTCCGGCATGTGATGATGGGCGCGGTGAACGAGCGCAGCTACGACGCGATCGTCCTCGGCGCCGGCCCCGCCGGCGAGGTCTGCGCCGGGCGCCTGGCCGACGCCGGCTGGCGGGTGGCGATCGCCGAGCGCGAGCTGATCGGCGGCGAATGCTCCTACTACGCCTGCATGCCCTCGAAGGCGCTGCTGCGCCCGGCCGACGTGCTGGGCGAGGCGAGGCGCATCCCCGGCGTCCCGACCGGGCACGGGGAGCTCGAGCCCCAGGTCGTGCTCGACCGCCGCGACGAGGTGATCCACGACGGCGACGACTCCGGGCAGCTGCCCTGGCTGGAAGAACGGGGAATCGACCTGATCCGGGGCGAGGCGCGCTTCGAGGGCGAGCGGCGGATCCGGGTCGGCGACCAGGTCCTGACCGCGGAGCGGGCGGTGGTCGTCGCCACCGGCAGCAAGGCGGCGATGCCGCCGATCGAGGGGCTGGACCGGGTGCGGGCCTGGAACAACCGCGACGCGACCACCGCCAAGCAGGTCCCGGAGAGCATGGTCGTGCTCGGCGGCGGCCCGGTCGGCAGCGAGCTGGCGCAGGCCTGGGCCAGCCTCGGCACCGAGGTGACCCTGGTCGAGGGCGGCGACCACCTGCTCTCGCGCGAGGAGGCGTTCGCGGGCGAGGAAGTCGGCGAGTCGCTGCGCGAGAGCTTCGGCGTCGACGTCCGCACCGGATCGCTGGTCGAAGGAGTCGAGCCCGGCGACGGCGGCGGCATCGTCGCCACGCTGAAAGGCGGCGAGACCGTCGAGGCGGCCGAGATCCTGATCGCGGTCGGGCGCGTCCCCAACACCGCCGACCTCGACCTCGGCGCCGCCGGCGTCGAGCCCGGCGAGCGCGGCTTCCTCGAGACCGACGACCAGTTGCGCGTCGGCGGTCGCGACTGGATCTACGCGATCGGCGACGCCAACGGCCGCGCCCTCTTCACCCACATGGGCAAGTACCAGGCCTGGGTCGCGGCCGAGAACCTGCTCGGGCGCGAGACCGCGGCCAGCGCCGAAGGCCACGCCCTTCCCCGCGTCACCTTCACCGACCCGCAGGTCGCCGCCGCCGGCAAGACGCTGGAGCAGGCGCGCGAAGCGGGGATCGACGCCCGCGCCATCGATGTCCCCACCGACGGCACCCCCGGCGCCAGCTTCCAGGGCAAGGACACCGGCGGCACCTCCCGCCTGGTGATCGACCAAGCGAAGGAAACGATCGTCGGCGCCACCTTCACCGGCTTCGAGACCGCCGACTTCCTCCAGGCAGCAACGGTGGCGATCGTCGCCGAAGTACCTCTCTCAAAACTGCGCCACGCGGTCGCCCCCTATCCCGCCCGCAGCGAGATCTGGCTGAAGCTCCTGGAGGCCGCTGAGTCCTAGACGGTCGAGCGGCTCTTCAGATCCGCCAGCAGATCCCCCGGGAACCCCGCGACCTGGTCGAGGTCCTCGGTCGATTTGAAGCCGCCGAGACGCTCGCGATGAGCCAATAGGCGGGTCGCCTGGGTCACCGAGAGGCCCTGCTCGCGCAGCTGCTCGAAGGTGACGGTGTTGAGGTTGATCTGGTCACCGCCGCCGCTAGGAGCGCCGAAGCTGGGCGCCGCGGCCGGAGCCGGGGGCTCGGCGGCGGGCGGCTGCGGCGGCGGGACCGATTGCTCGGGCGCAGGAGGCGGGGTCGGCGGCTCAGGAGCCGGCGGTGGCGGAGGCGCCTGCTGCTGCGGCGGCGCGGGGGCCGGGGGCGGCGGAGGCGTCGCCTGGATCGGCTGGGTTTCCGCGGGCGTCGGCGGCGGAGTCGGCGGCGCGAACGACTGCTGCGGAGCCGGCGGCGGCACCGGCGGGACCCCGCTCTGGACCGACTGGACCGCGGCCTGCTCGGCTTCGGCCGCGCGACGCTCGGCCTCGCGGGCCCGTTCTTCGGCTTCGGCGACGCTGCGGCGCATCTCCTCGAGGCGTTGATCCTGGGCGGCCTCTTCGGCCCGTCGTTCCTCCAGCCGTTTCGCCTCGGCGGCACGCTCTTCGGCGGCTTTGGTCCGCTCTTCGACCTGGCGCAACCGCTCCTCGGCCTCTTTCATCGCCCGCTCGCGGGCCTGGCGTTCGTCCTCCAGGCGCTGCTCGGCGGTACGCAGGTCGACCGGAGGCGCGGGCTGCGCGTCCTGGATCGGCGCGCCGGCCGGCGGGACGCCACCCTGCTGCTGCAGGCGGGCCGCCTCTTCCATGCGACGGTCGGCCTCGGCGCCGATCCGCTGGCTCTCGGCCCGGACCTCGGCGACTTTGTCGTGGACCCGCTGTTCGGCCAGCGTCGGGTCGTAATCGCCCGGTGCCGGGATCCCACCCGGAACCGGAGGCGGCGGCACCGCGGGCATGCCGGAGACGCCGGTCTGCGGCTGCACGGTCGTCGCCTCCTCCCACGGCGGCAGCTGCCCCGAGGGCGGCGGCGCCTGCTGGCCCGCCTGGGCTTCGGCCACCGCGCGTTCGTTGGCGGCACGGGCCGCGGCGAGCCGCTGCTCGGCCAGGGCGGCTTCGCGCTTCTGCTTGCCGGAGCCGTACTTGATCCCGAAGAAGCTCTTCTGCTTGGGCGGCTCCGCTGCCGGCGCGGGCGCCATGCCGGCTGCGCCAGGGGCACCGGGGGCGGCCGGCGGGGGGGCGACCCCGCCCTTCTTCTGCGCCTTGCGCTGGGTGCGCTCGTCCTTGCGCCGCTGCAGCTCGGCTTTGCGCGCTTCCCGCATCTGCAGCCGCTTCTGACGCTGTTCCTCGCGCTGGCGGCGCTTGCGATCCTTGGCGCTCTCTCCAGCCGGAGCGGGCATCGCGCCGGGCACCGGCGGCGGCGTCGACTGGCCGGGCGGAGGCGCGGGCTGGCCGGGGGGCGGGGTCGGCGGCGCGGGCTGGCCTGGCGCTGCCGCGGGAGCGCCAGCCGGCACCGCCGCCATCTCGGCGGTCTGGGGAGCGGCGACCGGCGGGGCACCGGGGGGCGGGGTCGGCGGCGCGCCGGCACCAGCGGGCTGCGCGGCCTGCTTCGCCTGCTTCTCCTTATTGCGACGCTGGCTGATCCGCACGATCAAGAGGAGGAGAAGGATCGCGGCGAGCAGAGCGGCGACGAAGTAGGGGGTGTTGTCGCTGACGTAGTCGCTCACTTCTTCTGGGAGCGAGTCGGCACTCGCTTGCGCCGGCGCCATCATCAGCACCACGATGATCCCAGCGAAGAAGGCGGGGAGAATCTTCCGGGTCCGCATCGCTCTGCATCCTTGCATGTGCTTCGGCAGTTTCAACTTCAACGCATCCTTCCCTTGAACTCGCGCTCGACCTCTCTGCGAACGTCGCGGTCGGCAATCTCACGGCGCCTGTCGCGACCCTCCTTGTTTCGCGCTAAAGCCAGCTCCACCTTCGCCCGCGGCCCTTTGAAATAGATCCTGGTTGGAACGAGCGTCAGACCTTTCTGCGCGGTTTTCCCGATCAGGCGCTCGATCTCGGCCTTGTGCAGCAGCAGTTTGCGCGGCCGTTCGGCCTCGTGGGCATCGGCGGCGGCGAACTCATAGGGCGGGATATGCAGCTTGCGAAGCCAAACCTCGCCGTCCTCGACCACCGCGTAGGCGTCGGTCATCTGCGCCTTGCCGCCGCGCAGCGCCTTCACCTCGGAGCCGCGCAGGACGATCCCCGCCTCCATCTTCTCGACGAGCTCGAATTTATGCCGGGCGCGACGATTGGTGACGACGTCGCCGGAGGCCGGCTCGCGTTTCTTCTTCTGCTTTTTCGCCATCAGGTCACCTCCCCCGCCGGCTCCAGCTCAGCCCGGCCGCGGGGCAGATCGACCCCGGCAACGCGGACGGATATCGGATCGCCGAGGCTGACCCTGGCGCCGGAACCGCGGCCGACCAGCGCCACCTCGGCCCGGTCGAGCTGGAAGTACTCCCCCGGCAGCCGCCGCGCCGGCAGCATCCCCTCGTAGACGTCGCCGAGCTTGCCGCGGAAGGAGACGAAGGCGGCGGAGCGGATCACGCCGGAGACCTCGCCCTCGAAGACGGCGTCGAGCCCCCGCTCCCCCAGCTCGCGTTCGAGCAGGAAGGCGGCGCAGACGTCGTCGGCGGCGCGCTCGATCTGCGCCGACTCGCGCTCCCGCGCCGAGCTGTCGGCGGCGGCGTCGCGGCACTCGGCCAGCGTCGGCGCCTCCTCCCCCTCGCCGATCAGCGCCAGCAGCGCCCGGTGGCAGACGAGGTCTGGATAGCGGCGGATCGGCGAGGTGAAGTGGCAGTAGGCGGGGCTGCCGAGGCCGGCGTGGCCGACGTTCCGCTCGCTGTAATAGGCCTGTTTGAGGGATCGGAGCACGAGCGAGGTATACGCCTCCTGCCCGTGCCCGCGTCGCGCGGCCTCCCGCCGCGCCAGCCGGCTCGCTTCGGCGGCGACCATCCCCGCCTCCCGCGGAGCCAGGCCCTGCCTCAGCGGCGGCGTCGGCACCCCCAGCGCCGCCAGCTGCTCCAGCAGGCGCTCGATCCGCGCCGCGTCCGGCTGCGCGTGGACTCGGTAGATCGCCGGCACCCGCTCGCGCTCGAGCAGCTGGGCGACCTGCTCGTTGTTGAGGATCATCAGCCGCTCGATCAACCGGTGCGCCTCGGTCTGGGCGACGCCGTGGGCGCTGAGGACGTTGCCCTCGGCGTCGAACTCGAACTCGGGCTCGAAGGACTCGACGTCGAGGCTGGAGGTGCCGCGGTGCTCGCCCAGCCCGGCGGCGACCTCGCGCGCCGCCGCCAGCGGTTCGGCCACCTGCGCCGGCGGCTGCGCGCGCCCGGCGAAGATCTCGTCGAGCTCGTCGTAGTTGAGGCGGACATCGGAGCGGATGCGGCTGCGGTAGAAGCGCGCCCGGCGCGGCTCCATCCCCGGCCCCAGCTCGACCTCGGTCGTCACCGCCAGCCGCTCGACCCCCGGCGCCAGACTGCAGGCCTCGCTGCTGAGCGCGTGCGGCAGCATCGGCTCCACCGCCCCCGGGACGTAGGTGCTGTTGCCGCGGCGGCGCGCCTCCTGGTCGAGCACCGAGCCCGGCTTGACGTGGGCGGCGACGTCGGCGATGTGGATCCAGACGCGGGCGCCCTCCCCCTCGCGCTGGGCGGAGACGGCGTCGTCGAAGTCGCGCGCGGTGGCCGGGTCGACGGTGAAGGTCGCCAGCTCGGTGAGGTCCCGGCGCGGCCCGCCTTCGCGCTCCGCCCACTCCGCCGCTTCCCGCGCTTCCCCCTCGATCGTCGGGCGGAACCCGCGAAACCCGAGCTCCTCCCGCAGCATCTCCTCCACCGTCTCCCGCGCCGACCGCCCCCCGCGAGCTGCATCGTTTCCACCTTTTTCCTTGCTGGGGCGAGGAGAAGGGTGGAAACGACGATCGCGTTGCCGGTGGCTGCGGTCGCGGCGGCCTCGGCCACGGCCGGGCATCAGGGGCCGACCTGGGCGCCGAGAACCTCGAAGCCGCGCTCCTCGACCTCGTCCGCCGGCGTCGCCGGGTCGTCTTTGGCCTTCACGTCGGGGTGGATGCCGCGGCTCTCGGCGAGGTTGACGCCGTCCGGGGTGAAGTACTCCCCCACCGTCAGCTTCAGGGCGCCGCCGTTGGCGAGCGGCTGCTCCTCCTGGAAGACCCCCTTGCCGAAGGAGCGGCTGCCGATGACCTTGGCGTCGCCATTGTCGGCCAGCGCCGCGGTGAGGATCTCCGCTGCCGAAGCGGTGGCGCGGTCGATCAGGACGACCAGCGGCAACGAGGAAACCCGCCCGTCGCCGGTCTCGTAGACGTTCTCGCCCTGGCTGCGCGAATCGGTCGTGACCACCACCTCGCCCTCGGGCAGGAACAGGCTCGCCGACCGCACCGCCTCGCCCAGCAGCCCGCCGGGGTTGTGGCGGAGGTCGAGGACGATTCCCTCCGCCCCTTCCTTCTGCGCCTTTTTCACCGCCTGGCCAAGCTGGGCGTGGGCGCTTTCGCTGAAGCTGAGCAGACGCACGTAACCGAGCTTGCGCCCGTCGACCTCCTCGACCCGGCTGCTGACGTTGGGAAGCACCACCTCGGCCCGGGTCAGGGTCAGCTCGCGCACCTTCCCGGTCTTGCCGTCGCGGACGCCGATCGTCACCTCGGTCCCTTCCGGACCCTTGATCCTCTTCGTCGCCTCGGCGCTGCTGACGCCGGCGATCGACTCGCCCTCGACCGAGACGACCGTGTCGCCGACCTCGATCCCCGCCCGGTCGGCGGGCGAGCGGGGGAAGACCTGCGCCACCCGCAGCCCCTTCTTCACCTCGACCACCGAGAGCCCGATCCCGGAGAAGCGCCCTTCGATCTGCTGGTTGAAGCCTTCGATGCTTTCCGGCGAGAAGTATTCGGTGAAGCGGTCACCGTGGCGCTTGCGCAGCTCCCTCACCATCCCCTGCAGCGAGGCATTGCCGAGCTCCTGCTCCCCCACCGGCCGGTAGTAGTTGTCCTCGATCGCTTCCGCCGCTTCCGCGGTCAGCCCCGAGGGTTCCTCCACGAAGACATCGCGCAGCGGGTCCGGCAGCGTCCGCGGGTGGCCGCCGAGCCAGAGCCCGATGGCCAGCATCGCCACCAGCGCCCCGGCGAAGGCCACGGCCCCGCGTGCGCTCACGCCGGCCTCAGACCTTGAGGAAGCGCCGCAGCGTCACGCCCGAGCCGAGCGTCGAGACGACGATCGAGGCGGCGAAGAGGATCGCGACCAGCGCCGGGAAGGCCAGGGTCGAGTTGTTCTGCGCCGCCAGCACTCCGATCGAGTCGCTGAGCGGGTCGACGATCGTGATCTTGCCGAGCCACAGGATCAGTATTGCGAGCAGGCCGCCGATGAAGCCGACGACCACGCCCTCGATCATGAACGGCCAGCGGATGAACCAGCGGGTGGCGCCGACCAGCCGCATCACCTCGACCTCGCGGCGGCGGGTGTAGATCGAGAGCCGGATCGTGTTGCCGACCAGCATCAGCGAGGCGAGGATCAGCAGCGCGGTGATCACGGTGAGGACGATCTTCAGCGCGCTCGTCACCTGCTCGATCTTCTCCGAGGACTGCTGGCGGTCGAATTCGTTGCTGATGATCGGCGAGATCGGCTTGCCCTGCGGCCCGTTCGGGTAGACGGCCTCGCGCACCGCGGTCAGGTTGGCGGCGTCGTCGGCCTTGACTTCGAAGCTGTTGGGGAGCGGGTTGGTGTGCAGCTCTTCGACGATCGTTTTGTCCTTCAGTTCGCTTTTCAGCGTCGCCAGGGCTTCGCCCTTGCTGATGAAGGTGACCTCGGCGACGCGCGGGATGCCTTCGAGCTGGCCCCGCAGGTCGGCGATTTCGGCTTTGGTCGCGTCGTCGTAGAGCGCGTACTGGACGTTGAGCTGGTCGCGGACTTCCTCGCTCTTGCCCTGGGCGGTCTGGAAGATCGGGATCAGCATCCCGAGCAGGACGACAGTGACGACCGTGGTCACGATCGCCGCCAGGCTCGGCGCGCCGTTGCGCTTCAGCGCGCGCAGGGCCTCTTGGAAGAAGAAGACGACGCGGCCCATCAGCTCAGGTGGTCGTGGTCGGAGTGGCCGTTGGTCTGGGTGCTGCCTTCGGGCCCGACGCCCATCTCGGCCGCCATCCGCAGGCCGAATTCGGTCGTCGACTCCTCGGTGTAGCCGCCGGAGACCTCGTCGCGGACGACGCGGCCCTCGTAGAGCTCGATCACGCGCCGGCGCATGTTGTCAACCATCTCGCGGTCGTGGGTGACGACGAGCACCGTCGTGCCGGTCTTGTTGATCCGGTAGAGGAGCTGCATGACGCCGATCGAGGTGACCGGGTCGAGGTTTCCGCTGGGCTCGTCGGCCAGCAGCAGCGGCGGGTGGTGGACGAACGCGCGCGCGATCGAGACGCGCTGCTGCTCGCCGCCGGAGAGCTGGTCGGGGTAGCTGTGGAGCTTGGTCGAGAGGCCGACGAGGCGGAGGATCTCCGGCACCTGGCGGCGGATCTCCGAGCGCGGCGCGCCGATCACCTGCAGCGCGTAGGCGACGTTGTCGTAGACGGTGCGGTCGGGCAGCAGCTTGAAGTCCTGGAAGACGGTGCCGA
>DASTXV010000027.1:0-15884 GCA_035765335.1 Solirubrobacterales bacterium
GATGCCGCGGACGGTGCTGAGCAGCTCGCCCTGAAGGTCCTCGGCGGCGGTGGCGGGACGGTCGTCGTCCTCGAAGCTCTCGAAAAAGCCGGTGACCGCGGTGACGGTGCCCTCGGGGTCGACGATCGCCGCCGCCTCGCGCACCACTTCGGAGATCGTCGGGATCGTCTCGCGGCTGCCGGGCTTCATTGCGGACTCAGTACCCGTGCCGACGGGCCGAAAACCGCCTCTATGTACCGGGAAATCGGCCCGTCGACTAGGAGAGGACGACTTCTGCGTCGTGGCGGGGCGTCTCGGTTATGGCGCGGCGGAAGGGGCGCTCCGAGGCTGGGTTCGCCGGCTTGATCTCGTAGCGGCGGACCAGCTCGCGGAGGACGACGGCCATCTCGAACTGGGCGAAGGCGGCGCCGAGGCAGCGGCGGACGCCGCCGCCGAAGGGGATCCAGGTGTAGGTGCCGGGCGGGTTGTCGAGGAAGCGCTCGGGGATGAACCGGTCCGGGTCGGGATAGATCTGCGGGTCGCGGTGGATCAGGTGGATGCAGGGGGTGACGCCGGCGCCGGCGGGCAGCTCGTAGCCGCCCAGCTCGACCGCCTCGGTCAGCTTGCGGACGACGAGCACGATCACCGGCCGCAGCCGCAGCGTCTCCTGGATCGTCGCCGTCAGGTACTCCTCTTCGCCGTCGGAGACCTCGGCCCGCAGCCGCTCCAGCTTCTCCGGGTGGCGGGTCAGCCGCTCCATCGCCCACGAGAGCGCGGTGGCGGTCGTCTCGTGACCGGCGACCAGCAGCGTCAGCAGCTCGTCGCGGATCTCGGCATCGCTCATCGGGCTGCCGTCCTCGTGGCGGGCGAGCAGCAGCAGCGAGAGGACGTCCTCGCGCTCGGCCAGGTCCTCGGCTCCCCGCCGCTCGGCGATCTCCTGCGCGATCAGCCGGTCGACCCGCCCCACCCGGCGCCGGAAGGCGGGGATGCGGTTGACCCGGTCGGGGCCGATCGCCAGCACCGGCAGCAGCACCGCGGGGTTCGTGGTCAGGTCGAGGAAATCCCGCAGCGCCTCCCGCAGCGGCTCCATCCGCTCCCCCTCGTGGACGCCGAAGACCGTCTCGATGATGATCTCGAGGGTGATCGCCTGCATCCGCGGCCGCAGCTTGTAGGGGACGCCGGTCGGCCAGCTCTCGATCTCCCGGGCGGCGATCTCGGTCATCTTCTCGCCGTAGGCCTGCATCCGCTCGCCGTGGAAGGGCGGCAGCAGCAGCTTGCGCTGGCCGATGTGCTTCTTCTCGTCGAGGACGAGGACCGAGTTGTCGCCGAGGATCGGGCGCAGGATCTGGTTGCCCTCGCCGGCGTGAAAGACGCGGGGGTCGCCGGTGAAGACCTGCTTGACCAGCTCCGGGTCCGAGACCATCACCCAGTCGCCTTCGTAGGCGATCTTGATCGAGAACATCGGGCCGAAGCGGGCGCGGCTCTGCTCGAGGAACCACTGGGCCTTGCGCGACCAGATCGCCGTCTGCAGCGCCCGCGACATCCGCGGCCCCGGCGGCAGCCCCCTGATCGGGCCCGAGCTCTGCCCATGCCCGTTTACCGAGGACATCGCTTTCGCCGCCGCCTCCACGAGATGAAGCTACCCCGCTGAGTCGTCTCCAATGTGTGACATCGATCCGCGAGCGCATACGCTCCGCCCGTGGCCGCACTCCCCCGCCTCTCTCCAGCCGCGGAGCATCGACTGCTGAAGGCGGTCTGCGGGTTGCCGCGCGGGGTGCAGCGCCTCCTCTTCGGAGCGCCGCCGCGGGTCGACGGACAAACGCTGGCAAGCGACGTCCACGCCCTGCTGCAGATCGCCAAGCTCGCCCGCGGCGAGAGCCTCACCGAAGGGGCCTCGGTCGCGGAGGCGCGGGCGCACCGGCGGCTGGAGGCGGAGATCGTCGCCGAGCGGCCGCCCCTGCCGATGGCGCGGGTCGAGCCGCTCGAGCTGCCCGGCCCGGCAGGAACGCTCGGCGCCCGCCTCTACGTGCCGCCAACCTCGGGGGAGACGCCCGCCTCGCTCCTCGTCTACTACCACGGCGGCGGCTGGGTGATCGGCGACCTCGACACCCACGACGGCCCCTGCCGCTTCCTCGCCGCCCACGCCGGGGTCAAGGTGCTGGCGATCGACTACCGGCTCGCCCCCGAGCACCCGTTCCCGGCCGCCGCCGAGGACGCCTTCGCGGCATATGAGTGGGCGAGCGCCAACGCCGCCCGCTTCGGGGTGGAGCCGGCCCGGATCGGCGTCGGCGGCGACAGCGCCGGCGCCAACCTGGCGGCGGTCGTCTGCCTGCAGGCGCGGGACGCCGGCCTCCCCGCCCCCGCCCTGCAGCTGCTGATCTACCCGGTCACCGACTGCGCCGGGGAGCTGCCCTCGCGCCGCCTCTTCGGCGACGGCTTCCTGCTCACCCGGCCCGACATGGACTTCTTCGAGGACACCTACCTGCCGGCGGGCGCCGACCGCGGCGACCCCCGCGTCTCGGTCCTGCGGGCGGGCGACCTCGGCGGCCTGCCGCCCGCCTACGTCGCCACCGCCGGCTTCGACCCGCTGCGCGACGAGGGCGAGGCCTACGCCCTGCGCCTGCGCGAGGCCGGCGTGCGGGTCGCGCTGCGGCGGCATCCCGACCTCATCCACACCTTCGCCAACCTGACCGCGATCTGCCCCTCCGCCCGGCGGGCGATGCTGGAAGCCGCAGGGGCGCTGCGGCTGGGCCTCAGCGCCTGATCACTCGTACTGCAGGGACTGCAGGACGTCGAGGCGCGAGGCGCGCCGCGCCGGCAGGATCGCCGCCAGAACACCGGCCAGGGCGGCGAGCACGAGCAGGACGACCAGGGAGATGACCGGGTAGGAGAGGGTGAAGCCTTCGTCCTTCAGCGGCTGGGCGATCAGGGTAGCGAAGACGATCCCCAGCGCCATCCCGAGGATGCCGCCGATCAAGGCCGTGATCACCGCCTCGTAGCGGATCATCGTCCGCACCTGGCGCCGTGACATCCCGATCGCCCGCAGCATCCCCAGCTCACGGGTGCGTTCGTGGATCGAGAGCGCCAGGGTGTTGGCGATCCCGAACAGCGAGATCAGGATCGCGAAGACGAGCAGGGCGTAGACCAGCATCACCAGCTGGTTGATCTGTTCTTCCCGGCTCTCCTTCAGTTCCTCCTGGTTCAGCACTTCGGCGATCGGGAAGGCGGCTTCGACCCCTTTCGTCAGCAGCGCCTGCACCTGGTCGGCGTTCGCCCCGTCTTCGACCTTGACGAAGTCGATCAGGTCCTGGGTCTGGCGGAAGTCGCGCGCCATCACCTCCTGGGTGACGAGGACGCTGCCGAGGACGCCGAGCTTGGCGTCGAACTCGCCGACGACGCGGAAGCGCGGCCGCGCCCGCGTCTGGGTCAGCAGCTGGAAGCGGTCCCCGACCTGGAGATCCTGAGAGCCGGCGAAGTCGTCGGAGACGATCGCCTCGCCGTCGGCGAGGTTGCGCAGCGCCGCGGGGCCGCCCTGCTCCCACTCGATGTTCACGGTCTGGCCGATTTCCGGGGAGGGCGCGTTGACCCGCGTCGTCGTGCCGGGCTTGCCGTTCACGAGCACCTTTGCTTCGGCGCCGCGGATCGTCGCCACCAGCTCGACGCCGGGGACTTGCTCCGCCGCCTTGGCGGCCCCGTTCGGGATCGGCGAGAAGCCGTCGGTGTTCTGGATCACGAGACCGCCGGCGAAGTTTTCGTCGACGACCTGGGCGACGGTCCCCTTCAGGCCGGCGGCGAAGACGGTGACGAAGGCGACCAGCGCCACCCCGATCATCAGCGCCGCGGCGGTGACGGCGGTGCGGCTGGGGTTGCGCTGGGCGTTCTCGCGGGCGAGGCGCCCGGTCAGCCGCCGCAGCTTCTCCAGCGGCCAGCCTGCGACCGCCGCCAAGGGCGGCACCAGCCGCGGGCTGAACAGCGAGACCGCGAAGACGACGGCGACGGCGCCGCCCCCCATCAGCCCGGCGCGGGCGCCGGCGCTGCCGCTGCCGAAGAGGCCGGCCAGGACCATCCCCAGCCCGGCGACCCCGAGCAGGAGCGAGATCGCCAGGTAGACCAGCCGCCGGCGCCGGGTCGGCGCCGGCGCGAAGGCGTGCAGCGCGGCGATCGGCGGCACCCGGGTCGAGCGCAGCGCCGGGACCAGCGAGGAGACGAGGGTGACGAAGACGCCGATGAGCAGCGCCACGATCACCGTCCGCGACTCCATCACCAGGCTCGTCGTCGGCAGGTCGATCCCGAAGGCCTCGAAGAGGGCGTTGATCGCCGCCGCGATCAGGAAGCCGCCGGCGATGCCCAGCAGCGCCCCGAGCAGGCCGATCGCCACCGCCTCGACCATCACCGTGGTGAGGATCTGCCGCCGGTTGGCGCCGAGCGTGCGCAGCATCCCGAATTCGCTGATCCGCTGGGCGACGGTGATCGAGAAGGTGTTGAAGATGAGGAAGGAGCCGACGAAGACGGCGATGAAGCCGAAGACGAGGAGGAAGGTGCGGAGGAAGCCGAGGTCGTCCTTGATTTCTTCCGAGCCGCGATCGGCGTTTTCCTGGGCGGTCTCGACCTTGACCCCGGGTGGCATCTGCCGCTCGATCCGCCGTTTCAGGGTCTCCGCCGCTACCCCCTCCTCGGCGGCGACCGAGATCTGGTCGAACCGCCCCTGCTTGCGGGTGAGGCGCTGGGCGACCGGCAGCGTCACCTGGGCGATCGAGGCACCGCCCCAGGACGCATTGCCCAGTTGCGTCAGCCCGACCAGGCGGAAGCTTTCGAGCTTCCCCTGGCTGATCAGCTTGATCGTTTCGCCCAGCGCCAGGCCGGCGTCGTCGGCCGCCGCCTTGTCGAGCGACGCTTCGGTCGGGCCGCGTGGCATGTGGCCCTCGACGTAGTTGAGCGACTCCAGGTCCTTGGGCAGGGTCGAGGAGATGAACTTCGGCGCGAATTTGTTGCCGATCTTCTCGTTCTCCGCGTTGAAGAAGGCGCCGGGAGTGAAGATCGCCCCGGCGGCTTCCCTCACCCCCGGCGTCTTCTCCACCTTCGGCAGCAGCGAGGCGCTGAAGGTCGGGATTTCGCCGTTTTCCTGTTCGACCGGGTTCTCGGCGGTGATGACGACGCTGGTCCCCTTCAGCGACTCGCTGAAGATTTCGTCGAAGGCGGCGAAGATCGTGTCGGTGAGGACGTAGGAGCCGGCGACGAAGGCGACGCCGAGGAAGACGGCGAAGGTCGTCAGCAGGGCCCGGACCTTGCGAGCCCAGAGGCTCTTGAGGCCGAGGCTAGCCAAGCCGCTTCTGCAGCTCGATCACATCGTCCGCCGAGCCGGGGGCGGCGTCGCTGACGATTTTCCCGTCCTGCAAGGTGATCAGCCGGTCGGCGTGGGCGGCGGCGGCCGGGTCGTGGGTGACCATCACCACGGTCTGGCCGAAATCGTCGACCGCCTGGCGCAGCAGCCGCAGCACGTCGGCGCTCGCCTTCGAGTCGAGGTTGCCGGTCGGCTCGTCGGCGAAGACCACCGCCGGTTTGCTGACCAGCGCCCGCGCGACGGCGACCCGCTGCTGCTGGCCGCCGGAGAGCTCGGCGGGCCGGTGCGCGCGCCGGTCCTCGAGGCCGACGGTGCGGACCAGCTGGTCGACCCAGGCCCGGTCGGGCTTGCGGCCGGCGATCGAGAGCGGCAGGACCAGGTTCTCCTCCGCGGTCAGGACCGGCAGCAGGTTGAAGAACTGGAAGACGAAGCCGAGCTTGTCGCGGCGCAGCTGGGTCAGCTCGCTGTCGTCGAGCTCGGTGATGTCGACGCCGTCGAGCTCGACCTTGCCCGAGGTCGGCTTGTCGAGGCCGGCGAGGATGTGCATCAGGGTCGACTTCCCCGAGCCGGAGGGCCCCATGATCGCGGTGAAGCGGTCGCGCTCGAAGCCGGTGCTGACGCCGGCCAGGGCATCGACGGCGGCGTCGCCCTCGCCGAAGCGGCGGTGGAGGTCGGTGGCGACCACGACTGGTCCGTTGGCGCTCACTGCCCGCACGGTATCGAGCCGGCCAATAGCCTGCGCTCGTGCCCCTCGCCGACCGCTTCGACGGATTTCTGATCGACCTCGACGGCGTCGTCTGGATCGGCCGCGAGCCGGTGCCGGGCTCGGCGGAGACGCTGCGGGCGCTGCTGGAGGCGGGCAAGCGAGTCGTCTTCGTCACCAACAATCCGGGGAAACTTCCCAGCGCCTACGCGGAGCGGCTGCGGGAGCTGGGGGTCGAGGTGGAGCCGGAGCAGATCGTCACCGCGGGGATGGTGGTGGCGCGGCTCGCCGGCGAGGCGGTGGGAAATGGCGGCGGCGCCTTCGTGATCGGCGCCCCGGCGCTGAAGGAGATGGTCGCGGCGGCCGGCGCGCGGGTGCTGGAGGGCGAGGAGGCGCAGGAGGCCGACGCGGTCGTCGTCTCCGGTCACCGCGGCTTCGACTACGGCGAGCTGCTGACCGCGAAGCGGGCGCTCGACCGCGGCGCCGCCCTCTTCGCCACCAGCCACGACCCGACGATGCCGTTCCCGGGCGGCGAGGTGCCGGGGACCGGCGCGGTGCTGGCGGCGGTCGAGACCGCCTCCGGGCGCCGGGCCGAGATCGCCGGCAAGCCGGAGCGGCACCTGTTCGAGATGGCGATCGAGGTGGTCGGCGACGGGCGCCTGGCGATGGTCGGCGACCGCGTCTCCTCCGACATCGAGGGCGGCCGCGCCGCCGGGCTGGAGACGGTCCTCGTCCTCAGCGGCACCACCTCGCGGGAGCAGGCGGAGGCCGCCGAGCCGCCGCCCGACCACGTCCTCGAGAGCCTCAGCGGCCTGCTGGCGTGAGCGCCACCGCCGCACCGGCGCCGCCGCACCCCCGGCCCGGCCTCAGCTTCGCCGGGGTCTTCGCCGTCACCTTCTGCGGCCTGGTCGGGGTCGGCTCGGTCCTGCCGGTGCTGCCGCGCTACATCCACGGCCCGCTCGACTCGGGCGACATCGCCGTCGGGGTGGTGATCGGCGCCTACGCGGTGACCGGCCTGCTGCTGCGACCGGTGGCAGGACGGCTCGCCGACACCCGCGGCCGCAAGCCGACCGTCCTCGTCGGCGCCGCGCTGGTGGCGCTGAGCGGCCTGCTCTACCTGCCGAGCCTGGGGATCGCCGGGCTGATCCTCGCCCGCCTCCTCCTCGGCGCCGGCGAGGGCGCCGTCTACACCGCCGGCTCGGCCTGGATCGTCGACCTCGCCCCGGAGGAACGGCGGGGGCGGGTGCTGGGCCTCTACGGGCTCGCGGTCTGGGGCGGGCTCAGCGTCGGGCCGCTGTTCGGCGAGCTGCTGCTGGACGCCGGCGGCTACACCGCCGTCTGGATCTTCGCCGCCGCGATGCCGGTGCTCGGCGCCCTGATCGCGCTCAGCGCCCGCGACCCCTTCGTCCCGCTCGAGCACGCCGAGCCGCACCCGCTGATCGCGCCGGAGGCGGTCGGGCCCGGCTTCGCAATCGCCCTCGCCTCGACCGGCTACGCGGCACTGGCCACCTTCATAGTCCTCCACCTGGAAGCGCGCGGGATCGACGAGGGCGCCACCGTCTTCGCCGCCTTCGCGGCGATGCTGGTGCTGACGCGGCTGGTCTTCGGCCACCTGCCCGACCGGGTGGGCGCAGCGCCGGTGGCGATCGTCGCGACGCTGGGGGAGGCGGTCGGGCTGGCGCTGATCGCCGTCGCCCACTCGCTGCCGGTTGCCATCGCCGGCGGGCTGGTGATGGGCGCTGCCTTCTCGCTGCTCAACCCGGCACTGATGCTGATCGCCCTCGGGCGCGTCTCGCCGAGCGCCCGGGGCGCCGCGATGGGGACCTACACCGCCTTCTTCGACGCCGGGGTCGGGATCGGGGCGCCGCTGGCCGGCCTGGTCGCCGCCCTCGCCGGCTACGAGGCGGCCTTCTTCTTCGCCGCCGCGGTCTGCGTCGCCTCGGCGCTGATGGTGATGACCCAGCGCCGCACCGCCTAGACGCGTCGCGGCTACCGCTCGCTGATTAGCAGCGTCTGCAGCCCGCGGCCGATCCGGCCGCGCTCGTCGAGCAGCACCGACTCGGCGGTGCCGATCCCCTTCGGCTGCGGGATCGTGACCGCGTCGACGCAGATCCACTCCCCCTTCGGCATCCGCTCCAGCTGCACGGTCAGGTCGACGTTGATGAAGAGGTAGCGGCGGAAGTCGAGTGAGGCGCTGACGCCGTTGCCGACGTCGGCGACGACGAGGGTGCGCTGCAGCGGCGTCGGCTCCTCGCCCGCGACCAGCGGCTGGCGCATCCGCAGCCAGACGGTCGCCGGGCCGGGCTCGGTGAAGCCGCCGGCGACGAAGCGGACCTCCATCGCCGAGTGGTAGCCGTGCTCCTCCCCGGTCGGGAAGAAGTCGGCCTCGGCGCCCTGCTCCGGCGGCGGCGGGACCGTGGCGCCGACGATCGCCTCGGCGGGAATCTCGATCTTCGCGGTGCGGATCCGCCAGGCTCGCGCCCGCATCAGAACCTCACCGTCGGCGTCGCTCAACTCCGCCTCGACCATCTGCACCCGCCGCCCCGGCCGCACCACCCGCGCCTCCACCCGCACCGGCGCGATAGGGACCGAGCGGAGGATCTCGAAGGTGACGCGCCCGACCTGGAACTCCTCCGTCTCCGGCAGCCGCTCGATCGCGTAGCCGAGCAGCGCCGCGGGCGGCCCGGCGTGCTGGGCGCCGCGGTCCCAGGGGCCGCGGGTCAGCTCGGTGGCGCGGAAGAGCTCGCCCTCGGGCTCGTAGAAGGCATCAAGCACGCCGCCATCCTAGGCCCGCCGGGGGTGTCTGACTTTTCCCGTCACCGGTGAGGGGAAAAGTCAGACACGTCGGTTAGTCGCAGCGGCTGCCGAACTGCTGGGTCCAGACGTGGGCGCCGCGGTTGCCTTCGAGCTCGCCCACCTGGAGGCCGATCCCGATGTCGTCGTAGGAGCCGAGGATGTTGCGGCGGTGGCCCGCGGAGCGCATCCACATCCGGAAGATCGAGCGCGGGGTCGCCAGGCTGCCGCCGCCGTAGGCGATGTTCTCGGCCCAGCCGCAGCCGCCGTAGCCGACCCGCTCGATCCAGTAGGTGAACTCGCGCCCGCAGGCTTCGTGGCTGAATTCGTCGCAGCGGATGATGTCGGCCGACTTGCGCGCCGCGGCGCGGGCCAGCGAGCCGGGCGCGCTCAAGGGGTCGAGGCCGCGCTGCTTGCGCGCCTGGTTGACGAGGCAGAGCATCGCCCGCTCCTGCGCCGTGGCCGAGGCATCGGCGTCGTTCTGGCCGGCGCAGGCGGCTTGGGCGCCGGCGGGCATCGAGGCGAAGACGAGCAGCAGAGCGGTCGCCGCAACCGAGAGAACCGCGATCGTGCCCTTGCGCCTCACAAGCCCGTTATACCCGAGGCGTACTCTTTTTCTACGCAGAAGAAAGGAGAAAGATGGCGACGAAGGTCGAGAAATCCGAGGGGGAGTGGCGCGAGCAGTTGACGCCCGAGCAGTTCGAGGTCACCCGCAAGGCCGGCACCGAGCGCGCCTTCACCGGCCCCTACTGGGACGAGAAGGCGGAGGGGACGTACCGCTGCGTCTGCTGCGGCACCGAGCTCTTCTCCTCCGACACCAAGTTCGATTCCGGCACCGGCTGGCCCAGCTTCACCGAGCCGGCCAACCTCGAGCACGTCGAGCTGCGGCCGGACAACAGCCTCTTCATGCGCCGCACCGAGGTCGTCTGCAAGCACTGCGACGCCCACCTCGGCCACGTCTTCGACGACGGCCCGGCCGACCGCGGCGGCAAGCGCTACTGCATCAACGGCTGCGCGCTGACCCTGGAGAAGAAGGAGTAACCGCGGCGTGGGCGCGCAGCGCCCACGCGCTTTCAGAGCGCGCCGCCGCCGGCGCCGAGGTAGCTGAACCGCACCGCCAGCGCCACCGCCTCGGTGCGGGTGTCGACCTCGAGCTTGGCGATCGCGTTGCGGACGTGGGTGTGGACCGTCGCCGGGCTCAGCTGCAGCCGGTCGGCGATTTCTTTCACCCGCAGCCCCTCCGCCAGCAGCTCGAGGATCTGGCGCTCGCGGGGCGAGAGCTCGAGCAGCTTCTCGACCTCGGAGGGCTTGCCGCCGGCGAAGTCGCCGCCGAGGAAGGTGCCGCCGCCGGTCACCGCTTTCACCGCTTTGGCGATGTCCTCGGCCGGGGCGGACTTCAGCACGTAGCCGGAGGCGCCGGCGCGGAGCGCCAGGGCCAGCAGGTCCGGCTGGGCGTGGGCGGTGAAGATGATCACCTTCGTCCGCGGCCGCACTTTGAGGACCTCCTTGGTCGCCTCGATGCCGTCGCGCTTGGGCATCTCGACGTCGATGATGAGGACGTCCGGTTCCAGTTCTTTTACGACGTTGACGACGTCGCGGCCGTTGCTGGCCTCGCCGACGATTTCGACCACGTTGGAATTCGCCATGCGCGCCTTGATCGCCTCGCGGACGATCTCGTGGTCATCGCAGAGCACCACCCTCTTGGCTTCGCGGACACCCGTGCTCATTGGGGCGCGATTCTCTCAGGCGATCCATACGGATGCAAAGTTTTGGGTAGCGTGAAACTCCCGTCGCTTTCCTGCCGGTTCTCGATCAGGGCGATGATCGTGCGGCCGACGGCGCAGGCGGTGCCGTTGAGCGTGTGCACCGGAAGCGGCGGCTCCCCCTCCCCCGGCCGGTAGCGAGCGCCGAGGCGGCGGGCCTGGTAGTCGGTCGTGTTCGAGCAGGAGGTGAGCTCGCGGTGGCGGCCCTGGCTCGGGATCCAGGCCTCGCAGTCGTACTTCTTCGCCGCCGGCGCGCCGAGGTCGCCGACGGCGACGTTGACGACCCGGTAGGGGATCTCCAGCTCGGTCAGGATCCGCTCCTCGATCGCCAGCAGGCGCTCGTGCTCCTCGCGCGAGGTCGAGGGCTCGACGAACGAGAACATCTCGACCTTGTCGAACTGGTGGACGCGGAAGATGCCGCGGGTGTCGCGGCCGGCGGCGCCGGCCTCGCGGCGGAAGCAGGTCGAGAAGGCGCAGTAGCGGAGCGGCAGCGCCTCGGCCTCGAGGATCTGGTCGGCGTGCAGGCCGGCGAGGGCGACCTCGGAGGTGCCGGTGAGGAAGAGCTCGTCCTTGGGGACCTCGTAGATCTGGTCGCGGTCGCCGGGGAGGAATCCGGTTCCCTCCAGCGCCTCTTCGCGGACCAGCACCGGCGGCACCACCGGCTCGTGACCCTCGCCGCGGACCAGCTCGATCGCGAAGCGGACCAGCGCCAGCTCGAGCAGGACCAGGTCCCCCTTCAGGTAGGCGAAGCGGGAGCCGGAGAGCTTCGCCCCGGCCTCCATGTCGATCAGGTCGAGCTCGGTCCCGATCTCGAGGTGGTCGCGCGGCTCGAAGTCGAACTCGGGGCGCTCACCGACCTCGCGCAGGACCACCGCGTCCTCCTCGGTCATCCCTTCCGGGGCGTCGGGGTCGGGCAGGTTGGGCAGGGTGAGCGCCAGCTCGTCGAGCTTGGCCTCGACCTGCTCCAGCTCCGCTTTGCCGGACTCGATCCGCTCCTTCAGCCCTTGCACGGTCGCCATCAGCCCCTCGGCCTCGGCCTCTTCACCCGCCTGTTTGCGCTCGCCGATCTGCTTCGAGAGCGTCTTGCGCTCGGCCTGGGCGTTCTCGACCTCGGGCAGCAGCTCGCGGCGGCGGGCGTCGAGGGAGAGCAGCTCGTCGACCTGGTCGGCGGCGGCGCGGCGCGCCAACGCAGACTTGAACCGCTCAGGATCAGAGCGGATCGCCTTCAGGTCCAGCATGGGCTTCCCCCGTTAAGGGGTTTCGCCGGCTTCGGTTTCGCCGGCTTCGCCGGGCCGCGGCGACTCTTCGGCTTCCGAGCCGGCGTACTTGGCGACGAATTTGGCGACTTCCTTCGCCTCCTCGCCGACGACGATGTTCTGGGGCATGATCGCCCCGGAGAAGCCGCCGTTCTGGATCGCGAAGAGGGCGTCGTCATACGTCTCGGTCCGCTGGTCGAGGTTCGGCCCCTGCGTCCGCTCGCCGCGGTTGCCGCTGCCCTGCGACCCGGAGGCGCTCAGCGTGTGGCAGCCGGAGCAGTGGTCGGCGAAGAGGACGGCGCCGTTGTAGCTGGGATCGTCCTTGGAGACGGAGATCCCTTCCTCGCCGAAGCCGCAGGCCGAGAGGCCGAGGGCGGCGGCGAGCATTCCGATGACCAGCAATGGGCGCATGCGGCGGGCATCATATTGTCTGGAGCCGATCTCGCTCTCTGACGATGCCCGCGCCCGACCCAGACAGCTTCCGCGCCGCCATGGCCGGGCTCCCGACCGGGGTCACGATCGTCACCGCCAGCGGCCCCGAGGGACCGGCCGGCGCGACCGCCAACGCGGTCTCCTCGCTCTCGATCGAGCCGATGATGATGCTGGCCTGCCTCGACCGCGGCTCCCGCACCCTGCTCGCCGTCCAGGCCGCCGACAGCTTCGGGATCAGCGTCCTCCACGCCGGCCAGGAGCCGATCGCCCGCGCTTTCGCGACCAAGGCTCCGGTGGCCGAGAAGTGGTCCGGCGTCGCCTGGAGCGAGCGCGACGGCCTCCCCGCCATCGACGACGCCCTGATCTGGATCGCCTGCGACCTCCGCGACGTGATCTCAGCCGGGGACCACGTGATCGTCACCGGCGAAGTGCGCGCGCTGGAGGCGAGGCAGGGCGACCCCCTCGTCTTCCACGCCGGCGAGTACCGCCCGCTGAAGTAAGTCAAGAAAACGAGAGTGCAATTGACCCCCGTATAGGTGGACAATCGACCACTCGATGAACGACTGGACGTTCGGGCAGAAGGCGTTGGTGGTGCTGGCGGGCCTGCAGCTGCTGTGGGCGACCGCCGGCTTCATCGCCGAGCCGAGCTTTCAGCTCGGCGCCGACGCGCCGACCGAGAAGGTCCTCGGCGTCGACTTCAACGGCTACCACGCGCTCTCGGGCTTCCTCCTCTTCCTCCCCGCCTTCTACTTCGCTCGCCGTCCCGACTGGGCCTTCTACTACGACGTCTACGCCGCGGGGGCGCTCTACATCACCGGCATCTGGGCCTTCTTCGACGAGCAGCCGGCCTGGGTCTTCACCTTCCCCAGCAACGTCAACGACGCGATCTTCCACCTCGCCACCGGCACCCTCTTCGCCGCCCTGGCGCTGATCCAGTGGAACGAAAACCGGGCGCGTCCGGCGCTGAGCTGAGCCATCCACAAGCGAGACTGCGATTCGTCACCTGTGAGGTGTCGGATCGCAGTCTCGTTTTCAGCTGCCCCGAAAAGTCGCCGATAGACCCCCATGGCGTTGCCGGAGAAGCAGAAGACCGACGAAGCCGTTGAAGCAATCGAGGGCTTCGTCCTCAACGCGAAGCCCGTCCCGCTCACGGATCAGGTCAGATTCGACAAACGGGAGCTGTGGCGGCTGCTGGAGGACCTGCGCGAGGCGCTCGCGGACGAGCGCGGCAAGAGCAAGGGCTACTGACCTAGAAAAGCCCGCTGGTGCCGGCGGCGCGGAGGCCGAGGAAGAGGATGACGCCGCAGCTGACGGCCATGATTCCCATCTCGCGGCGGACGATGGCTAGGGCGATCGTTTCCTTCTCGGGCGTGGGGAGGTTCTCGTAGTCGGTCTCGCCGATCTCGCGGTGGGCGGCGTCGGCGCGGGCGCCTTCGGCGATGAAGGAGACGACGAGGGGGAGGATCCCGTAGAGGTAGTGGAGGCCGTCGTCCTGCTCGTAGCCGGTGAGAACCATCAGGCCGCCGATCAGGGCCTGGGCGAAGACCGAGGCCTGAGCGGCGCGGAGCAGGTACCAGAACGGGATCGAGGGCCGGTCGCGGAACCAGGCGATGCCGCCGACGGCGAATGCGGCGGCGTTGAGGACGATCAAAAGGACGCCTACTGCGATGTGGAGGCCGAGCACGCCTAAATCCGCCTATAGGGGTCGGAATTCGGCTTGCTGATGCGGAAAGACACTATGTAGCAAGTTGTCACAATGTCGGTGTATAACAGCGGCCCCGGCCACTTCACCTCCCCGTGCTCAAGACCTACCTCCCGATTCTCGTCTTCGCCTTCCTCGGCCTCACGGTCGGCGGCATCTTCGCGATGCTCAACCACCTGCTCGGCCCGAAGAAGCCGGCGCGCCCGACCGCGGCGAGCCGCCGCCAGGGTGAGCCCTACGAGTCCGGGATCCCGGTCGAAGCGACCAAGGGGCTGCGCTTCGGCGTCACCTTCTACCTGGTCGCGATGCTGTTCATCCTCTTCGACATCGAGGTCATCTTCCTCTACCCCGTCGGGGTGATCCTCAAGGACGCCGACAGCGTCCTCGTCCTCGGCGAGATGATCACCTTCGTCGTCCTCCTGTTCGTCGCCTTCGTCTACGTCTGGCGGAAGGGGGCCCTGGATTGGAGGTAGAGCGCCGCTCCCTGCGCGAGAAGCAGCTTTCCGCCCGCGACATGCTCCGGGGCGACCTCGAGGGTGAGGACCTCGAGCGCTACGTCGAAGAGCGCGTCGTCACCACCACCTTCGAGAAGGTCCAGAACTGGGCCCGGGCGAACTCGATCTTCCCCCTCACCTTCGGCCTCGCCTGCTGCGCGATCGAGGCGCCGATCTCGATCGTCACCGCCCGCTACGACCTCGCCCGCTTCGGCGCCGAGGCCCTGCGCGCGTCCCCGCGCCAGGCCGACCTGATCATCCTCTCGGGCCGGGTCAGCATCAAAATGGCGCCGGTCGTTCGCCGCCTCTACGACCAGATGCTGGAGCCGAAGTGGGTGATGGCGATGGGCGCCTGCTCCTCCTCGGCGGGGATGTTCGCCAACTACGCCGTCGTCCAAGGCGCCGACAAGTTCATGCCGGTCGACATCTACGTCCCCGGCTGCCCGCCGCGGCCGGAGGCGGTCCTCTACGGCTTCACCAAGCTGCAGCGCAAGATCATGGGCAGCCCGGACCAGAGCTGGCGCCGGCGCTACGACGCCTACGGCACCGAGGAGTGGGCGCGCGGCGGTCCGCGCTCGGAACCGAGCCCCGAGGCCTCGCAGGCCTACGAGGAAGCGCGGCGCTCGGTCGAAGCGCTGCGCGAGAGCGGGGAGCCCTCCCTTGCCTGACGCCCCCGGACTCGAGCTGATCCGGGGGGAAATCGAGCGCGACTGCCCCGGAGCCGTGCTGGCGACCTCGTATGACCGCGCCCAGGCGGCGCTGGTCGTCGACCCCGAGCGGGTGCTCGAGGTGCTGCGCTGGCTGAGCGAGCAGCCGGGCCAGCGCTACGACTTCCTCTCCAGCCTGCACGCGGCGGACTACCTGCCGAACGAACCGCGCTTCGGCGTCCACTACGAGCTGATCAACCGCGACCGGGTCGAGCGGGTGCGCGTCAAAGCGATGCTCGCCGACCCCGGCGACGAGGAGCTGCCGGAGATCGACTCCTGCGTCGAGCTCTTCCCCACCGCCGAGGCGCAGGAGCGCGAAGTCTTCGACTTCTTCGGGATCGTCTTCCGCGGCCACCCGAACCTGACCCGGATCCTGCTCCCCGACGACTACGTCGGCTGGCCGCAGCGGCGCGACTTCCCGATCGGCGGCGAGCCGGTCACCTTCACCTACTCGGAGGGGCGCTATGACTGAGCAGGTGATGGATCTCGACCGCGAGATCATGACCATCAACATCGGCCCGCACCACCCGGCGACCCACGGCGTCCTCCGCCTCGTCGTCGACCTCGAAGGCGAGATGGTGCGCGAGCTGCGGCCGGTGATCGGCTACGTCCACACCGGGATCGAAAAGTCCTGCGAGGACAAGAGCTACTGGAAGGTCATCCCCTTCGTCGAGCGGATGGACTACGTCTCCTACTTCTTCCAGATGGAGGCCT
>DASTXV010000028.1:0-14566 GCA_035765335.1 Solirubrobacterales bacterium
ACCGCCTACCGGATGCTGATGGACCAGTGCAACCTGCAGGCCGGCCACAACGTCCTCATCTGGGGCGCCGCCGGCGGCCTCGGCGTCTTCGCCGTCCAGCTCTGCAAAGCGGCCGGTGCCAACGCGGTCGGCGTCGTCTCCTCCGACGCGAAGGGCGAGCTGATCAAGCAGCTCGGCGCTGTCGACTACATCAACCGCAACGAGTTCGGCGAGATGATGCGCACCGACGAGAACAGCGCCGACCCGGCGGCGGAGAAGGAGCGCTTCAAGGCCTCGCGCGGGTTCGCCAAGCGCGTCAAGGAGATCCTGGGCGACGCTCCCGACATCGTCTTCGAGCACGTCGGCCGGGCGACCTTCCCGACGTCCGTGTTCACGGTCAAGCCGTTCGGCAAGGTCGTGATCCACTGCAACCAGGCCTCCTACGAGGACGTCGAGGTGCACGGGCTCGACCCGATGGCAGCGCCGAGCCAGCGGATCTGGGGCTACGAGACCACCTGGGGCTCCTTCGCCCAGTTCACCAAGGTGCAGGCCCAGCAGCTGCTGCCGAAGCCGCGCAACCTCTCCTGGGTCGACTCCTCCTCCTACGGGCTCACCTACTTCACCGCCTACCGGATGCTGATGGACCAGTGCAACCTGCAGGCCGGCCACAACGTCCTCATCTGGGGCGCCGCCGGCGGCCTCGGCGTCTTCGCCGTCCAGCTCTGCAAGGCCGCCGGCGCCAACGCGGTCGGCGTCGTCTCCTCCGACGAGAAGGGCGAGCTGATCAAGCAGCTCGGCGCCGTCGACTACATCAACCGCCGCGAGTTCGGCGAGATGATGCGGACCGACGAGAACCTCACCGACCCGGCTGCCGACAAGGAGCGCTTCAAGGCCTCGCGCGGCTTCGCCAAGCGGGTCAAAGAGATCCTCGGCGACGCCCCCGACACCGTCTTCGAGCACGTCGGCCGCGCCACCTTCCCGACCTCGGTCTTCACCGTCAAGCCGTTCGGCAAGGTCGTCATCTGCGGCGCCACCTCGGGCTACCAGCTCGACTTCGACGTCCGCTACCTGTGGATGAAGCAGAAGCAGATCATCGGCTCCCACTTCGCCAACGCCTACGAGTGCATGCGAGCGAACCAGCTGATGGCCGAAGGCAAGGTGCGGCCGGTGCTCTCGGAGACGATGGGCTTCGACGGCGTCCCCGGCGCCCACCAGTCGATGCACGAAAACAAGCACCTCGGCAAGATCGCGATCCTGGTCGGCGCCGAGTCCGAGACCGAGGGCCAGCACGAAGAGGGCCCGGGCGCGATCCGGGCGGAGGTCGGCGCCTAATGGCTGAGGTCTGCACTCTCGACTGGCACATCACCCCGATGCGGGCCGACCGCTTCCTCGACCTCTGGGAAGCGGCGGCGGCGAAGGCGCCCGCCTACGGCGCCAAGAGCTGGTCGCTGACCCGCTCCACCGACGACCCGCTCGCCTTCCGGCAGACGATGGTCTGGGAGAGCCGCTCCGACTTCGAACGCTACTGGTACTCGGACGAGATCGCCCAAGCCCGGGCGGCGATCATCGACCTCTACGACATCCCGCTGCTGCCGGCCTGGCACATCCTCGTCGCCGCCGAGTAGCTAACCGCGCTCCAGCGGCGCCATCGTCAGGCCGGCGGAGTCGAGCTGGTCCCAGTAGTGCTCGGCCGGCTCGCGCGGGCCGCTCCAGACGATCGCCTGGCCGTCGTTGTGGATCGTGTCGGCGATCCGGTACCCCTGGTCGAGGGAGACGCCGGGCAGCACCCGCGACAGCGTCTGCGCGACGTGGTCGAAGGTGTTGTGGTTGTCGTTGCGGACGATCACACGCCAGTTGCCCCCCAGGCCGGATCCGGGCCCGGCGCTCCGAGGCCGCTCGATGGTGCTCGTGGACATGGCTGGGATTATCTCCGAGAAGCGCCGGGGGCGGCTGTCTCTGCTCTGGGCGATTCCGCCCTACCTCCCTCCTAGGATGGACGAATGCCGGACGAGGAGAAGCCATTAGGACCGCGCAAGTTCGATTTTCGGGAACTGACCGATGACGACTTCGAGGAGATGTGCCATGAGCTAATCCGGCTTGAGTCGCCTGCGGTTGTCAAGACTGCAGCCCCCGATGGGGGAGCGGATTCGCTGCTTCCGAAAAACCAGAAGGGCTGGGAGCGAGCTTGGCAAGCGAAGCGCTACACGGGGACGATCTACTGGTCCAAGTGCAAGGACTCTCTAGACCGTGCCATTAAGACCTACAAAGTTCGACGGGTCACCTTCTGTTTCGCGAAGAATTTGACGGAAGGGCAGCAAAAGAAGTTCAACAGCGACCTTAAGGGACGTCATGAAGGGGTCGAGATTGATTTTTGGGACAAGACGGCTTTGGTCCATCGGCTGAATAACTCGCCCGGAGGTCAACGAGTAGCTAGGCATTACTTCGGTGACCCTGCTCATGACAAGGATCTGATTATCCGAGCGGTCCGAGCAGGTGGTCCCCTTGAGAGGTCAATGGATGCTGTAGAGCGCGCTCGGCCGGTAGGAGAGTTTCTTGCTGGCCACGATCCCTACTTCACCTATCCCCAAGTTACGCATGAGGAAGGGCTCCCTGAGCCGCCAGCAGCAGAGGGGACGATCATGAGCGTGACTAGTACTGACGAAGGGATCAGCATCCGCCATGACGCAATTCCGCGACATCGAGACGCAATGGAGCGCTTCGGTCCTCGAATTACCATGTCTTTCACTGACGATGAGGCTGGCAGGCGTGCTGCCAAGGCATTTGCAGAAGGGACCTCAAGGGGGAGACCTGTAGTTCTAGAGGAAGGAGTAGAGGTCACCCCTGAGCGTCTCCCTCCGCTCTGGGAGGAGGAGGTCGGCAAAACCATCAAGGCTAGGGTCGAGATCAGGCCAAATATTCCGCCATGGGTCGCGCAAGTCACGGCTGATAGCGATAAGGGGAGCGAAACCCTTGTAATACCGCTCGAAGCTATCGACGATCCACCCGCGGATTGGGATCTGTGCTTCCGTGGCCACCATGGGGGGCTGACCTTTTCAATCTTGATGCGAAAGCGGGAGCATGGGGAAATAACGATGAACTGGAGCTACACCTTCGACACCGC
The DNA here is from genome assembly GCA_035765335.1 of Solirubrobacterales bacterium. Taxonomy (GTDB): domain Bacteria; phylum Actinomycetota; class Thermoleophilia; order Solirubrobacterales; family 70-9; genus VAYN01. Next base: position 3,101 of record DASTXV010000028.1, read on the forward strand.
TCCTGCCCGAGAACAGGTAGGGGCCTTGCGTCTTATTACCTTCATGCATGGACAAGGTGAGATCCTGATTCGTGATCTAAAAAGCGGGCGTCCAGACTTACGTCATCCTACGAATGAGCGTACGCTCCCCGATGAAATCCCGGCCTTACTCGGCTTCCTTGAAGACGTGGTCGCTATTGAGGACTGGCTTGAACAAGGGATCTCAATCCCTGATCGCGAGATAAAAGCCCAAGAGGCTCGCCACGTGGCGATGGCGGCCGAATTCATTCGGCATCGCTCAATTCCGGTCCAATGGAAAAACGCGAAGATGAAAGTAGGACCGGAGGGCCTCAGTCAGATGCAGACAGGGGGCGAGATGGTGGTCGAACAGGATCTAGGCATGACCCTATTCGGTAAGGATCTTTGGTTTGCCCGCGGAAGACTTGTATTACCGGACTATGAGATGAGCGACTTGGGCCCTGCGGAGAGAGACAGCGATATTCACAATGTTGAAGTAGTTCCGGTAGGGAATGAGCCATTGTCCCTAGAGTGGCAATTGCAGCGCCCCCAGGAGCAAAATTAAAACGGGCTGGGGACGCGAACGACGATGTCGTCGACGCTGGCGACGATCCCGTTGCCGTTCTTGGTCGTGCCGACGGTGACGGCGGAGTTGCGGCCGGTCAGCTCCCCCGCCCCGTCGTCGACCGCTTCGCCGACCAGTTTCTTGCCGACGTAGGCGAAGAGCCGGGCCTGGCCTTTTTCCGGGCCCTCGGTGACGTTGACGGCGCGCAGCCGCAGCACGTTGGCTTCGTTGATCCCTTTGATCGCCATCTCGTTTTTGGCGATCGCCAGGTATTTCGTCCCTTCCGGGCTGACCTTGACCAGCTGCGCCTTTTTCTGGCGCGGGAAGACGAGGAGCTGGTACTTGGCCCCGGCCCCGGCCCGCAGCTCGAGCCCGAGGAAGGCCTTGCGCTGGAGGTTCTCGGGGGTGCCGCTGAGCAGGCGCTCGGTGGCGGCGATCTCGAGGTCGCGTCCCAGCACCGGGGTGCGGAACGAGCAGGCGGCGGTTTTCTTGCCGAGCGTGACCCGCATCGCCCCGTTGGCGCCGGCGCGGGCGCAGTTGGCGCCGGCGAGCTTGACCAGCTGGCTGCGCTGGGCCAGCGTCTCCAGGCTGTTGCGGTAGATCCCGACCATCGCCCCGCCGGCGACGGCGCAGACGAGCAGGCCCGCGGCAAGCGCGGCGAGGAGCGCGGCTGAGAATCTGCCCTTCATCGACTCGCAGCCTAAACACCGCCCAGGCCGGAAGATGCGGCTGCGCCGGCCTTGAACGGCAAATATCATTCGCCGCATGAGCGACCACCGACTTCCCCAGCCCGACCGGCCGTGGGTGATGCGCACCTACGCCGGCCACTCCGACGCCCGCCGCTCCAACGAGCTCTACCGCAAGAACCTGGCCAAGGGCCAGACGGGGCTCTCGGTGGCCTTCGACCTGCCGACCCAGACCGGCTACGACCCCGATCACGTCCTCGCCCGCGGCGAGGTCGGCAAGGTCGGCGTCTCGATCGCCCACAAGGGCGACATGCACCAGCTGCTGGACGGGATCCCGCTCGACGAGATGAACACCTCGATGACGATCAACGCCACCGCCGCCTGGCTGCTCGGGCTCTACACGACGGTCGCCGAGGAGAACGGGGTCTCGCGGAGCCAGCTGAAAGGGACGACCCAGAACGACATCATCAAGGAGTACCTCTCGCGCGGCACCTACGCCTTCCCGCCCGAGCCCTCGATGCGGCTGATCGCCGACATGGTCGCCTTCACCGTCAACGAGGTGCCGAGCTGGAACCCGACCAACATCTGCAGCTACCACCTGCAGGAGGCGGGAGCGACGCCGGTGCAGGAGATCGCTTACGCGCTCTCGACCGGGATCGCCGTCCTCGACGAGGTGAAAGCGCGCGGCCAGGTCGCCGACGAGGACTTCCCCAAGGTCTTCGGCCGCATCTCCTTCTTCGTCAACGCCGGCATCCGGCTGGTCGAGGAGATCGCGAAGCTGCGGGCGATGAGCGCACTGTGGCAGCAGATCGGCCGCGAGCGCTACGGCGTCAGCGACGAGAAGATGCTGCGCTTCCGCTACGGCGTCCAGGTCAACAGCCTGGGACTGACCGAGGCCCAGCCGGAGAACAACATCCAGCGGATCGTGCTGGAGGCGCTGGCGGTGACGCTCAGCCGCGACGCCCGCGCCCGGGCGATCCAGCTGCCGGCCTGGAACGAGGCGATGGGCCTCCCCCGCCCCTGGGACCAGCAGTGGAGCCTGCGGATCCAGCAGGTGCTGGCGAACGAGACCGACCTGCTCGAGTACCCCGACGTCTTCGAGGGCTCCGTCGTCATGGACGGTCTGGTCGAGGAGCTGACCGCGGGGGCGCGGGCGGAGATGGCCGTGGTCGAGGAGCACGGCGGCGCCGTCAACGCCGTCCCCTACATGAAGGCGCGCCTGGTCGAGTCCCACCGCGAGCGGGTGGCGCGGATCGAGGCCGGCGAGCAGAAGGTGATCGGCCAGAACAGCTTCACCGAGACCGAGGACTCGCCGCTGACCGCGGGCGCCGACGGCGGCATCCTGACGCCGGACCCCGAGGTCGAGCGCGAACGGATCGAGGCCCTGAAGCAGTGGAAGGCCGAGCGCGACGAGGACGCGGTGCGGGCGGCCCTCGAGGACCTCGCCAAGGCCGCGGCGGACGACAGCGTCAACATCATGCCGGCGACGATCGCCGCCGCCAAGGCGGGGGCGACGACCGGCGAGTGGGCGCAGACGATGCGCGACGTCTTCGGCGCCTACCGGGCCCCGACCGGCGTCGACGGCGCCTCGGCGCCAGGAGCGCGCGAGCAGCTGGAGGAGATCCGCCGCCGCGTCGAGAAGACCTCGGAGCAGATCGGCCACCGGATCAAGATCCTGGTCGGCAAGCCCGGCCTCGACGGCCACTCCAACGGCGCCGAGCAGGTGGCGCTGCGGGCGCGCGACGTCGGCATGGAGGTGATCTACCAGGGGATCCGCCTGACCCCGGAGGAGATCGCCGAGTCCGCCCTGCAGGAGGACGTCGACGTGGTCGGCCTCTCGATCCTCTCCGGCTCGCACCTGGAGCTGATCCCCGAGGTGGTGCGGCTGCTGCGGGAGGAGGGCGTCGAGGTCCCGGTCGTCGTCGGCGGGATCATCCCCGTCGCCGACGCCGAGCGCCTGCGCGAGGCCGGCGTCGCCGGCGTCTACACGCCGAAGGACTTCGACGTGAACAGGATCATGGGCGAGATCGTCGAGCTCGTCGGCCAGCGCGCCGGCGCCGGCGCGGCAGCCTGACCGTCCTTACGCGCAGGTTATTTTCCAAATCTGGCGCTTACGCGTCATTTATTTACACTCAGTGGCGTAATGGCCGAGCTTACGCGCACTTTTTCGACGTCGGATCAGCCTGAGGTCTTCCTCAGCACCGCGAGTATCTCCCGCGCCGTGGGAGCGGCTGTCAAAGCCGGCCGGGTGCGAAAAATCGGCCCCCGTCTCTACACCAGGAACACCGAAGAGCCGCTGGATCAGGTGGTCCGCCGCAACTGGCAACGGATTGCCGCCGCCTATCTCCCCGGCTCGGTCGTCGTCGATCGCAGTGCCTTCGAGGCCAAACCCTCCGAGGACGGATCGCTCTTCCTTGACGCCGGACCGAATTACACCGCCCGTCGTCCTATCCGCCTGCCCGGTCTGACGCTGCGACCCCGCCGCGGACAAGGTCCCGCCCCTGGCGATATGCCTTTCATGGAGGATCTCCACTTCTCCGGGCAGGCGCGGAGATTCCTCGACAACCTGCGTCCCTCCCGGGCACGCGGAGACAGCATTGCCCGAACCCTCTCTCGACCTGAGATCGAGGACGAACTGATCCGAATCGCGGCTCGGCGCGGAGTCGAGGCCTTAAACGAACTGCGCGACCAAGCCCGGGAGATCGCCCCTGCCATGAACGCCGAGCGGGAGATGAAGCTCCTCGACGACCTGATCGGCGCGGTCCAGGGCACGCGTGACGCGAAGTTGACGACCGCCGCCGCCCGAGCACAGCGTCACGGCCTGGGTTTCGACCCGCGTCGCCTCGAGCTGTTCGAGACGTTGCAGGGCCACCTGCTGCATGACCCTCGGCCAGAGCGTCCTGAGCGACCGGACTCACTCCCCGCCCTCTCTTTCGTCGAGGCCTATTTCTCCAACTGGATCGAGGGAACCGAGTTTGCGGTTGACGAGGCGGAAGAGATCGTTTTCAAAGGAGAAGTTCCTGACGGCAGGTTCGAAGACGCCCACGACGTCCTCGGGACCTTCGAGCTCGTCAACGACCCGAAACTGCGGGCGCGCGTGCCGCGCGATGCCGATGACCTGCTTGCCCTGCTGCGCTCTCACCACGTGCTGATGCTGGGCGCTCGCCCCGCAGTCGAGCCGGGTTCATTCAAGGCGACGCCCAATCAGGCAGGCGGCACCACCTTCGTCCACCCAGACCTCGTGGAGGGGACCCTGATTGAAGGGTTCCGCTATCTCGAACCGCTGCCGGCCGGACTCGCCCGAGCCATCTTCATGATGTTCCTTGTCTCCGAGGTCCACCCCTTCACCGACGGCAACGGCCGGGTGGCGCGAGTCCTGATGAATGCCGAGCTGACGGCGGCTGGCCAGCAGCGCATCACGATCCCCCTTAGCTACCGCGACAACTACCTGCAGGCCCTACGCGCACTGTCGCGCAGTGGGAACCCTCGACCCCTGGCGCGCGTCCTCGACTTCGCCCAGCTCTACGCGGCGGCAATCGACTGGAGCGATCTCGATCTCGCCAAGGACCTACTGACACAGACCAATGCCTTCGTTACGCCCGACGTCGCCAACGAAAAAGACCTGCGGCTGGTGCTCCCAGAGGGCACCGAGCTCTAACCGGGGTGCGCCCAGCCGCCGCCCTCGCAACAATGAAGCGATGAGCGAGCTGAGCGGGGATCGATTGGCCTGGCTGCGGTGCTACCGCTGCTGGTCGCAGAACCTCGAGATCCAGATCCACTACGACGCGATCCGGCGGGTCGATCCCGAGTCGGGGGCGCTGGCGGACGGGATCGACGAGGTGCAGGAAAGCGTCGTCCAGTGCCTCAACTGCATGCACGACCAGCCCCACCTCACCTTCGAAGGCGACCACGTGGTCCCGATCGAGGACCGCTGGGAGCGGATGGTCGCCGGCACCCCCTGGGTCGCCTCCTGCACGGTGCAGGTAGACCAGGACCGGGTCGAGAGCTGCTCCGGCCCGGAGGCGATCGAGTTCCTCACCTACGGCGCCTTCGGCGACGCCGGCGTGCGCGAGTTCTTCACCCACGTCCGCTTCCACAAGCACGACGACGAGCAGATCGTCATCCACCTCCTGGTCGAGCTCTACGCCCGCTCCGCCCAGGAGGCGACCGAGGTGCTCGAAGCCGCCGCCCAGGGCCAGCTGGAGATCACCTCGCTGGCCGAGGAGTCCCGTCCCCCCGCCCACGCCTCCGGCGAGGCGCACTGACCGTCCTTCGGCGCGCTCTCCTCCCCGTTCTGCTGCTGGCGCTGCTCGCGCCGGCCGCCCCAGCCCCCGCCCGCGAGATCCAACTGGGCGCCTACTACTGCCCCGGCTCGGTCTGCGACGCGACCGGTGCCGAGGCGCTCGACTCCTACCGGGCACAGTTCGGGCGCTACCCCTCGATCGCCCTCAACTTCCGCAACCTCGACCAGCCGCTCCTCTACCCCGACGAGGAGGAGGTCCTTGACAGCCGCGGGATCACGCCGATGCTCACCGTCGAGCCCCTGCTGAGCCGCGGGGGCGCCGAAGTCGAAGTGCCCCTGGCGGCGATCGCCGCCGGCCGCTACGACGAGATGATCAGGGAGGACGCGCGGATCGCGGCCCGCCACGCCGGCCCGATCCTGCTGCGCTGGGCGCAGGAGATGAACGGCACCTGGTTCCCCGAACGCAGCGCCGACCCGAAGGCGTTCGTCGCCAGCTGGATCCGCTTCGTCGAGATCTTCCGCGAAGAAGGGGCGACCAACGTCGAGTTCGTCTGGACGCCGAGCGTGGAGGACGTCGCCGGGGCGAAGCCGATGGAGCCCTACTTCCCCGGCGAGCAGTACGTCGACTACGTCGGCCTCGACGGCTACAACTGGGGCGGCTCGAGCCGGCGCTCCTTCGGCCAGGTCTTCGCCGCCTCCTACGAGCGGCTGGCCCGGCTCAGCGCCAAGCCGATGATCATCGGCGAGACCGCCTCGGCCCCGGGCCCCGCCAAGGGGGAGTGGATCCGCTCCGGCTTCCTGCGGGAGCTGCCGCAGCGCTTCCCCGCGGTCGTCGCGGTCGTCTGGTTCTCCAAAGACCTCTCGCGCGAAGGGCAGCGCGACTGGCGGATCGAAACCTCCCCGGACGCCGTAGCCGCCTGGCGCGAGGTGTTGGCGTCGGCCCCCCGCGCAGGAGAGCCGACGCCGCTGCAGCGCCTACTCGACGTTGTCGGCGGCTGGCTCCGGCGACTCGCCGGGGCTCTTCTTGGGCACTAGGACCAGGCGCTTGAACTCGGCGACGAGGACCCCGTCCTGGTTGAGGACGCGGGTGTGGACCTTGACGATGCCGCGGTCGGGCTTCGATTTCGACGGCTTCACGTCGAGCACCTCGGTCTCGCAGAAGAGGGTGTCGCCGTGGAAGACCGGGTTCGGGTGGCTGAGCTCTTCGGTCGCCAGGTTGGCGATCGCCTTGCCCGAGATGTCGGAGACGGACATGCCCAGCGCCAGCGAGTAGACCAGCGGCCCGACAACGACGTTTTTGCCCTGCTGGGAGCCCGAGGCGTAGACGTCGTTGATGTGCAGCGGGTGGTGGTTCATCGTGATCAGGCAGAAGAGGTGGTCGTCGGCCTCGGTCACGGTCTTCGCCGGCCAGTGCTTGTAGACGGCGCCGACCTCGAACTCCTCGAGGTAGCGCCCGTAGCTATGCGCTCCGGTCGCCTCGCGCTCGGCCTGGTCGGTGGTCAGCTCGTACGTCTCGCTCATTGCTCGCTTTCGTCTCCTTGGAAGTTTTGGCGGCGCCGGATGCTATCTGGCTAAAGGGAGCCGCCCCAACCTGCCGAATACACTCGCGAAATGCGCATCGGAATCATCGGCCTCGGCTACGTCGGGCTCCCCCTCGCCGTGGCCTTCGCGGAGGCCGACCACGACGTCGTCTGCTTCGACCTCGATCGTCGCAAGATCGAGTCGCTGGAAGCGGGCCGCAGCTACATCGAGGACATCTCCGACGAGACCCTCGCGCCGTTGCGGGAGCGCCTGCACCCGACGGCCGACACGGCGGAGCTGAGCCCCTGCGACGCCCTCATCATCTGCGTCCCGACGCCGTTGACGAGCGCCCGGGAACCGGACCTGACCTACCTCGTCAGCGCCGCCACCTCGCTCTCCCAGGTGCTCCGCCAGGGGCAGCTGGTCGTGCTCGAGTCGACCACCTACCCCGGCACCACCCGCGAGCGCCTGGCGCCGATCCTCGAGGAATCCGGCCTGAAGACGGGCGTGGACTACCACCTCGCCTTCTCGCCCGAGCGGATCGACCCCGGCCGCACCGACTACACCGTCCGCACTACCCCGAAGCTGGTCGGCGGGATGACGGAGGCCTGCGCCGAGCGGGCCCGCGCCCTCTACGCGGAGATCTGCGAGACGGTCGTCGTCCTCTCCGCCCCGGAGGCCGCCGAGCTCTCGAAGCTCCTGGAGAACATCTTCCGCTCGGTCAACATCGCCCTGGTGAACGAGCTGGCCCAGCTCTGCGACCGCCTCGGGATCGACGTCTGGGAGGTGATCGAAGCCGCCTCCACCAAGCCCTTCGGGTTCATGCGCTTCGACCCGGGTCCGGGGATGGGCGGCCACTGCCTGCCGGTCGACCCCTTCTACCTCGCCTTCAAGGCCCGCGAGCACGACTTCTACCCCGAGTTCATCGAGCTCGCCGGCAAGGTCAACCAGGCGCAGCCGAGCTTCTGCGTCGAACGGATCGAGCGCGCCCTCAACGACGTCCGCAAGCCGGTCAACGGCTCCCGCGTGCTGATCCTCGGGGTCAGCTACAAGGGCGGAGTCGGCGACACCCGCGAATCGCCGGCGCTGAAGATCATCGGCCGCCTCCAGGACCTCGGCGCCGAGGTCTCCTACCACGACTCCTTCGTGCCGGAGCTGCCCGGCCACGGGCTCACGAACGTCGATCTCGAGGAGGGGCTGCGCAGCGCCGACCTCACCGCGATCGTCACCTCCCATCCCGACGTGGACTACGAGCAGGTGGTGGCGACGGCACCTGTGGTGGTCGACTTCCGCGGCGTCACTCGCGGGATCAACGCGGAGAACCTCGTCCGGCTCTAGAAGCGCCTAGTGCACTTTCTTCAGGCGTTCGCGTTCCTCCTGCTTCTCCACCACCTGGACGATCAGCTTGATCACGTTGGAGTCGCCGGTCGCCTTGATGTGGCCAGTCTCGGCCGCCCGCCGATAGCTTTTCAGCGTCCCCTTCTCGGCCAGCTGGTTGAACTGGGGCCGGTCGATCTCGACCAGCACCCGCTCGTCCTGGGCGAGGTCTTTGCTGATCTTCGGCCCCGGCAGCTCGACCCGGTAGAGCTGGATGTCGTGTTTGGCTTTCAGCTGGAGCCCGAATACGAGCTTCAGGTTCGCCAGGGCGGGGACTTCGGCCTGGAAGCGCTCGACCGCGGTGCGGATCAGCTCGGAGGTGGAGGCCATCGCGTGATGCTAGCCCACGATCCGTGCTCTTACCCTTAGACGAACGATGGGCGACTACGCGAGCTGGGAATTCGAGGAAGGCGAGGAGCTCCACCCGGGGCGGTTCGCGCTGAAGCCGGTCGGCGGCGGCAACCGCTACGAGGTCTGCCTGGTCTGGGACGAGCACCTCTACGCGCTGGCGATCGCCAAGGTCCTGCGCCCCGACCAGGCCACCGATGAGAAGGCGCTGCGCGACCTCGGGCTCGAGGTCGAGGCGCTGAACGCGCTCGCCCACCCCACCCTCGTCCGCAGCTTCGACGCCGTGCTCGAGGGGCCGCGGCCGCACGTGCTGATCGAGCACCTGGAGGGGCCCTCGCTGCGGCGGCTGATCAAGCGCGACGGGGCGATCCCGATCGAGCAGCTGCTGCCGCTGGCCGCCCACGTCGCCGGCGCCCTGCAGTACATGGCGCAGGCGGGCTACGTCCACCTCGACGTCAAGCCCGACAACATCGTCATGGGACTGCCGCCGCGCCTGCTCGACCTCAGCATCGCCCGCACCCTGGAGCGCGCCGCCCGCACCGACGGCCCGCTCGGCACCGACCCCTACATGGCCCCGGAGCAGTGCGTGCCCCGGGCTGAGGCGGCGGCGGCGATCGGGCCCGCGACCGACACCTGGGGGCTGGGCGCCACCCTCTTCCACGCGGTCAGCGGCGAGAAGCCGTTCCCCCGCGGCTCCGGCAAGTCGGGGCCGGAGCGCTTCCCCCAGCTGGTCGAGGAGCCAGGGCCCCTGCCCGGCTGGCTACCGGAGGAGCTTTCCGCCCTGATCCTCGCGATGCTCGCGCGCGATCCCGGCGCTCGCCCCAGCTGCGCCGAGGTCGTGGAGCGCCTGCAGCCGCTCGTCGCCGGGCTGCCGCGGAAGATGACCCTCTCGCGCCGCGGCGCGCTCGGGCACTGAGGAAATCCGCTCCAAAAGTCGCGTGATTCTTTCGTCCAGGCCGTGTTCCATGGATGAGGCAACGGGTAACGAGCACTGAACACGAACCAGGAGGGAAACGAATGTCTCAACGATCCGAAAACAGCCGCGGGATTCCGGCAGCCGCCCGGGTCTTCGGCGATCTCCAGGCAGACGACGCCCTCAACCCCGGTGGCGTCTCCGCCCTGCGCCGGACGAGCGCGCTTTTCCTCGCCCTTCTCGTCCTCGCGGCGACCCCGCTCTTCTTCGCCGCCTACGCCGCGGGTGTGATCGGCGATACCCCGACGGCGCTGGCCAAGAGCAGCAGCAGCGGCCCCGGCGACGGGGACGACGACGGCGTCTCCGGCTCCAGCGGCGACGACGATGACGACGACACCGGCGGCACGCAGACCGGCGAAGCCCAGGCTGCGGCGACCGACGACACCAGCGTCAACGGCGCTTCGACGATCGGCACCACCGACGACAACGACACGGTGACGAAACTGGGCACCGACGACACCAGCGTCAACGGCGCCTCCACCAAAGGCACCACCGACGACAACGACACCAAAACGAAACTGGGCACCGACGACACGAGCGCCAATGCCGTTTCGACTGCCGGCACCACCGCCGACAACGACACCGGCACCCACGACAGCGGTCAGACCCAGACCAACACCGGCACCAACGACGGCACCGTCGACGGCACCACCACCGGCTCCTGACCACCGGCTAAGAGCCAGGAAGAACGATCAGGCCGTCAAGGGCCCCCGGTGGGCCTCCCCAGACACTCAACATCGAGCCATAGCGAGATGTGTCTGGGGAGGCCCACCGGGGGCCCTTCCACGCCTAGATCTTGTGGCGCTGCAGCAGCTTCTTGCCGATCACCATCCGCTGGATCTCCGAGGTCCCCTCGCCGATCAGCAGCAGCGGCGCGTCGCGGTAGAGCCGCTCGATCTCGTACTCCTTCGAGTAGCCGTAGCCGCCGTGGATGCGGAAGCTTTCCTCGACGCAGTACTTGCCCGTCTCCGAGGCCAGGAGCTTGGCCATCCCGGCCTCGAGGTCTGAGCGCTCGCCGGCGTCCTTCATCCGCGCCGCTTTGCGGGTGACGAGGCGGGCCGCCTCGAGCTGGGTCGCCATGTCGGCGAGCTTGAACTGGATCGCCTGGTGGTTGGCGATCGTCTTGCCGAAGGTCTTCCGTTCCTGGCTGTAGCGGAGGGCCAGCTCCAGAGCGCGCTGGGCGATGCCGACGCCGCGGGCGGCGACGTTGACGCGGCCGACCTCGAGCGCGTCCATCATCTGCACGAAGCCCTGGCCGACGCCGGCCTCCTCGCCGCCGAGCACGCGCTCGGGCGGGCACTTGTAGCCGTCGTAGACGAGCTCGGTCGACTCGACGCCCTTGTAGCCCATCTTCTTGATTTTCGGCGGCACGTCGAGGCCCTTGAAGTCACCCTCGTTGGTTTCCTTCCAGGCCTCCTTCTCGGTGATGAAGCAGGTCATCCCCTTGTAAGGCGGGTCGGCCTGGGTGTCGGTCTTCATCAGCACGAAGACGACGCTGGAGCCGAGGCCGTTGGTGACCCACATCTTCTGTCCGTTCAGCTCCCAGTTGCCGTCCTCGCCCATCTTGGCGGTGGCCTTGATGCCCTGGACGTCGGAGCCGACCTCGGGCTCGGAGAGCGAGAAGGCGGCGCGGATCTCGCCGGTCGCCATCTTCGGCAGGAAGTACTCCTTCTGCTCGTCGGTGCCGAACTTCATCAGCAGGTAGGAGCCGATGAAGTGGGTGTTGACGACGCCGGAGATCGAGATCCAGCCGCGC
>DASTXV010000029.1:0-42634 GCA_035765335.1 Solirubrobacterales bacterium
TGCTCGCCGAGGTCGTGCTCGGTGATGAAGCGCTCGGAGGCGATGATCGCCGCAGCCGCACCGTCGGAGGTCGGCGAGCACTGCAGCTTCGTGAGCTGGAGCGGCTCGTAGATCATCTTCGCGCTCTTGATGTCCTCGAGCGTGTACTCGTCCTGGAACTGGGCGTAGGGGTTGTTGACCGAGTGCTTGTGGTTCTTCCAGCCGATCCACGCGTAGTGGTCGGGCGTCGAGCCGTACTTCTCCATGTGGTCGCGGCCGGCGTTGCCGAACATCTGCGGCGCCGGCGGCGACTGCTCCGGGTCGCGGATCTCGAACATCCGCATCGCGTGCTTGTCGAGCGCGTTGGTGCGGTCGGTGTACTTCACCCCGAGCGAACCCTTCTCCATCTTCTCGAAGCCGACGGCGAGCGCGCAGTCGGCGAGCCCGCCCTTCACGGCCTGGCGAGCGAGGAAGAGCGCCGAGGAACCGGTCGAGCAGTTGTTGTTGACGTTCACGACGGGGATCCCGGTCAGGCCGAGCTGGTAGAGCGCCCGCTGGCCGTAGGTCGAGTCGCCGTAGCAGTAGCCGGCGTAGGCCTGCTGGACGTCCTCGTAAGGGATGCCGGCGTCGGCGAGCGCCTTCTCCCCCGCCTCCTTGGCCCAGTCCGGGTAATCGCCCTCCTTGGTGCCGGGCTTCTCGAACTTGGTCATCCCGACCCCGATCACGAACGTGCGGTTGCTCAACTCTCTCTCCTCTCCCGTTTTGGCTGGCTGGCCAAATCTAGCGCGCCAGGGCGATCCCGTGGGTTGAGCGGCGAGTAATCTGGTTGCAGTGGTGCCCCTCTTCGCAAGTACCGATCCCGCCTCGGGGGTGGGAATCCTCGCCGCGCTCGCGGCGGGCGTCATCTCCTTCCTCTCCCCCTGCGTGCTGCCGCTGGTGCCGGGGTACCTCTCGGCCGTCAGCGGTGTGTCCCCGAGCGAGCTGGAGCGGGCGGGATGGCGGCGGGTACTGGGGCCGAGCCTGCTGTTCGTTGCGAGCTTCTCGGTCATTTTCACTTCGATGGGAATGACTGCCACGGCCCTTGGCGAGTTCTTGGACAAGAATGAGGAGCTGCTGACGAAGATCTCCGGAGTCCTGATCATCCTCATGGGCCTGCTCTTCGTCGGCTCCCTCTTCATCACCCGGCTCAATCGCGAGTGGCACGTCGACGCGCTGCTGGAGCGGGCCGGCAGGGGCGGTCCGATCGTGGCCGGGGCGGCCTTCGCGATCGCCTGGACCCCCTGCATCGGCCCCACCCTGGGCGCGATCCTCACCGCCGCCTCGATCTCGGACTCGGTCGCCCACGGCGGCTACCTCCTCGCGGTCTACTCGGCCGGCCTGGCGATCCCCTTCATCCTCACCGCGGTCGCCTTCTCCCAGATGACCACCGCCTTCGCCGTCGTCAAGCGCCACTACCAGGCGATCGTCGCCGTCGGCGGCCTGATCCTGATCGGAATGGGCGTCCTGATCCTCACCGGCGAGCTGTACCAGCTCAACATCGAGGCCGAAAACTTCCTCTCGGGCCTCGGCCTCGACTTTTGGAACGAGGTCTAGCGCTGAATCAGTTCCGGGTCGGAGCGACCGTCTCCAGCTCTTTGCCGACGGCCTCGACGACCTCCAGGCCGTCGTCCTCCATGTCCCGCGAGCAGACGATCCGGAACCGTCCCGTCCCGATCTCCCCATCCGGCACCACCGGCAGCCCCCGGATCGTGTCCCACCCCAGCCGCGCGACCTCGAACGGGTTCATCCGCACCTCCGCCGCCGGGAACGGGCAGTTCATGTTGTGCTGGTCGATCGCCTTCGAGATCGCCTCCAGGTTCTTCGCCTCAGGGGAAGCCACGGTCGAAAGCCTAAAGCCTTCGGACGGAACTAGGTCGTACTGGCTTCTGCCGTTATAAGTTTCTGTCCAGCAGAGTAGCTCTCGACCACCTGAGGGAAATGGACATGGAAACGCATGTCGCCCGTGGTTTCTCTTTGAGTGAAGTATTGGCCTTCGATCCCATCTTCTCGATTCTTTGGGGCAGTAAGCACGACTCCGCCGTAATGAGGATTGCTGCGGTGCTGCACCTCAGCTCGCGGTTGATTCAAATAGATGTAGAGAAGCTGACAGACACCGTCAGCACCCGCCGTCAACTCCGCAAACAGAGAGCAAGAGGAGGATTCGTTGGTCAGGAGACGCACCGACACTGACCAAAATCTCTGTCGGACAACTAGGAAGGTATTGGGGTCTGGGTCGATCCCTTTTCCGGTTGCAGGGTTAATCCATCGAGATGCAACTTCTCCATGCCAGGTGCCGTGCAAGACCGGACGCGTCGTGAGGCGTCTGATACCAGGTTGACGCCAGCCCCAGCGATCAAAAATTAGGAGGGCTGCGACCCCAATCGTGACGGATGGGCCAATTGGGGCCAGCCAATCGGAAGCTGCTTCCGGTGGATGGCCTCCAATCAGCGAGTCAAGCAGCAGTCCCACAACAACCAAGACAGCCACCACGTAAAGGCCAGCACGGGCAGGCACTTCAGTTTCCCTTGATGTAGTTCCAGGCCTTCTTCGCGAATTCAGCGGCCTCTTCATCAGTCCAGGACTGGCCGTCTCGCCACAGCCACTTGAGGCCATTTACCTCAACCCAGTCGTGGTGCCTACCATCGTTGATCTCGTTCCAGAGCTTCGCCAGCACCTCAAGCATCGTCTGCTTGTAAGTCTGGTATCCGAACACATGATTCGGCAGGTTGTAAAGCAGGCACTCAATAAAGAACCCATGCACCTCACTACGAAGTAGCCCGACTGCGACCATGTCGTTCTCGAGTCGCTTTAGGGCTCGAACGATCTGCTTGTAGCGGTAGCTGGTTTCTCTGTTCTTCTGATTCCCGTTGATCCGGTTTTGCTCCGGCCAGTTCTCGACAATCCCCCCTTTGCGCGGATAAAGGCGAATTCCGATGTGCGGCGTGCGTCCGGGACCGTCGTACCGCTTGTGCTGAAAACAAGGAACGACGTCTGCGTCCAGCGTGTTGGTGTTCCGAACGACGGTGATCGCCTTGTTGCCGGAGGTATCAACCTTCGCGCCCCCAAAAGCAGCAGTGAGTGCTTCCTCGACCCAGCGCCGATATTCGGCCGGCTCCGGGCCCCGATCGGTGGTAGATACACCAAGTTGATCCCAGCTATAGCTCCGAGCATCGTTCACCCGGGAAATAAAGGCCCAAGAGTTCCATTCAACCGCGATGTCAACGTCCGAGTCCCGGCGAACGTTGGTGTTGTTCGCGTAGGAGCCCTTGACGAAGATTCGGACCTTCCCGGCCAAGCGAGGGTCTGCTTCAATCGCGCTGCGAATGCGCTTCTCAGTCCGTTCAGCATCGGCCTGCTCAGTGTCAGAGGCGGGACCGATCGAATTCTTGAGCCAGGTCTCCCAATTACGTGCTGCAACTAGGGTCGGCATCTCTTTGTCCTTTCCGCTGCGGCTCTCTAGCCGTGCTGCACAACCTCCCCCGGTGGCCAACTGCCGCCGATGGGCCATATATCGTGCAGCCTTCCTTAGCCTTAGATTGATTTGTCGTATCCATGTGCGACTTGACAGCGTAGGCTGGACTTCAGGCGGAAAAAGCTGTCTAGAAGCCCGCAAATAGCGGATTTGGACACTCAGCTTTGCGCCGTGTGGGGCTCTACGGTGAATCGCATGGCTGGAATCGATAAGTGGAGCCGTGTAGTCGCCCACCTCGACATGGACGCGTTCTACGCGTCGGTGGAGCTGCGGCGGCGGCCGGAGTTGAAGGGAAAACCGGTGGTGGTCTGCGGGTCGGGGCCGCGGGCGGTGGTGACCACTGCCTCCTACGAGGCGCGGAAGTTGGCGGGGATTCATTCGGCGATGCCGGCGGCGGTGGCGCGACGGCGGTTGCCGGACGCGATCTATCTGCGGCCGGACTTTCCCGCCTACCGGGAGGCCTCGGGGCAGGTGATGGACATTCTGCGGCGGAACGTCGAGGTGGTCGAGGTGGTGGGGCTGGACGAGGCCTATCTGGACCTGACCGGGCTCTTCTCGCCGAAGGCGACGATGCGGCGGGTGCAGACTGAGATCCGGGCCGAGACGCAGCTGACCTGCTCGGTCGGAATCTCCGAGAGCCGGATGCTGGCCAAGATCACCAGCGAGCTCGGCAAGCCGGCGGGACTGGTGGTCCTCTCGCGGGAGGGGGCGCTGGAGCGCTTCGCCGGCCACTCCCCCGGTCTGATCCCGGGTATCGGACCGAAGACGGTCTCGCGCCTGGAGGCGATGGGGATCCGCACGCTCACCGATCTGCGCCAGCGCCGGCGCGAGGAGCTGGAATCCAGCTTCGGCCCCCGCTCCGGCGCCTGGCTGCGCGCCCGCGGCAACCTCCTCGACGAGACCCCGATCACCCCCGAGCACGAGACCAAGTCGCAGTCGACCGAGATCACCTTCGACGTCGACGTCAACCAGCGCGCCGAGCTGGAGCGGCACCTGGGCGAGCTCAGCGAGGAGCTCTGCCGGCGCCTCAAGAAGCGCGAGCTCGAGGGGCGGACGATCGGGATCAAGGTCCGGCTCGACGACTGGACCAACGTCACCCGCTCCCACACGATCGACCAGCCGACCAACGACCCGGCGGTCGTCGGGCCGGTCGCCCTCGACCTCCTGCGCGCCTACGACCCGCAGCGGCCGGTGCGCCTGCTCGGCGTCCGCGTCGCCTCCTTCGGCGGCGAAGAGAAGGCCGAGCTGGAGCCGACACCCGGCCAGCTCCAGCTCGGCCTTGCGGCTTCGTAGAAGCCGCGCCTTTAACGGCTCGCCAGCACCGTCCCGATACCGGGGAACCCGAGCCGCTCCTTGACGGCCTCGGTGAGGTCGTAGTCGCGCCCCGGCACGTACGGGCCGCGGTCGATTACCGGCACGGTCACCGCGCGGCCGCGATAGCGCAGCTTCACCCTGGTTCCGCACGGCAGCGTCTTGTGCGCGACGCCCATCGTCCCCGGCAACAGGGTGCCGCCGCAGGCGACGCCGTTGCCGTAGAGGCCGGGGCCGTAGTAGGAGGCGTGCGCGAACCGGTAGCTGGTCAGCTTGCGCGGGACGCTGCGGGAGGCGCGGACGCGCTTGCCGTGCACGCCGTAGGCGCGGACCGCGTAGCTGCCGGTCCGCTCCGGCATCCAGCGCAGGGAGAAGGTCCCGTTCGCCTTCGTCCTCACCCCGCGCACCTCGGTCTGGCGGCCGCGGAAGACGACCTTGACCCGGTGCCGGCCGCTCGGGCGCACCTTGCCGCGCACCGCCAGGCCGTTGCCCTGCAGGACCGTGTGGGTCGAGAGGTGGAGGGAGACGTGGGAGCGCGCTCGCTCCCGGTGGTCCTTGCGCTCGCTCTGTGCTGCCGCCGGCGCCAGGCCGATCGTCAGCGCGGTGGCAGCCGCCACCGCGGGCAGGAGTTTTCGCATCTGTTCTGACTCGCTTTCTCGCCGCCTACGGGGTTAGCTGACGGGCTCGCGATCGCCGGCACCTCCGGTTCTCGCTACGGGCGGCTCGCCGCCCGATTCGCCCCGGCCGCGGGCTGCGCCGCGGCAAGTGGGTCCCCCGCTCCCCTCGCTCAGGGCAAGGGGATTCGGCAGGTCGTTTGGACTCGTTTAGGAGGGAACACGCTAGGCCCGCCGCCAGAGCGTCCGTGTGATCACCCTCACAGGTCGACGAGACTGCAACGTTCATTGAAATCTGGCTCTAGAACGGGAACGAGGCGCTAGCGGCAGGCCTAGACGCATGTGCGAACATGGACCTGTGACGAAGCCCGAACGCCTCAGCGGACTCGATACCTCATTCCTGCACCTGGAGCGCTCCGGCGCCCACATGCACGTCGCCTCCGTCAGCGTCTTCAAGGGCGCGCCCCCCACCCACCGGGAGTTCCGCGACCACATCGCCTCGCGCCTGCACCTGGTGCCCCGCTTCCGCCAGAAGCTGCGCTTCGTCCCCCTCGACCAGGGCCGGCCGGTCTGGGTCGACGATCCCCACCTCAACCTCGACTACCACGTGCGACAGACCGCGCTGCCGGCGCCGGGCTCCGACGAGCAGCTGCGCAACCTCGCCTCGCGGATCTTCTCCCAGCAGCTCGACCGCTCGAAGCCGCTCTGGGAGCTGTGGCTGGTCGAGGGGCTGAACAACGACCGCTTCGCGATCATCGGCAAGAGCCATCATGCGCTCGTCGACGGCGTCTCCGGCGTCGACATCACCACCGTCCTCTTCGACCTCGACCCCGAGCCCGCCGGCACCCCGGACAAGGCGCCGCCCTGGCTGGCCCGGCCCGAACCGACCGACGTGCAGCTGCTGAGCGAAGCCTGGAAGGAGCGGCTGACCAGCCCGAAGGAGATCTACCGCGGCTTCCGCGCCGCCCTGCGCGGCCCCCGCCAGGTGCTGGGCGGCGTTCGCGACACCTCGAAGATCGTCACCGCCGGGATGGCCGCCCCCGACTCCGTCTTCAACGTCGAGATCGGTCCCCACCGGCGCTTCCAGATGGTCCAGACCGACCTCAAAGACCTCAAGCGGGTCAAGAACGCCCACGGCGGCACCGTCAACGACGTCATTCTCTCGATCGTCGCCGGCGGCATCGGCAAGTACCTGCGCGCCCGCGGCCACGACACCGAGGGGCTGGAGCTGCGGGCGATGGTCCCGGTCAGCGTCCGCGCCGCCGAGGAGCACGGCGCCCTCGGCAACCGGATCTCGGCGATGATGGCGCCACTGCCGGTCTGGTGCGAGGACCCGGTCGAGCGCCTCCACGTCGTCACCCAGGAGATGGGCGACCTGAAGACCTCCGGCCAGGCGGTCGGGGCCGAGATCCTCACCAAGCTGACCGACTTCGCCCCCTCGACGATCGCCTCGCAGGCGGCCCGCCTGCAGCCCGCCCAGCGCTTCTTCAACCTCGTCGTCACCAACGTGCCGGGGCCGCAGTTCCCGCTCTACGTGCTCGGCCGCAAGATGGAGTCGATCTTCCCGATGGTGCCGCTGGCGCGGCGCCAGGCGCTCTGCGTCGGAATCATGTCCTACAACGGCCAGGTCAACTTCGGCCTGATCGGCGACTACGACGCGATGGCCGACCTCGACAGCTTCGCCCTCGACCTCGAGGCGGCGACCCAAGAGGTGATTGAAACCGCGCCGAAGAGGAAGCAGGCGAAGAAGCGCAAAGCCGCGGCCTCCGCCAACGGCGCCGGGCCTAGCGAAGCAGCCGTCCGCTGAGCTCGAAGGCGAGGCCGTCGGTCAGGTAGCTCCAGTCCAGGTGCCCGGAGCTGAAGCCCCGGGTGCGGGCATCGGCGTTGACCGCCACCGCGGTGAGCCGCTGGAAGCGGCCGGGCCGGCGCAGGCGCGCGGTCAGCCGTCCTCCCCCGCGCTTGTAGGCGACCCGCGCGATCGGCCTCCCCCGCCGCTCGCCGCCGAGCCGGCCGACCAGCGCCAGCCCCGCCGCGGTCCCGCGCGGCGCCGTCAGCTCCACCTGCACGGCGCGCCCGCGCGCCGGCCGCACCCGCAGCAGCTGGAAGGTCGTGTGGTTGAGCATCCGCGTCCGCGGCCGCCCGTCGAGCGGCAGGTGACCCTGGCGCGGAGCATCGGGAAACAGCTCGCTCTCGCGGAAGAGCTTCCCGGTCCGCCACTCCGCCACGGCGGCGGCGAAGCGGGTGAAGTCGCGGCTCAGGTCCGAGGGGCCGGAGGAGCGGATCGCCCGCTCGTAGCTGGCGACCGAGAAGCCGCCCGGCTTCGCGTCGATCGCCCCGGCCCAGGCCTTGCGCACCAGCGCGGCGCCGTAGCGGCGCGCCAGCCACTGGTTCCAGACGGCGCTGCCGTACTCCTTGATCGAGCTCGTGGTCAGCGGCGTTTCCCAGAGCCGCACCCAGTGGCGCACGTAGCGCAGGTAGTCGTTGATCCCGTTGTAGACCTGGTCCTCCATCCAGGTCGCGCTCGCCTCGGCGAACCAGGGGTCCTGGTAGGCGTCGTAGCCGAACTGGAGGATGTGGTTGTACTCGTGGGCGAAGGTCACCCGCAGGTCCTCGAGCGGCTCCGTCCCGGGGAACTCGAAGGGGCTGTAGTCGTTGTCGAGGACGAGGTAGCCGTGGAGGCGGCGTGGGATCCGGCCCTGCTTCGCCACCTGGCCGCGGTCCGGCGCCGCGTAGCCGAACAGTTCGCCGCCGATCTGGGAGAGGTAGACGTCGGTCTTGCCGCGCCGGCCGCCCATCCGCCCGTCGCTCTTCGGCTCGCGCCAGCCGAGCCTCTCGTTCTGGACCGTGTGGACCCGTTCGGCGACCCGCTGCACCTGCTCGACGAAGTCCGGCACGCCGTCGGCGTCGCGATCGCTGAGGTTGGGTGCGTCGAGCCCCTCCTCCACCCAATGCACGCAGAAGTGCGCCGAGCAGGCCGGCGATTTCGGCGCCTCGGGGACCGAGTAGGCGTTGCGGTTGGGATCGTCCCCATCGGTCGGCCGCTCCCGCCGTTCCGTCGGCCGCCACTGCGGCGCGATGAACGGCTGGCCGACGGGCCGATTTCCGGATACATGGGCCGGTTTTAGGCCCGTCGGCGCAGAGGAGGCCCAGGCGGGAGAGGTGGCGAGGAAAAGGAGGAGCGCCGCCGTTATTCCTGCAAGGTGACGACGGCGGTCTGGCATCGTTGAAACCCTACCGCCGTAGATGCGCCTGGCCCTCGCCCAGATCAACCCCACCGTCGGCGACGTCGACGGCAACGCCGCCAAGGTGGCGGAGTGGATCGGTCGCGCTCGCGAGGAGGGGGCCGAGCTGGTCGTCTTCCCCGAGCTCTGCATCCCCGGCTACCCGGCCGAGGACCTCTACCTGAAGCCCCACTTCCTCACCGCCAACCAGCGCGCGGTCGAGGAGCTCGCCGGGGCGGCACAGGGGATCACGGCGCTGGTCGGGTTCGCCGAGCCGGCCGGAGCCGAGGCCGACTTCCGCCGCGCCCACAACTCGGTCGCGGTCCTCGCCGAGGGCCGGGTCCAGTCCGTCTACCGCAAGAACCGGCTCCCCAACTACGCCGTCTTCGACGAGCAGCGCTACTTCCTCCCCGGCTCCGAGCCGCAGACGATCGAGGTCGACGACCTCAGCGTCGGCCTGACGATCTGCGAGGACGTCTGGGCGCCGGGCCCGCCGGCCCAGACCGAGGCCGAGCAGGGGGCGCGGCTGATCGCCAATCCCTCCGGCTCCCCCTACCACCGCGGCAAGGGGCGCGAGCGGGAGGCGATGTTCTGCGAGCGATCCCGTGATTACGGCGCCTACTTCGCCTTCTGCAACCTGGTCGGCGGCCAGGACGAGCTCGTCTTCGACGGCCAGAGCTTGGTCACCGCCCCCGACGGGACGGTGATCGCGCGGGCGGCTCAGTTCGAGGAGGAGCTGCTCGTCTGCGAGGTCCCCCACGACGAGCCCGGGCCTATCGCCGAGCCCCTCACCGACCTCGACGAGGTCTATGGCGCCCTCGTCCTCGGCCTGCGCGACTACGTCGGCAAGAACGGCTTCAAGCACGTCGGCCTGGCCCTCTCGGGCGGGATCGACTCGGCGCTGGTGGCGCTGGTCGCCGCCGACGCCCTCGGGCCGGACCGGCTCACCTGCGTGGTCATGCCCTCCCCCCACTCCAGCTCCGAGACCCAGCAGGACGCCCGGGACATCGCCGCCAACCTCGGCTGCGAGCTGATCGAGATCGAGATCGAGCCGCTGATGGAGGGCTTCGAAGGAGCGCTGAGCGGCTACCTGGAGGAGCCAGAGGCGGCGGTCCCGCGCGACCCGACCAAGCCCTCGAAGCCGGACCTGACGGCGGAGAACATCCAGGCGCGGATCCGCGGCAACCTGATGATGGCCCTCTCCAACCGCCACGGCTGGCTGGTCCTCACCACCGGCAACAAGAGCGAGATGTCGGTCGGCTACGCGACCCTCTACGGCGACATGGCGGGCGGCTTCGCGGTGATCAAGGACGTGCCGAAGCTGCTGGTCTACGAGCTGGTCGCGCGGCGCAACGAGCGGGCCGGGCGCGAGCTGGTGCCCGCTAGCGTGATCGAGCGACCCCCCTCGGCCGAGCTGCGGCCCGACCAGCGCGACGAGGACTCGCTGCCCCCCTACGAGCTGCTCGACCGCATCCTCGAGGCCTACGTCGAGCGCGACCAGGGCCGCGAGGAGATGATCGCGGCGGGGATGCCCCCCGAGACCGTCGACGAGGTGATCCGCCTCGTCGACCGCTCCGAGTACAAGCGCCGCCAGGCGGCGCCGGGAATCCGGATCACGCCGCGGGCCTTCGGCAAGGATCGGCGTTTGCCGATCACGAACCGCTTCGGCGGTTGACGCTGACTAGCTCGGCCGGGGACGAACAGCGATCGTCATCTGGGCCAAGGCGCAGGGCTTGCCCTCGTCGTTGAGGACTTCGGCCTGCCAGAGCCAGGTGGTGCGGCCGCGGTGGCGGGCTTGGGCGCGGACTTCTACGCCTCCCTCGGTGACCGGGCGGATGAAGCTGACGTCGATCGACTGCCCCATCGCCACCATCCCGTCCCCCTGGACGGCGCCGAAGGTCGCCCGCGAGCAGACGCTCTCGACCAGGGTCGACATCACGCCGCCGTGCATCAGCCCGAAGGGCTGGCGCAGCTCATCGCGGATCTCGACTCGCACCCGGGCATCAGCGGGGTCGTCGCTGAGCCACTCGGTCCCGATCAGGGCGTCGAAGTGGGCGGGCTTAACCTGAGCGTCGTCGTTCACGCTGCGCACCCTAATAGGCTTGCGGGCCGGTGGCGCTCTCCGACGACCAGAAGGCGATCCTGCGGTTGCTCTCCCAGCGGGGCGAGCAGGGGTATGAGGATCTCTCGGCTCTGCTCGGGGTGAGCGTGGGCGAGGTTCACTCGCGGGCGAAGGCGGCTGCTGCTCAACTTGAATCGGAAGGGATTCCGGCGCCGGTTATTCCTGAGCCGGGTGGTGGGGGCGGAGGGGGTTCCCCCTCCGTCGCAACTGATGGGGAGGCTCCTCCGGGGGAACCCCCTCCGCCCGAGACGCCGCCGACGGTTCCGGCGGAGCCGCAGGAGCCGGCGCCTGAGGTAGTGCACTCGACCGAGGCGCCGCGGGCGCGGGCTAAAGATGCGGAGCCGAAGCTGGCGCTGCCGAAGGGGGAGCCGAGGCCTCCTTTGGGGAAAGAGCTGAAGTTGCTCGAGGGGCGGGGGCTTTGGGCGATCCTGGCTGGGGTGGCGATTGTCGTGCTCTTTGTCGTCTTCATCTTCGCCGGCGGTGACGACGGTGGAGATGGGGACACGACTACGACCTCGTCCAACGCTCCCAGCGGGGAAACGGTGGCGGCGCTGGAAAAAGCCGCGGAAGGCGGCAACCGGGAGGTGACGAAAGCGGCTCTGGAGGCGGTCGACGACAGCGGGGCGATCGGGGTGGCGATCTTCGGGCGGGTGAAGAAAAGCCTGGCGCTGCAGGTGGCGGCGGAAGGGCTGGAGCCGACCGGAGAGGGCGAGTCGTACACGATCTGGCTCTCGGCCTCGGCGCAGAAAATGCTGCCGCTGGCCTCGACCGAAGTCGGCGAGGACGGGCGGATCGGGGCCCAGGTCGAAGTCCCGGTCGAAGTCCTCGCCTACCTCGCCAACGAAACCTTCCGCGACATCGCGATCACCAGGACCGACGACTCCCAGCTGCGGGCCTCGCTGGCGCAGGCGACGAAAGACAAAGACGCCCCGGTCTACACCGGCGACGAAGTGCTGCGCGGCGAAGTGACGGGCCCGATCGTCGGCGCCGCCAACCGCCAGACCGGCAAATAGCCGCTAGCCGTCGGGAAGCAGCTTGCCGGGGTTCATGATCCCCGCCGGGTCGAGCTGCTCCTTCAGGGCGCGCAGCATCTCCAGGCCCGCCTCCCCCACCTCGGCCTCCATGTAGGGGGCGTGGTCGCGGCCGACCGCGTGGTGGTGGGTGATCGTGCCGCCGTGGGCGACGATCGCCTCGCAGGCGGCGCGCTTGACCGCCGCCCACTGCTCGACCTCGGCGCCGCGGCGGGCGCGGGAGATGAAGGTGAAGTAGAGCGAGGCGCCGTCGGCGTAGGCGTGCGAGAGGTGGCAGAAGACGAGGCCTGGCGTGCCCTGCCCCTCCAGGGCGCCGCGGATCGCCTTCCCCACCGCCCCGTGCAGCTCGTGGTAGCGGCTCCAGGTGTGCGAGGTCTCGAGCGTCTCGACCATCGCCCCCATCCTCATCAGCGTGTCCCGCAGGTAGGGGCCCTGGTAGCGGCCGTGCTCCCAGGAGTTGCCGGCCGACTGCCCGAGGTAGGCGGCGCCACCACCGCGCAGGGCGCGCACGGTCAGCGCCCGCCGCCGCGCGACCGACTCCTCGTCGCCTTCGAAGCCGACGATCACCAGGGCGCCGCCGCGGCGACCGCGCAGGCCGAGGTAGCCGTCGAAGAGGCGCCCGCCGAGGCCGCGCGGCCCGTTCAGCGCCAGCGTCCCTTCGGTCTCCTCCTCGTCGGAGACGCGGATGATCTCCGGCAGTCCCGGCCCCTGCGCCAGCCCCCGCGCGATCTCCGCCCCCGCCTCGAAGCTCTCGGCGATCCAGGCCTCGTAGCGGCGCACCGCCGGCGCCGGCCGCACCCGCGCGGTCACGTCCGGGATCACCCCGAGCACACCCTCGGAGCCGATCACGACCTCGCGCAGGGCCGGGCCGGCGGCGGTGTGGGGCGTCTCCAGGGTCGAGATCTCCCCCGCGGGGGCAAGCATGCGCACCGAGCTGACCAGCGCGTCGAAGCGCCCGTAGCCGCTCGAGGCCTGGCCGGCGGAGCGGGTCGCGGCGAAGCCGCCGATCGTCGCGTACTCGAACGACTGCGGGAAGTGGCCGAGGGTCAGACCCTTCGCCCCCAGCGCCGCCTCCGCCTCGGGCCCGCGCAGCCCGGCGCCGAGCCGCGCCGTCAGCGAGCGCTCGTCGACGACGACGTCGCGCAGCGCTCCCAGATCGAGGCTGAGGAGGCGACCGTGCTTCCCGCGCAGCGGCTCTACCCCGCCGACGACGCTGGTGCCGCCGCCGAACGGCACGATCGCGACGCCCTCCGCCGCGCAGACCTCCAAGACGCGCCCCAGAGCCTCGGCGTCGGCCGGCATCACCACTGCGTCCGGCGCTGCCGTCAGCGACCCGTTGCGCAGCCGCACCAGGTCGGCGTAGCCGCACCCGGTCGCGTGCCGCACCCGGTCCTCGGCGCCGGTGAAGACGTTCCCCTCCCCCACCGCCTCGATCAGCGCCTGCGGCAGCGCGGCCGCCGCCGGCAGCTCGAACTCCTCCAGGGACCGCGCCAGCGGCCAGGGCTCCAGCTCGCCGATCCGCTCCCGCAGGACCGCCAGCGCCTCGGCGTCGAGCTCCGGCTCGTTCGCGGGGTCGCCCCACCCCCACCACTTCGCGTCTCGCCGGGGAATCACGTCAGCGCCGCCTCGATCCCGTCCAGCGCCTCGTCGAGCACTTCCCCCCGCGCCTTTCGCATCAGCGGCGAGCCCAGCTTCGACATCCCCTTCAGCGACTGCTCCTCGGTCAGGCTGACCTCGGTCTCGCCGTCCCGCCCGCGCAGGCCGACCTCGACCCGCAGCGCCTTCAGGTGCCGTTCGAACGGCGTCCCCTCCAGCTCCTGCTCCCAGACGTAGCGCTCGCCCTCGGCCGAGCTGACGCAGCGGAAGTCGGCGCGGACGCTGCGCCCCTCGCTCGCCTGCAGCACCTTCGTCCACAGCGTCCGCTTGCCGCCCGGCTTGGCGTCGACGTTCTCCACCCGCGCGGTCCGCGGCCACCAGCGCGGCAGGCTGTAGGGGTCGGAGACGAGCTTCCAGACCTCGCCCACCGGTGCCTCGACGGTGCGCGTGCGGGTGACGCGGGCCACGCGCCCGGCTACTCGCCGGTCAGGCGGCGGAGGTCGCGGACCAGGAGCAGGTGCTTGAGATGACTGACGGTCGCGGCGAGGCTTTCGAGGCTGTCCAGCGCCTCTTTACGGCGCTCGGGGTTGCGCGAGCGCAGCGAGGGGCCCAGCACCGCTTCCAGCAGGTTCGCCTCGCGGTCGGCCGAGGAGCGGAAGACGCGCAGGTTGCGGGCGCCGACGCCGACCCGGGAGAGCTCGTTGGCGGCGCGGACGATCTCGCGGTCGGTCTCGTCGTAGACGATCTTGCCCTCGCGTTTCTCGGGCTGGACGATCCCGTAGTTCTCGAGCTCGCGGATCAGCTCCTCGCGGGCGCCGGTCTCCTCGACGATCTCCTCGATCGTCAGGTAGGCGCGCGAGGTGTCGACGAGGATCGCCCGCCGCACCGAGCCGGTGGCGGGCTTGCGCTCGCCGTCCCCCAGGACGAGGTCGCCGCCGGAGGCCAGCTCCTGGCGGATCACCCGCAGCGGCAGAAACTCGTCGCGCTGCAGGCGCAGGATCGTCCGCAGCCGTTCGACGTCGGACTGGCTGTAGAGGCGGTAGCCGCCGGAGGTCCGCCGCGGGCTGAGCAGCTTCTGATCCTCCAGGTAGCGGATCTTCGAGATCGAGACGTCGTCGAATTCGCTCTGGAGGATTTTGCAGACGGCGCCGATCGTCAGCGCCTTGCGCGGCCGGCTCGGCGCTTCCGCGGTGCGTCCGGGCTGTTCGGAGACCGGCATCTCAGCGCTCCAGGTAGCTCAACTTGTACTTGCCGACCTGGATCTCGTCGCCGTCGGCGAGCCGGTGCGACTCGATCCGGCGCCGGTTGACGTAGGTGCCGTTCAGCGAGCCGAGGTCGTCGATGTAGAGGCCGTCGCGGCGGCGGACCAGCAGGGCGTGGTTGCGGGAGACGGTGACGTCGTCGAGGAAGACGCCGGCGTCGGGGCTGCGGCCGATGCTGACCCGCTCCTCGGCGATGCTGAAGCTCTCGCCGGCGCGGCCGCCGCCGGAGCGGATCACCAGCGCCGCGCCGCTCTCCTCGACCACCTCGTCGATGTCGACCGGCGTCATCTCGCCGGTCTCGTCGACCCGGTAGGTCATCGTCGTCGGGTCGTCGCCGGCCTCTTTCGGCCCACCCAGGTAGGCACCGCACTTCTGGCAGTAGTTCGCCCCCTCGGGGTTCGCGAACCCGCACTCGGGACAGTGGACCGTCATCGCCGCTCCCCGCTCAGGCGGCGGGTTCGTCCTCCGTCGGCGGCTGCGTCTCCCCGGAGAGGATCTGGGTCAGTTGCTCGACGTCGTCGCCGGAGATCAGCGACTCCCCCGCCTCCCGTTTCTGGCGCAGGCGGTTGACCAGCTCCGCGCGCAGGATGTCGATCTTCCCGTGCAGGACGCGCCGCTTGTAGGAGATCTCGTTCTCCTCCGCCGTCAGGTTGTCGATCATGTCCTTCAGCTCCTTGTCGCTGAGGGAGCCAAGATCGGGAAAGGTGTCCTCCATCGTGCTCCTAACTCGAGGAGGCGGTGCCTCCGTTTGCGCGGGAGCCGATCATAGCTGCCTGTGCGAAAGGTTCAACCCTAGGTTGAAGGTTCGGGTCAACCTGGGCGTCAGCTTGCGGGCTTGGTGGCGCGGCCAGCGCGGAGGCCGGCGCGCGCGTAGAGGACGGTGGCGATGATCGCCATCGCCAGCCCCCAGATCACCAGCGCGCTCGCGACCCAGCCCGGGGCGAGCAGGGCGAGCCAGATCCCGCCCATGATCGGGAAGACGGAGATGCGTCCCGGCCAGTTGACCTCGATGTCGACTCCGTGCCGCAGCCCGTACTGGGCGAGGACGAGCATCGAGAGCTCGCGCAGGGCGAGCAGGATCAGCGCCCAGTGCGGCAGCAGGTCGAAGCTCCAGCAGACGACGGCGCCGGCGAGGATCGTCAGCCGGTCGACCAGCGGGTCCAGCAGCGCCCCCATGCGGCTGTACTGGCCGGTGATGCGGGCGAGGATGCCGTCGAGGTAGTCGCCGGCGGCGATCACCCAGAAGACCATCGCCGAGAGCAGCGAGGTGCCGTCGTCGGTGCTGTAGGCGAGGACGAGGAAGACCGGGATCGCCGCCAGGCGGACGTAGCCGACCAGGTTCGGGATCGTCCAGGGGTGAAGCGGCTCCCCCTTGCGGGTCTCGGGCGGAGGCGGGGCGCTGCGGTCGAGCCCGAAGAGGCGTCGCACGCGGCCCCGACCGAATGGCGCGGCGCCGCCCATCCCTAGTACGCCTTCGCGAAGACCGCTTCGGTGACCGCCGGCTTGCCGGTGAGGACGCAGCGGCTGTCCGGCGAGAGATCCTGGTCGAAGGGCAGGCAGCGCACCGTGACCTTCAGCTCCTCGAGCAGCTCCGCCGACTCCGGGGCTTCGCTCCAGGGCGCCCGCGCGAAACCGCCGGCGCTCGCGTCGGCCGGGTCGGTGTCGAACCACACCCGGAACTCGTCGAAGCTCTCGATGTCGCTGCGGGTGCGCGCGCTCAGCCGCTCGGCGGCGGCGCGGTGGTAGGCGCCCTGGATCTCGGCCAGCAGCGCCGGGATCGCGTCCGCGACCCGCCCGCGCTCCAGCGACTCTGGCTTCGCGTCCCCGGCGTCGCGGCGGCGCAGCGCCACCACGCCCTCCTTCAGGTCGCGCGGCCCCAGTTCGAGGACCAGCGGCACGCCTTTGCGCGTCCACTCCCAGCGCTTGTCCGGCGGTTCCCGGTCGCGCAGGTCGGCCATCACCCGCACCTCCGTCCCCTGGAAGGAGAGGTCGCCGATCTCCCGCGCCAGGGCCTCGGCCTCCTCCAGCACCGCCGGCCCCTCCTCGCCGCGGGGGATCGGCACGATCACGACCTGCTGCGGCGCCACCGTCGGCGGCAGGCGCAAGCCGACGTCGTCGCTGTGGCTCATGATCAGGGCGCCGAGGAGGCGGGTGGAGACGCCCCAGGAGGCCGTGTGGACCAGTTCCCGCTCGCCCTCGCGGTTGAGGAAGTCGATCTCGGCCGCCTCCGCGAAGCTCTGGCCGAGGTAGTGCGAGGTGCCCGCCTGCAGCGCCTTGCCGTCCTGCATCATCGCCTCGATCGAGAGCGTCATCACCGCTCCCGGGAAGCGCTCTTCCTCTGGCTTCTCGCCGGTCAGGACCGGCATCGCCAGGAACGAGTCGGCGAAGCCCCGGTAGACCTCGAGCATCTGCTCGGCGTTCTCCCGCGCTTCCTCCTCGGTGGCGAAGGCGGTGTGCCCCTCCTGCCAGAGGAACTCGGTCGTCCGCAGCAGCACCCGCGGCCGCATCTCCCAGCGGACGACGTTCGCCCACTGGTTCACCATCAGCGGCAGGTCGCGGTAGGAGTTGATCCACTTGGCGAAGGATTTGCCGATGATCGTCTCCGAGGTCGGCCGCACGATCAGCGGCTCGGTCAGCTCCCCCCCGGGCCTCAGGTGCTCGGGGTCATCGGGGTCTTCTTCCAGCCTGTGGTGCGTGACCACCGCCATCTCCTTGGCGAAGCCCTCGACGTGCTTGGCCTCGCTCTCGATGTAGCTGAGCGGGATGAAGAGGGGGAAATACGCGTTGCTGGCGCCGCTCTTCTTGATCTGGCGGTCAAGCTCCGCCTGCATCAGCTCCCAGATCGCATAGCCCCAGGGCCGGATCACCATGCAGCCCCGCACATGCGCCAGTTCGGCCACCTCCCCCTCCCGCACCACAGCCTGGAACCAGGCCGGAAAGTCCTCCTGCCTGGAGGGAGACACACCTTTGCTCTTCGAACTCACTTCCGGAAACCTATCGACACACTCCGCGCACCACACGCGCGAAGTTCCCTGCCAGCCTCGGCCCCATGCCAACCCGTTTCGCCGAGTCCGCGCCAGTGTCCGATATGCGGACACTGGCGCGGACTCGTGGAGAGCAGGGGATCGCGGAGCTGGCAAAACGCCAGTACGGGGTGGTGTCGCGGGAGCAGTTGCTGAACCTGGGGCTTGAATCAGGGGCAATCGGCAGGCGCCTGCGGGCTGGGCGCCTGCATCAACTGCACCCTGGCGTCTACGCGGTGGGCCACCGCGTGATCCCGCGCGAGGGACGGTGGATGGCAGCAGTCCTCGCCTCCGGTCCCGATGCCGTCCTCAGTCACTGGTCGGCGGCGGCCCTGTGGATGATCAGGCCCAACTCACGGGAAAGGATCGACGTCACCGTCTCCCACCGCTCTCGCTCCTCGGACCTGATTCGGAGGCATATCTCCCAGGTGCCCCCTGACGAGCGCACGATCGAGGAAGGGATCCCGGTCACCACCGTCCCCCGCGCGATCCTCGACCTCGCCGCGACTGAGGACGCCGAGACGGTCCAGAACCTCCTGCGCGAGTCCGAATTCCTCGAGCTCTCCGACCGCCTCTCATTGCCCCACCTCCTCGAGCGCTACCCGGGTAGACGGGGCACCCGCAAGGTCCGCTCAGCCCTCGATCGCCTGCGAGAAGAGCCCCAAGGCCGCAAGCGCTCGCCCCTGGAGGAGCGCTTCGGCCCCTTCCTGCGCCGATACCGCTTGCCCCTACCCCGCTACAACGACTGGATCGCCCTGGGTGACAAGCGAGTCTGCGTCGACTGCCACTGGCCCGAGGTGCGCCAGATCGTCGAGCTAGATGGCTGGCAGGGCCACCGCACCCGCACCGCCTTCCGCGAGGACCGCGCCAGAGACAGGCGCCTGCGCGTCGCCGGCTACTCGGTCACGCACATCACCTGGAACCAGCTCGATGACGAACCCGCCGCGATTGCCGCGGACCTGCGGGTCCTACTTGCTCCGCAGGCCCCTACGCCCGCGTGAACCGGCGCCCCGCCGTCGGCGAGGCCTCCTCGTCGAGCAGGACCCGGTCCGACTCGCCGCGCTGGGAGGCTTCGTGCTCCATCTGGGCGATCTTCTCGGGGGTGAGGTCGCCGGCGTTTTCGCGCTCGATGTTGGCGACCCACTCGGCCCCCTCGCGCGACTCGGCCTCGTCGAACTCGACCTGGCCGCCGCGGTCGAGGGACTTGTCGATCTCCTCGAACAGGGTGTCGACGAGCTTCGCCTGCGGAACCTTACGCAGCGGTTTGCCGCCAGCGAAGATCAGGCCCTCGTTCTTCGCCCCGGCGATACCGAAGTCGGCGTGGCTGGCCTCGCCGATGCCGTTGACGGCGCAGCCGAGGACGGCGACCTCGATCGGCTCGGCGTAGGACTCCAGTCGCTGCTCGATTTCAGCGACGACCGAGTCCATGTCGAACTGCAGCCGGCCGCAGGTGGGGCAGGCGATCAGGACCGGGCCGCGCTCGCGCAGCTGCAGCGCCTTGAGGATCTCCCAGGCGACCTTCACCTCCTCCTCGGCGTGGAAGGTCGAGAGGCTGATCCGGATCGTGTCGCCGACTCCGTCGGCGAGCAGCGTCCCCAGGCCGACCGCGCTTTTCAGCGAGCCGCTCCATTTCGTCCCCGCCTCGGTGATCCCCAGGTGCAGCGGATACGGGATCTTCTCCGCCAGCAGGCGGTTGGCGGCGATCGTGTTCGGCACGTTGGTCGACTTGATCGAGACCTTGAAGTTTTCGAAGTCGAGCCCCTCCATCAGCTCGACGAACTCGACCGCGGCGGCGACCAGCGCCTCGACCGGCGCTTCCCGCTCGAGCTCGTGCAGGTGTTTCGGCAGCGAGCCGGAGTTGACCCCGATCCGCATCGGCGTCCCGGCGGCGTTCGCCTTCACCGCCACCTCGGCGACTTTCTCGCGGCCGCCGATATTGCCCGGGTTGAGGCGGATGCAATGGGCGCCGGCGTCGATCGCTTTCAGCGCCAGGGTGTGGTTGAAGTGGATGTCGGCGATCACCGGGATCGGCGATTCCTTGACGATCGTCTTCAGCGCCTCGGCGTCCTGCTCGCGCGGGACCGCGCAGCGCACCAGGTCCGCCCCGGCGTCGGCGACCTTGCGGATCTGCTCCATCGTCGCCGCCAGGTTGGCGGTCTCGGTCTTGGTCATGGTCTGGACGGCGACGGGGGCGCCGCCGCCGATCGGCACGTTGCCGACGAATATCTGCCGCTTGGAAGCCATATTTGAAGCTTATTGAGCCCGGCGGGTGGGCCAGCCCACCCGCGCGTTACCGGACCTCGAACCCTTCGCCGGTGATCCGGCCGATGTCGTTCGAGAGGCCTAGGAAAAAGAGCATCAGGACCAGAGCGATGCCGACCACCGTCGCTTTCTCCATCACCCGCCAGGAGACCGGCCGGCCGCGTGCTTTCTCGACCAGGCTCCAGAAGATGTGGCCACCGTCGAGGGGCAGGATCGGCAGCAGGTTGACCAGCCCCAGCGAGAGGCTGACGAGGGCCAGCAGGATCAGCGATTTTTCCAGCCCCGTCTGGACCACCTGGTGGCCGACGTCGCTGATCCCGACCACGCCGGAGACCTGCTCGCGCTGTTCCTCTTCAAAGAGGTGGGTGAAGACGTGGAAGGTTCCCTCGGCGACTTCCCAGATCGCGTTGCCGGATTCCGCCGCGGCCTTTCCGGCGCTGAAGTCGATCATTTCCCTTCCGTATTCGAAGTCGATCAGCGCGCGTTTCGTTTCTTTGTCGTAGCGCGGGTAGACCGTGAAGGCTTTGAGCTCCCCGTCCCTGCGCACCTCGATCTCCACCGGGGTGGCGGCGACGCAGCCGTCCACCTGCTCGCCGGGGCATTTGTGGGCGCTGACGTCCTCGCCGAACTTGATCAGCCGCTCTTCGGTCCCCAAGCCCGGGTAGCGCCGGCCGTCGACGGCGACGATTTCGTCGCCCGGCCGCAAGACCTTGGCGGCGGGCGCGCCGTCCCTGACCGCGCCGACCCGCTGCACGGTCTCTTCGCGGCCGTTGACCCAGTAGACCCCGAAAAGGATCGCGAAGGCCAGCAAGATGTTCACCGCCGGCCCCGCCGCGACGACGACGATCCGCTTCCAGACGTCCTGCCGGTAGTAGGCGCGGTGGGCGACCTCGGGAGGAATCTCCTCTTCCGGGGTCATCCCGGTGATTTTCACGTAGCCGCCGAGGGGGATCGATTTCACCCCGTACTCGGTCTCGCCGCGTTTGAACGACCAGATCGTCGGCCCGAAGAAGAGGAAGAAGCGCTCGACCCGCATCCCCGTCGCCTTGGCGGCGAAGAAGTGCCCCGCCTCGTGGAGGATGATCAGCAGGCAGAAGCCGACGAAGACCCAGAACCAGCTCATGCGGGCATCAACCCCCTGACCTGCTCCTCGCTGCGCTCGCGCGCCTCGGCGTCGGCGGCGAAGAGGTCGTCGAAGTGCGTGAGCGGCCGCGCCGGCATCTCCTCCAGCACCGCCTCGATCACCGCCGGGATCGCGGTGAACGGGATCCGCTCCGCGAGGAAGGCGGCGACGGCGACCTCGTCGGCGGCGTTGAGGACGCAGGGGGCGGTCCCCCCTGCCGCGCCCGCCTCCAGCGCCAGCCGCAGGCAGGCGAAGGTCTCCAGGTCCGGCTGCTCGAAGGTCAGCGAGCCGACGGTTGCGAGGTCGAGCTGCGGCACATCGACGTCGGCGCGCTCGGGGTGGTGCAGCGCGTAGGAGATCGGCACCCGCATGTCGGGATAGCCGAGGTGGGCGAGCGAGGAGCCGTCGTTGAGGTGGATCAGCGAGTGGATCAGCGACTGCGGGTGGACGACGACGTCGATCCGCTCGTAGGGGACGGCGAAGAGGTGGTGCGCCTCGATCGCCTCGAAGCCCTTGTTCATCAGCGTCGCCGAGTCGATCGTGATCCTCCCCCCCATCCGCCAGGTCGGGTGGGCGAGCGCGTCGGCGACGCTGACACCGGAGAGATCGTCGCGGCCGCGGAAGGGTCCCCCGGAGGCCGTCAGCACGAGCTTGGTCACGGTCCCCGGCGCCTCGGCGCCGATCAGCTGGAACAGCGCCGAATGCTCGGAGTCGACCGGCAGCAGCCGCGCCCCCGTCGCCTCGGCCAGCGCCATCACCAGCTCGCCACCGAGAACGAGGCTCTCCTTGTTGGCGAGGGCGACGTCGATCCCCTCGCTGAGGGCGACGATCGTCGAGCTGAGCCCGGCGGCGCCGACGATGGCGTTGAGGACCAGGTCGGGTTCGGTGGTGGCAATCAGCTCCCGCGCGCCCTCCTCCCCAGTGAGGACCCGGCCGCTCCAGCCACTACGGGCCTGCTCGGCAGCCCCTGCGTCGGCCAGCGCGATCACCGGCACCCCGTGCTCGCGCGCCTGCTCCACCGTCGCCTCCCAGGCGGAGCCCGCCGCCAGACCTACCGCCTGCAGCTGCTCCGAGCGCCCGATCACCTCGAGCGCCTGCGTTCCGATGGACCCGGTCGAGCCGAGCACGAGGACCTTCTTCATGCCCTACAGAGGATACGGAGGGGGCCAGGCGGCCCGCTCAAGCAGCAGCCAGCTCGGGAGCCGGTGCGACCTCACGCTCGGGCTCCTCGTCGGGAACCTGCCGCTCGATGCCGATCAGAAGCTCCTCATCGAGGACGGCGAGGATTCGCTTCAAGACGGGAATCGTCGGGATGTGATCGCCGCTCTCGACTTTCGAGATGAAGGAGTGCGAGGTTCGCGCCTGGTCGGCGACATCCTTCTGCGTTAGATCCAGCTCATAGCGCCGTTCGCGAATGTGCGCGGCAATCCAATTTCGCTTGCGCAGCTCTTTGATCGCCGCGTACTCGTCGCGAGCTTCGCGATATGCCTCGCTGCGCCGCGCGCGGCCCTCCGCTGCGCTAGCGACCGACCGTCCCCTCGGGCTGACATGGCTGCGCTCTCGCTCTCTCATTTCCCGGACCTTATCTAAATCGATAAATATGTCAATAGGTGCGACTTCGCGGCGGGGCGTCGTGACCTGCTGCACGTGGTGGCTTCCTTGACTTTGCGTTCATTCGCCGCTTGAAGTCCTCGATCCGCTGCTTCGCCAAGACCTTGTCTGCCGCTGGCACCGCTCCGGCGTTCTTCTCGAATGCGTGCAACAAGATGAGGAGATTGCCGGATCGTTGGTAGAGAATCCGATAGCGGGTGTTCGCGAAGCGAACCCTCAACTCACGTAGCTCTCCCTCTATCTGAGAGGTAACCGGGAACTCCGGCGGCGGCGCATCCAGGGGGCGACCGTTCAGATGCTCCTCGATGTAGTCATCGATCTTCATTCCTTGCTTCTCCGGAAGCGCCTCGATGAACTGATTTACCGGCTCTACGCCGTGCTTGTCGCGATAGTAGATCGCCTGCGTCCCCGCCATGCGCCGAGCATTGCAGGCAACCCTGACGGGAATCCGACAGTTTTCGTCTGCCGCTAGTACACGACCGCGACCGAGAGGTAGTAGCCGACGACGACGGTGAAGAAGACGGCGTCGAGGCGGTCGAGGAGGCCGCCGTGGGGGCCGAAGAGGGTGCCGGTGTCCTTGGTCCCGAGGTCGCGCTTGAGGAGGGACTCGAAGAGGTCGCCGAGCGGGGCGACGGCGGCAACGGCGGCGCCGATGATCAGGGCGTCGACCCCCGAGAGCCAGTCCTGGTAGAGGCCGGCGAACCAGAAGCCCATGGTGCCGATCACGAAGCCGCCGATCAGCCCCTCGACGGTCTTGTTCGGGGAGAGGTTGGGGGCGATCTTGTGGCTGCCGAACATCCGCCCGGTGGCGTAGGCGGCGGTGTCGGCGACGAAGGTGCCGACGAGGACGTCGATCAGCAGCGCCGCGCCGTGGTCCGGCAGGTCGCGGAGGAAGACCGCGTGGGCGAGCGGGACCCCGATCCAGAGCACCGCCAGCAGCGTCACCCCGAGCGAGACGGTGGCGTTGTCGCGATGGTCGGCCCTGGCGACGAAGGCGAAGAGCAGCGGGAAGGTCGCCGCGAGGACGTAGAGCACGTTGAAGGCGGTGCCGAGATGGGCGGCGACGATCAGCGCCGCGACCGAGATGTAGGCGGGGATGACCAGCGGCCGGTAGCGCTCGGCGATGCCGGCGAACTCGCGGATCGCGACGACGCCGATCGCGATCATCGCCGCCGCGAAGATCGGCCCCCCGGCGACCGTGATCGCGATCGCGAAGGCGATCCACGGCAGCGCCACCAGGACCCGTTTCGCGGTCTCGCCGCTGCCGCGCCTGGGCCTCTGCTGCGGCTTCCGCGGCGGCCGCTCGCGCCGGGGCGGCTCCGGCTCGAGCATCTCGTCGTCGAAGAGGTCGATGCTCATACCCGGCTCCCGAAGCGCCGCTGCCGCGTCTCGTACTCCTCCAGGCACGCCTCCAGCGCCGCCCGATCGAAGTCCGGCCAGAGCTCGTCGCGGAAGATCAGCTCGGAGTAGGCGCACTGCCAGAGCAGGTAGTTGGAGATGCGCTGCTCGCCGCTGGTCCTGATCAGGAGGTCTGGGTCGTGCATCTCGGGCGCGTAGAGGTGGCGGCGGAACTCCTCCTCGGAGCCCCCCTGGAAGCTTCGCGCCGCGTCGAGGATCTCCGCCCGGCCGCCGTAGTTGAAGGCGACGAAGAGGGTGATGCGGTCGTTTCCGGCGGTCTCGGCTTCCGCCCACTCCATCTGCTCGACCAGGCCCGGGTCGACGCCCTCGCGCCGGCCGATGAACCGCATCCGCACGCCTTCCTGCTTCAGCTCCGGCGTTTCCGCGGCGATCCGCTCGCCGAACATCCGCATCAGGCCCTCGACCTCCTCGGCGGGCCGGCTCCAGTTCTCGGTCGAGAACGAGTACACAGTCAGCTCCTCGATCCCCAGCTCGGCGGCGTCGCGCAGGCGTTCCTTGACCACGTCGGCACCCGCCCGGTGCCCCTCGACCACAGGCAGGCCCCGCTGCTGCGCCCAGCGGCCGTTGCCGTCGGTGATGATGGCTACGTATTTGGCTGCGGTCACGCTGCGGTGGCCCGCCTCAGACTTCGAGGATCTCTTCTTCCTTGCCTTTGAGCAGGGAATCGATCTCGGCGATCGCCTCGTCGGTCTGCTTCTGCAGCGTCGCCTCGGCCCGGCGCTCGTCGTCCTCGCCGGCTTCGCCCTCCTTCTTCAGGTCGCGCAGGTCGCTCATGATGTCGCGGCGGACGTTGCGGATCGCGACCCGGCCTTCCTCGGCGACCCCGTGGACGACCTTGACCATCTCCCGCCGCCGCTCCTCGGTCATCTCCGGGATCTGCAGCCGGATCACGTTGCCGTCGTTGCTCGGGGTGAGGCCGATGTCGGACTCCTGAATGGCCTTCTCGATCGATCCCAGCGCGCTCTTGTCGAAGGGCGTGACCGTGAGCAGCCGCGCGTCTGAGGCGGCGACGTTGGCCAGCTGCTTCAGCGGCGTCGGGTTGCCGTAGTAGTCGACCGAGATGCGGTCGAGCAGGTGCGGCGAGGCGCGGCCGGTCCGCACGGTGGCAAGCTCGCCACGGCTCGATTCGACCGATTTGGCCATCCGCTCCTTGGCGTCTGCGAGCAGTTCGTCGATCAGCTCCACTGGGTCCCGTCCTCCTCAATTGGCGGGGGAATTCGACACCAGCGTCCCCACTTTCTCGCCGGAGACGATCCTATCTATGTTGCGCTCGTCGCCCATGTTGAAGACGTAGATCGGCAAGTCGTTGTCCATGCAGAGCGAGAGCGCGGTCGAGTCCATCACCCGCAGCCCCCGCTCGATCGCCTCCCTGTGGGAGATCGCGGGGATGAACCGCGCGTCCGGGTTGGTCGCCGGGTCGGAGTCGTAGACCCCCTCCACCCCGTTCTTCGCCATCAGGATCGCCTCGGCGTGGATCTCCAGCGCTCGCAGCGCCGCCGCGGTGTCGGTGGTGAAGAACGGGTTGCCGGTGCCGGCGGCGAAGATCACCACCCGGTCCTTCTCCAGGTGCCGCATGGCGCGGCGGCGGATGTAGGGCTCGGCGACCTCCTGGACTTCGATCGCCGACATCACCCGCGTGTGCTGGTCGAGCCGCTCCAGCGCGTCCTGCAAGGTGAGCGCGTTCAGGACCGTCGCCAGCATCCCCATGTAGTCGCCGGTGGCGCGGTCCATCCCGCTCGCCGCCCCGTCGAGGCCGCGGTAGATGTTGCCGGCGCCGACCACGATCGCCACCTCCACCCCCCGCTCCCGGACCGCCGCCACCTGCCGGGCGATCCGGTCGACCTCGGCGGCGTCGGTGCCGAAGTCCTGGCTGCCCATCAGGGCCTCGCCGGAGAGCTTCAGCAGGATGCGCCCGAAGCGCGGCTCGGGGGAGTCGGTCACTGCGGCGGAGCTTATTCGCCGACGCGGAAGTAGGCGAGGCGGCCGATCTGGATGTTCTCGCCCGTTTTCGCCGCCATCTCCTGGCGCAGCTCCTCGATCGTCTTCGACTCGTGCTTCTCGGTGTTGACGTGGGTCTGGTCGAGCAGCGCTACTTCGCTAGCCCACTTGTCGAGCTGGCCCTGGACGATCTTCTCGACCACGTTGTCGGGCTTGCCTTCTTCCCGCGCCTTCTCTTCGAAGACCTTCTTTTCCGCCTCGCGCTCCTCGGCGGGGATTTCCTCGGTGGAGACGAACTGCGGCGCCGTCGCGGCCGCGTGCAGGGCGACCTGGTAAGCGAAGACCTTGAAGTCCTCGTTGCGGGCGACGAAGTCGGTCTCGCACTGGACTTCGACCATCGCCCCGACCTTGTCGTTGGCGTGGATGTAGGAGGCGATCACGCCCTCGTTGGTGCCGCGGCCTTCGCGCTTGGCAGCCGAGGCCTGCCCCTTCACCCGCAGCAGCTCGACCGCGCGCTCGACGTCGCCGTCGGCCTCGACCAGCGCCGATTTCGCGTCCATCATCGCCGCCCCGGTCCGATCCCGAAGCGCCTTCACGTCAGCAGCAGTGATGCTCATTTGCTCTCTCCCTCGCTCTCAGCTTTCTCACCCTCAGTGGACTCGGCCGCCTCAGCGCTCTCGGCCGGCGGCGACGGAGGCTGCTCCTCGGACGGTTGCTGGACCTCCTCGGCCTTGGCCTGCTCCCCCGCCACGGTAGGCGCTGCCTCCTCGGGGGCGGGAGTTTCGGCGTCTTTCTGCGGCGCCTCTGACGTGGGTGACGTCGTAGGGGGGACCGCCTCCTGCCGCGCAGGAGGCGGTGGGTCCCCTGCGGCGGCAGGACCCGCGTCCTGAGGGGCCTGAGCCTCGGCTTTTTGAGCCTGAGCCTGCGCAGCTTTCTCCTGAGCCGCTTTTTTCTCGGCGGCGGCTTTCGCGGTCGCTTCTTCGGCCTGCTTGGCCTCCTCGGCTTCGCGCCGCGCTTTCTCTTCCTCCTCGCGCTTCTTCCGCTCTTCTTCCTCGCGTTTGCGCCGCTCCATCTCTTCGGCGATCCGCTTCTCCTCCTGCACGCGCCAGGAGGAAGCGCCCTCCTCGATCGCCCCGCCGATCGTGCCGATCACCAGCTGGCAGGAGCGGATCGCGTCGTCGTTGCCGGGGACCACGTAGTCGACCGGCGTCGGGTCGCAGTTGGTGTCGACCAGGCCGATGATCGGGATCCGCAGCCGGGCCGCCTCGTTGACCGCGATCTCCTCGGTTTTGAGGTCGGCGACGAAGACGGCGTCGGGGAGGCGGTCCATGTCGCGGACGCCGCCGAGGTTGAACTCGAGCTTGGCGAGTTCGGCCTCCATCCCCATCCGCTCCTTGGTCGGCAGGAGGTCGAGTTTGCCCTCCTCTTTCCAGCCATTGAGCTCGTGGAGGCGGGCGATCCGGCCCGACATCGGGTTGAAGTTGGTCAAGAGGCCGCCGAGCCAGCGCTTGTTGACGTAGGGCATCTTGCAGCGATCGGCCCATTCCTGGATCGTGTCGCGGGCCTGCTTCTTGGTGCCGACGAAGAGCACCGTGCCGCCGCCGGTGGCGAGCTCACCGGCGAATTTGCGGGCGTTCTCCAGCAGCGCCTCGGTCTGGATCAGGTCGATGATGTGGATCCCGTCCATCTCGCCGAAGATGAAGCGGCGCATGTTCGGGTTCCAGCGGCGCGTCTGGTGGCCGAAGTGGACTCCGGCCTCGAGCAGCTCTTTCAGTTCTGCCTGGGGCATTTACATCTCCTTGTTGTGGTGAAGCGCCCGTCCCGCCAACCGGGACCTGGTTCTGACGACCAGGCAGGATCCGGCTCGCAACCGAACGGGGGTCGATTTACGAAGGGTCATTTGACCCAGCGGCAGATTGTAGAGCGGGACCGTTACTCGGCGTGGGCCGCCTCGAGCGCCGCGGCGAGGTCGTCCGGGAGCGGCGAGGTGAACTCGAGCCGCTCGCCGCTGCGCGGGTGGCGGAAGGCGAGGCGGTGGGCGTGGAGGAACTGGCGGTCCAAGCCGTAACGCATGGCGCCGCCGTAGGTGGAGTCGCCGGTCAGGGGATGGCCGATGGCGGCGAAGTGGGCGCGGATCTGGTGCGTGCGCCCGGTCTCCAGCCGCGCCTCCAGGTAGGTCTCCCGCGGCAGCAGCTCCAGCACCGTGAAGTGGGTCCGGGCCTGGCGCGAGGCGGCGCCGGAGACCGCCATCCGGTGCCGCTGCCGGGCCGAGCGGCCGATCGGCGCGTCGATCGTGCCGGTGCGGGAGGCGAGGCGCCCCCCTGCCAGCGCCAGGTAGACCCGTTCGACCTCGCGCTCGCGCACCTGCTCCTGCAGCGCCGCATGGGTCTCGTCGTCGCGGGCGACGACGAGCAGGCCGCTGGTCCCCTTGTCGAGCCGGTGGACGATCCCCGGCCGCTCCGGGTCCCCCCCTCCCCCCAGGACTTCCGCCAGCTCGTCGACCAGCGTCGGGCCCTGGTGGGAGGGCGCCGGGTGCACGACCAGGCCGGCGGGCTTGTCGACCACGGCGAGCGCCTCGTCGAGGTGGACGATCCGCAGCTCCGGCTCAGCCATCGTCAGATCGCGCCTCCGCCTCGCGAATGAAGAGGAGGGCGAGCAGGACCACGCCGCAGGTGATCGCGACGTCGGCGAGGTTGAAGGCGGGCCAGGCGCCGACGTCGATGTAGTCGGTGACCTTGTCGGCGCGGACGCGGTCGGCGAGGTTGCCGAGGGCGCCGCCGGCCAGCAGGCCCACCGCGATCCACATCCCCCGCATGTCGGCGTGGCGAGCGAAGAGGTAGCCGATCGCCCCGAGGGCGGCGAGGCCGACCAGGACCAGGCCGGCGCCGGCGCCGCCGGCGAGGCCGAAGGCGATGCCACGGTTGTGGGAGAGGGTGAGGCTGAGCGGACCGAGCACCTCGATCTTCTCGCCAAGCACCAGATTGGCCTCGATTGCCGCCTTGGCCGCCTGGTCGGCGGCGAAGACCGCCGCGCAGAGGGCGCCGGCGAAGGCCCAAACGCGGGCGCTGCCGCTCACCCGCGGATCAGGCCGACGACGAGCGCCTGGACGACGAAGAGGACGATCAGCGCGATCATCGGGCTGAGGTCGAGGGCGAACCCGCCGCCGCCGATCGGCCGCAGGAAGCGGCGGAAGAAGTTGAGGTAGGGGTCGGTGACCTCGGTGGCGAAGTCGAGGACCGCGCGCAGCCAGCGGTTGTAAGGCATCCGCGGCACGAACGAGGCAACGATCCGGATGAAGATCAGGATCACGTAGACGAGGAAGATCGCGCTGACGTAGTCGGCGACGTCGCCGCGGTTGAGCGCGAAGGGAATCACCCGCGCATCCTCTCCAAAGAGGCCTCGACCGCAGCCTCGAACGCCCGCCGCGCACCCTCGCGGTCGAGGGCTTCGAGCCCGGCTTCGGTGCTGCCGCCGGGCGAAGTCACGGCCTTGCGCACGTCGGCCGGGTGGTGACGGCGCAGCAGCTCGGCGGTGCCGGCGGTCGTCTCGACGACCAGCTCGCGGGCCAGCTCCCGGTCGAGTCCAGCCGCGGCGCCGGCATCGGCGAGCGCCTCCACCGCCAGCGCCAAGTAGGCCGGCGCGCAGCCCATGATCGCGGTCGCCTCGTCGAAGTCCCGATCCGGGATCTCAACGACGTGTCCGAGCACGCCGAGCTTGGCCCGCGCCTCCTCACTCGCGGAGCCCGCGATGCAGAGGACCCCCTGGCGAACCTCGACCCCGACGTTGGGCATCACCCGCAACACGTGCTCAGCACTCGGAAAGGCACCCTGGAGCCGCTCCAGCGGCACCACGGCGAGCACAGAGACAACCTCCTTCGCACCCTGCAGTTCCGGCGCCACCTCATCCAGATGCCCCGGCTTCACCGCCAGCACCACGAGATCCGCCCGCTCGGCGATCTCCCCATTGGAGACGGCCTCGCCCCCCAGCTCCTCGGCCAACTCCCGAGCCTTGCCCGACCCGCTGTCGGAAAACAGCACCGAGTCGAACTCACCAGCCCAGCCACGCGCCATCGCCGCAGCCATGTTCCCGGACCCGACAAAGCCAACGATCATCGGCTGAACCCTACCCAGCTGTCATAGGCGCGCATGTACATGCCGAGCAGGCAGCGCAGGCGTGTACATGCGCGCCCCTACGACTGGTTGAAGAAACCCTTGTCGATCAGCCGCGCCTTTTCCTCGGCGGAGACATCAACGTTGCGCGGCGTCAGCAGGAACATCTTCTCGGCGATCCGCTGCATGCCCCCGTCGAGGGCGTAGGTGAGACCGGAGCAGAAGTCGATCATCCGCTTCGAGAGCTCGTGATCGGCCGTCTGCAGGTTGAGGATCACCGGCACCGAGCGTTTGAACTGGTCGGCGACCTGCTGGGCGTCGTTGAAGTTGCGCGGGATGACCAGGTGGACCTGGATGTCGCCGCCGTTGCCGCCGTCTTCGACCGGGCGCAGGGTGCGGGTGCGACCGCCGGCGATCGGCTCGTCGTCGGCGAAGATGTCGTCGATCTCGTCGCGGCGGGGGCGCCGCGAGGTCGGCAGGCGCCGCACCGAGGAGCTGCCTTCGCCGCGTTCGCGGCGGCCCTCGTAAACGTCCTCGGTCCCGGTCTCGGGCTCGAAGTCTTCCTCGTATTCGGGGCCGTAGTCGTGGTCCTCGGCCAGTCCGAAGTAGACCAGCGCCCTATGCCAAGTGTCTTTTAGAGCCATATCTCCCGCGTGTTTCGGCCTTGGGGGGCCGACTCCTTTACGGATTATTCCCAGAATCGAGCGAAAATCACACGAAGAGGGCGTGCCCGAGGCGGATGATCGTCGCTCCCTCCTCGATCGCGACCCGCCAATCCTGCGAGGTGCCCATCGACAATCGCCGCAGCCCGTTGGCCGCAGCGAGCTCCGCCAGGCGGGCGAAGTAGGGCCGCGATTCCTCCGGGTCGGAGCTGAACGGGGGCATCGTCATCAGCCCGGAGACCTCGACCGGGCAGCGCTCGATGAAGGCCGGCAGCTCCTCCGGGTCGACCCCGCCCTTGCCCTCCTCGCCGGAGACGTTGACCTCGACCAGCACCTCGGTCCCGGGGTCGGCGTGCTTCTCCAGCTGGGCCAGCACCGAGTCGGTCGCGACCGAGTGGATCAGCCGGCAGAGCGGCAGCACCTGCTTGACCTTGCGGCTCTGCAGGTTGCCGATGAAGTCCCATTCGAAGGCATCGCCCCAGCGCTCGTGCTTTGCCGCCAGGTCCTGCTGGCGGTTCTCGCCGACCA
Organism: Solirubrobacterales bacterium; assembly: GCA_035765335.1. GTDB lineage: Bacteria > Actinomycetota > Thermoleophilia > Solirubrobacterales > 70-9 > VAYN01. The sequence goes on from DASTXV010000029.1 coordinate 31,323, forward strand.
GCCGCACCCCCGCCTCGGCCAGCTTGCCCATCTCCTCCAGCGGCACGTACTTGGTCGCGACCAGGATCTCCGCCCGGTCGCCGGCGACGGCTTCGACCTCCTCCAGGTTCGCCGCCAGCTTCGCCGTGTCGATGTCGTGGATCAGCTCCGCCACCTCACCCCTCCTCGATCCAGGCGACCCCGGCCTGGCGGCCGGTGCGCCCTTCGTCGCGCCGGTGGGAGAAGAACAGCTCCCGCTCGCAGCTGGTGCAAAGGCCCGCGGACTCAACCCGCTCAACCCCGGCGCCGGCGAGGGACCGCCGCGCCACCTCCGGCAGGTCGAGCATGCGGCCCTGGGCGACGCCCTCCCCCAGCCCGGCGAAGGCGGCCAGCACCTCGTCGCCGACTTCGTAGCAGCAGGGACCGATGCCGGGGCCGATCGCCGCGCTGGTCGCTTCGATCGCCTCCGCCGCCGTGGCGAGGATGCCGCCGGCGAGCCCGCGCCAGCCGGCGTGGACCATCGCCACCCCACCGGGACCGGCGAGCGCGACCGGCAGGCAGTCGGCGACGAAGACCAGCGGCGCCAGGCCTGGCGCGGAGACGACGTGCCCGTCAGCCTCGACCAAGCCCTCGGGGCTCTCGGCCCGGTGGTCGACCAGGCGGGTGCCATGGACCTGGCGGGCGAAGACGACCTGGTCGGCCTCGAAGCCCAGCGCAGTCGCCAGCCGCCGCCGGTTCTCGCCTACGGCCTCTTCCGCATCGTCGGTCAGCAGCCCCAGGTTGAGGGTGTCGAAGGGCGCCTCGCTGACGCCCCCGAGGCGGGTCGAGAAGGCGGCCCGGGCGCCGTCCAGGTCGGCTTCGAGCCACCGCGCGCCGGCGCGTTCGCGCCACTCCATCGGCCTATTCCTCCCGCGCCGCCGCGAGGGCGACGGCGAGCTCGTGCTCGCGATCGACGATCTGCCCTTCGAGACGCTTCTGCCGGGCCGCCCGCAACCCGCGGCCGATCGCCGGGCCCTGTGGGACCCCAGCCGCGATCAGATCGCCGCCGTCGATCTCCAGCTCGACCTTGCTCCATACAGTCAGGTACTGGTCGAGCCAGTCGGCGCCCATCGCCCGGGCGATGATCAGCTCGACCGGATCGCGCCGCTCCGCCAGCTCCACTCCCTCCGCCGGTTTCGGCGGCCACATCGAGGCCAGCACCTCCTCTGCCCCCGGGGGGCCGAGCGCGGCCGCGATCAGCGCTTGCTCTCGCGGAACCAGCTCGGCCCAGCGGGGGAGCTTGAGCAGGTCTTCGACCGACTCCATCAGCTCGACGCCGCCCTCGCGCAGATCGATGATCCCCCAGCCGGCCAGCAGCCCGAGCCCGACCCGGCCGGTGGGTTCGGCGGCGAGCCGCTCCAGCTCGGCGCGGCGGCGGTCGGCGGAAACCGTCGCCAGGTCGGCTAGGCGCAGGAGGCGGTCGGTCTCGGCCTCGAGCGCGAAGCCATACCGGGAGGCGTACCGGGCTGCCCGAATCGCCCGCGTCGGGTCGTCCTCGAATGAGCGCGGGTGGAGGATCCGCAGCAGTCCCCGCCGCAGGTCCTCGCGACCCCCGTGGGGGTCGATCAGGCGCGGCTCCCCGGTCAGCGGGATCGCCATCGCGTTGACGGTGAAGTCGCGGCGGGCGAGGTCCTCCTCGATGCCGTCGGCGGGGCCGACGACGGGCAGCGCCCCTGGCTCCGGGTAGGTCTCGGTGCGGGCGGTGGCGATGTCGACCTCGTGCCCGTCAAGGTCGACCTTGACGGTCCCGAAGCGCTCGTGCTGGGCCTCGGCGCCGCCCAGGCGGGCCGCCAGCGCCGCGGCATCGCCCTCGACGACCAGGTCGACGTCGGCGCGGGGTCGGCCGAGCAGGAGATCCCGAACCGCACCCCCAACCAGGTAGACCGGCTCCTCCGCTTTTTCTCGCGCGACCTCCAGCTCTGGATGGGCGTGCCGCAGCGCCGCACCTAGATCGTCCATAGGCGCCCTACGATGATCGATCGCGCGGATGGCCGCCGCTCAAAGCCGGACCGGGATCCCGTCGGCCGCCAGCCGCTCCTTCGCCTCGCGCACGCGGTAGTGGCCGTAGTGGAAGATCGAGGCGCAGAGGACGGCGTCGGCGTTGCCCTCGGCGATCGCCTCGCTGAGGTGGGAGAGCTCACCGGCGCCGCCGGAGGCGATCACCGGCACGCTGACGGCCGCCGCCACGGCCCTGGTCAGCTCGACGTCGTAGCCGTCGTTGGTCCCGTCGCGGTCCATGCTGGTCAGCAGCACCTCCCCCGCCCCGCGCTCGACCGCCTCTTCGGCCCAGGCGACGGCGTCGCGACCGTCGACCCGCTTGCGCCCGCCGTTGACGTAGACGCCCCAACCGTCGTCCTCGCGCTTCGCGTCGATCGCGATCACCACACACTGGGCGCCGAAATGCTCAGCCAGCTCGTTCAGCAGCTCCGGCCGCGCCAGCGCCGCCGAGTTGACCGAGACCTTGTCAGCCCCCGCGTCCAGCACCGCCTGCGCGTCCTCCACCGACCGGATCCCGCCCCCGATCGTGAACGGAATGAAGACGTTGTCAGCCGTCCTGCGCGCCAGCTCCACGATCGTCTCCCGCTGTTCGTGCGAGGCGGTGATGTCGAGAAACACCAGCTCATCGGCCCCCTCCGCGTCATACCGCTCGGCCAGCTCCACCGGATCCCCGGCGTCTTTCAGCCCCACGAAGTTCGTCCCCTTCACCACCCGCCCCGCATTGACGTCCAAGCAGGGAATCACTCGTTTCAGCGCCATGAGGGAAGAGTACGGACCGCTGTGAGGGGGAGGGTGCCGGTATCCCTCTCCGGAATTGACCTCCCCTCCGCTTCGCTCCGGGGAGAACCTGCTGCGCGGGCTGCGCCCGCGCGAACATCAGATTGCATGTGGCCGAACATTCCTCCGAGGGACACCGGCACCCTCCTACGACAGCTGTTCAGCTGACGGTCTTACGCGAGTCCGCGAGAAGCGTCGCTATACGACGCCTGTCGCGGACTCGGTGAGCTGACAGCTGTGGTCGGGAGGGGCCGGTGGGGGTCCCTGGGTACTCAGCATGGAGCCGGGCCGCAGCTCTCGCGGCCAGCCGCCAAACGATCCTCCCGGCGGAGGTGCTCCCAGGGACCCCCACCGGCCCCTCCTACCGCAACGCTGCGATTCCCTCGGAAACCGTGAACTTGCGCTCGTAGAGGGCGCGGCCGACGATGGCGCCCTCGATGTTCGGAGCGCTCTCTTGTGAGAGATGTTCTAGGTGGCTCAACTCTCCGACGCCGCCCGAAGCAATGACCTGGGCCGAGGTGGCGGCGGCGATTTCGTTGAGTTGGCGGATCGCCGGCCCCTCCATGGTGCCGTCGACCTCGATCGCGGTGCAGAGGAAGCGTTGGACGCCGCGCCGGCTCAGGTCCGCGACCGCGGCGGGGGCGTCGACGTCGCTGGTCTCGGTCCAGCCGGAGAGGGAGACCTTGCCGCCGCGGGTGTCGACGGAGACGACGACGCGCTCGCCGTGGGCGGCGAGGGACGCCTCGAGCAGCTGGGGGTCGCGCAGGGCGGCGGTTCCGATCACCACTCGCTCGGCTCCCGCCTCCAGCACCGCGGCCACTGACTCGGGGTCTCGAAGTCCACCCCCAACCTGGATCGGGCAGCGCGCGGCGGCGGCGATCCGGCGAATCGCGTCGAGGTTGCGCGGCTCGCCGGCTTTGGCGCCGTCGAGGTCGACGACGTGGAGGAACTCGGCGCCTTCGTCAGCCCAGCGGGTGGCGGCGTCGACCGGGTCGGCGTCGTAGGTCGTCTCGCGCTCGTAGTCGCCCTGCAGCAGGCGCACCGCCTGGCCGCCGCGGATATCGATAGCCGGATAGAGGATCACGGCCGCTGTCAGCCGGCGACTGGCGAGGAGACGCAGATGCCGGCGAAGTTGGAGAGCAGCCGCAGGCCGGCGCTGCTCGACTTCTCGGGGTGGAACTGGACGCCGAAGACGTTGTCGCGCTCGGCGGCGCAGGCGAAGCGGGTGCCGTACTCGGCGCTGCCGAGCAGCTCGTCCTCGCTCGGCTGCGGAGCGAAGGAGTGGACGAAGTAGAAGGGGGTCTCGGAGGGGATGCCCTCAGCCAAGCGCGACTCGCGCTCCCAGCGCACCGGCGCCCAGCCGATGTGCGGGACCTTGAGGCCCGGGGCGTCGAGCTCGCCGACCGGCCCCTGCAGCATCGCCAGGCCGGCGTCGCCGCCGAGCTCCGAGCTCGACTCGAAGAGCAGCTGCAGGCCGAGGCAGATGCCGAGGATCGGCACGCCCGCTTCCCGGCGCTCGAGGATCAGCTCGTCCAGCCCCAGCTCGCGGACCCGCTCCATCGCCCGCGGGAAGGCGCCGACCCCGGGCAGGATCACCCCGTCGGCGGCCCGCACCTCCGCGGCCTCGCTGGTGACCTTGGCGGTGACGCCGACGTGCTCGAGCGCCTTTTCGACCGAGCGCAGGTTGCCCATCCCGTAATCGAGGATGGCGACGCGGGCGCTCATTGGCTCAGGGTGCCCTTGGTGGAAGGCACGCCGCTCTCCTCCGGGTCGATCGAGATGGCGACGCGGAGGGCGCGGGCGAAGGCCTTGAAGCAGGCCTCGATCATGTGGTGGGCGTTGGTGCCGTAGCGGACCTGGACGTGCAGGGTCAGCTTGGCGCTGTTGGCGACGGCGCGGAAGAACTCCTCGGCGAGCTCGGTGTCGAAGCCGGCGATCGAGGTGGTCGGCAAATCGGCCTGGAAGACGCAGAGGGGCCGGCCGGAGATGTCGATCGCGCACTCGGCCAGCGACTCGTCCATCGGCACCAGGGCCGAGCCGTAGCGGCGGATGCCGGCGCGGTCGCCGAGCGCCTCGTCGAGCGCCTGCCCGAGCACGATCCCGACGTCCTCGACCGTGTGGTGGGCGCCGGTCTCGAGATCGCCGTTCGCCTCCACCTTCAGGCCAAGGCGGCCGTGCCGGGCCAGCAGGTCGAGCATGTGGTCGAGGAAGCCGACGCCGGTCTCGGCGCTCGCCTCCCCCCCGTCGAGGTCGAGGGAGAGCCGGATCTGGGTCTCGGCCGTCTCGCGCTGTTTTTCTGCGGTTCTGCTCATCGTCGCCTAATCATCGCTGACTCGCCGTGGACGGGGAAGCCCTCCGCCCGGGCGAGGGCGTCGGCGTGCAGCGCCAGCCCCGCCGCCCCGTCGGCGCCGATCTCGACGTTGGAGATGCGGCGGCGGAAGGAGCCGGGCCCCAGGGGGCCCGCATAGCGGCCCGCCCCGCCGGTCGGCAGCACGTGGTTGGAGCCGGCGACGTAGTCGCCGAAGGCGGTGGCGCCGTGGCGGCCGACGAAGACGCAGCCGGCGGTGGTGACGCGCTCGGCCATCAGCGCCGCATCGGTCTCCAGCAGCTCCAGGTGCTCGGGCGCGTACGCGTTGGCGAGGTCGATCCCGGCATCGACGTCGGGCACCTGCACCAGGGCCAGAGGGGCGTCGGCGACGCTCTCCTCCGAGGCCGCGGCCGCTTCCGTCGCGGCGGCGATCTCATCCAGGACCCGCTCCTCGACGGCGGCGAGCACCAGCGGGCTTTCGGGGCCGTGCTCGGCCTGCGCGCAGAGGTCGAGCGCAGCCCACTCCGGGTCGGTGTCGTGGCCGGCGATCACCATCAGCTCGGAAGGGCCGGCGAGCGAGTCGATCCCGACCTGTCCGTAGACGGCGCGCTTGGCTTCCCGCACCCAGGCGTTCCCAGGTCCGACGATCACGTCGACGGGGGCGATCGTCTCGGTGCCGTAGGCGAGCGCGAAGATCGCCTGCGCCCCGCCCATCGCGTAGATCTCCTCCACCCCACAGAGCGCCGCGGCGGCGAGCACGTACGGGTGCAGCCGGCCGTCCGGCCCCGGAGGCGAGGCGAGGGCGATCCGCTCGACCCCAGCCACCTGCGCCGGGACCGCGCACATCAGGACGCTCGAGGGATAGGCGGCGCGGCCGCCGGGGGCGTAGATGCCCGCCGCCCCGACGGGCGCTTCCCGCAGCCTCACCGTCTGTCCCGCCGGCAGCTCGACCGCGCGCTCCTCCGACAGCTGCGCCTCGGCCACCTGTCGCACGTTGGCGACAGCGGCCTCCATCGCCTCGCGCAGCTCCGGCTCCAGAGCCGAGAGCGCCGCGGATGCCTCCGCCGGATCGACCCGCAGCGAGCTGAGGTTCGCGTCGGGAGCGTCCAAGCGGGTGGTCAGCCGCAGCACCGCCTCGTCTCCACCCTGCCGAACCTCTGCTTCGATCGGCCCGACATCGACCGCGGGGCTCGCCTCCGCGGCCCACTCGCGCAGCGCAGCGGCGGTCTCCGCCGCTCCCTGCCAGTCGAAGCGGCGGACTTTCATCCCTGGCTCGCTTCGCGCAGCCGCGTGGTCAAATCGTCGATCTCGGCGGCGCGCAGTTTGTGGGAGACGCGGTTGGCGACGAAGCGGGCCGTGCATTCGACGATCTCCTCGCGCACCTCGAGCCCGTTCTCTTCCATCGTCCGCCCGGTGGCGACGAGGTCGACGATCCCGTCGCCGAGCCCGATCAGCGGCGCCAGCTCGACCGAGCCCTTGATCTCGACCAGTTCGACCTCGCGGCCGGTCGACTCGAAATAGCGCCCGGCGATCCGCGGGTACTTGGTCGCGATCCGCATCGTCCCCAGCCGCCGCTGCGCTTCCGCCAGGCGATCGTCGCCGGCCTGGGCGGCGAGGACCATGCGGCAGCGGCCGTAGCCGAGGTCGAGCAGCTCGTAGACGACGCGGTCCGACTGCTCCAGCAGCACGTCCTTGCCGGTGACGCCGACGTCGGCGGCGCCGGACTCGACGTAGGTGGGGACGTCGGAGGGGCGGACGGTGATCATGGTCAGCCCCGGGGTCTCGAAGATCAGCGAGCGGGAGTCGCCGCGCAGCGGCGAGGTGTCGACGCCGGCGCCGTCGAGGACGTCCAGCGTTTCGCCGAAGAGGGCGCCCTTCGGGACCGCCAGCTTCAGCGCCCCGTCGCTTCTCGCCAGGCCGCTCACGATCCGGCCCTCCCCCCTCGCGACTCCTCCATCTGGGCCGTGTGGACGCGTTCCAGGTTGAGTCCGAAGCCGGCGGCGGAAAGGTCGAGGCCGAACCGCTTCATCAAGCCGTCATAGCGGCCCCCGCCGCCGAGGACGTGGCCGACGGCCGGGTCGTAGACCTCGAGGATGGCGCCGCTGTAGTAGCCGAGGTCGCGCAGCAGCCCGAGGTCGATCTGGACGCGGTCGGCAACGCCTCGCTGCTCCAGCGCCTCGTAGGTCTCGCTGAGGCGGACGATCGCCTTCTCGACCGCGACCCCTTCCAGGCCCCGCGCCCGCTCCAGCACCTCCTTGCCGCCGCGCAACTGCGTCAGCTCGACGCAGGCGGCGGCCCGCTCGGCGCCGATACCGGCGTCGAGGAGCTCCTGCTCGAGGCCGACGAGGTCGTGTGTCGCCAGGCTCGCCAGCACCGAGTCCTTCGCCTCGCCGTCGATTCCCAGCTCCTCCAGCATCTGCCGGTAGAGGTCGGCGTCGCCGAGGCCGATCACCGCCCGGTCGAGCCCGGCCGCGTCGAGCGCCGCCTCGAGGACCTCGATCACCTCGACCGTCCCCTCGCTCGGGGAGGCGCCGATCAGCTCGACGCCGGCCTGGAGGAACTCCCGCATCTGGCCGCGCTGGGGGCGCACGGCCCGGTAGGCGCTGGCGAGGTAGCAGAGGCGGTACGGCGGCTCCCCGCCGGCGAAGCGACTGGCGACCAGGCGGGCGATCGGCACGGTCATGTCGGAGCGCAGCGCCAGCAGGTCGCCGCTCTCGTCGAAGAAGCGGTAGGAGGAGCGGGCCGCGCGGCCGTCGCCCCGGGCCATCACCTCGTCGTACTCGATCGCCGGCGTCGCCACCTCGCCGTAGCCACGGGCTTCGAAGACCTCGATCAGGGCACCCTTGAGCTTGCGCAGCTCGCGCATCTCGTCGGGCAGCACATCTCGCGTTCCTGGCGGAATCGGGTGGATCATCGGCCTGACCTTAAAGCCGCCGAAGAGCCCCTGCTATGCAGGGACCTCCGCGGAAACGCGTTCGATCTGGGCGCCGAGGCCGCGCAGCCGCTCGTCGATCTGCTCGTAGCCGCGGTCGATCTGGCGGATGTTGCCGATCTCCGAGGTGCCCTCCGCCGCCAGGGCGGCGATGAGCATCGCCATCCCGGCGCGGATGTCGGGGCTCTCGACTCGCTCGCCGTGAAGCCGGCTCGGACCGCTGACGATCGCCCTGTGGGGATCGCAAAGCGTGATCCGAGCGCCCATCGCGACAAGCTTGTCGACGAAGAAGAGACGGTTCTCGAACATCTTCTCGAAGATCAGCACCTCGCCCTCGGCCTGAGTGGCGAGCGCGAGCGCGATCGAGGTGAGGTCCGCCGGGAAGGCGGGCCAGGGGCCGTCCTCGATCTTCGGGATCGCGTCGCCGAGGTCGGATTCGACCTGCAGGTGCTGTCCGGCGGGAACCAGCATGTCGCCGCCATCGATCTCCGAGCGCAGCCCCAGGCGCTTGAACTGGCGCCGGACCATGGTCAGGTCGGCGGGCTCGACGTCGCGGATCCGCAGCTCCCCCCCGGTCGCCGCCGCCAGGGCCATGAAGCTGCCGACCTCGATGTGGTCGGCGGAGATCGTGTGCTCGGCGCCGCCCAGGCTCTCGGCGCCGTTGACGGTCATCACGTTGGAGCCGATCCCGTCGACCCGGGCCCCCATCTTCGTCAGCAGTCGCGCCAGGTCCTGGACGTGCGGCTCGCAGGCGGCGTTGCTGATCTCCGTCGGTCCCGGGCAGAGGGCAGCCGCCATCAGCGCGTTCTCGGTCCCCATCACCGAAGGCTCGTCCATGAAGATCTCGCACGCGCGCAGGCCTGCGGGGGCGGAGAGCTCGATCCAGCGGCTGCCGTCGACCCGGGCGCCGAGGTCCTTGAAGGCGTCGAGGTGGGCGTCGAGGCGGCGGCGGCCGATGAAATCGCCGCCGGGCGGCGGCATCCTCGCCTCGCCGAAGCGGGCCAGCAGCGGCCCCGCGAGCAGGAACGAGGCGCGGATCTTGCGCGAGAGCTCCTCGTCCACGTCGCCTCCGGCGACCCCGCCGGCGCAGAGGCGGACGCTGTTGTCGGCAACCCAGGCAGCCTCGACCCCGAGCTGCTCCAGCAGCGCGATCTGGGCTTCGGTATCGCGGATCCGCGGCACCCGGTGCAGCAGCACCTCCTCCTCGGTGAGCAGGCAGGCGGCGAGGATCGGCAGGGCCGCGTTCTTGTTGCCGGCGACGGTCAACTCCCCGGAAAGGGGAGCGCCGCCCTGAATGACGAACTTCTCCATCGTTCCGGCTAGGGTAACGACCGCCATGGGGAGGCGACTGAAGATAGGCGTCGGCGTGGCTGTGGCGCTGCTCGCGCTGCTGCTCGTCAACGCCCTGATTACCGACGGGGAAACCGAGCCGGCCGAGGTCACCGAACCCAACGGGCGGATCTTCAACCTCTCCGGCGGCGACCTGCAGGTGGTCGAGCGCGGCCCCAGAAGCGGCTCTCCGATCGTCCTCATCCACTGCTTCAGCTGCGCGATCAACTGGTGGGACCGGATGCTGCCGATGCTCGAACGGGATCACCGGGTGGTTGCCGTCGACCTGCTCGGTCACGGCGGGTCCGAGAAGCCCGGTTCCGGCTACAACCCGCCGAACCAGGCAAAGCTCGTCGCCGAAGTGCTGGAGCGCCTGGAAGTCGCCGATGCGACCGTGGTCGGCCACTCCCTGGGCGGCTCGGTCAGCGTCGCCCTCGCCGAGCAGGACCCACAGTTGGTCCAGCGGGTGGCGATCGTCGACATGCCGCCCGACAACACCTACGGGGACCTCGGCTTCATCGCCGGGCTCGCCTTCCAGCCCTTGATCGGCCCCGGTCTATGGCGGATCAAGCCCGACTTCTCCGTCCGCGATGGCCTCGAGGTGGCGTTCGCCCCCGGCTTCGACATCCCGGATTCCTTCGTCGAGAACGTCAAGCGGATGACCTACACGGCCTACGACGACTCGCCGGGCGGCTCCGACGAATACCTGGACGACGGGTCCCTGGACCGGCGGATGGCGGACGTGGGCAAGCCGCTGATGGTCCTGATGGGAGCTGAGGAGCAGATCGTCGACGACCCGCAGCGGGCACTGGATCAATACGCACGGGCGGTCCCCGATGCCGAGACCCACCTGATCGCCGGGGCCGGCCACTCCCCCAACGTCGAGCGCCCCGCCCTGGTGGCGAAATTGGTGCTGGCATTTGCAGAAGAGCCCTAGGTGCGTCTAGGATCGAGCTTGCACCGCGCTTCTGGGGTTCGCGGCGCTACTGCCCGCCAGTAGCGCCGCCGTGCTCGGAACCGCGCATTTGGCTCTATAGAGCCGTTTCCGCGGCCTCGCTGCAAGCCCGATTGCAGAAACTTGGTAGCGTCCGAGGGCCTACCTACAGTACGAACCCATGTTCGATTCGAAGACCAAGATAACCGGACGGCTGACCGACGCCGTCGACCTGATGATCGACTTCGCGACCCTTGGCGAGTACGGGCTCGAGCCCGTTGGGAGAACCGCCACGAGCTGCGAGACCCGCCGCCGCACGGCCACCAGCAGCCCCACCAGCCTGCGGCGGCGGGAAGCCGATCGTCCGTTCGTCCTGCGCCCTTAGGCCCGAAACGACGAAAGCCGCCCACAGGGGCGGCTTTCTGAGTAAGAACCGGCGGCGACCTACTCTCCCAGGGGGTTGCCCCCCAAGTACCATCGGCGCTGAAAGGCTTAACTGCTCTGTTCGGAATGGGAAGAGGTGTCTCCCTTTCGCTATGCGCCACCGGAAATCTTGCGAGACCGCCCCGGTGGAGCTTGAAAACCGCACAAGGCTGCAGGGTAAGAAATATCCGTCAAGCCCTCGACCCATTAGTACCGGTCGGCTACGCACATTGCTGCGCTTCCACCGCCGGCCTATCAACCTGGTGGTCTACCAGGGGTCTTACTCCCTCAAGGGGATGGGAGAGCTTATCTCGAGGACGGCTTCCCGCTTAGATGCTTTCAGCGGTTATCCGTTCCATGCGTAGCTAATCTGCGATGCCCTTGGCAGGACAACAGATACACCAGAGGCATGTTCATCCCGGTCCTCTCGTACTAGGGATGACTCCTCTCAACTCTCCAACGCCCACAGCAGATAGGGACCGAACTGTCTCACGACGTTCTGAACCCAGCTCGCGTACCGCTTTAATGGGCGAACAGCCCAACCCTTGGGACCTACTCCAGCCCCAGGATGCGACGAGCCGACATCGAGGTGC
>DASTXV010000030.1:0-5852 GCA_035765335.1 Solirubrobacterales bacterium
GCCGACCATCGTCTCCTCCAGCTGCATCTCGATCAGCCGGCCCTCGGTGCCGAGCTCGACGATGTAGCGCTCGACCTCGACCGCCATCCGCGTCACCAGCTCGGCCCGCTGCAGGACCGAGAGCGCGTCGTGGAGGACGACGCCGCCGTCGAACTCGAGCTGGGTCAGCCGGGCCGAGACCTGGTCGAGGCGCTGGCGGTACTTCTCCAGCGTCGCCAGGCCCTGGTTCGCCTTCGCCAGCACGGCGGGGATGTCCTGAAGGATGTACTTCGTCCCCTCGACGTAGAGGGAGACGACGTCGCGGCGCTGGGAGATCGCGACGACCAGCGCGGTCGTCTGTTTGGAGACGCGCTCGGCGGTGCGGTGGCGGGTGCCGGTCTCCGAGCTGAGGATCGTCGGGTCCGGCATCAGCTGGACGTTGGCCCAGGCGATCTTCGTCGCCTCGCCGTTGAGGACGATGGCGCCGTCCATCTTCGCCACCTGGTAGAGCATCGCCGGCGTGTAGTCGACGTCGAGCCTGATTCCGCCCGAGAGCAGGTGGGAGATGTCGTCGAGGTCGCCGACGACCAGCAGGCCGCCCGTCCGCGAGTGGACGATGTTGTCGATCCCCTCGCGCAGGGCACCGCCGGGGGCGACTACGTCGAGAGCTCTAAGGAGTCGGGGATCTTGGCGTTCTGAAAGCTCTTGAAGCTCATCCCCAGACAAAGAAGGCATCGCCAAAGAGGATGGCACAAAGGGCTCTGGAATGCGGTCTGGTGATATCCAGGTGGACAGGTCGGAATTCGACTTGTCAAGTGGGGTCGGTGGAAGGAGGGATTGGGGACCCTCTCCGTCGCAGAATGGGGAGGCTCCTCCGAGGGTCCCCAATCCCTAGTGCCAGCGCTTGCAGCTACAGGTGGAAGCGCTTGTGGTGCAGATGGTGCTGCGGTTCGCCTGCCGGGGGCTTCGTCGAGTCGCGGACGAAGGCCCAGGTGAGGGCGGTGCCGATCGCGCAGAGGGCGACGACCACCCAGGTCGAGTCGGCGATCGCGGCGGCGAAGGAGCGGCCGTCGCCGAGCAGGGCATGGAAGGCGGCGCCGACCGCGGCGAGGGCGACGGCGCCGGCGAGGACGCGGTCCATCGCCAGCACCCCGGAGGCGATCCCGACCTTCTCCCCCGGCATCGCCGCCATCGCCGCGGTGGACATCGGCGCGTAGACGAGGCCGAGGGCAACCCCGAACAGCAGGTAGCCGGCGAGCAGCAGGCCGTAGGGGCTGTCGGCCTCGACCCGGGTGAGAACCAGCAGGCCGAGGGTGCCGCAGAGCATCCCGGCGGTCATCAGGCGGCGGGCGCCGAAGCGGGCGATCAGCCGCCCGGAGAAGGGCGAGACGAAGACCATCGGCGCCGTCACCGGCAGGATCATCAGGCCGCTGAGGATCGGCGAGTGGTCGCGCGCGTCCTGCAGGTACTGGGGCTGGAAGAACATCACCGCCCAGTAGGCGCCGACCAGGCAGAAGGCGGCGGCGCTGGCGCCGAAGTAGGGGCCGTTGCGGAAGAGGGCGAACTCGACGATCGGGTCGCGGACCCGGTGCTCGATCGCCCAGAAGCCGAGCAGGAGCAGGAGGCCGGCGAGCCCGAGGGCGAGCGCGGCCCCGGCGGACCAGGCCTGCGACTGGACCAGGGCGAGGACGACCGCGGTGAGGCCGGCGCTGAGGAAGGCGAGGCCGGGCCAGTCGACGCGGCTGCCGGCGCCGGGGTCGGTCGACTCCGGGGCGTTGGCGAGGGTGATCGCGATCCCCAGCGCGCAGACCGGCAGGTTCATCCAGAAGATCACCCGCCAGTCGAGTTCGATCAGCACGCCGCCGGCGAGCGGGCCGACCGCCAGGGCGATCGCCGAGACCGCGGCCCAGATCCCCAGCGCCCGCGGCTGCTCCTCGGAGGGGAAGACGTTGCAGACCAGCGCCAGCGAGAGCGAGAGCATCGGCGCCGCCCCCGCCCCCTGCAGCACCCGGCCGGCGATCAGCGCCGTCTGGTCCTCGGCGGCGCCGGAGACGACCGAGCCGACCGCGAAGAGGGCCATCCCGGCGAGGAAGACCCGCTTGCGCCCGAACATGTCGCCGAGCCGGCCGGCGGTGACGACCAGGACCGCGATCGTCAGCAGGTAGCCGTTCATCATCCACTGCAGCCCCTCGGCGCTGGCGTCGACGTCATGCCGGATCTCCGGCAGCGCCAGCGCGACCACCGTCGAGTCCAGCATCAGGACGAAGAGGCCCGCGCAGGCCCCGGCCAGCGTCCACCACTTGCGGTTCATCGACGCGACGCTATCGCCCGTGGCGGAGGGGTCCGGTCGTCCCCTGAGCGAATTGGGTCGCGCCCCTCACGGGCAGCTCCGCGAGATGCTGCCCGCCTATGGCGGGCAGGAATCAGATTGCATATCGCGCGCTTCGCGGACATTCGCTCAGGGGACGACCGGACCCCTTCCAACAGCTTCCGTCTGACGGGCGAAGCACCGGGGAGCTGTCGCAGGAGGGTGCCGGTGTCCCTCGGAGGAATGTTCGGCGAAATGCAATCTGGCTCTTGCGCGCGGAGCGCGCGGCAGGTTCTCCCCGGAGCGAAGCGGAGGGGAGGTCAATTCCGGAGAGGGATACCGGCACCCTCCCTCAACCAGCTAGTGAGTCGCAACCAGGTCTTTAGCTGGGTCGATGCCCCAGCGGATTCCGACTTCGGCCAGTTCTGGAGAGAGAGGCCAGCGGTCGGGGCGCTCCTCGCCCTCGTGCTCGGGGCTGGCGCCCTTGAGGGCCATGCAGCCGGCGTTGTCGCCGATCGCGCGGATCGCGGCGAGGTCCTCATCGGTCAAGCGCTGGTCGGGCAGGGCGGCCAACTCGGCGCGCTTGTCCTCGATCGAGCGGGCCCCGGAGCCGATCTCCTGGATCAAAGTCGGGGCCACAGACTCGACGGCGGGGTGACCCAGATTCCATTGGCAGGCCAGATGCATCGGGGTGAGGTCATGGCGCTCGGCGATCGGCAGCAGCTGGTCGAGCTTCTCCAGGCCGGCCTCGATCCAGCCCTGCGGGCGGAACTTGCGATGGTCGCGCTCGGCCAGCTCGGTGTCCGGCCGCAGGTCGCCCCAGAAGATGCCGCCGTAGTCGACGACCCGGGTCAGCACCTTCACCTCGTGGCGGGCGGCGGCGTCGAGGCAGAGCTCGCCCGGCCAGGGCTCGAGCGGGTTGAGGATGATCATCGCCCAGTCGATCCGGTCGCCAAAGCGCTCGAGGCAGGAGATGACGTCGAGCGTGAAGCCGTTGGCGGGCCCCGGCGCGACCCCGATCGTCGAGGTCAGCCCCGCCTCCCGCAGCGCCGCCATCCCGTCCCAGACCACCTCGCTCGAGTAGCCGATCCGGTCGGGGTTGTGGAGCAGCAACAGGTCGAAGCGCTCGGCCCCGATCCGCTCCAGGCTCGCCTCCGTCGCCATCCGCAGGTAGCTCGCGTACTCGTCGGGTCCCCGCAGCCGCGGATCCGTGAAGCGCGGGAACCCTTTCGGCCCTTCCCGCTCCCCCTCGTAGAAGTCGTGCCCGACGGCGCCGATCAGGCTGTACTCGTCCCGAGCCACTCCCGCCAGCGCCCGCCCGAGCAGCCGATCCGCCTCGCCCTGCCCGTAGGCGTCCGCGGTGAGGACCGTCTCGATCCCCCCACCCGGCCGCAACAAGGCCTCCAGCCGCTCCTCCTCGATCGCCTCGCCGAAGTGGAGGTAGCGCCCGCCGCTCCAGGTGCCGATCGCCGCTCGGCCCGGCTCTCTCACCGCTCAACCCCGCTCAGGACTCGTCGCCGGCGCCCTCGGAGCCCTCGTTCTCGGGCTCGTCGCCGCCGCCGACCTTCTTGGCGCCGACGCCGACCTTCTCGCGCTCGGGCTCGGACTTCGGCTTCGGCTTCTTCGGGGCGATGATCTCGAGGCTGAGCGGTTTGTCCTCCTCGTCGCCGGCGGGATCGCGGGCGATCATCACCGTCGAGCCGGGAGTCATTTCGCCCTGGCGCAGGACTTCGTCGGCCAGCGGGTCCTCGATGTAGCGCTGGATCGCCCGGCGCAGCGGACGGGCGCCCATCGAGGGGTCCCAGCCTTTGTCGACGAGAAGGTTCTTGGCCTCGTCGGTCAGCTCCAGCTGCAGTTCGTGCTCGGCGACCTGGACGCGGACGCGGTTGATCATCAGGTCGATGATCTCCTTGACCTCCTCCTTCGCCAGCTTGTGGAAGACGATGACCTCGTCGATCCGGTTGAGGAACTCCGGCCGGAAGACTTTTTTCAGGTCGCTCATGATCCGGTTCTTCATGTCGTCGTAGGACATGCCGGTCTCGTCGGCGACGGTGAACCCGATCGAGGTGTTCTTGGCGATCTCGCCGGCGCCGATGTTCGAGGTCATGATCACGATCGCGTTGCGGAAGTCCACGGTGCGACCCTGGGAGTCGGTGAGGCGCCCGTCCTCGAGGATCTGCAGGAGGATGTTGAAGACGTCCGGGTGCGCCTTCTCGATCTCGTCGAGCAGCAGCACCGAGTACGGCTTGCGGCGCACGGCCTCGGTCAGCTGGCCGCCCTCGTCGTAGCCGATGTATCCGGGCGGCGAGCCGACCAGGCGGCTCACCGCGTGCTTCTCCATGTACTCGGACATGTCGATGCGGACCATCGCCTCCTCGTCGCCGAAGAGGAACTCGGCGAGGGTACGGGCGAGCTCGGTCTTGCCGACCCCGGAGGGGCCGAGGAAGATGAACGAGCCGGCCGGGCGCTTCGGGTCCTTGATCCCGGCGCGGGAGCGGCGGATCGCTTTCGAGACGGCGGTGATCGCGACCTCCTGGCCGATCACCCGCTTGTGGAGTTCCTCCTCCATCCGGATCAGCTTCTTGGTCTCGGCCTCGGTCAGCTTGAAGACGGGGATGCCGGTCCACATCGAGACGATGTCAGCGATCTCCTCCTCGCCGACCTCGGGCCGTTCGCCGTTCTCGCCCTCCGCCCACTCGTCTTCGAGCTGGCGCTTGCGGGTCGTGAGCTGGCGCTCGGTGTCGCGCAGGTTGGCGGCCTTTTCGAACTCCTGGGCCTCGATCGCGGCCTCCTTTTCGCGCCGCGTCTTCTCGATTTCCTCCTCGAGATCGCGGTAGACGGGAGGCGTGCTCATCGACTTGATCCGCATCCGCGAGCCGGCCTCGTCGATCAGGTCGATCGCCTTGTCCGGCAGGAAGCGGTCGGAGATGTAGCGGTCGGCGAGCTCGGCGGCGGCCTCGAGGGCGTCGTCGCGGATCGTCACCCGGTGGTGCTGTTCGTAGCGCTCGCGCAGCCCCTCGAGGATGCGGACGGTGTCCTCCGGCGAGGGCTGGTCGACTTTGATCTGGGCGAAGCGGCGCTCCAGCGCGGAGTCGCGCTCGAGGTACTTGCGGTACTCGTCCAGGGTCGTCGCGCCGATCGTCTGCAGCTCACCGCGGGCCAGGGCCGGCTTCAGGATCGAGGCGGCGTCGATCGCGCCCTCGGCGGCGCCGGCGCCGACCAGGTTGTGGAGCTCGTCGATGAAGAGAATGATGTCGCCGCGCTGGGTGATCTCTTTCATCACCTTCTTGAGGCGCTCCTCGAACTCGCCCCGGTACTTGGAGCCGGCGACCAGGGCCGCCAGATCGAGCGTGTAGATCTGCTTGTTCTTCAGCAGCTCCGGCACCTCGCCTTTGTTGATGCGGGCCGCCAGGCCCTCGACGACGGCTGTCTTGCCCACGCCCGGCTCGCCGAGCAGGACCGGGTTGTTCTTGGTCCGGCGGGAGAGGATCTGCATGATCCGCTCGATCTCGACCTCGCGGCCGATCACCGGGTCGAGCTTGCCCTCGGCGGCGAGCTTGGTCAG
>DASTXV010000031.1:0-3958 GCA_035765335.1 Solirubrobacterales bacterium
GCCGTTGCCCATCAGGGTGCCGCCGGTGCCGAGGCCGCCGACGAAGGCGGTCACCTCGTCGAGCTCTTCGAGGATCTCGACCGCGGTGCCGTTGTAGTGGGCGAGCGGGTTGGCCTCGTTGCCGTACTGGTAGGGCATGTAATAGCCGGAGTCCTCGGCCATCTCCAGCGCCACCTCGACGGCGCCGTTGGAGCCCTTCGCGCCCTCCGAGTAGACGATCTCCGCCCCGTACATGCGCAGCAGCTGGGTCCGCTCCTCGGTGACGTTGTCGGGCATCACCACCTTCAGCGGGTAGCCCTTGCGGCGGCAGATCATCGCCAGGGCGATGCCGGTGTTGCCGGAGGTCGGTTCGAGGATCGTGTGGCCGGGCTCGATCGCGCCCTCCGCCTCGGCCGCCTCGATCATCGATTTCGCCACCCGGTCCTTGACCGACCCGGTCGGGTTGTGGCCCTCGAGCTTGGCGTAGATGCGGACGTCCGGCTTCGGCGTCAGCCGCGGCAGCTCGACCAGGGGCGTGTTGCCGATCGACTCGACGATGTTGCCGAACCGGCCCCCACAAGGTTTGTTGAGTATCTGCTCTCGCGCCATCAGCCCGCCCGTTACTTCAGAAAGTGTAGCGAGGGGGTGCCAACCGCCGGGAGCGGATTGGAAAGGTTCTGCATTGGGAAGGTAAGGCGCAGCCTGTATACCTATCGGGCGTCTGTCCATTCCTGATCGGAGGGAACTCGATGAGAAAGACCCGGCTGACCGCGCTGTTGGCGGTCTTCCTGTTGGCAATCGCGTCGCTGGTCGTGGCCGGCTGCGGCGACGGTGACGACGAGACCACCGCTGGCGGCGGCGGCGGAGGCGGCGAGCCGCTGACCGTCGGATCCGACATCCCCTATCCGCCCTTCGAGCAAGGCAAAGAGGGCAACTACACCGGTTACGACATCGAACTGATGGAAGCGATCGCGGAGAAGATCGGGCGTAAAGCCGAGTTCCAGGACACCTCCTTCGACACGATCTTCCGCGACCTCGCGCAGGGCCGCTTCGAAGCCGTGGCCTCGGCGACGACGATCACCGACGAACGCGAGGAAACCGTCGACTTCACCAACCCCTACTACTTCTCCGAACAGGCGATCCTGGTCAAGGAAGGCGGGGACAAAATCGAAGACGTCGAAGAACTGAGCGGGCTGACCGTCGGTGTCCAGCAGGGCACGACCGGTGAAGAATTCACCGAAGAACAGGCCGACGCAGGCGAAATGCGGTCCTACCCGCAGGGCCCGGACGCGGTCAACGCGCTCAAATCCGGCGTGCTCGACGCGGTCGTGATCGATATCCCGGTCGCCGAAAACGCGGTCGAAGCCGGCGGGGTCGAAGTCTCCGCCGCGATCCCGACCGAAGAAGAGTATGGCTTCGTCGTCCCCCAGGGCGAGGAAGAGCTGCTGGACGAAATGAACGAAGCCCTCGAAGAACTGAAGGACGACGGCACCTTCACGACCATCTACGAAAAATGGTTCAAACGGGAGCCGACCAAAGCTCTGTTGAAAGCGACGCACGAACCGAGCTGAGGCAGGATGCGTTGAGTCGAAGGGGCGCCGAGATGGCGCCCCTTCTGCTGCCGGCGCATTAGGGAGAGACACGGGTAGAAGAGGCTCATGCAGGAACTGATCAACCAGTACTTCGACGTCGGCTTCATGGCCGACCACTTCGACGAAGTGCTGGAGGGCTTCTGGTTCACGATCCAGCTCTCCGTCGTCGCCGGCGCCCTCTCCTTGATCTGGGGGCTGATCCTCGCCCAACTGCGTCAGGTTCCCGGCCGCGGAGCTGCCCCGCTTCGCTTTCTGACGATCGCCTACATCGACATCTTCCGCGGCATCCCGCTGCTGATCATGATCCTGCTGATCTCCGGCAGCGTCCCGCTGCTCGAGTTCCTGCCCGAGTGGCTGCGGCTCCCTCAGTGGTTCGGCAAAGCGGACAACTTCTGGTTCGGCGTCTTCGCGATCACGATCACCTACGGCGCCTACATGGCAGAGGTCTACCGCTCGGGGATCGAATCGGTCCCCGGCGGCCAGATGGAGGCGGCCCGCTCGCTGGGGATGAGCCACCGGCAGGCGATGCGCTACGTAGTCGTCCCACAGGCGGTGCGCAAGGTCTTCGCGCCGCTGCTGAACGACTTCATCGCCCTGATGAAGGACACGACCCTGGTCAGCGCGATCGCTCTCAGCGAGGTGGCGCTGGTCGGACGCGACCTGCAGTCGCAGTTCCTCAACAGCTCCGGCCTGGTCCTGGGGGCGATCATGTTCCTCGTGGTAACCCTCCCCCTCGCCCGCCTCGTCGACAAGCTGATCGCCCGTGAGCAGGGCCGCTTCACCCGCGGCGCGCCCCGGGTGGAGGCGCTCTGATGGAGGCGACCGGCAACGGCGGCAGTTCGATGCTGAGCCTGCGGGAAGTCTGCAAGCGCTTCGGCAAGCTCGAGGTGCTGCGCGGCGTCGACCTCGAGGTGAAGAAGGGCGAAGTCGTCTGCGTCCTCGGCCCCAGCGGCTCGGGCAAGAGCACGCTGCTGCGCTGCGTCAACCTGCTCGAGCCGCCCGAGGAGGGCGACATCCACCTCGAAGGGCGCAGCATCTGCAAGGGCCCCGGCTCGGGTACCGGCGAGCAGAGCTGGGAGCTTGACTTCGTCCGCCAGCGGGTCGGGATCGTCTTCCAGCAGTTCAACCTCTTCCCCCACAAAACCGCGCTGCAGAACGTGACGCTGGCGCAGGAAAAGGTGCTGGACCGCCCAAAGGCGGAGGCGCGAGAGAAAGGGACCAAGCTGCTCGAACGCGTCGGTCTGGGCGACAAGCTGAACGAGTACCCCGAGCGCCTCTCCGGCGGCCAGCAGCAACGGGTCGCGATCGCCCGGGCGCTGGCGATGGACCCGCGCGTGATGCTCTTCGACGAGGTCACCAGCGCGCTGGACCCCGAGCTCGTGAAGGAGGTGCTCGACGCGATGCGCGAGCTGGCCGAGGAAGGGATGACGATGATCGTCGTCACCCACGAGATCGGCTTCGCCCGCGAGGTCGCCGACCGCATCGTCTTCATGGACGAGGGCGTGATCGTCGAGCAGGGCCCGCCCGCGCAGGTGATCGACAGCCCGCGCGAGGAGCGGACCAAGCAGTTCCTCGGGCTGGTCCTAGAGCACTAGAAGCGCGCCGCTACGCGGCGCCGCCGGCCATGGCGGGCAGGATGACGACGGTGTCGCCGTCTTTGACGGCGGTCCCGAGCCCGTCGAGCACCCGCACGTCCTCGTCGTTGAGGTAGACGTTGACGTAGCGGTTGAGCTCGCCGTCCTCGCCGAAGAGCTGGGCCTCGGTGTCGGGGAACTCGCCGGTCAGCGAGCGCAGGACCTCGCCGACGTCGCCGCCGCCGGCCTCGACCTCGGCCTGGCCGCCCGTTTTCGGGCGCAGCACTGGGGGGATGCGGACGGTCGCCATGAGAGCGGTTGATCCTAGCCTAGGAGGCCAGCGTCTGACGATCCCCGCCGGCGCCGGCGCAGAAGGCGTCGTAGTCGGGGAACTGGCCCATCTCCGACTCCGGGATCTCCTCGGCGTTCTCGCCGCAGATCGGGCAGTCGGGGTCGCGGCGGACCTTCAGCTCGGTGAAGCGGGTGCCGAGCGCCTCGTAGAGGAGCAGGCGGCCGATCAGCGGTTCGCCGGCGCCGAGCACGAGCTTGATCACCTCGTTGGCCTGCAGCGTGCCCATCGTCCCGGCCATCACCCCGAGCACCCCGTTGGCGGAGCAGCTCGGCGCCAGCTCGGCCGGCGGCGGGGTCGGGTAGAGGCAGCGGTAGCAGGGCCCCTCGAAGGGGACGAAGGTCGAGATCTGCCCGTCGAAGCCGAGGATCGAGGCGGAGACGACCGGCTTGCGCAGCCGCACCGAGGCGTCGTTCAGCAGGTAGCGCGTCGGGAAGTTGTCGGCGCCGTCGACGACGATGTCG
>DASTXV010000032.1:0-7748 GCA_035765335.1 Solirubrobacterales bacterium
GGGCGCTGGCGACGGCGGAAGAGGGGGAGACCGCCGCCGAGATCGCCGTGATCGTCCCGGCCGAGGACGACGAGCGCCTCGCCCGCGCCGCCGCCGGCCTGACGCGCGAGCTCGGCGACGGGCTGCCGGGCTTCCACCTGACGATCGGCCGCAGCCGCCGCTGCGCCGACCCGGTCGACCTCTACCGGGCCGGCAACGAGGCGAGGCTCGCGGTCAACGTCGGCGAGGCCGAGGACCGCTCGCTGCTCGCCTTCGAGGACACCGGCGCCTACCGGCTGCTGCTGCCCGCGATGAGCGAGGACCCGGCCGAGCTGGAGCGCTTCTATGCCGAGACGATCGAGCCGCTCAGCGCCTACGACGAGCAGTACGAGACCGAGCTCGTGGCGACGGTCGAGGCCTACCTCGACAACGACGGCAACGTCGCC
Source organism: Solirubrobacterales bacterium (assembly GCA_035765335.1). Classification (GTDB taxonomy): domain Bacteria; phylum Actinomycetota; class Thermoleophilia; order Solirubrobacterales; family 70-9; genus VAYN01. Next base: position 426 of record DASTXV010000032.1, read on the forward strand.
GCGACCGCCAAACAGCTCTTCACCCACCGCCACACGATCCGCTACCGCCTCGAGCGCGTCCGCGAGCTCTGCGGCCACGACGTCAGCGCCACCGAGGGCCGTGAGAAGCTCGGCCTCGGCCTCAAGGCGATGCGCGTCCTCGGCATCGCCTCCCCCCGCGGCCCCGCCTCGGAGCCCGGCGCCAAGGGCGGCAAAGTGGCGCGGGCGTCGGAGGATTGACTCTGATCTAACCTACAACTGCCCTGGGGGGTCGGCTAACAGGCTAAGCCCCCGACCTTTGGAGTCGGGTATCTCGGTTCGAGTCCGAGCCCCCCAGTAGGAGCTTTCTGTCTGCGCTATTTGCGATCCTCTGGTCATGCCAAGGGGAGGTCCGCGGTTTACCGAGTCAGAAGCCCGGGAGGAGATAGCGGCCTCACGCTCTTGGACGGAGTCTTTGAGGCGACTCGGATACTGCCCCACCGGTGGCAATCCAGCAACGCTGAAGAAGTACGCCGGGATCTGGGGAATCTCCACCGATCATTTCGATCCTTACGCGGGAGTGATGGAGAAGATCAGGAAGCCAAAGCGCCCCTTGGAGGAGATTCTGGTCGAGAACTCCACCTACTCGCGAAGCAACCTGAAGATGCGCTTGTACGAGGAGGGGTTGAAGGAGCCACGTTGCGAGCTTTGTGGCCAGGGAGAGATTTGGCGGGGCAAGCACATGGGGATGATCCTCGATCACATCAACGGCGTAAGGGACGACAACCGGTTGGAGAATCTCCAAATCGTCTGCCCCAACTGCGCCGCCACGCTCGATACTCATTGCGGTCGTGCCAAGACGAGCCCACCTCCACTCCGTAACTGCAGGCGCTGCGGCGAGATGTTTCGAGCTAAGCACCGCACCCAGAGGTACTGCTCTCGGCATTGCGGAATGAGGAGGGAGCCTGGTAGCCGACGGCGGGGCGTTCCAAACCCTCGAATTCGAAAAGCTGAACGGCCTCCCTACGAGAAGCTCTTGGAGGAGATTGAGGCGACCGGCTACTGCGCCGTCGGCCGCAAGTACGGTGTCTCCGACAACGCTGTCCGCAAGTGGGTCCGGTTCTACGAGCGCGAGCGCGAACGGGAAGCGTCCGCGTAGGGCACTAGCTTCTTCTTCATGGAGATCGGAGGAGCGTCGCTGGACCCGGAGGTGCGTGAGGGGCTGAGCAGGAGCTGGAAGGCGCTGATGTTCGTCGGCGTGCTGGCGATCTTCGTCGGCTGCGTGGCGATCCTGGTGCCGGCGGTGGCCTCGGTGGGGACGGCGATCTTCATCGGCTGGTTGCTGCTGTTCGTCGGCGCGATCCTCGTCGCGGCGGCGTTCTCGGCGCACTCGATCGGGACCCTGGTGCTGCGGTTGATCTGGGCGATCCTGACCGTGATCGTCGGCCTCTGGCTCATCATCGAACCGCACAACGGCACCCTCACCCTGACCCTGGTGCTGGGCATCTACTTCCTCTTCATGGGGCTGACCCGGACCACGCTGGCCTTCATCGCCCGCGGCGAGCCCAACGCGGGCCTGCTCGGCCTCAGCGGCGTCACCAGCCTCCTGATCGGCATCCTCATCCTCGCCAAGTGGCCCAGCTCCGCCGACTGGGCGATCGGCCTACTGGTGGGAATAGACCTGATCTTCGCCGGCTGGACCCTCACCTCTGTAGCTCTCCTCGGTAAAGACCTCGCCAAGCGAGCCTGAGCCAGCTCCGGCCAGCGGGTCCTGTCACCGGGGTAGGCACCTGCGCTGGATGCTCGGTACCTACCCCGGCGCCACCCGCTGGAGGAACGCCGTCAGCTGACGAGGCCGCTCGCACGGGTGGCAGGGGAGGGGGATGCCGAGCATCCAGCGCAGGCGTCCCCCTCCCCTGACAGGACCCGTGCGCAGTCGCCTTCGTCATACAGATGAACTGCTGCGGCAATACGATCCCCGGGTGAGTTCCGCCCCGTTGGTCCTCGTCATGGCGGCGGGCGAGGGGACGCGGATGCGTTCCTCGACGCCGAAGATGCTGCACCCCGTCTGCGGGCGACCGATGGTCGCCTGGCCGATCGCCGCTGCTCGCGAGGCGGGTGCCGGCCGGGTGGCGGCGATCGTCTCGCCCGGTAGGGATCTCTCGGCCGGGTTGCCCGAGGGCGTGGAGACCGTCGAGCAGCCGCAGGCTGACGGCACCGGCGGGGCTATCCGCGCCGCTCTGCCGCTGATCGAGGAGAGCGAGACGGTGCTGGTCCTCTCCGGCGACGTGCCGCTGATCTCGACCGAGACGATCGCCGCGCTGCTGCAGGCCCACGAGGACTCCGGCGCCGCCGCGACGATGCTGACGATCGAGCTCGACGACCCCGGCTCCTACGGCCGCGTCGTCCGCGACGGCTCCGGCGGCGTCGAGCGCGTGGTCGAGGCCAAAGCCGCCGGCGACGCCGATCCCGAGCAGCTGGCGATCCGCGAGATCAACGCCGGCACCTACGTCTTCGACGCCGCCCCGCTGGCGACCGCCCTGCAAGGGCTCTCCAACGACAACGCCCAGGGCGAGTACTACCTCCCCGACGTCTTCCCGGCCGTGCGCGAGGCCGGCCACTCGGTCGCCGCCCACCTCGCCGACGACCCCGCGGTGACGATGGGGATCAACAACCGCGTCGACCTCGCCGCGGTCGAGACCGAGGCCCGCCGCCGCCTGCTCGAGGCCCACATGCTCGCCGGCGTCACCGTCGTCGACCCCGCCTCGACCTGGATCGACGCCGGGGTCGAGATCGCCGCCGACGCCCGCATCGAGCCCGGCACCACGCTGCGCGGCGAGACCAAGATCGCCGCGAACGCCGTCATCGGCCCGCTCAGCACCCTGATCGACTGCTCGGTCGGCGCCGGCTCCCAGATCCTCCACTCCTACCTGGTCGAGTGCGACGTCCGCGCCGGCTGCTCGGTCGGCCCCTTCGCCTACCTGCGCCCCGGCGCCCTGCTCGAGGACGGCGCCAAGGCCGGCACCTTCGTCGAGATCAAGAACTCGCAGGTGGGGGAGGGGACCAAGGTCCCCCACCTCTCCTACGTCGGCGACACCGAGATTGGCCCCGGCAGCAACCTCGGCGCCGGCACGATCACCGCCAACTACGACGGTTTCCGCAAGAACCGGACCGTAATCGGCCGCGACGCGCGGATCGGCGTTGACACGATGCTGATCGCACCGGTAGAAGTCGGCGACTCCGCCTACACTGGCGCTGGCGCAGTGATCAAGGACGACGTGCCCGAGGGGGCGCTGGCCGTCAGTGAGAACGCGCAACGGAACATCGACGGATATGCCGCTCGCAAGGCGGCCAGGATGCGAGAGGACGACAACGCGTGAGCATGATCGAGGAGCGCCCGCAGGTGGCGACTGGCATCGACCACGACTACACGAAGCGGATGATGGTCTTCGGCGGCCGCTGCTCGATGGACCTCGCCGCCAAAGTCGCCGGCAAGCTCAACCTCGACCTCGGGCAGGCGACGCTGACGACCTTCGCCAACGGCGAGGTCTACTGCCGCTACGAGGAGTCGATCCGCGGCGCCGACGTCTTCCTCGTGCAGTCGACCTGCGCCAACGAGCAGGAAGGGATGACCCCCAACGACGCCCTGATGGAGCTGCTGACGATGATCGACGCCGCCCAGGGCGCCTCCGCCCACCGGATCATCGCCGTCCTCCCCTGGTACGGCTACGCCCGCCAGGACAAGAAGTCCGCTCCCCGCGAGCCGATCTCCGCCCGCATCGTCGCCAAGTGCCTCGAGGGCGTCGGCGTCGACCGCGTCCTCACCATGGACCTCCACGCCGGCCAGGTCCAGGGCTTCTTCCACGTCCCGGTCGACCACATGACGGCGATGCCGATGCTGACCCAGTGGTTCGCCGACCAGGAAATGAGCGACGAGCTGGTGATCGTCTCCCCCGACGCCGGCCGGGTGAAGACCGCCCGCAACTTCGCCCGCCGCATCGGCACCCACTGGGCGGTGATGGAGAAGGAGCGCCCGGCCCAGCAGGTGGCCGAGATCGGCTACGTCGTCGGCGACGTCAAGGGCAAGACCGCGGTCCTCGTCGACGACATGATCGACACCGCCGGCACCCTCTGCGCCGCCGCCCAGACGGTGATCGACGAGGGCGCGGCGCGGGTGATCGCCTGCGCCACCCACGGCGTCTTCTCCGGCCCCGCCTTCGAACGGCTGGAAAACTCCGCGATCGAGCGGATCGTCGTCACCGACACCCTGCCGCTGCGCCCCGGCGCCCCGGACAAGATCACCGTGCTCTCCACCGCCGGCACCTTCGCCGACTCGATCCGCCGCATCTTCACCGATGACTCCGTCTCGGAGATCTTCGCCGGCGAGAATCAACTGTTCTAGTGCCGGAGGAGGGCCTGCGCCTGGTCGGCCACAAGGGGGCCGACCTGATCGCGCCGGGGAACACGATCGAGAGCTTCCGGGCCGCGGCCGCGGCTGGGGTGCACATGATCGAGATGGACGTGCTCTGGCTGCCGGATTCGCACCTGCCGCTGGAGCAGCGGCACCCGCTGGTGATCGCCCACGACTGGGAGGACGCGGGGCGGCGGACGCCGCTGAAGCTGACCGAGGCGCTCGACGCCTTCCTCGAGCCGCCGCTGGACCGGGTCGAGATCGACCTCGACATCAAGCTGCCGGGCAGGGAGGAGGAGGTCGTCGAGGCGCTGCAGGAGCGGGGCCTGGTCGAGCGGGCGATGATCTCGACGATGGAGATGCACACGCTGAAGCGCATCCTCGAGCTGCAGCCGGCGCTGCGGCGTGGCTGGACCTATCCCAAAGTGACCAAGGACTGGACCTCCAAGCGCTGGGCGAAGGGGCCGATGCTGGCGGCGCTGGTGGCGATGCGCCACCGCCTCCCCGGCCTCGCCGCCCAGAGGCTCCCCCAGTTCGAGGTCGAGGCGATGTGGGTCTACCACCCGCTGGTCACGCCGCGGCTGGCGCGGATCTGCGGCCTCGCCCAGGTCGAGCTGATCGCCTGGACCGTCGACGAGCTGCCGCGGATGCAGAAGCTGGTCGACGCCGGCGTCCACGGCATCTGCTCGAACGACCCGCGCCTGTTCGAGCGCCTTTGAAACGGTGAGCAACTTGCGATCCATCGCCAAGCCCGTCGTCGCCGTCCTCGCCGCCCTGCTCCTGCTGCCGGCGGCGGCCACCGCCTACCCGCTCAAAGGCGGAGCGCTGGAAGGCGGGACGACCACAATCTCCTTCGACGGGACCCTGCGCCGGGCGATGGAGGCCGCCGGCGTCAAGGCGCTGCCGCTGAAACCGGGAAGGGCGAACGGCAAGACCCTGCGCCTGCCGGTCAGAGAAGGGCTGCTCGAGCCGCGCTTCGGCTCCGGTTACGTCTTCCCGCGAGGCGGGATCCTGCTGCGCGCCGGCAAGCGCTCCGCGCGGCTGAAGCGCCTCGTCCTCAACACCGGCAAGGACTGGCTGCGGGGCAACATCGCCGGCGAGACGATCACGATCGCCAGGGTCGACGAGGTGAAGGCACGGCGGACCGACTTCGGAATCGTCGTCAAGGTCGAGTCGCTGCGCCTGACGCCCGAGGCCGCGGCGATCATCAGCGACCGCCTCGACCTGATCGGCATCTTCCGGCCCTACCGGACGCTCGGGCGGGCGGTCGTCTCCGCTCCCTTCTCCGTCGTCCCGATCACGGGAGGGGAGATGAGCTTCATCCCGCACACCGACTTCCTCCGCAAGCTGGAAACGCTGGGGGTCGCGATCTCCACCGACGGCACGGTCGCCGAGATCGCCCCCGGCCTCTTCAGCTACCGGTTCGCCGAGGTGAAGGGAGAGCTCAACCGCCGCCTCACCCACGGTTCGGTCGGCACCGCCAGCAAAGGCCTCAAGTTCGTCCAGTCGACTCCCTCCGGGACCAGGGAAATCTCCTGGGCCTCGCTCGGGATCAACTTCGAAAACGGGTTCGGCGGCGAAGGCAGCGACGTCGCCCTCGCCCGCTGGACGGGGGTCTCGGCGGTCGGCCCGATCGGTCAGGTCGAATTCGGCTCCAGCCCGAGCTTCGACCCCAACACGGGAGAGCTCGCCGGCGTCTCCCTCTCCTCCCTCTCGCCCTACGCCGCCGGCCCCCTCAACGAGGCCTTCGGCGACGGCAAAGAGGTGTTCAAAGCCGGCGAGTCGCTGGGGATCTTCTCCTTCTTCGCCCGGGTCAGGTGAACGAGTGGCGAGTTGGGGCGGCTATAGGGGCCACAACTCGCCAGTCGCTCAGATCGTGCCCGGCGTCGCCGTCGGCGGGGCGTTGCGGCCGCCCTTCACCTTCACCGCCGACTCGAGGTCTTCCTGGGTGAAGCCGCCGACCACCTCGCCGTCGAGGGCGTAGCGGTAGAGGGCGACGCCGAAGATGCCGGTGAGCGCGCGGGAGACCAGCAGCGCGATCGCCAGCACCAGCGCTCCGACGATCACCAGCAGCGCCCCGGCGAAGGCGGCCGAGGACCAGAGGACGACCCCGGCGACGATCAGCGCCGCCGCCGGCAGCACCCCGAGCAGGAAGACCGCGGCGCCGATCGCGATGTTGCCGGTGATCTGCTGGCCCCAGCGCTCGCGGAACAGCGAGGCCGAGCGCTTGATCGTCTCGAACGGGCCGGTGCCCTCGATCGCGATCACCGGCACCGCCAGGAAGGTGACCAGGGTCCAGGCCATCCCGACCAGGCGGGCGGCGATCGTGCCGAGCGTCCCACCCTGGTTTTCGAGCAGCCCCATGACCAGGCTGATCGCTGCCGAGACCGCGGCCCAGCCGCTGATCTGGGCGAGGCGGGTGCGGGCGACGGCGAGGCCGTCGGAGACGGTCGCCTCCTGGCCGCGGAAGATCATGTCGGCGCAGGCGGCGAGGCCGACGCTGAAGTAGAAGCCGACGAAGCTGAGGACGTAGACGCCGATCACGATCAGCGGGATCGCCCCGGCCAGCTGGTCCTCCTCGAACAGGTAGAGCCCCGGGCCGAGGAAGACGATCGCCAGCAGGGTGGTCGCCACCGCGCCGTAGAGCGGGAAGCGGATCAGCGAGGGGTGCTCCCTCAGCAGCGCCCAGCTCTTCTTCGTCAAAGCCCAACCGCGTTTGATCCTGCGCATCGTTCCTCCTTGGGGGGACAAGTTCAGAACGTTTCGGCCAAACCGGGCGTTCGCTTGACCCCTCGCTCCTCGAAATAGTCCCACTCGAGCTCGCCCAGCTCGGTCGCCGGCGGGTCTGCATAAACCCACTCACGGGCGATCCGGTGCCAGTTGCGCTTCGCCCGCAGCTGCCCGAGCACGGCGACGACGCCGATTTCCATCCGCCGCCCCATCAGCTCGTCGGC
>DASTXV010000033.1:0-21700 GCA_035765335.1 Solirubrobacterales bacterium
GCCGCCCGCACCTGGCGCTCGGCCGCGGCCAGGTTCCGTTCCTTTTCACCGTTCGAATTGAGCTGTACGGCAGCGACGCGCAAGGCGGGATCTCCCCATTGATTGACTAGTCAATCGGCACCGGCAGTATAGGCAGCGTCACACAAGGAACAGGGGCAGGGGGCGTAACCTGGAGATGCCGTGCAAGCCGCCATCAAGGACGACGCGGAGCGCAAGCAGGTAACTGTCCTGTTCGCGGACGTGAGCGGCTCGATGGACCTCGCCGAGCAGGAGGACCCGGAGGAGTGGCGCAAGATCATGCAGCGCTTCTTCTCGACCCTGGCGGCGACGGTGACCCGGTTCGAGGGCACCGTCGACAAGTTCACCGGCGACGGGATCATGGCCGTCTTCGGCGCCCCGGTCGCGCATGAGGACCACGCGCGGCGCGCCTGCTACGCCGCCCTGCAGATGCTCGAGGAGGTCGCCGAGTACGCGGGCGAGCTGCGGCGGGAGAAGGGCCTCAACTTCTCGACCCGGATCGGGATCAACTCCGGCGAGGTGGTCGCCGGCGCGATCGACGGCGGCGGCGGCTCCGCCTACACGGCGATCGGCCACACGGTCGGCCTGGCGCAGCGGATGGAGGCCCTGGCCGAGCCCGGCAAGGCCTACCTAACCGAGGGCACGGCTGAGCTGGCGCGCGGCTACCTCGACCTGCGCGAGCTCGGCGAGTTCGAGATCAAGGGCGCGAGCCGCCCGGTGCAGGTGTTCGAGCTCGCCGGGGTCGGCCAGGCCCGCTCGCGGCTCGACCTCGCCCGCGAGCGCGGCTTCTCCAGGTTCGTCGGCCGGGAGGGAGAGCTGGCGCAGCTCGACTCCGCCCTGGAGCGGGCGAGGGACGGCGAGGCCCAGGCGGTGGGGATCGTCGCCGAACCCGGGATCGGCAAGAGCCGCCTCTGCCACGAGTTCGCCCAGCGCTGCCGCACCGAGGGCTTGGAGGTCTTCGAGGCCCAGGCGCAGGCGCACGGGAAGGCGATCCCCTTCATGCCGATCCTGCAGATGCTGCGCTCCTTCTACGGGATCGGCGACCAGGACCCCGAGCAGCTGACGCGGGAGAAGATCGCCGGCCGCTCGCTCCTCCTCGACCCGTCCTTCGCCGACGACCTGCCGCTGGTCTTCGACTTCCTCGGCGTTCCCGATCCCGAGCGGCCGGCCCCGAAGATGAACCCGGAGGGCCGCGGCCGGGCGCTCGGGGAGTTCCTCTGCCGCCTGGTCAGCAACCCGGCCCGCCGCAAGACCCTGGTCCTGATCGTCGAGGACCTGCACTGGATCGACGAGGGCAGCCAGGCGATGCTGCACGGGCTGATCGAGGGCATGGCCGGGACGCCGACGCTGGTCCTGGTCAACTACCGGCCCGAGTACTCGCCGGACTGGTCCGACTCCCCGCGCTACGGGACGATCCCGCTGCAGCCGCTCGACCGCGCCGACACGGCGAAGCTGCTGCGCGACCTCGCCGGCGAGCATCCCTCCCTGGACGGGGTCGACGAGCCGATCCACGAGCGGACCGGCGGCAACCCCTTCTTCATCGAGGAGATCGTCCGCGAGCTGGCCGAATGCGGTCACCTGGAGGGCGAGCGGGGCGCCTACCGGTTGGCCCGGCCGATCGAGGACGCGGGCGTCCCGGTCACCGTGCAGGCGGTCCTGGCGGCGCGGATCGACCGCCTCGGCCACGACGCCAAGCAGCTCCTCCAGGTCGCCTCCGTGCTCGGCAAGGAGGTGGGCGCCGAGGCGCTGGGGATGGCCGCCGGCCTCGACGCGGAGGCGATGGAGGGGGCGCTGCGCGAGCTGATCGACGGCGGCTTCCTCTACGAAGCCGAGCTCTACCCCGAGCGGGTCCTCGCCTTCCGCCACCCGCTCACCCGCGAGGTCGCCTACGGGACCCAGCTCGCGAGCCAGCGGCAGGCGACCCACGCGGCCGCCGCGCGGGCGACGATCGAGCTGAGCCCGCCCGACCGTCACGACGAGCGGGCGGCGCTGATCGCCGACCACCTCAAGCAGGGAGGCGAGACGCTCGAAGCCGCCCGCTGGTCCGCCCGCGCCGCCCACTGGGCCGGCCACAGCCGCCCCCGGGACGCGATGCGCCTCTGGCACGAGACGATGGAGCTGGCGGCGGAGCTGGAGGTGAACGAGGAGAGCGACGCGCTGGGAATCGCCTCCCGCCTCGCCCAGATCCAGTTCGCCTGGCGCGTCGGGATGGACCTCGAGGAACAGGCGCAGCTGCTGGACGAAGCCGAGGTGATCGCCGACCGCCGCGGCGACCTCCACTCGATCGTGCTGCTGAAGATGTCCGCCTCGGGGCGCCCGGGGCTGCAGCTCCACACCGACGAGTGGCTGGAGCAGGTCGAGGAGATGAACCGGCTCGCCGACCAGGCCGGCGACCCCCACCTGCGGGTCGCGATCCGCGCCGCCGGCGCCTACGCGCACCTGATCGCCGCCGACTTCGCCGGCTTCGACCGCGCCCTCGACGAGCTGATCGAGATCGCCGACGGCGACCTCTCCGTCGGGGCCGGGATCATCCTCAACACCCCCCTCGCCTGGGCCGAGATGGGCAAAGGAATGGTGCGGCGCGAGCAGGACGACCTCGACGGCGCCGAGCCGTACTTCGAACGGGCGCTGGAGATCTCCGCGGCGGCGGAGGACCCGGAGACGGCGAGCTGGGTGCGCAGCAACCAGGCCGGCCTGATGGCGATGCGCGGGGACGTCGAGGGGGGGCTGGCGGTGGCGCGACGCAACTGCGAGCTGACCGAGCGGATCGGCGACGTCTTCTCCCGCAGCCTCGCGATCGCCAACCTCGCCTGGACGCAGCTGGCGGCCGAGGAATACCAGGAGGCGCTGGACTCGATCGAGGAAGCCGACCGGATCTACCGCGAGGCGATGAAGATCGGCGGTGAGATGGAGGGCTGGCGCTCGCAGCTGCGCGCCAACGCGCTGATCGGCGTCGGTCGCACCGAAGAGGCGATCACGGAGGCGGAATGGGCGGTCCGGGTCTCCCGCGAACGCGGGCTTCTCTGGTCGCTGCCGATCGCGCTGCTGGCGCTCGGCCGGGCGCGGCACGCCGCCGGCCGGGACGGCGTGGCGACGGCGCTGGACGAAGCACTCGAGGTGGCCGAGAGGACCAACGCCCTCACCTGCGTCGTCGAGATCGAAGCCGAGCGCGAGGCGCTGGCCTCGGCCGGCGAGCGACGTTAGTCGCGAGCGCCTCTAGCCGCGCCGCTCGAGCTCGGCGACCATCAGCTTCGTGTGCAGGGCCGCGATCAGATCCTGCAGCGGCTGGGCTCCGGCTTCGAGCATCTCCACCACCCGCTCCGGCGGCACCTCGCCGGCGAGCCGTTCCATCACCACGTCGACCTCCTGGCGGACCAGCTCTTCCAGCGCCGCTTTGTAGCGGAGGGTGTCGTAGACGGTGAAGCCGATCTGCTCGTCGTAGCCGCCGGCGCGGAAGCGGCTGATCGCCTCGATGATCGTCACGTCGGAGGGCGAGTAGCCACGGCTGTTCGGGGTGAGGACCTCGAGCTCGGCGAGCCGATCGAGGACCTCCTTCGGGACGCCGTAGCGCTTGCGGACCTCGGCGGCGCTGGTGCGAGAGCGCTCCCTGGCGTCGAGGACGTCCTTGATCGCCTTCAGCGGCAGGTAGCGCTCCTCCTGCAGGCGCTTGATCAGCTTGATCCGGTCGACGAACTCGGGCGGGTAGTAGGCCATGTTGCGGCTGGTCTTCACCGGCTCCGGCAGCAGGCCCTCGCGCAGGTAGTGCTTGATCGTCGGCGCGGGGACCCCGGAGGCCTCCGCCAGCTCGCGCATCCGCAGCAGGCCCTCGCTCTGCTGGGCATCAGTGTCAGCTGGGCTCATGCGCGGAACTCCCCCTGGGGCTCGGCGGCGGGACCGGCGACGGCACCGGACTCCTTCATCGCCGCGATCTCCTCCTCGGAGTAGCCGACCTCGCGCAGGATCTCGTCGGTGTGCTCGCCGAAGGCGGGCGCCGGGCGGCTGGTGTCGGCCGGGGTGCGGCTCAGCTTCACCGGGTTGCCGAGCTGGCGCACGGTCCCCAGCTCGGGCTGCTCGAGCTCGATGACCATCCCGCGCGCCCGCACCAGCTCCGAGTCGAGCGCCTCGTCGAGGTCGAGGACCGGCTCGATGCAGCAGTCGTGCTCGTCGTTGAAGGCGAGCCACTCGTCGCGCGTGCGAGAGCGGAAGACGGCGGCGACCTCCTCCCAGGACTCCGACCCCGGCGCCTCGAACTGCTTCTCGACCAGGTCGGGGCGGTCGACGCCGTTGCAGAAGGCAGCCCAGAACTTCGGCTCCAGGGCGCCGCAGGTGACCCAGCCGTCAGACGCTTCATAGGGCAGGTAGCAGACGAGGCCGCCGGCGAGCTGCTGCTCGCCGCGCCGCGGCACCTCACCGTCGCAGAAGTAGCGGCCGGCGACCATCGCCAGCCAGGAGAGGGCGCCGTCGGCCATCGAGACGTCGACCATCTGGCCCTCGCCGGAGCGCCGGCGCTCGTGCAGCGCCGCCATCACCCCGAAGGCCGCCATCAGGGCGCCGCCGCCGAGGTCGGCGATCTGGCCCGCCGACTGCACCGGCGGGCCGTCCTTGGCGCCAGTGAGGCCGAGTAGGCCGACGAGGCCGAGGTAGTTCATGTCGTGGCCGGCGCGCTGGGTGTAGGGGCCGTCCTGGCCGTAGCCGGTGATCGCGCAGAAGACGACACCCGGGTTCTCCTCGCGCATCCGCTCGTAGCCGACCCCGAGCCGGTCGAGGACGCCGGGGCGGAAGCCGTCGAGGACGACGTCGTGGGCGCGGACGAGGCGCAGCAGCGCCTCCTTCCCCGCCTCGCTCTTGAGGTCGAGACGGACCGAGCGCTTGCCGCGGTTGAGCGAGAGGTAGAGCGAGGAGCGCGTGCCCAGCGCCTGCTGCTCGTCGCTGCCGTAGTAGGGCGGCGCCCAGCGAATGTAGTCGCCCATGCCGGTGTCCTCGACCTTCAGCACCTCAGCGCCGAGGTCGGCCAACAGCAACGAGCAGAAGCCGCCCGGCAGCAGCCGGGTGAGGTCGAGGACCTTGACGTCGCTAAGCGGTAGAGCGCTCACGCCTCGGGACCCCCAGCAGCTCGCGCGCCTCGGCGACGCTGGCCGGCCGGCGGCCGATGTCTTCGGCCATCTGCCGCGCCTTCGCGATCAGGTCGCCGTTGGAGCGGCACATCTCGCCGTTCGGCAGGTAGAGGTTGTCCTCGACCCCGGCGCGGACGTTGCCGCCCAGCACCAGCGAGGCCGCCAGCAGTTTCCACTGGTCGCGGGAGATCCCGATCACCTGCCACTGGTTCGGCCCCTCCGGGCCGCCGGGGATCTGGTCGGACATCAGGGTGACGTTGCGCGGGGTCGGCCGGATGCCGCCGGTCACCCCCATCACCAGCGAGATCTGCAGCGGCGGCTCCAGCAGCCCCATGTCGATCAGCGGGTCGAGGTTGGCGACGTGGCCGGAGTCGAAGCACTCGTGCTCGGGCTTGATCCCGATCTCCTTCATCGCGGTGATGAACTCGACGATCGTGTCGAAGCTGTTCTCGAAGACGGCCTTGAAGACGAAGTCCTTGCGCCGTTTCGAGTACTTCGCGTAGTTCATCGAGCTCATGTTCAGGGCGGCGACATCGGGGCGGCAGGCGCGCAGGTACTCGATCCGCTTCTCGATCGGGATCCCGATCGCGCCGGTCGAGTAGTTGACGATCACGTCGCCGACCTCGGCCAGGATCGCCTCGGTGATCGCCTGGAAGTCCTCGACCTCGTAGGAGGGCGTGCCGTCGGGCTTGCGGGCGTGGATGTGGATCTGCGAGGCGCCCTCGTCGACGGCGCGCCGCGCCTCCGCCGCGTACTCCTCCGGCGTGTAGGGGATCGCCGGGCACTGGTCGCGATTGGCGATCACGCCGCTGATCGAGCAGCTGATGATCACCGGATCGTCGAAAGAGCTCATCTCGTCTCCTAGACCGGCATGACGCCGTGTCGTTTCCTCGGCTTCTCGACCTGCTTGTTGCGCGCCATCCGCAGCGCCTTGACGATCGTCGGCCGGGTCTCCCGCGGGTCGATGATGTCGTCGATCACCGCGTTGCCGGCGGCGATGTAGGGGTCGATCTGCTGGCGGACCGCGTTCAGCATGGTCTCCCGGGTCGCCTCCGGGTCGTCGGAGGCCTCGATCATCGAGCGGCCGATGATTTCGACCGCGCCCTCGGCCCCCATCACCGAGATCTCGGCCCCGGGCCAGGCGACGATCAGGTCCGGCTCGTACGCCTTGCCGCACATCACGTAGTAGCCGGCGCCGTAGGCCTTGCGGACGACCACGGTCACCTTCGGCACGGTGGCGCGGCTGACCGCGTAGAGCATCTTCGCCCCGTGGCGGATGATGCCGGCGTGCTCGACTTTCGAGCCGACCATGAAGCCGGGCACATCCTGGAGGAAGACGAGCGGGATGTTGAAGGCGTCGCAGAGGTTGATGAAGCGGGCGGCCTTGTCGGCCGAGTCGTTGTCGAGGACGCCGGCCAGGTGCTTGGGCTGGTTGGCGATGATCCCCGCCGGCTGGCCACCGAAGCGGGCGAGGCAGGTGATCACGTTCTTGGCGAACTTCGGCTTGAGGTCGAACCAGTCGCCGTCGTCGACGATCTCGCGGATCACGTCGTACATGTCGTACGGCTGCCGCGGCGACTCGGGGACGATCTCCATCAGCTTCTCCGACATCCGCTCCTCGAGGTCGGAGGTGTCGATGACCGGCGCCTTCTCCTCGCAGTTGGTCGGGAAGTAGGAGAGGTACTTGCGGACGGCGGCGATGCACTCCTCGTCGTCCTTCACCTCAAGGTCCCCCACCCCGGACTTGCGGCAGTGGACCTTGGCGCCGCCGAGGTCCTCCATCGAGATCTCCTCGCCCGTGACGGCTTTGGTCAGGTGCGGGCCGGCGAGCGCCATCGCGCCCTGCCCCGAGACCATCGGCACGAAGTCACTGAGCGCCGGGATGTAAGCGGTGCCGGCGGCGCAGGGGCCCATCATCGCCGCCACCATCGGGATCACCCCCGACATTTCGACCTCCTCGCGGAAGAGGTGGCCGGAGCCGGCGAAGAGCGAGCCCGCCGCCTCCTGGATGCGGGCGCCGGCCGAGTCGAGCAGCCAGATGAACGGCATCCGCTTCTGCAGCGCCATCTCGCGCAGTCGGGTGACCTTGAGCTCGCCGGTCATCCCCATCGAGCCGGCCATCACGGTGAAGTCGTAGGCGGCGATGCAGGTCGGGCGGCCGTCGACGTCTCCCCAGCCGGTGACCACGCCGTCGGCCGGCGCCTCGACCCCGTCCATCGCCCGCTGGGCGAAGTGGGGTCGGCCGTGGATCCCCATCTCGACGAAGCTGCCCTCGTCGACCAGCAGGTCGATCCGCTCGCGCGCGGTCAGCTTGCCGCGCTCGTGCTGCTTGGCGATCTTCGCCTCGCCGCCGCCGAGCCTCGCCTTCTCGCGGCGCTCGTGCAGCTGCGCGGTCAGCTCGGCCAGCGGGGCCGTGCCCGGCAACAGGTTCCCGGCTTTCTCCTCGGTCGCCACTAGCGTCCTTTCCACTGCGGGTCGCGTTTCTCGAAGAAGGCGGTGACCCCCTCGACGATGTCCTCGGTCGTGAAGGTGAGGGAGAGCTGGGAGCGGAGGAACTCGAGCGCGTCGTCGAGCGCCATGTCCTGCTGCCGGTACATGGCGTCGTGACCGAGACGCATCAGCACCGGGCTCTTCGAGGCCAGCTTTGCCGCCCACTCGCCGACCGCGGCGTCGAACTCCGTCGCCGGCACCACCTTGTTGGCGAGCCCGTACTCGACCGCCTGCTCCGCCGAGAGCCGCTCGCCCAGCAGCATCATCTCATTGACCTTCTTGCGCGGGACGTTGCGGTAGATGATCGACATGATCATGTAGGGGAAGGCGCCGACGTTGATCTCGGGGGTGCCGAAGGTGGCGCCCTCCTTGGCGATCACCAGGTCGCAGGAGAGGGCGAGGCCCATCCCCCCCGCCAGCACGTGGCCGTTGGCGGCGCAGAGGGAGGGCTTGCCGAGCCGCGGCATCAGCCGGAAGAACTCGAGGAAGAGGTCGGAGGCGAAGTGTTTGGCGACCAGCGGCACGTCGGCGGCGAAACCGCCGAGGTCGGCGCCGGCGCAGAAGACCTTCTCGCCGGAGCCGGTGAGGACGACCGCCCGCACCTCGTCGGAGGCTTTGGCCAGCTTCATCGCCTCGACCAGCTCGTGCAGCATTTGGCCGGAGAGCATGTTGCGCTTCTCCGGGTCGTTCAGCGTCACCGTGGCGACGCCGTCCGTCACCTCGTAGGCGACCTTCTCGCCCCCCCACTGGTCATTGCCCTGACTCATCCGTCCGAACCCTAGCAGTGCTGAAAGTGGGAAGTGCTACTGTCCACTTCGCAGACGAGGGAACTACGAGAGGGAGAGACCAGTGACGACCGCGACCAACGGCTCCAGCAGCGTCATCAAGCCCGACTTCGAGTCCGGGCGCAAGCACTTCATCTTCACCCAGGAGCACGAAGACCTGCGCGAGTCGATGCAGTCGTGGGTGGAAAAGGAGCTCTGGCCTCACCGCAACGAGTGGGAGGACACCTACTGGCCGACCGAGGCGATGAAGCGCGCTGGCGATCTCGGCTACCTCGGCCTCTGCTTCCCGGAGGAGTACGGCGGCCAGGGCGGCGACTACTTCTACTCGCTGGTCCGGGCCGAGTGCATGAGCTACTCCGGCTCCGGCGGCACCAACATGGGCTTCGCGGTCCAGACCGACATGGTTCTCCCCCCGATCCACCTGCTCGGCACCGAGGAGCAGAAGAAGAAGTACCTGGAACCAGGGCTGAAGGGCGACAAGATCGGCTCGCTGGGGATCACCGAGCCGGGCGCCGGCTCCGACGTCGCCGGGATCCGCACCACCGCGATCCGCGACGGTGACGAATACGTGATCAACGGCTCCAAGACCTTCATCACCAACGGCCCTCGCGCCGACTTCATCGTCCTCGTCTGCAAGACCGATCCGGAGGAGCGCCACGCCGGCATCACCCTCTTCGTCGTCGACCTGCGCGACGAGAACGGCGAGAAGGTCCCCGGCTTCTCCGTCTCCAGCGAGCTGGAGAAGATGGGGATGCACGCCTCCGACACCGGCGAACTCGCCTTCGAAGACGTCCGCGTCCCCGCCGACGCCGTGCTCGGCGAGGTCGGCAAGGGCTTCTACCACATCGCCTGGGAGCTCCAGGGCGAGCGACTGGTCGCCGCCGCCGGCTGCCACGCGGGGGCGGAGCGGATGATCGAGAAGACCCTCGAGTACGCGAAGGAGCGCGAAGCCTTCGGTCGCCCGATCGGCAAGTTCCAGGCGATCCGCCACAAGTTCGCCGAGATGGCGACGAAGACCGAGGCCGCCAAGCAGTTCACCTACTCGACCGCCTGGCGCTTCGGCAACGGCGAGTACCCGGTGCGCGAGATCACGATGGCCAAGCTCTTCGCCTCCCGGATCGCCTGCGAGGTCGCCGACGAGTGCGTCCAGATCCTCGGCGGCTACGGCTACATGAAGGAGTACGAGATCGAGCGCGCCTACCGCGACGTCCGCCTCAACCGCATCGGCGCCGGCACCGACGAGGTCATGCTCGACGTGATCGGCCGCAGCTACGGGCTTTAAAGCATGACCGGGGCCGAGCGGGTCCGCGCCTATTACGAGGCGTTGAACAGCGGCGACGCCGAGCTGGTGTCGTCGCACTTCACCGACGACGCCGTCCATTACTACACGCGCCTCGGCCCGCATGAGGGGGCGGAGACGATCGGGGGCTACGCCGCCCTCGGCGTCTCCACGATTGACGCCCAGTGGTACGTCGAGAACGCGATCGAGCAGGGCGACCAGGTCGTGATCGAGTGGACGATGACCTGGCGCGACCCCAACAGCGGCGCCAAGCGGCTCGACCGCGGCACCGAGTGGTTCCTGATCCGCGACGACAAGATCGCCGAGGTGCGCGCCTACCACCACGGCGGCAAGAAGAACCCGCAGGGCGACCTGCTCGGCTTCGACCACGCGGGGCGCGGCTACCGGATGCTCGAGGACTGGGAGGCGCCGGGCTCGAGCGAGGGCGCGTCGTGACCGTCGTCAAGGACAGCGGCGCCCGCGCCACGCTGCCGCCGTTCAGCGAGGAGCACGAGGAGCTGCGGGAGACCGTCTCCCGCTTCGTCGCCAAAGAGATCGCCCCGAACGTCGACGAGTGGGAGGCGGCGCGGGAATTCCCGCGGGAGCTCTTCCGCCGCTGCGCTGAGCTGGGATTCCTCGGCCTCAAGTTCCCCGAGGAACTCGGCGGCCAGGGCGGCACCCACCTGCATGACGCCGTCTGGGTCGAGGAGCTAGCCCGCTCCGGCGGCTCCGGCGGGGTCGCGGCCGGCCTCAACGCCCACGCCTCGATCGCGATGCCGCCGATCTTCAAGTTCGGCACCGAGGAGCAGAAGCAGCGCTGGTTGCCCGCCGGGATCGCCGGCGAGAAGATCGGCGCCCTCGGGATCACCGAGCCCGGCGCCGGCTCCGACGTCGCCTCCCTCTCCACCACCGCCAAACGGCATGGCGATACCTACGTCGTCAACGGCGCCAAGACGTTCATCACCAACGGCGTCCGGGCCGACTTCCTCGTCTGCGCCTGCAAGACCAGCGAGGAGGGCGGCCACGGCGGCATCTCCTTCCTCGTGCTCGAGAGCGAGATGCCCGGCTACGAGGTCTCGGCGAAGCTGGAGAAGATGGGTTGGCACTCCTCCGACACCGGCGAAATCTCCTTCACCGACGTCGAGGTGCCGGCGGAGAACCTGCTCGGCGAGGAGAACGGCGGCTTCAAGCTGATCATGGCCAACTTCGCCTGGGAGCGGCTGCTGATGGCGATCGGCGCCGTCGGCGCGATGCAGCGCCTCATAGAGACCACCGTCGCCTACGCCTCAGACCGCGAAGCCTTCGGCCGCCCGATCGGCAAGTTCCAGGCGATCCGCCACCACGTCGCCGAGATGGCGACCAAGGCCGAGGCCAGCCGCGCCCTCACCTACAACGCCCTCCGCCTCTTCCACAGCGGCCAGGGCTGCATCCAGGAGGTCTCGATGGCGAAGCTGATGACCCAGCGCGCCGTCCTCGAGATCGCCGACCAGTCCCTCCAGATCCACGGCGGCTACGGCTACATGCGCGAGTACGGCATCGAGCGCGCCGTCCGCGACGCCCGCCTAGGCCCGATCGGCGGCGGCACCGACGAGATCATGAAAGAGATCATCGGCAAGACGATGGGGCTGTAAGAGTTGCATCTGGGGCCGCTGTCGTATTAGCGTATGACTCCATGAGCAGAGGAACTCATCCTGAGCATCCAGGGCCCGAGGACGAGGAGCTGGACAGCCAGCCCGAGGCGCCTGACGAGGATGATCCGACTGCAGGGTTCGGGGTCGGCAACCAGATCGAGTCGATCTCCGAACTAGAGCCGCTGGATCACGCCGGCGAAGATCCTCAACTCGAGGAGGAGGCCGAGGATGATCCGTCAGAAGGCTTCGGTACCAGCGGCGGGTTGAAGGCTCCCTCGGAATAAGCGCATGAGCGACAGAGGAAGCACGGTCTACGTCGAATACGTCAAAGACCAGGTCGCGCAGCAGGACGAGCGCAAGGAGTCGATCGAAAAACGCGGGCTCGCGGTCATCACCTCTTCGGGCACGATCGTCTCGCTGCTGTTCGGGCTCGTCGCTGTATTGACGGGAGTGGAGAAATACGAGTTACCGGCCGGCGCGGAGCCATGGCTGGGATGCGCCCTTGCAGGTTTCATCACCGCGACCCTGGCCGGGATCGTTACCAACGTCCCCCTCCACTACCAGGCAGTCGAACCGGATGAGCTGAAGAAAGCCGTGAAATCTCACTGGAGCGACGCGCCGGAGGTAGCGGAGCAACGGGTGGCGGCAACCGAGATCAAGGTCCTCGCCAGCGCGCAGAGGAAGAACAGCATCAAGGGCTGGGTCCTCGTGGTTGCGGTCAGCGCCCAGCTCTTCGCCGTCGCCAGCCTGGCCCTCGCGGTCAGGGTCATCCTCGTCCACGCTTAGCAAGAGGACGCATCTCGATGATCAAATGGCAGAGGACTGTGACGATCTTCGTCCTGGCGCTCGTCGCCGGAACGCTGGCCCACTCCCCCGCCTCGGCGGCCGAGAGCGCCTCGATCCAGGCGATCCTCACCCCTGAGGGCGGCGGCAGGATGATCGCCAACTCCCAGACCAATCCAGATGACGAGAGCTGGTCATGGGAGGCCTGTACCGTCGACCTCCGGACCTGCACCCCGTTCACGGAGGGGAGGATCGTCGAGACCGCGGGTGCCCCTGTCCCGAGCGTATTCCGTGTCACCTCGAGCCGCGGTGCAACCACCCTCAGCCCCCAATGGAACGGCAAGGTCACGTCGACGTCTCTACCGTCGATCGCCGGCACCGTGCGTGCCAATGAGCTCGTGGTTCCAGTTCCCGGGGAATGGAGCGGGGGCTGGGAGGGCGATGTCGACTGGACTCAGCTCGCTGCCTGCAAAGGTCCCAATGACAACGACTGCACCACGCTCACGCACAGGCACTATGTCGGCGGCTGCGCGAATGGAGCCGCGGTCATCGACCCGATGTTCACGGGGATGTACCTTCGCGTCGCCGACCGACGGATACCCGCCCACACGCCCGAGTTGGCATACGCCGTCGGCAGCCCTTATACCCCCGACATCTGGCCCGCAGGAGCAACCGTTTCGGTCGCGTTCGCCGGCCGGATCAAAGCCGCGACCGGTCCCCCTGCAAGCGACTGCGGCCCGTCGCCGCTGGTAGAAGCCTCGATCTCGAGCCGAGGAGTGGCCACCGTGCGGTGCGGGCTCGGCTGCCGAGCCACCCTCGTCGCCCGACAGGGAAAGCGAAAGGCTGCCGTGGTTCGCAAACTGGCGCCACTGCCCTACGTTCCACGGGAGGCCTCAGCCCAACCAAAGCTGCGGCTGAGACCAGGTCAGAAGAAGCGCTTCAATCCAGGGCCGATTCGGATGATTGTCAAGGTCTACGGTAGGAGCGTCGCCAGCCGGACCGTGACTTTCGATTCCTGACCATCGTCTACCACAGGCGAACTCGTAGTGATGCGGCGATCAGCGCCTGGGTCCGGCGTCGCAGGAGTGGGACTTACCCCAGCCGGGGCCGCCGTTGCAATAGTCGTGGCCGCGGCCGCCGTAGAGCTGGTCGGGCTGGGCGCCGCCGTAGAGGCGGTCGTTGCCCGGGCCGCCGTGGCAGCCATCCTGACCGGGTCCCATGACGCAGACGTCGTTGCCGCGGCCGCCCCAGCAGCCGTCGCTACCGGTGCCGTGGCGGCAGTAGTCGTCCCCGGGCCCACCGACGCAGTCGCTGTTGCGGGGGCCGGTGATGCAGACGTCGTTGTTGGCGCCGCCGATGCAGCGGTTGCGACGGGCGCCGCCGGGATAGCAGGTGTCCCGCTCGGCGTTGCCGATGAACTTGTCGGAGCCGGCGCCGAGGTAGATCGTCAGCGGGAACGGCAGGCGCTCGGCGACGCGGACGAAGTCGCCGGAGGGGCCCATCTGGACCTCGATCGAGCTGGCGCGGCGGGTCGAGCAGACCGCCACCCGGTGGCCGCGAGTGAAACGGCAGCCATGGGGCTGGTGCCGGGCCATGTTGCCCTTGACGACGATCTTGCCGCCCTTCGTGCTCAGGGTCAGCGTCGAGCCCGAGTGGGCGCCGTAGACGACGATCTTGCCAGCGGGCGTGGCTACGCTCGGCGCCAGCGCCAGGGAGAGCGCCATTGCCGAGAGCACGCCGACCAGCAGCTTGCGGCCGGGGGTGGCAAACATCACGCGCATACTAACCATGTGCATCGGCTAATAAACCGGAAACCTAAAGCCAACACATGTTTGACCTGCAAAATGGATAGAAAACTTGATCTATCCAGGCGGGCGGGTGACCTCGGGGTGTCGCAGGAAGCGAGCCGCCAGAGGAAGGCCGCGAAGGCGGCCGGCGCTACTTGCGCCGGCCGCCTTTCTTGGCTTTCTTCCCTTTGCACTGCGCTTTGACCAATGGTTTGAATTCGTGGCGCCGGCCATTCTGGCCCTTGAAGGCCGCAATCGCCCGGGGCTTCCCTTTACAAATATTGGTGCTGTTCACGATCAGCCCCTTGTTACCACCCTGCATTTCGAGCACGAACTTCGTCACGGGCGCGTCCGGCACCGTCTCGAACGTGTTCCGGAGCCGCCCGTTGACAGAGTCGATCCGACCGACGACGTTGATGTCGACTTTGCTCGAATGCAGGGCAGCCACCAGGTCCGGCAGTTCGTTGTCAGACGAACGCAGGTACACCGGGCCGCTCAGCCGCTCGTCGAGCAAGGGGCTGGTCGCTTTCGCCCGGCCGTAGATGGACGCTTTCGGGCACTGTTCGCCGTTGCCCCCGCCGGCCCGGAACTGGACCCTCGTGCAAACCGTACGAATATGGGCCTGTTCCAAGAAGGCGGAACGGGGCAGGGTGACCTGTGCCCGCCCGATGTTCGCGTCCCCCGGCCGGGCGTTCAGAACAGCTTTCAAGCGCGGAGTGCCGGTTCGCTTCGTGCTGCCGAGCAGCTGCAGCGACAGCTTCGGCTTGAAGCCGAGGTTGGCGCAGTCGGCCGCTTGGAAAGACACCCCGACGTCAACCGACTGATCGTCGGCGAGGGACTCCGGGTCAAGACCCGAGCCGAGCACGGTCGCGCCCGTGGTCATCCGTTCGCAGCTCGTGGGATTGAGAACGAAGTTCTCTCTGTCCACGAACACGCGGATGTCCCTGGCGCGGACCACAATTCCTTGGAGGATGTGCGGGATCGGATCCGATGCCGCGCCATCCGTAGAAACCTCGGCCGTTTCAGAGTCGACCTTCAGCGCCTGCCTGATCACCACGTTGCCAAGGTCGAACGGACCCACCTTGGCCGTCGTGATGGCGACGATCGAGAGCTTCGATCCCTGGAACGGCCCCGCCAGGTAAATCTTTCCTGGCGCATATGAGAGGGCCGACCCGACGCCTGCCCCCACAAGGGTCCGCCCGATCTCCGAAGCTGCCGGGCAGCTCGGACTCTGTTGCTCTTCCTGTCCGCCGTTCGGCCCCGTCCTCGCTCTGGCGGCGGCGATTCCCGCCTCAGAGCAGAACTGGAGGCCGGCAAGCTTGCCGATCACGCCCTTCGGCAGCTTGAGCGAGAAACGGCTGAACTCCTGTTCGCCGTCGTTTCGAGTCAAACGAGCCGTGAACGGCGAATAGCTACCAGCAGCGTTGTTGGTGGTGCCGGCGGTGAACCCGGGCTTGAACGGGGGCGTTCCGCTCGGGCAGGGACCGCCGTTCGTGCCCCGGTCGACCGTGAACGAGCTGGTCTTCGTGATGACCTCGCTCGGCAGCGGGCTGTCCGGGTTCGACGCGTGCCAAGGCGTGAACTTCGCGACGATGTCGTAGGTCCCGCACTTGGGCGGCATCACCAACGGCGCTCTATCCCCCCCGAAGAAGTTCAGGCTGAACGTCTCGAAGGGGACCTGGGGCAGATCGTCGAACGTGGAGACGAGCTGCCCCGTCTTCGGGTCGAGCTCCACCTTGCCCGCCTGTTTGATGAGGATCCCGCGCTCCGGGATCTTCACGACCATGTACAGGGCAAGGAGAGAGTCGAAGGGGTTGTCGTAGGGGGAGGCGATGTACACGGAGCCTTTCGCTTCCTCCTCGAGCAGCGGCGTCGTCACGTTGACGCTGCCGATCTTCGCCGCCTCCGGGCATCCCTGCCCCGGAGGCGAGCTCGCCGTCTCCCGGGCGTAGTCCGCCGGACTGCAGGCCCCCAGCCCTTCGGCCTGGGACGGGTTGACGGTGACCCCCTTCGGAAGGGTCACTTCGACCTTCTTCGCCTGCCCTTCGGCGACGGCGTCTTTGTTCAGCAGCCCGGCATTGGGCATGTCGAGCTCGAACGCGAGGCCGCTCGAGCCTTCGGTTGCCTTGCTCGACGGGGTCGCCGAGATGCTCGGGCTGAACGGGATCTGGTTGCAGCCGCTCAGCGTCCCCTGGTCGACGCCGGCTTCCTCCACAAGGCTCCCGAGCGGGGTGTTCCACGGTTCGGCCTGCGCCTGGAAGTCCAGCGGGGTGACGCAGGAGACCGGCTGGCGCAGGAAGGCGTCTTCGGTCAGGCCAGAGGGCCGCTCGCACGGCCCCAGGTCTTCGAAGGTCCAGATGCAGTTCCAGCCCCTCGCGTTGTCATGCCGGGGATCCCCCGGGGCCCCCCATATCGTCAGCGTGCTCGAGAGGAACTGTGCCACCTGAGGCGTGTTGCTGACGCTGGCAATGATGCGGTACTCGTTGTCCGGATCGACCGCCGTGGTGACGATCACCGGAACGCCGGAGAAGGTGAATCCCAGCCGTGCCGGTTCTCCGATCGCCGGCGGCAGGTTGAAGACCGGAACCGCCGCCCGCGCGAAGCCGAGGTTCATTTCTTCGACTATCAGCGCCGAGACGGCGCCGATCGCGGTCTCGGGGGGGCATTCGTTTATCGGCGGCGCCTCGTTGATGAACGTCGCGAAATCGCACGTGGGGGCAGCAGTTGCATTTCCTATGAGCCCCGCTGGCAGGGGGAAGCGCAGGTTGCGCGGCTGCGCGGGCTGTTCGACCGAGCTTTCCCTGCGATTGGCAGCCGCTTCCATCACGCCAGAGTTGAGCTGGATGGTGGTCGTGAGCTGGAACGGATGCCGCCCTGCTTTGGTCGCGGCCCCGCCCCCCTCTTCTTCCACATTGGAAGAGAAGCGCTCGATTCCGAACGGCGTTTTTTCTGGGCTGACTTTGATCTCCTGAAAGACCGTGCGCGAAGGTGCCCCCCCGCCGGAGATGGTCACTTTTCCAGGGGCCCCCGCAACAGGCGGTTCGCCCGTCAGCCTGGCGAGGACTTCGACTTCGATCGCCTCGAAGGGCGGCAGCTCTCCTTCGAATGAGCAAACGACTTTGACGCCTCCTTCGATTTTGCAGTCGACGGGCCCGGCGCCGCCGTTCCCGCCGGCAACGGCTTCGATCCCGCCACCCGCTTCGACGCCTTCCGGCAGTTCGTTGACAATGGTGACTGGGCTGGAGGAGCCATCCACCGGCGCGTCGCCGATATTGATGACGCTGAGGGTCAGCCGCCCGCTGCCGCCGGCCTGCACGAGTTTCACGCTGCCGGACGGTCCTATTTCGACCATTGGGACGATTTTGCCCGCGTCCGCCCCTTTCGAGGTGACGATCAGCGGGGCCACTCCTCCCGGCCCACCCGTGACTTCCACGTTGCCGGCGCCATAAACACTTTCCAGGGCCAGCTGGACGTTTTCAGGGGTCGATTCCGGAAAGAAGGGGGGAAAGTTGAAGGCTCCCGCAGGCGTGCCTCCAACCGAGAGGAAGAAGGGCGTAATCGGCGCGTTGATTTCCTGCACCTGGTTCTGGGGGATCCAGAGGTTGGTGGGCCGGCTGCCGGTCACGACTTCCCACCACGGCGAAGGCGCGGCAGAAGCAGCCGACGGCGCCGCCAGTAGACAGACGGCAACCATCAGGGACAGGGCGAGGCGGATTACACGCTTGGGCATTCTCGAAAGCTCCTTGGTCGAAACGGGGACTGAACTCGGCTTCTCCGGGCGGCGCCTCATCGAGCCGCCCTCCGGTTCTTCCCGGCTTTCTTCCGTTGCTTCTTGCCCTTGGAACTCTTCTTCTTGACGCAGCGCGGCTTCCCGTCCCGGACGATCTTCCGCTTCCCTTTCGGGCAGTGGAGCTGGTTCCCCGAGCCGCGGAACACCTCACTGCTGGGCGCGGTGTATTCCTGCTGCTGGGCGGAGGATTGACAGGACGCCCCGGCGCATTCCACGATCGGTGGCCGCACCGCCGCGACGCCATTGACTCGCGCATCGTAGACGTCGAAGGCTTCGTCCTCGTCCCAGGGCGATAGGCGCCCGCGGGTCATGAAGAAGACGTCGTCGCCGCTGGCGCTGGCGTCGAGGAACCCTGAATCTCCCGCCGCGGTGCCAGAGGAGAGCAGGCCTATGCACCCTTCGCCCGAACGTGCGACGGCGGCGCCCGCCGAGGAACTGACGCAGCTGCCGGTTCCGATCGGCTCGTACTGGTACACGTCCCAGCTGCCGTTCGAGTCCGCCGCCACGAGGCCGTCGGCGGCATTGAAGAACACCCGTCCGTTGTCTAGAACCGAGCGGGAGCGATAGAGAGTGCGTCCGTTACCGGTCGAGACCGGCTCGGTTATCGAAAACTCCGGCAGGAGCCCCGCCGCCCATCGTCCTCCCCAGATGCCGCCCGGATCCATCGTTTGGGCTTTACCCGGCTGAGAAGGAACCTGCTCTCCTACAGCAGCCGCGCCGGAAGGACTACAGGAGACGCAGTGCAGCTGATCGGTCAGAGAGTCATAGAGGAACACCTCGGCATTAAGCTCTCCCTGGGCGTTTCGGTTTTCGTATCCGGTCAGGCTCTGGTCGGAGGTGAAGGCCAGGTATCTCCCGCTTGGGGAAGCCGCGGCGGTCAGCTGAGACTCATACCCGATCCGGCTCGGGGCTCCTCCCCACGTGCCGTAATCCCTCTCAGACAGACGGGCGACGAACCGCAGGCCCTCACTCTCCCGCCAGATGTAGAGGTTCGGCTGGCCTGCTACTGCTACGTCCCCTTCTCCATTCGCCCCTTCGTCGAGTACGCCCGTCGCCACGAAGTACAGCTGCTCCCCATCGTCGCTTAGCGCCGTCACCTGGTCGAAAACACCGGCGCTTTCACCTGAGCCAGGCAGCGGAGCGCTGAGGTTCGTCAACTCGACGCATCCAAGGTCGACGTCGACCTCGCATCGGTAGAGATCCCGGCCCGTCGGGCTCGAGTCTTCGGTCAAGTCCTCGGAATCGGTGAAGAAGACGACGTCTCCGTCTTCGCTCGCACCCTGGAAAGCGGGAAGCGGTTCTCCCGCGCCGCTCCCCCCAGGCTGCACGATGTCCAGACGGATCGTCTCATCCGCCTCAAGGTCTCTCAGATACAGAGCGGGGAGACTAATTCCCGCGGCGTTATACCCGGCCGTAGGAGCCCAGAACACCCGCGTTCCGTCTTCCGAGACGGCATGTCGGGTCGACCCAGGCCCGGAGCCCGCCACACCGAGCACCGTCGCGCCTCCCTCTCCATCGGGGAGTTCGCTCACCGGCTCGAGGAGACCACCGCTCCACATGTAGAGGCTCAATCCTGCCGCGCCCACGCTCAGCGGTGCCTGAGACTGCAACACGATGTGCGAAAGATCCTCAGAAGCCGCCTGGATTCTCACCGCTGGCGTCCCCGCAGTGCTCGATGCAGGTCCGAATTTCGTGCCGGGAGGGACGTTCGCGAATGGTTCGACTGAGGTGACCAGAGGCGTGAACACCGGTGGCGACGTGTTGTCGCGCAGATAAGGGGTACGTTCCGAAGCCCAAGGCGACAGCGGCGTATCGTCCCGCGGCTCTATCTCCCCCAGGGACAGATCCGGCGAGAAGACGTTGTATTCCCCATTGTCCGTGATTTCGGTGGCGTTGCTGAATGGCGGCGTCAGGTCCTCGGATTGCCATATTCCGTTCACGCGTCTCGCCAGCAAGCTGGACTCTTCCGGAGACCGGTTGCCATTCGGATTGCTCAGAAGCGACCCGCGACTGAGATAAGCCAGCCCATCGCCGGCAGCAGAAGCCTGCATGGCACCAAACGCCGTGTTGATTATGGCTCCGCCATGCTTATTTGCCGGCGAGACCATCTCCCACACCCGTGAGTCCTCCAGATCGAAGCTGAGACCCTCCCCCTGCGTGGAAAACGTTCTTTCCGGTCCAGTCTCCACACCGAGTTCGTTCTCTGCAACCACTCGATAGTGATAGGTGGTGCCGGGATCGAGGCCGCTGATCGGCTCCGTGACAATTACCCCTTCGAAGCCTTCGCCGATCTCACCCGGATCGAGCGGCACGACCACGCAGGCCGAGACTCCACATTCTTCAAGTCCGTATTCAAACTGGTAAGTGGTCTCGAGATTGTTCGGATTGATTCGCGCCCGAAGAGTCGCTGAATCCGACGTGACCTCGTCGACCGCAGTCGCTTCGATCGTCGGTTTTTCCAGGACTCTTTCGCGTTTGAACAGCACGACCTGAGAGAGGCCGCTTTCAGGAAGGTTCGAGACGAAGATCTTTTCGACTCCGCCGTCCTCACTGACTGCAACTCCCCTTGCTCGGTCCAGCTCACCTTCAGCTTCTTCGCCGGCACCACCAAAGGAGGCACGCAATTCATCTTTTCCGTTGTATATAGAGATTCTCGCTGGGCTAGTCTCGGCGATAAGGACTTCATCCCTGGTCGGATGGGTTCCCACAGTGGTTGAATTTGCCGAGTTAACAGGGTCAAGTTCCGTATAGGTGGTTGCAGGAGTAACCGGAAAGGTCGACGGTTCGACTTTGAACACATTGCTGACCAAGCGATTGATATAGAGCGTCCCATCGATGGCTACTGCGACATTCCCCGGGCCGAACGCCGGATATTCCAAGCTAGTAACGGGGGCTCCCGAGGCTTCCAAAATAGATATTTTGCCATTTCCCCAATCAGAAATATAAATAAATCCATTTACGTCTACCGCAACTCCCATGAGCAGTGAGAAACCGGTGATTTTGCTCGTTCCCGCGCCTGGTCCCGCAGTAAACAGAGAGGGTTCGCCATTTTCCTGAAAGGCCTGAACCGACTGTCCATTTTCGCCGGTCACATAGATGTTTCCACTATTAGAGTCGACTGCCATCTGGCTTTCACCAGAGTTTTTATTAACGGATAACCCGGTTATCTGGTTACCAGAGAGGTAAAGCGCGGAGCCGGTGAAATTGACTGGATTGCCTTCTAGGTCGAACTTGCTGATCGTTCCCGCTGCCTGATCCAGCACGTAGACGACATTCGCTTCTTGATCTACAGCCGTCGCTCCTGCGCCTCCAAAGCCGGTGGCTTCCGTGCCATCGGGCCCGAACGTTTTTTGCACGCTGAATTTTTCGGCAGCAACGGCTGGGGCCGCTTGGGCTCCAGCTACAAGACAAACGCTCACTACCGCTCCCAACACAAGGCGCCAATGGCCTGCTGACATCTCCCTATCCCCTCCGTTTCCCTGAAGAAGACCGTTGGACGAGCCTTGCGCAGACGCGTACCAGCGGCGTACCGATAGAGAGATTCCTACAGGACACGGGATGGGCCGGTCAACGAAACCCCTGAACAAGCTACTTATCTTCAGTTTGCTAACCGCTGGAATGCTGAAAAAGACCTGCAAATCACAGTTCGATAGAGATAAGCACGTGTAATTCTACGCCGGAGTTACTTCGGACACGCCATGCGTTCTCGATAGATAGATACGGGGACCGGGGTCCCCGTATCTATTCGACGTACCTATCGCGCCACTTGGGTTAGATGCATGTAACTGTCGGCGCTGCTGAGGTGGTGATGGTGACTGTTTTGGTGAGTGCGAATGTTTCATATGCCCCACTGTTGAGGCTAGAGATCAGGTCCTCTGCGGTACCTGTTTCTGTGACTTTGGTGTATTTCTGGTGCCCAGGATTGCCATTCGTCTCGAATTTGATGTTCAGCACTCCAGGATGCTGTTGGCATGCACTCTCGAGATGACCCAACACACTGCCTGTCACCCTGTTGTGGACAAA
>DASTXV010000034.1:0-3998 GCA_035765335.1 Solirubrobacterales bacterium
CGCTGCTCGTCGCCGGTCACGAGACGACGGCCACCTCGCTCGCCTGGGCCGTGGAGCGCCTTGCCCGCCACCCCCAGAAGCTGGAGCGGCTGCGAGCAGAGACCGCCGAGGGCGCCGACGCCTACCTGACGGCGACGATCCAGGAGACGCTGCGCCTGCGCCCGGTGATCGTGATCGTCATCCGCAGGCTGACCGAGCCGGTGGAGCTGGGCGGCTACGAGCTGCCGGCCGGCGTCAGGGTCACCCCGTCCATATACCTGGTCCACAGGAACCGGGAGGTCTACCCCGAGCCCGACCGCTTCCTGCCGGAGCGCTTCCTCGACGAGCCGCCGGGGACCTACACCTGGATCCCCTTCGGCGGCGGCGTCCGCCGCTGCCTCGGCGCCGCCTTCGCCCAGTTCGAGATGGCGGTCGTCCTCCGCGAGCTGGTCCGCCGCCGCGAGGTCCTGCCCGCCAAGCAAGCTTCCGAGCGCCCCTTCCGCCGCGCCATCACCGAGACCCCGCGCCACGACGCCGAGGTGATTCTCGCCTGACGCCGTATAACCGGCGCTGGGAAGCACCCGCGGCTGCGGGTCGTGCAGAGCACTGCCCCTCCGCCGCGTGCACTCCCCAGCTTGGTTCTACGACCTCAGGAAGTGGGTAAAGGGCGGCAATGAAGCCTGGCAGCCGCGAGACGATCCCGACCATCTCCGAGGTGGTGCGCGAGGCAGCGGCGATCACCGACCCGGAGGGAACCGACACCGCGGTCACCGGCCTCTTCGAGAGCTTCGAGGACGACGACCGCCCCGCCACCGCCGCCGAGGACCTCCAGGGCGAGCTGCTCAGCACCGTCCGCGGCATCGACCCCGAGGGAGACAATCCCGCCGCCCTCGCCGCCGCGGCCGCCGCCGTCTGGCTCGCCACCAACCCCAGCCAGGCCGACAACGGCGACCACGTCCTCCGCGAGGGCACCCGCCTCGTCTTCGAAGGAAGTCCTCCCGAGCCGCTCGCCGAGTGGCTGGCGGCGCGGGGCGTCGACCTGTAGCCGCTCAGCCGTAGGAGATCAGCTCGACCAGGCGACCGTCGGGGTCGCGGCAGTAGACGCTGACGCCGACGCCGCGGACACCCGACCGCGCGGTGGGCTCGCCGATCACCTCGATGCCCCTGTTGAGCAGGTGGGCCACCGCGCTCTCCGCCGATCCCGGCCAGACGAAGCAGACCTTGTCCTCGCTGCCGACTTCAACCGCGCTGCCGATTCCCAGCCCCTCGCTGTAGAAGCGCGCCGTCCTGGTGGAATCGGCTCCCGCCAGCGCCAGATGGTCGAGCTGGATCTCTTGCGGCCCGCTCCGTCTGGGAGCTGCCCGGCGCAGCAGCGGCAGGAGGATGGTGCCAAGCGCGTAGAGGACCGCGAGCACGCCAATCGCCTGGGCGGACACGTTGTCTCCGGACTCGCGGAGTTCCTCCATCAGCAGCAGCGCGAACAGCCAGAGGGCGATGAGCGTGCCGCCTCTGACCAGGCGGACCGTGTCGTCGTCTCGGTCATCGATCCCGGCAAGCAGGACCGAGCTGTGGCCGCAGGCCAAGGCCAGGACGAGGCAGATGCCGGCCGCCGACCAGTGGTCCTCGGACCAGATCGCCGCGGTGATGACCAGGAAGGCCAAGATGGAAACGGTGACGGTCGCGACCCCCAGCAGCGTCAGCTGGGGTTGGCGAAGGCGCAGGTGGGAGCCGGCGACGGCCGTGAGACTGAGCAAGGCCAGCGCGACGGCCGTACCGATCGCCTTGCCGCTGGTGTCGTCGAGCTGGTTCCCGGAAAGGATGATCAGGATCAGCACGACGGCTGCCACGCAGAGCAGCCCAATGCTGACCTTGATCACCCCACGAAGGTCATCCGTACTCCGCACAAACGAAGAATCGGCCCCGGAGGGCCGATTCTTGAGGGTCGTAAAAGCGCTGCCGACTCAGCCGCAGCCGGTGTTATTGCCGCAGCTGGAGCAGGTGTAACAAGACCCGGTCCGCTGCATCATCCCGCCGCACTGCTCGCAGGCCGGGCCGAGGTCGAGGCCCTGCATCTTCGCCGGGCGGACCGGGGGGGTTTCGGTCATCGCCGCGGCCGCCGGGACCGGGGCGCTGGACTTCGCCGCCGGGGCGCCGTTGCCGCCGTTGGAGTGGCCGTTGCCGTTGCCCGGGCCCGCCGTGTCGGTGGCGATGCCGAGGCCGAGCTGCTCGGTGTCCTTCTTGGCCCGGACCTCGCTGGTCATGATCCCCAGTTCCTCGAGCACTTCGGTGTCCTCGATGAAGCGGCTGCCGAGCCAGCGCATGATGTAGTCCGGCATCGATTTGGCGAAGGGGATCTCCGGGTTGCCGGTGATCCCCTCCGGCTCGAAGCGCATGTAGCTGAACTTGCGGACGAAGGTCTCCAGCGGCACCCCGTACTGGAGGCCGAGCGAGATCGCGGTGGCGAAGGCGTTGAGCAGCCCGCGCATCGTCGAGCCCTCCTTGCCGATGTCGGTGAGGAAGATCTCGCCGACGGTCCCGTCCTCGTATTTGCCGGCGGTGATGTAGCCCTCGTGGCCGCCGATCGAGAACTTGTGGGTGATCGATTCGCGCTCGCGCGGCATCTTCTTGCGCACCGGCTGGGCCATCTCCACTTCGGCCTCGGCCTCCTTTTCCTCCTGGGCGTCGGTGCGCAGCGCCTGCGCCGTCTTCGAGCCGTCGCGGTAGATCGCCAGCGCCTTGAGGCCGCCCTTCCAGCCGCGGGTGTAGGCGTCGGCGATGTCGTCCACCGTGGCCGACTGCGGCAGGTTGACGGTCTTCGAGATCGCCCCGGAGATGAACGGCTGGGTCGCCGCCATCATGTCGATGTGGCCGGTGTGGGAGATCGCCCGCTCGCCAACCGCGACGTCGAAGACCGGCAGGTGCTCGTCCTTGAGGCCGGGGGCGCCGACGATCTTGTTGTTCTCGGTGATGTAGGCGTTGATCTGGTCGATCTCCGCCTCCGAGTAGCCGAGCGTCCGCAGCGCCAGCGGCACCGAGCGGTTGGGGATCGTCATCTGCCCGCCGCCGACCAGCTCCTTGAACTTGACCAGCGAGAAGTCGGGCTCGATCCCGGTCGTGTCGCAGTCCATCAGGAAGCTGATCGTCCCGGTCGGGGCCAGCACCGTCGCCTGCGCGTTGCGGTAGCCGTGCTCGTCGCCGAACTCGACCGCTTCGTCCCAGGCCCGCTGAGCGGCCTCGAGCAGATCGCCCTTGATCCCGGTCGGGTCGACGTCGTAGGCGGCGTCGCGGTGCATCCGCATGACGCCGTTGTGCGGCTCGCGGTTCTTCTCGTACTCCTCGTAGGGTCCGGTTGCGCCGGCGGCGATCAGCGCCGACTGGCGGTAGGCGCGGCCGGTCATCAGCGCCGTGATCGCGGCGGCGACGTTGCGGCCCTCGTCGGAGTCGTAGGGGAGGCCGTCGGACATCAGCAGCGCGCCGAGGTTGGCGTAGCCGAGGCCAAGCTGGCGGAACTTGTTGGCGTTCTCGGCGATTCCCTCGGTCGGGTAGCTGGAGAAGCCGACGACGATCTCCTGGGCGAGGAAGACGATGTCGACCGCGTGCTCGAACTCGGCGGTGTCGAAGCTGCCGTCCTCGCGGCGGAATTTCATCAGGTTGAGCGAGGCGAGGTTGCAGGCCGAGTCGTCGACGTGCATGTACTCGCTGCAGGGGTTGGAGGCGTTGATCCGGCCCGACTCGGGGCAGGTGTGCCAGCGGTTGATGATCGTGTCGTACTGGACGCCCGGGTCGGCGCAGCGCCAGGCGGCGTCGGCGATCTGGTTCATCAGGTCGCGCGCGTCCAGCGTCTTCGTGGTCGAGCCGTCGGTGCGCGCCTTCAGCTCCCAGTCCTCGCCGGCCTCGACCGCCTCCATGAACTCGTCGGTGACCCGGACCGAGTTGTTGGCGTTCTGGTACTGGATCGAGGTGAAGCCCTCGCCGTCGATCGACATGTCGAAGCCGGCGTCGCGCAGCGCCGCCGCCTT
>DASTXV010000035.1:0-2642 GCA_035765335.1 Solirubrobacterales bacterium
CACATCTCGGCGAACTGGCGCGACGGGTAGAGCTCGCCGACCGGCTTGCGCAGGCCGGCGGTCGAGATCTCGACCGCGATCCCGCTCTCGGCGATCGCCTCGACCGCGGGCTCGTAGAAGCCGCGCAGGTCGCGGTCGGGCCGCGGCCGCGCCCGGCCCCAGACCTTGACCAGGTCCGGGTGGGCGAGGATGTCGAAGAGGCCGGAGCGGGCGCAGGCGGCGAGCGCCTCGAAGTAGCGGCGCCAGATCTCGTCGGCGTCGCCGTCGCCCTCCCAGACGTCGAAGCCGTCGTGGTCGACGGCGGCGTCGCCCTCGCCGATGAAGTGGACCGAGCCGACCACGTAGTCGAAGTCGCGCGCCCCGAGCAGCGCCTCGGTCCGCTCCTCGGCGCCGGGGACGTAGTCGCACTCGATCCCCAGCCGCAGCGGCGTGCCGCGGACGAACTCGCAGTAGGCGTCGAGGTCGTCGACGGCGTTTTCGACCCAGAGCGGGTGGCGCCAGAGGTCGAGCGCCTGGCGGAAGCGGTAGACGTGCTCGGAGACGCCCAGCTCCTCGATCCCGGCGGCCTCGGCCGCGGCGAGGTAGCGCTCGACGTTTTCGGCGGTGAAGTAGCGCTCGAAGGTGGTCCCGTCCTCGTCCGGGCGCAGGTGCAGGTGGTAGTCGGTCAGCATTGATTCGAGCCTACCGACGGGACTGCAGCAGCAGCTCGGCGACCTGAAGGTCGAGCGGCGTCGTCACCTTCAGGTTCTGCTCGGCGACCGGGTGGATGAGGACCGTCCCGCCGGCCCTCTCGACCAGCATCGCCTCGTCCGTCGCCTCCTCCGGCCGCTCAGCCGCGGCCAGTGCCTCCCGCAGCGCCTCGACCCGGAAGACCTGCGGCGTCTGCGCAGCCCAGAGTTCATCGCGATCCTCGGTCCCCTCGATCGCGAGTGGTCGATTGGCCACCGTATTCGGGGTCAATTGCCCACTGGATTGTTTGACCGCTCGCTTGATCGTGTCGGTGACCGGGGCGGCGGCGATCACGCCGGCCGCGTCGGGGGCGGCGTCGAGGTCGGCGACGAGGGCTTCGACCAGCTCCGGCGTCAGCAGCGGGCGGGCGGCGTCGTGGATCGCGACGTAGTCCGTCCCCACCGCCTCGAGGGCGTTGGCGACCGACTGCGCTCGCGTCGCCCCGCCCGGGACGACGCCGAGGTCGTGGCCGGCGAGGTCGCCGACGTGCCCCGGCGGCGCCGCGACGACGATCGAGCGCACCGAGTCGCAGGCCCGGAAGGCCGCGATCGACCACTCGATCATCGGCCGTCCCGCGACGGGCACGAAGGCCTTCGGGCCGCCGGCTCCGAGTCTCTCCCCGGAGCCGGCGGCCGCGATGACCGCGGTGACTGCGGGCTGCTTAGGTCGCATCCGGGGGTTCAACGTGTGTGGCTGGCGAGCGCCGGGCCGAGCGATGCAAGGACGCAGGGGCCAGCAATGCTGGTTTGCATTGCTGGCCCCGAGGACGCCGCAGCGCGAAGGTCCGCCGCCGCCAGACGCGCGCGGTGGACCTTCGGATGCGACCTCTAGGCAGCCGCGGTGGCGGCGAAGCGCTCCTCCAGGAGCGAGTCGAGGTATTCCTCGGCCCCCTCCTCGTCTTTGTCGAGCGCGTACATGAACTCCGAGGCGAGGATCTTCTTCGCCCGGGTGTACATCTGCTTCTCTCCGGTGGAGAGGCCCTTTTCCATCTCGCGGATGGCGAGGTTGCGAACGACCTCGGCCAGCTCGAAGACGTCACCGGTCTTGATCTTCTCGCGGTTGTACTTGAAGCGCCGGTTCCAGTTCTTCGGCATCTCCGACACGTCGTCGGTGAGGACGTTTGTAACTTTTTTGATTTCCTCCTCGTCGATAACGCGGCGCAAGCCTGCTTTGCCGGCGTTTTCGCAGGGAACCATCACCGTCAATTCGTTGTGGAGGATCTTGATCGTGAGGTACTCACGCTCCTCCCCCATCAGCTCGCGCGTCTCTTTGGCCATCACCAGGCCCGCGCCGTGATGCGGGTAAACGACCTTGTCGCCCTCCTCGAAGTCGCAGACGTATTCCACGTCCTCGAAGACAGCCTCCACAGTGGCCTCGTCTAGCTCGGAAATCGGTGACTCCTTTCGTTTTCTCGACGGCGGTGGCGCCGTCAGCTCTGCAAGTACCGGTCGATCAGGTCGACCTCCTGGAGCCGTCGCAGGCCCTCGCGGATGTCCTTGGCCCGGGCGGGGCCGACTCCGTCGACGGCGGCGAGCTCTTCGTCGGAGGCCGCGAGGACCTCGTCCAACCCGCCCAGCTCCTGGGTGATCTTCTGAACGACAAGCTTGGGAATGCGCGGGACCCGGCCCAACACCCGGTATCCGCGCGGCGCGACCGGGAAGTCCAGGGTGTTGACCTTGCGGTCGTAGCCGAGCAGCTCGGCGAGGCGACCGAAGTCGAGCACGTCCTGGTGGGGCATCCGGCCCAGCGCCTGCAGCACCGCGGTCAGGTTGCCCTCCGAGTCTTCGACGCTGTAGTCGCGGATCAGCGCGGTCTTGTCGGCGGCGACGCCGACCATCGTCTCCTCCAGCTGCATCTCGATCAGCCGGCCCTCGGTGCCGAGCTCGACGATGTAGCGCTCGACCTCGACCGCC
>DASTXV010000036.1:0-7677 GCA_035765335.1 Solirubrobacterales bacterium
GTGCGGATCTGCGGGTCGAGGCCGACGGTCGGCTCGTCGAGCAGGACCAGCCGCGGCTCGTGGACGAGGCCGCGGGCGAGCAGCAGCCGCCGCCGCATCCCGCCGGAGAGCTCATCAACGGCGTCGCGGCGTCGCTCCTGCAGGCGGGCGATGCTGAGCGCTTTCTCCACCGCGGCACCGACGTCGGGGACGCGGTAGAGGCGAGCGAAGATCGCCAGGTTGTCTTCGACGGTGACGTCGACGTCGAGGTTGTCGAGCTGGGGGACGACCCCCATCAGGCCCCGGGCCGTCTTCGCTTCCGCCGGCAGCTCGTGGCCGAGCACCCGCAGCTCCCCCGAGTCGGCGATCGCCTGGCCGGTCAGCAGCCGCATCGTCGTCGACTTCCCCGCGCCGTTCGGCCCGAGCAGGCCGAGGCAGATGCCCTCCGGCACCTCGAGGTCGAGCCCGTCGACCGCGGTGATCGGGCCAAAAGTCTTGACCACGTTGCGAAGCTCTATTGCCGCCATTCCCTGATGGTTTCACGACCGCACCTTTTCCTCTTCGCGGCCCGTGACAGGAGGCAACCGACGCCCGGCGGAGCCGGCTCCCGCGGCAGGGGTTCTGCGCCCTAGGCGGCAAATAAGCTCTGCCGCGGCCTCGCTGCGAGACTGCGCCGATGCTGGACGAGCGCTGGATCCGGTCCCTGCACGTGGAGTCGATGCGGCGCGCCGACCTGCACCGCGAGCGCGAGCCGCGCGTCCTCTTCCAGGCCTCGACGATCGGCGCCCTGCTCGACGGCGCCTTCGACGGCGACCTCAGCTTCGCCGAGCTGGCCGAGCACGGCGATCTCGGCCTGGGGACGCTAAACCACCTCGACGGCGAGATGATCGCGCTCGAGGGCGAGTTCTTCCGCGCCGACGTCGACGGGCGCCTCGAGCGGATCGCCCCGGAGGAGCGGACGCCGTTCGCGGTCGTCACCCGCTTCGAGCCGACGGTCGACGAGCGGCTGCCCGGCGAAGCCGGGCGTTTTTCGCGCTCACATGACGATCTCCTGAGGCAGATCGACGCGCTCATCCCCGCCGATGCCTCCTCCTGCGCGCTCCGTCTCGACGGCCGCTTCCCCCTCGTCCGCGCCCGTTCGGTGCCGCGGCAGGAGCCGCCCTACCGGCCGCTGACCGAGGTCGTCGCCGAGCAGCACGTCTTCGAGCTGGCCGACGTCGAGGGGACGATGCTCGGCTTCCGCTTCCCCAGCTACGTCGAGGGGATCGAGGTCCCCGGCTACCACCTGCACTTCGTCAGCGCCGACCGCAGCCGCGGCGGCCACGTCCTCGACTCTCGTTCAGGCGAGCTGCGGGTGCGGATCGACCCCTCCGACGACCTCCACGTCGAGCTGCCGCCGCGGGTCGAGCTGGCGGACCCGGACCTCGCCGCCGAGACGCACGCCGCGGTGGACGCGGTCGAGCACGCTGGCTAGCAGCGGCGGTAGACGATCCAGGAGTCGTTGGCGGCGACCTCGGTGAACCCGTCCGGGACCGGGAAGGAGGGGTCGGTCGGGTCGTTAGGGTCGAGGATGAAGTTGTGGATGACGAACTCGGAGGCGGGGGCGACGAAGTAGCCCCGCTTCGGGACCCCTTCCTCGCTGGCGCTGACGATCTGGGTCGGCTTGACGTCGAGGCCGAAGGCGAGGCGGGGGACCGCGCGGTGGTTGGGGACGGCGATCTCGCCGCAGAGCGGCTCGAAGGTGCCCTCGTCGACGAGGTCCGAGAGATCCTCCTCGATCCGGGCCTGGTTGGTGAGGTCGCGGTCGACCTTGGAGTCGAGGTCCCACTGGTTCGGGAGCCAGAGCACGAACATCGCCAGGACGACCCCGGCGAAGACCTGCCAGCGGCGCCGCCATGGGTGATCGGGCTCCAGGAAGCGCCAGCCGAGCAGGCCGACGCCGGCGAAGATCGCCAGGATCGCGGCGACGAGCATCGTGTAGCGGGGGAGGATCGCGAGGCCGCCGCAGGCGAGGATCGCGAAGGCGAGCAGCGCCAGCGCCGCGGCGGCGACGCCGAGGGTGGAGCGGCGGCGGAGGAAGGCGAGCCCGAGGACGACGCCGCCGAGGGCGCCGACCATCCCCGGCCACTGCAGCACCTCGCCGAGCCGACGCGGCCCGTAGAGGACGAGGTCGACCGGCCCGGTCTGCCGTTCCAGCGTCTCGACGGTTTCTTTGGTCCCCGTCCAGGAGTAGGTGGGGCTCCCCGTAGTCACCCAGTCGAACACCACCCAAAGCACCGGCCCCGCCACCGCCAGCGCCCCCAGCCAGACCACGCTGCCGACGGGCCTATTTCGCTCGATATGCGTTCGTTTTAGGCCCGTCGGTCGGAGGTCGAAGCACAGGTAGAGCCAGTAGACGACGGCGAAGAGCCAGGCCTCGGGGCGCAGGAGGCCGGCTAGGGCTAGGAGAGCCAGGACGGGCCAGCCGGCTCTTGGGCGCTTGGCCTCGACCAGGAGCGCCGCCAGGCAGAGGGCGATGTAGGGGAGGTCGATGTAGGCGCGCAGGCCGTTGGAGAGGAAGGGGGCGCGGGTGAGGACGATCGCCGCGGCGACGGCGCCGATCCAGCGGTCGAACCAGATCGCTCCCAGCCGGTAGACGAAGAAGCCGATCAGCCCCAGGGCGACGTAGGCGCCGATCATCGTCAGCGTGATCGTGCCGTCGCCCAGCGGCGTCGTCGCCATCCCCCAAAGCTCGGTCAGCGGGTGCGGCGTCGGCGGCAGTGCCGCGCCCATGTCGGGGCTTTCGAAGTGGGCGAGTTCGCGCCCCCAGACCAGGGCGTAGATCGTGTCGTAGTTGGGGAAGCCGACCGGGAACAGCAGCAGCAGCACGGCGCTCACCCCGGCGACCCAGGCGGCCGGCGTCAACCAGTTGCGGACCGCCTTCGGCACGGGCGGCACCGTATCGGGCCTCATCTCCAGGGGGTGTCTGACTTTTCCCCTCATATGTGACGGAGAAAGTCAGACACCCCCGCCGGGGGCGCCGCTGGGCCGTGGATACACTGGCCTTTCGAGCCGATGAGCGAGTCGACTTCCCTCTACCGCCGCCACCGCCCGGGCTCCTTCGACGAGGTCGTGGGGCAGGCCCACGTCGTCCGCACCCTGCGCAACGCGGTCGAGCAGGGGAAGGTCCACCACGCCTACCTCTTCGTCGGCTCCCGCGGCACCGGCAAGACCTCGATGGCGAAGATCCTCGCCCGCTCTCTCAACTGCGAGCGCGGCGGGCCGACCGTCACTCCCTGCGGCGAATGCGAGTCCTGCGTGACGATCGCCGCCGGCACCTCGGTCGACGTGATCGAGATGGATGCCGCCTCCAACCGCTCCGTCGACGACGTCCGCGACCTGCGCGAGCGGGTCGCCTACGCGCCGGCCGGCGGCCACTGGAAGGTGTACATCCTCGACGAGGCGCACATGCTGACCAAAGAGGCCTGGAACGCCTTCCTGAAGACGCTCGAGGAGCCGCCGCCGAACACCGTCTTCGTCCTCGCCACCACCGAGTCCCACAAGGTGATGGCGACGATCGCCGACCGCTGCCAGCGCTTCGACTTCCAGCGCCCCTCGCTGGAGCAGATCTCCGAGGTGCTGACCCGCGTCGCCGCCGCCGAGTCGATCACGATCGACGAGGGCGCGGTGGCGATGATCGCCCGCTCGGCCTCCGGCAGCTTCCGCGACGCCCTCGGCACCCTCGACCAGCTGGTCGCCTTCGGCGGCGACGACGTCGAGCTCAAAGACGTGCTGGAGATGCTCGGCGCCGCCGACGCGGACCTCCTCTTCGAGGCAGTCGACGCGGTCGTCGCCGAGGACCCGAAGGCGGTCCTGCTCGGGGTCGAGAAGATGGCCCGCTCCGGCCGCGACCCCTCGCAGTTCGCCCGCGACCTGCTCGCCCACCTGCGCCACCTGCTGATCACCCAGACCACCGGCGAGGTCCCGACCAGCTTCGTCGTCACCGCCACCGACACCGCCCGTCTGCAGGCCCAGGCGAGCGCGATCAGACCGGCGAACCTCATAAGGACCATCGACGAGCTGGCGGATGCGCTGACCGCGGTGCGCGAGGGCGACGATGCCCGCCTGGCCGTCGAGATTGCTCTGCTCAAGGCTGCGCGCCCCGACCTTGATCCGGACACCGCTGGGCTCCTCCGTCGCATCGAGCGACTCGAGGGGCAAGGGACGGGGAGCCCTCAGGCCGCGGGTCCTGTCACGGCAGGGGACCCACCCCCTCCTGCGCGGCAGGAGGGGGTCCCCCCTACCGCGCCACCCGCGGCAGAGACGCCCGCGCCGGACGACCAACCTCCGGCCGAAGAGGAGGACCCGCCCCCAGCTGAAGAGGAAGAGGCCGAGGCACCGCCGCCAGAGGAAGGCGCTCCTCCGGCGGGTGGCGACGATATCGAGGACTCTCCCGGTAGGGAGAGCCCGATGTCGGAGACAGGACCCGCCGGCCAGGACGCTTTGTCCCTTGAGGAGATCCAGCGGGTCTGGCCTGCGGTTTTGCAGAAGCTGGAGGAGACCGCTCCGGCGTTGGCCGGTGCTCTCGAGGGTGCCCGTCCGGTCAGCTTTGGCGAGAAGGGCCTGGAGGTCGGGTTCCCCCCGGACATGACTTTCCTGAAAAAGAACGCCGACAGCCCGGAGAAGCGGGACACGGTGGCAGCCGCCTTCGCTGCGGTGACCGGCACCGGTCTGCGGCCCACTTACGTATTGCTAGATGGAGAGGCGCCGCCGGACACCCCGGCGCCGGGCAGCGAGGAGATCAACGAGGAAGAGCTGCTGGAGCGGCTGAAAAGCGAGTTCGACGCGGAGGAGGTCAGTTAGGTGGCACGAGGCGGACCCGGAGGCTTTGACGTCAACGCCCTGATGAAACAGGCGCAGCAGATGCAGGCCGAGATGCTGGAGGCGCAGGAGAAACTGAAAGACGAGGTCGTCGAGGCGAGCGCCGGCGGCGGCATGGTCAAGGTGAAGATGGGCGGTGACCTGACCCTGCGCGAGATCGTCATCGACCCCGAGGCGATCGACCCCGAGGAGGCGGAGCTGCTCCAGGAGATGGTGCAGGCCGCCGTCAACGAGGGGCTGCGCGCCGCCCAGGAGCTGGCCAGCTCGAAGATGGGCGGGATCACCGGCGACCTCGGCGGCGGCCTGGGGGGCATGCTCGGTTGAGCGAGGGCCCGGCACCGCTGGCGCGTCTCGTCGCCGAGCTCTCGCGGCTGCCGGGGATCGGCCAGCGGACCGCGCAGCGGCTCGCCTTCCACCTCCTGCGCGCGCCCGACGAAGAGGCCTTCGCCCTCGGCGACGCGATCCGCGAAGTGAAGGAGAAGGTCGGCCTCTGCGAAGAATGCTTCAACCTCGCCGAGGGTCCGCTCTGCCGTATCTGCGCCGACCAGAACCGAGACCGGGCGACGATCTGCGTTGTCGAGGAGCCGGCCGACGTGATCCCGATCGAGCGCACCCACGAATACCGCGGCCTCTACCACGTGCTCGGCGGCGCCCTCTCGCCGATCGACGGCGTCGACGCCGAAGACCTGAAGATCGGCGAGCTGCGGCGCCGGGTTGAGCGCGGCGGCATCGATGAGGTGGTGCTGGCGACCAACCCGACCACCACTGGCGAGGCGACCGCCCTCCACATCGCCGAGATGCTGCGCGGCCAGGTGACGGTGACGCGCCTGGCCAGCGGCCTCCCCGTCGGCGCCGACCTCGAGCACGCCGACGAGGTCACCCTGGGCAAGGCCCTGGCGGGGCGAAGAAGCCTGGAATAAGCGGGACCGGACATCCGTCCTGGACAACTGTCGTTTCGCAAATAGCGCCTTTTTGCGAATCGGCTGTCCGCCGCTTTCGCCAAGGTCTCTGCGTGCCTGACCAGTCCTCAGCCGGCCGCCGCAAGGACGACCGCTCCCCTGCGAGCCGCATCGCCCTCAAGGTGTCCGAGCTGCACGCCGATCTTCTCAGCAGCTTGCACGAGGAGATTGGAACCAATGGGGGGGACTTCGCCCAAGCGGCGCAGCGGCTGGCGGGTGACTTCGGCGCGGTCACTGCGACCGCACTAGACGCTGCCGGAAGGACCCAGGGGGACCCTCTCCGGAGCAACAGCGGGGAGGCTCCGGAGAGGGTCCCCCTGGGTCCTTCCAACGGTCACAGCGGGAACGGCGCTGAGGTGGAAGAACTGCCGAGCCTCTACCGGCCCGGTCACATGCGGCGCCGGTTGGAGCAGTTGCTGGAGACCAACCGGCGCTACGGGCATCCGTTCGGGCTGGCGGTGTTTGATGCCTCGGGTCCTGGGACCAAACCCGGAGACGTCGCTGGCGGGCAGGAGACCGTGCTGTCGATTGTTGGAGCTGCCCTCCGCGACAGCATTCGGATCGTCGATGAAGCCTTCCGGCTCGAAGAGGACGCGCTGTGCGTGCTGGCGCCCAACACCGGCACCGTCGAAGGGGTGCAGATGTGCGAGCGGTTGCTGGGCAAGCTCGACGACCTCGAGCGGGCGGGGGGGCTGCGGATCTGCATCTCGGCGGGCGTCGTCGCCTGCCCGGACCACGGGGCCGACGCCGAGGAACTTCTGCACAAGGCCGACGCGGCGATGTGGCGGGCTCGCGCGCTGGGGCAGCCGGTGGGCGTCGGCGCCTTGCAAGATCGCTAACAGTTTTTGCGAAATCTGTCGATAACCGGTGTAAACCCGGAATCGGGGTGGGAGAATGGCCGCCGGGCGCGAAAGAGACCTGCGCACCGACACATTCGAGTTTTTAATCCAATGCCAGGAATCCGCACCAACGCCGCCGCCGAAGTCCTCGGCGTGAGCCCCAACACCCTCCGCAGTTGGGAGCGCCGCTACGGCTACCCGACTCCGAAGCGGACCGTCGGCAACCACCGCAACTACGAGCTGGTGGAGCTGCAGGCGCTGCGCGACGCGCTGGCGGAGACCGGCAACATCTCCTCGGCGATCGAGCTCGCCCGCCAGCGCCAGGCGGCGCCGGCCAACGACGGCAGCCTCTTCGCCGCCTTCGAGAGCTTCGACGAGGCCGCCGCCGACCGCGCGGTCGAGGAGAGCCTCGCCCTGCGCTCGCTCGAGCGCACGGTCGAGGAGCTGCTGCTGCCGGCGATCGACAAGCTCGCCGCCAACCCCGAGAGCGAGGCCGAGCTGGAGTTCGCCTCCCGCTGGGCGACCGGCTGGCTGCACGGCGCCCGCCGCCTCGCCTCCGCCGCCTCCCGCCCGGCCGGGATCCTGCTGCTCGACTCCAGCCACGGCCAGGACGCCGAGGAGGTCCACACTCAGGCCCTCGACCTCGCCCTGCGCCGCGCCGGCTTCCGCGTCCTCGTCCTCTCCAACGAGCTCGGCGACGACCGCCTCGGCCGCGCCCTCGACGCCCTCGACCCGACCGCGATCGTCGTCTGCGGCCCCGGCGCCGACACCCAGAGCGCCGTCAAGCTGGTCCGCAAGATCCGCGAGCTCGGCTTCGTCGCCCCCCTCTACGGCTTCCGCGCCGACGGCCTGATCGGCGCCGCCGTCCCCTCTGCGGGCCAGAGGCCCAGCGAGGTGACCGGCATGCTGAACGCCGACCTCCGCCGCCGCGCCACTCAGGCTTTCGCTTAGAACGCTGAAGAGGAGGGGAGGGTGCCGGTAGGGGTCTCCGGACACCTCTCGCTATGGCTCGAGGTTGAGTGTCCGGAGACCCCTACCGG
>DASTXV010000037.1:0-57217 GCA_035765335.1 Solirubrobacterales bacterium
GACGTCGCCCTCCATCGAGAAGACGCCGTCGACGATGACGAGGACGCCGCCGCCGTCCTCGGCCGCCCGCTGCAGCATCTTCTCCAGCTTGTCCATGCGGTTGTGGCGGAAGGGGCGCAGCTTGGCGCCGGAGAGGCGGCAGCCGTCGAGGATCGAGGCGTGGTCCCCGGAGTCGCAGATCACGGTGTCGCCGGGGCCGAGGATCGTGCCGATGCAGCCGACGTTGGACTGGTACCCGGTCGTGTAGACGATCGCGTCCTCGGTCCGCATCCACTCCGCCAGCTCGCGCTCGAGGTCGAGGTGCAGCGGCGTCGTCCCGTTCAGCAGCCGCGAGCCGGTGACGCCGGTGCCGAAGGTCTCCAGCGCCTCGCGCGCCGCGTCCTTGACCCGCTCGTCGCCGGTCAGCCCCAGGTAGTTGTTGGAGCCGAGCATGATCGTCTCCCGGCCCTCCATCTCGACGACGGGGCCCGCCTGGGAGGTCAGGAGGCGGAAATAGGGGAGGAGGTCGTGCTCCTTGGCGGCTTCGAGTTGCTCGAGGCGGTCGTGGCTGCGCGCCTTCTCGAAGACGTCGACC
The DNA here is from genome assembly GCA_035765335.1 of Solirubrobacterales bacterium. Classification (GTDB taxonomy): domain Bacteria; phylum Actinomycetota; class Thermoleophilia; order Solirubrobacterales; family 70-9; genus VAYN01. Next base: position 575 of record DASTXV010000037.1, read on the forward strand.
GGAGCCTTCGCGGTCTCGCTCATCTCCTGAGAGTGTAGGTTCCCCGCCGATGGGAAGCCTGACGATCCGGCCGGTGCGGACCCGGCGCGAGCTGAAGCGCTTCGTCAAGGTCCCCTTCGGCCTGCACCGCGAGAGCGAGCAGTGGGTGCCGCCGCTGGTCTTCGAGCGGATGCAGTTCCTCGACCGCAAGAAGAACCCGTGGTTCGAGCACGGCGAGGCCGAGTACTTCGTCGCCGAGCGCGACGGCGAGCCGGTCGGCCGCATCAGCGCCCACGTCGACAGCCGCTGGGACTCCTACCAGGGCGGCAACGACGCGATGTTCGGGTTCTTCGAGACGGCCGAGGACCCGGAGGTCGCGCGGGCGCTGTTCGACGCTGCGACCGAGTGGGCGGCGGGCAAGGGGCGCGCGCGGATCCTCGGGCCGATGGACTTCACCACCAACGACGAGATCGGGATCCTGATCGAGGGCTTCGAGCGGCAGCCGATGATCCTCGAGCCCTGGCACCCGCCCTACTACCAGCGGCTGATCGAGGCCGAGGGCTTCGCCAAGACGATGGACGTGCTGATGTGGGAGCTGCGGATGGGCGAGCTGAAGGAGGGGGAGAAGTTCGACCCCTCGATCCACGAGGCGGCGGAGAAAGCGCTGCACGACGAAGGGATCACGATCCGCAACATGCGCCGGCGCGACATGGCCGCCGAGGTGCGCCGCTTCATGGACGTCTACAACGAGGCCTGGGGGAGCAACTGGGGCTTCGTCCCGATCACCGACGCCGAGGTCGAGTTCCAGGCCAAGAACCTGAAGCAGGTGCTCGACGAGGAGTGGACCTTCATCGCCGAAAAGGAAGGCGAGGTGGTGGGGGCGGCGCTGACGCTTCCCGACATCAACCAGGTAATGGCGAAGCTGAACGGGCGCCTGCTGCCGTTCGGCTGGGCCAAGTTCCTGCTCGGCCGGCGCAAGATCGACCGCCTGCGGGTCTTCGCCCTCGGGGTCAAGCACGACTACCGCCACACCGGTGTCGCCGCCGGGCTCTACCTCGAGCACATCAAGCTGGCTGCCCAGCCCGACAAGATCCACTGGGGCGAGATGGGCTGGATACTGGAGACGAACGAGCCGATGAACCGCGCCATGGAAGGGATGGGCGGCAAGATCGTCAAGAAGTACCGTCTTTACGAGCGATCGCTCTAAGGGTCGACCCCCCGCCGCGCTAGAGTCGCGAGGGTGGATGAGCTGCAAGTAGACGGCGAGGTGATCGCCGAGGAAGACGCCGGGCCGGGCGACGCCACCGACCCCGTGCGCCCTCTTCCCAGCAGCTACGAGGAGCCTGGTTCCTCGCTGCCGGCGCTGCGGCCGGAGGTGCGCACCGCCGCGATCGCCGCCGCCGGCGGAGTCCTGGCCGGGGCCGCCACCGTGGCCGCCGTCAGGGCCGTCACCGGCGCCGCTGCCAAGGCACGCTCCCCGCGCCGCCTCGCCGGCCGCCGCCGGGGCGAGCGCCAGAACGTCGTCGCCAGCCGCTCGTTTTTGGTCGATGTTCACCTGCTCGGTCGCTGAAGCCGAGGTCCGACCGCCCTCGCCGTACCGGATGCCGCGCGGCAGCGCCGATCGCACCCTGCGCGTGCGCGGCGGCGTCGCCACCAGGCTCCTCCACGTCGACGGCAGCCCGGTTTTGGCGCGCGCCTGGCAGCCGGGTCGGGGCCGGGTGCGGTTCCACGCCGAAGCGGTCGAGCCGGAGCGCGTCTCGCGGCCGCAGATCGAGATGCGGCCCTGCCCCGGTCCGGCCGGCCGCGAGCAGCTCGAGCTGGCGATCGAGCGGATGCGCTGCGCCCTCTGGGTCGACGTCGACCTCTCCGACTTCCACCGGCGCTTCCGCCGCGATCCCCTCGTAGGGCCGCTGATCCGCCGCATGCCCGGCTTCCGCCCCCAGGGCCGGCCCTGGCCCTGGGAGGCGCTGGCCGCGGCTGTGGTCGGGCAGCTGATCGAGGCGAAGCGGGCGGCGCTGATCGAGCGCCGCATCGCCGGCCGCTGGGGGGCGCGGCTGGGGAAGGGGCGGTACGCCCTGCGCGACGTTCCCGGCCCGACCGCGATCGCCGGCCGCGCCCCGGCCGAAATCGAGCAGATGGAACTGGCCGGCAAACGGGCGGTCGCGCTGCGCCGGCTCGCCCGCGACGTCGCCGCCGGCCGCTGCCGGATCGAGAGCCCAGAGGGCGACCGGCGGCTGCTGGCGCTGCCCCAGATCGGCCCCTGGACGGTCCAGTGCCTCGGCCTCTTCGGCCGCAACGAACTCGACTCGCTCCCCGCCGGCGACCTCGGCTACGTCAAGCTGATCGGCCGCCTGCGCGGCGAAGGAAGGCGGGCGACGATCCCCGAGGTCGAAGAGTTCTACGCGCCGTACGAGCCCTACCGTGGCCTGGTCGGCGCCCTCACCCTCTCCGGCCTTCACCGGCTCGTCTCCCAAGGCCCCCCTCTCCTAGAAGAATCAGAGCCGAGGCCGGGTACTCAGGTCCTGCACTACCTCCAGCGAGGGTAGGGCGTGGGCCTACCCTCACCACCAAGGCAGCGAGGACAGAGCCCCACACCTAATAGCTCGACTCAGCCGCCCTTGTTCGTGGACGCGGCCGGGTACAGCGGCATAGCGCTAATGATCTTCATCCGAGTTCACCCCCTTCCTGTATTGGGGAACCCGGCTATTAATAGAACAACCTTCATCAAAAGAAGGCCATTTATCAACAAAAAAGGTATGCCGCAAATAGCGTTTAACTCAAGGGCTTAATCGAGTAGGTTCCTTCGATCTAATCCGCTCAAGTGCTCAGGAGGCGCTGATGCCATCGGCAGGTAAAGCCAAGACGAAGCAGCCGCAGGCCCGTGACAGAACGCTCTGCGCGGCCCTGCGACACCCGATCCGAGTCCGAATCCTCGAAGTGCTGGCAGAACGGGACATCAGCCCAATCGAGTTCGTGAGGCGGGGCTACCTACCGCCCGGCTTCGAGTTCAAAAGTGAAGCGTCGGCCGAGTCTCACGTCTCCTACCACTTCAAAGTGCTGCGGGAGGCTGACTGCATTGTGATCCACAAGAGCGTCCCGAAGAGGGGGTCGGTCGAAAAGGTTCACCGGAGCAAAATGCTTGCGTTGCATACGGAAGAGGACTTCAAGGAATTGAGCGAAGGGGACCGGATCGCAATTACGCGCTCGACTCTGCAAATGCTGTTCGCCCGAGCCGAGGGTGCGGTTTTCCAAGGTACGTTCGACAAACGTCCTGACCGTCACCTTAGTTGGGTCCCGATGGACGTTGACGACCAGGGCTTCAAGGAACTCGTCGACTTGCAGGATGAGGCGCTGGAGCGGGCGCAAGGAATAAAAGCCGCCGCCATCGCCCGGAAGCACGAACGCACAGAGGACGGGGTTGACCTGGTGGAGACCTTCCCCGCGACGTTCGGCGCACTCGCGTTCGAGTCGCCGCCTGTACCCGATTGATGACGACCATAAGTACCCGGGTGTAGCCGGCAACCGCTCAAGCCGCGCCTCGCCTGGCCGATAAGCGAGGAGGATGCGCGAGCCCGCCGACAGGAACTGGTCTGAGCAAGAGGTCAACGGCTTCCTCGACCAGTTGGCCGCGGGGGGACACGACTTCCGGCGCCTGGTCGAGCAACTGCCGGTGATCGTCTACACGGCGGAGCTGGGCGAGCGCGGCCGCTGGCGCTACGTCAGCCCCCAGGTCGAGGAGATCCTCGGTTACCGGCCGGAGGAGTTCGTGCGCGACCCCGGCCTCTGGGCGAGCCTGCTCCACCCCGAGGACCGCGAGCGCGCGCTTGCGGTCGAGACCGACGATAACCTCGGCAACCGCGATACGACGCCGATCGAATACCGCATGCACAGGCGCGACGGCGAGGTCGTCTGGATCCACGACGAGGCGGTGCTGGAAGCGGGCGAGGACGGGGTCCCGGTCTGGCACGGGGTCCTCTACGACATCAGCCGGCGCAAGCAGACCGAGGGCGAGCTGCAGCGGGCTCTCGCGCAGCAGGCGGTGGTCGCCCGCCTCGGCGAGCGGGCGCTGCAGAACAGCGATCCCCAGGAGCTGATGGAGGCGGCCGCCGAGCTGATCGGCAAGGTCGACGGCGTCCACAGCGCCTGCGTCTGGGAGCTCGCCAACGACGGTCGCAGGCTCAACCTCCGCGCCGGGCTGGATGAGGCGGTGCTGGGGGCAGGGCGCCGGGTCTCCGCCGCCCGCGACTCCCACGCCGGCGCCGCCCTGGATTCCGGCACCCACGCGATCGTCTCCGACTGGGACCAGGAGACCCGCCACACGATGCCGCCGGTGCTGCGCACCTTCGGCGCCGCCAGCAGCCTCGCCGTCGTCATCGACGGGAAAAACAAGCCGTTTGGGGTGCTCGACGTCCACGCCACCGAGCCGCACCGGTTCAGCGCCAAGGACGTCCCCTTCGTGCAGGCGGCCGCCAACGTTCTGGCCGATGCGATCGAGCGCCACGCCGCCGACCAGGCGCTGCGCTACCGCGTCCTCCACGACTCCCTCACCGGCCTGCCCAACCGCCTCAGCTTCGTCGACGCCCTCGGCGACGCGCTCAGCAAGGCGGCGATATCCGGCTCTCCGGTCGGCATCCTCTTCCTCGACCTCGACCACTTCAAGCTGATCAACGACAGCCTCGGCCACCACGCCGGCGACGCCCTGCTGCGGGCGGTGGCGCCGCGTCTGCGCTCGCACCTGCGCCCGGGCGACGTCGTCGCCCGCTTCGGCGGCGACGAGTTCGGGATCCTGATCGACCGCCTCGCCGACGAGGCGGAGGCGGTCACGATCGCCGACCGGGTCGCCGCCGCCTTCACCCAGCCCTTCTCGATCGACGGGGTCGACCACTTCGTCAGCGCCAGCGTCGGCGTCGCCGTCTCGCGGGCCTCGGAAGAGCGCGCGGTCAACGCCGAGCTGCTGATCCGCGACGCCGACGCGGCTATGTACCGCGCCAAGGAGGGTGGGCGCGCCCGCTGCGTTCTCTTCGACGCCGAGATGCGGGCGGGGGCGATGCGGCGGCTGGAGGTCGAACGCGAGCTCCGTCACGCGCTCGACCGCGACGAGCTGGCCTTGCGCTACCAGCCGGTCGTCAACCTGCGCTCGGGGGAGATCACCGGACTCGAGGCGTTGGTCCGCTGGCGCCATCCGAAGCGGGGGACGCTTGATCCAGGCGACTTCGTCGAGATCGCCGAGGACAGCGGCCTGATCGAGCCGATCGGCCGCTGGGTGCAGGAGCGCGCCTGCCGCCAGGCGGTCGAGTGGCACCAGTTGCGGCCCGACGCGCGACCCTTCGACGTCGCCATCAACCTCTCCGCCCGCCAGGTCGCCCACCGCGATTTGCCGGCGACGGTCGAGGAGATCCTCGCCCGCACCGGCCTCGACCCGATCAACCTGCGCCTGGAGATCACCGAGAGCGTCCTCGTCGACGAGTCGGCGGCGGCGATCTCCTCGCTGCACGCGCTGAACGAGCTCGGCGTCCGCCTCGTCCTCGATGACTTCGGCACCGGCTACTCCTCACTCGCCTACCTCAACCGCTTCCCCTTCCACGCGCTGAAGATCGATCGCTCCTTCGTCGACGCGCTCGGGATCGAGCAGGAGGCGACGGCGATCGTCGAGGCGATCATCGGGATGGCGCGGGCGCTCTCGCTGGAGGTGATCGCCGAGGGGGTGGAGAGCGAGGTGCAGCTGGCGGAGCTGCGCCGGCTCCAGTGCGACTACGCCCAGGGGCACCTCTTCCACGCGGCGATGCCCGAGCGCGAGGTCAGCCGCCTGATCGCCGAAGGGGCGCTCGACTACTCCGGGATTTCGCCCGAGGGCAGGTAGCCGTTGTCGAGCAGTTCGCCCGCCTTCGGCAGTTGTTCGATCAGGCCGTTGTCCCGCATCCAGCCGACGAAGGTCGACCACTCCCGCGGGTCCATGTAGCCGTAGGGCTGCCCCGGGGTGCGGGCTCCGAGCAGCGGCAGCGTCGCTTTCACCTCGGCCGCGGTCAGTTTCGGTTCGAGGTCGGGGTTGGCTTCGGTGATCGCCTTGGTCGCGGCGCCCGGCTGCGACACCGCCGCCTCGGTCCCGCGCTCGAGCGCGGCGAGGAAGAGGCGGAACTTGTCGGGGTCGTCTTCGAGGCGCTGCCGGTTCGCCACCAGCACCAGCTCGTCGTAGGTGGGGACGCCGAGCTGGTCGACCGGGGTGACGGTGGGGGCGAGGCCGCGTTCGCGTAGGTCGACGCCCTCGACGTTGCGGAAGCCGCCGAGCATCGCCTGGGCGGAGCCGCCGACCACGGCGGGGAGGAGGCTGAAGCCGACGTTGACGGATTTGACGTCATCGGGCGTGAGCTTGACCCGCGCCAGGATCGTCTCGAGGAACTTGTCCTGGTAGGGGATGCCGGCGGTGGCGATCGTCTTGCCTTTGAGGTCGGCCACCCCTTTGACCCCGGATTTCTTGATCCAGATCATCGAGGTGAGGGGCTGGTTGACCAGGGCGGCGATGGCGATGACGTCGAGCTCCTGCTCGCGCGCCAGCGCCACCTCGGGCTCGTAGGAGATCGCCAGGTCGGAGCGGCCGGCGGCGACCAGCTTCACCGGCGCGGCCGGGTCGGACGGGGTCTCGATATTGACGTCCAATCCCGCTTCCTCGAAGTAGCCGAGCTTGTCGGCCATGTAGATCCCGGCGTGGTCGGGGTTGGGGTAGAAGTCGAGCATCAGGTTGAAGCTCTCGCGCTCGCCGCCGGTCTCCTCCGACTTCTCGCCGCAGGCGGCGAGGAGGAGGGCGCAGGCGAGGACGGCGAGGGCGACCGCGGGGGTTCGGAAGCGCGTCATCGCCGGGAGTTCTATCGCCAACGGACGACGCACCGCTCTGCGAGGGCGGTGAGGGCGAAGAGCGTGAGCGCCATCGTCGAGAGAACGGCCACCGCCGCGAACAGGTCTGCGGTCTGCAGATTGGCGTTGTTTTGGAGGATCTGGCGCCCGAGCCCGGAGCTGGACCCGACCCACTCGCCGAAGACCGCTCCGATCGGCGCGAAGACGATCGAGATCTTGATCCCGGTGAAGAGGTGGGGGAGGGCGGTGGGAGCGGAGAGGCGGCGGAATATCTGCCAGCGGGAGGCGTAGAGGGTCTGCATCAGCTTCCGCGCCTCCGGGTCGACCGACGAGAGCCCGTTGAGCGTCGCGACCGTGATCGGGAAGAAGCAGACCAGAGCGACGATGAGGACCTTGGGAACGATCCCGAACCCGAACCAGATCACCAGGATCGGGGCGATGGCGATGATCGGGATCGTCTGCGAGGCGATCACCAGCGGGTAGGCGGAGCGCAGGACGAAGCCGGAGAAGTGCATCGCCACCGCGAAGGCCACGCCCGCGACCAGCGCGCAGACGATGCCGAGCAGGATCTCCTGCAGCGTCGTCCAGGTGTTGTCGGCCAGCTGTGATCGGTTCTCCCAGAGGGCTTGCCCGATTTCCGCCGGCGAGGGGACGAGGAAGTCTTCGAGCCCGAAGACGTCGGCGAGAACACCGGTGGAGGCGGCCAGCTGCCAGGCGCCGAGGAGCGACAGCAGGAACAGGCCCGGCAGCACCCATCGCCAGGTCCCCTCCCATCGCGTGGTTCCTTTTGCACCCATGTCGCGCATCAGGAATCACGCATCCCTTGGCGCAGCGCCCGCAGGGCCTCCTCGCGGGCGGCGACGAACTCGGGGTCGGTGACGGCGCCGTCGCGGTCCTCGGCGCGGGGGGCGGGGGCGCTGAGCTCGGCGACGATGCGGGCCGGGCGGGCGGAGAGGATGACTACGCGGTCGCAGAGGTAGAGCGCCTCCTCGACGTCGTGGGTGACGAGGACGACGGTGCGGGGGTCGGCCCGCAGGGCGCCGGCCAGCCACTCCTGCATCTCCGCCCGGGTGATCGCGTCGAGGGCGGCGAAGGGCTCGTCCAGCGCCAGCACCGGCTTGCCGGCGACCAGCGTGCGTAGGAAGGCGACGCGCTGCCGCATCCCGCCGGACAGCTCGCCCGGGCGCGCCGCTTCGAACCCGGCGAGGCCGAAGCGCTCGAACAGGGTGGCCGCCGCGGCCCGCGCCTCCCGCTTTCCCAGCCCCTGGTTGCGCAGCGCCAGGGCGGCGTTGTCGATCGCCGAGTACCAGGGGAGGAGGAGGTCGCGCTGGGGCATGAAGGCGCAGCGCCGGAGGCGTTCCTCCGCGGTGGAGCCGCCCCCGACCTCGATCTTTCCCGCGGTCGGCTCCTGCAGCCCGCAGATCAGCTCCAGCAGCGTCGACTTGCCGCAGCCGGAGGGACCGACGAGGCCGACGACGCCGTGGGGGGCGGCTTCGAGGTCGATCGAAGCGAGGGTTTCGAGGTCGCCGTAGGAGTGGCTGACGCCGCGCAGGGAGAGCGAATCGCCCGGCGCCTGCTCTCGGGGTGGGGTCGTTTCCAGGGTTTGATTTCCCCCAAGCTCGGGCTTCATCCTGGTATCCTGGCGCACTCCGCACTCCTGACCAAGAAGGTCAGGAAAGTCGAAATCAGCACCGGTGCGGAGATCAAGGACTAACTATGGACCCGGCAATCGTCCTCTTCGGATTGGGCATCGGCGTACTCGTCGGTATGACTGGCATGGGCGGAGGCTCGCTGATGACGCCTCTGCTGATCCTGCTCTTCGGGATCTCGCCGACGACCGCGATCGGGACCGACATCTTCTATGCCGCGGTGACCAAGACCGTCGGCGGCTGGCGCCACCTGAAGATGAAGACGGTGAACATGGAGCTGGTCAAGTGGCTGGCGATCGGCAGCGTGCCCTCGGCCGTCGGCGGCGTCGTTCTCGTCTCCTGGCTGCAGACCCAGATCGGCGAGGCGCGGCTCGAGGAGCTCGTCTACGCGGTCCTCGGCGGCACCTTGCTGATGGTCGGCATCATCACCCTGACCAGGGCGCTGATCCTGCGCAGCCTGATCGACGAGCGCGAGCGCTTCGACGTCGAGAAACGCCACAAAGTCGCGGCGATCGTGATCGGCGTCTCCACCGGCTTCGTGATCGGGATCACCTCGGCCGGCTCGGGCACCGTGATCGCGATCCTGCTGATCGCGATCTACCGCCTGGCGCCGAAAAAAGTCGTCGGGACCGACGTCTTCCACGCCGCGATTCTGCTCTGGGCGGCGGGGCTTGCCCACTGGGTGGGCGGCAACGTCGACTTCGTCCTTGCCGGCAACATCCTCCTCGGCTCCGTCCCCGGCGTGGTGATCGGCGCCGCGATGTCCGACTGGGCGCCACAGGGCTTCCTCCGCACCTCGCTTGGCCTGGTCCTCGTCGGCTCCGGGATCGTCACCGTGCAGAAGGGCGACCCCGAGGTCTGGCCGATCGCCGCCGCCGTTGCCGCGATCGGCCTTGGCGCGATCCTCTACGCGCCGCACTGGCTGAACCGGCGCCGGGAGCGGGAGTCGCAGCAGGAGGCCGAGCAAGAGGCTGACCAGGCGGCGGCACTGGCGCGGACGCTACCCGCCGACTGATTAACTAAATACATGCGAGTTTCCGCGAAGGCCGACTACGCGGTGCGGGCTGCTGCCGAGCTTGCCGCCGCCCAGGAGGAGGAGAGCCCGGTCAAGGGCGAGCGCCTCGCCGACGCGCAGGACATCCCGCTGCAGTTCCTCGAGCACATCCTGCTCGAGCTCAAGCACCACGGCATCGTCCGCGCCCGGCGCGGGGCCAAGGGGGGCTACTGGCTGGCGCGCCCGGCCGACGAAGTGACGGTCGCCGAGATCGTCCGCGCCGTCGAGGGCCCGATCGCCCACGTCCAGTCGACCCCGCCCGAGGACATCGAGTACCGCGGCAACGCCGAGCACCTGCAAAAGGTCTGGATCGCCGTCCGCGCCAGCCTCCGCACCGTGCTCGAGGAGGTCACCCTCGCCGACCTCGTCTCCGGCGAACTCCCCGACATCGTCGGCGAGCTGACCGCCACCCCCGACGCCTGGGTCGCGCGCTAGTTACTCAACAGCTCTTGATCATTCTCTCGTCCTGAGGTACTAGAGGCGAAGCGCAAACAGCGCTTTAGCCCTAGCAAGGAGAGAGAACATGAAGAACCTGAAGATCTTGGCCTTCGTCGCCTTCGCGGCGGCCGCCCTGATGGCTCTTGCAGCCGGCGCCTCGGCGACGGTCATCACATCCCCTGCCGGCACGGCCTTCACAGGCGCGGTCAAAGCAGAAAGCATCGAACCACGGGTATACGTCCATTACGGCTTCACCGAACTGGAAACATGCGACTCGGAATTCGAATGGAAAGTCGAATCGCATGGCGCCGCGGTCACAGCCAAAGGCGCCATCGCCTCCTTCTCCCTTTCTAACTGCGGCTCGGAAATGACGCTGGTGAAACCCGGAGCCTTCGAAGTCCACACATGGGGGGCGGAAGGCAGTGGCCACGGCAGCGTCACATGGACCGGGGCTGAAATCACAATCCGGCGCTTCAGCTCGATGCACTGCTTCTACAAAATCGAAAACCCCTCATGGGATCCCGAACATCCCTATATCGCCAACATCACAGGCAGCAAAGAACGCAACAGCACAGCGACACTCGACGTCGAAATCCGGTGGACGCTCGTGCAAGGCAGCCTGCTCTGTCCCAAACAGTCGGCTTGGACAGCCTATTTCACAGTCACGAGCCCGGACTACCTAGATGTCGACTAGCTGTAGTTCCTAACCACGTTGTTCATCCGGGCCTCCTTGAAGGCTGGGGGTGTCGACCCACCCAGCAACAAGGAGGACACCGGATGAGGCTTCACGCTAACGCCCGCACCTGCCCGAACAGCCGCAAGCTGCTCGTCAAGCGCATCGAAGAGGAGGGCTGGTCGCTGATGCCGGCGGCCGAGGCCGCCGGCATCAGCGAGCGCTCGGCGCGCAAGTGGCGGGACCGCTGGCGCGCCGAGGGGGAGGCCGGGCTGCTCGACCGCTCTTCGGCGCCCAAGCGAGTCCTGCGCACCCGGCCTTACCGGCCCCAGACCAACGGCAAGGCCGAGCGCTTCATCCAGACGATGTTGCGCGAGTGGGCCTACGGGCGCATCTACGGCTCCTCGACCGCTACAACTACCGTCGCAAGCACGGCTCCCTCGGCCATCGCCCGCCTGCGGCTCGCCTCAGCGAGCTACAGGGGAACAACCTGCTTGGGAACTACAGCTAGACGTCCAGCCCGCTGCTCCGAGGTCCTCCGCAGGCTGGCCGAAAGAACCGAGATGCGCATCACCCAGCGATTGGCCGGCTTCCCGATGGCGACATCAGATGCCTCTGTCCGATGAAGGCACAAGTATGGTCGACCACAAAAGGGTGCTTAAGCGCCAAGGAGGTGCTGTGGGCTGTGACAGAACGCATCGCTCATATTCTCAACGCGGCTAGCCGTTGCATCAGCGGCTCGGTCCTTTGACTCGCGACCGGACACCACGCTCCCGGTGGAGAATCGCCGCTCTCGGCAGCCTCGCGATGTTTCTCATCGCGTTGGTAGCCGTCGGCTCCAGCTCTGGCGTTGCCGCGTCACAAGCAGAGGGTCAGGAAATCACGCCGGAGATCATGCCCGAGCCGATGGTCAGCCAGATCCAGGCAGGCTACGAGGACTACGTCGAAGAGAAGGAACGGCGGGAAGTAGAGCTCGAGTCCCCCGCGAACGTTGCGCTCCGCGAACAATCGCAGCACGCCTACGAGCATCTGACTCCCGCGGAGCTGCAGGATCTGATCAGCTCGACCTTTGGCGGTGTGTTGGGGAACCTGAATGGCGACCCGGCGCGGTTCCTCAGCGACGCCACCGTTCTCGACGTAGTCGAACCGGACGCCGCGACCGTTCGTAGCGATGGAGACACGTCGTTGTTCGACGCCGGAGTGCCTGTGCAGGCAGAGAACGAGGACGGCGAGCTCCGCAAAGTCGATCTCAGCCTCGTCCAGTCCGAAGGGGATTGGGTCCCCGAAAATCCGTTGGTCGACGTCGAGGTCGGCTCCTCGGCCGACGAGGGACTCGAGCTCGGTGACGAAAACATCGGCATCACCCAGGTTGGTGCGGAAGACACCAATGCCACCCTGCTTGGTGACAAGAACCTGCTGTTCAGCGACATTTCGGAGGGGGATCACACTGACCTGCTGGTCTCACCGACCTCCCGCGGCGTCGAGCTTTTCGACCTGCTCCGGTCCATCGACAGCCCAGAGAACCTGCGCTTCAAGCTCGATCTACCTGGGGGGTCGGAACTTCGCTCCGTCGCCGCCGGCGGTGCCGAAGTCATCGACGCACAGGGGGAGCCGTCACTGCTGATCCCAGCGCCGTGGGCGCAGGACGCCCAGGGCACTGAAGTGCCGGTCGCGATGACGGTCGAGGGCAACCAGCTGGTTCTCGAGGTGGATCACAGGGACGGCGATTTCGCCTATCCAATCCTGGTCGACCCAGCGATCTATCAGGACTGGGGATGGTGGTACGAACAGAAAAACATGAGCGGCATCGGCTATTTCACTCCGCAGCTATCCGCCGGGAACTGGTGGACCCAGATTGGGACCAAAAACGGCAACTGGCCCACCTGGGACGGCCTGGCCATCGCGACGGTCGACGGAAATCACGGGTCCGGCACCGGCGGTTACTACATCATGGCGCCTAACACGAACAGCTTCATCGCCGGGGTGACGATCAATCCCTTCTACCGGAACAACGGGAGTGGAAACTGCCCCGTGAGCTTGTACCCGCACCCCTACGACTACGCGGGGCTCTGGAACGGGACCAGCTGGTACCTGCAGTACGAAACCGCGCAGAAACAGGGGTGGTTCACCATGGCAGGGGCGGGAACGTGGGGAACGCAGCTTTCGTTCGGGTTGGGTACCGCTGGCGGATACATCCCCTGCTGGCGCCACATCATGGCCGGCGGAATCGGCATCTGGCTGGACGACTGGGCAGGCCCGGGATTCACTGCCCCGAGCGGCGCGCCCAGTGGTTGGATCGACGGCAAAACCTCGTTCACGATCGCGACCACCGTCAGTGACGCGGGCCTGGGCGTGAACCGGGTCAAGCTGCTCGCCGCGGACCAGTCGGGCCAGCCGATCGTCGGCGAAAAACACCCCTCCAGCTGCACCGGCCTGTACACCTCCCGCTGCCCGACCAGCTTCTACGCCGCGTTCACGCAGACCGGAGGCAGTTTCGGGCAGGGGGTTCGGAGCGCCAAGATCTACGTTTCCGATCCAACGGGCAAGCACGCCGAATCCGGCTCCATCCCGCTGAAGGTGGACCTCACCCCGCCCGACGTGACCCTCGAAGGCAAGCTCGCCGCGGCGACCGATGCTGACGAAGGCGAGGCCAAAGGCGACGCAGATGTCGAGACGCTGCGGCTTCCCGTCTACAACCTCACGATCAAAGCCACCGACGAAGGCGAAGAGACCAACACCGAGCACCGAAAGCGATCGGGGGTCAAGGACATCGAGATCTGGCTGCAGGAGGAGGGCCAGCCCAAGAAAGAGATGCCGGTGCCCTGGGGCCCGACGCCGTCCTGCGTTGCGAGCTGTCCGAAGGAAGGGACCTACAAGCTCGAGCTGAGCAAGCTCGACACGGCCGGCACGCACAGACTGGAAGTCAGGACCGTCGATTTCGTCGGCAACGAAAAAGTGCGTGACATCGAATTCGAATACTTCCCGGCAACCGGGATGAAAGACGAGTACGTGATGCACCACTTCCCGCTGCCGGATGGCCAGGGAAGCGAAGACGAAGACCAGCAGCAGCGTCGTCCCGAACTGGCGGTCAACGTGATGAACGGCAACCTCGTCTACCGCCAGAAGGATCTGGACGTGGAAAGCACCGCCGCCCTCGACCTGGAGGTGGAGCGCTACTACAACTCGATGCTCCCCGACTCCGAGAACAGCGAATGGGGCGACGGCTGGACCCTTGCGGAGACGCCGGACCTGAAGGCGACTGACGGTTCCGCCCTCGCGGCAGTCGCGACGATGGCCGCGGATCCCTCGCTGAACGAACGCTACTTCTCGCTGTGGCTGGACATGCCCACTCCCGCGGGCATTCGCGCAGGCTACGAATTGAACTTCAAGCTTGTCTCGACCAATACCTATGACGTCACGCTTTCCAGGTGGCAGGCGGGCGCCAAAACCCAGCTCGCGGCCAAATCCGGGGTTTCGTTCGCTGCCGGGAATTCGCTGGCCCTGGTCGACGAGGGCGCGACGGTCTCGGCTTGGGCGAACACGGGCTCAGGGTTCGTGCGGGTGGTGAGTGCCGCCGATGCAGCCTTCGACGAAGGCAAGGCCGGGCTTTTCGGCGCCGGCAACATCGTCCGCCTCGCCAAATTCAAGGCCGGGGAGATGGAACTGCCGTCAGGGATTCCAGCCGCCCTCGCCGCAATGCCCGTAACGGAGGCGTTCGACGGCAGCAGTGCTTCCAACGCGCGCTTCGCGGCCGAATGGTCGGCGCTGGGTTGGGCTGGCGGCGGTACCCCGAAAGGCGCCACCACCACCGCCGGCTGGCGTCCGGTCGATGCCTTCACGACCGCGGCCAACGGGGCCTACTTCAATCAGAATCTCGCCGTCGCTGCGGGCGGGGCTTCTGAGAAAGCCGAGCTGCTCGACTCGAGCGGCGCGATCGAGACCGCCGTCGATCTGCCCGCTGCGGCAGGGGAAGGGAAATTCGATCCCGAGCTCCAGGCGACCCTGGAGAAGAGGACGGGCGGTGGCTTCCTGCTGATCGACGAGACCGGCGAGTCGGGGACCGCGGTTGCCTTCGACGAGACCGGACAGACGGAGGCCCTTCTCGCCGGGGGCGATGTCAAAGTCGACTACAGCTACGAAGGCGGGGAGCTGGCGGAGATCGCCGTCGAGGACCCGGGGACCCTCCAGGTCGATCCCTCCGAAGTCGAGTCCTCCGAACGGCAGGCCACCGAAGGGACTCCGCTCTTTCACTCGGCCTTCGGCTCGTTCGGGGCGGGCGACAGCCAGTTCAACACGCCCACCGACGTTGCGATCGGGCCTGAGGGTGACCTGTGGGTGGCCGACTACGCGAACAACCGCGTGCAGCACTTGAACCCTGCGGGCGAATACGTCGGGCAGTTCGGAAGCCTGGGATCCGCCGCCGGCAAACTGAACAATCCGGCGTCGATCGCGATCGACGCCGAAGGCAACCTCTGGGTCGCCGATAAGGGCAACAGCCGAATCCAGAAGTTCAGCCCAGAGGGAGCGCTCCTGGACGGGTTCGGATCGCTGGGTTCGGGCAACGGGCAGTTCAACCGCCCCGAAGGCATTGCGATCGACGCGGCCGGCGACATCTGGGTCTCGGACACCTACAACTACCGGATCCAGAAGTTCAGCGCCGAGGGGGACTTCATCGAAGTCGTCGCCCCGGAAGGGCTCGGAAGCATCGAACCGACCGGGATCGACGCGGGCCCCGGCGGCAAGGTCTGGGTCGCCGACTGGACCAACAACCGGGTCGCTGTGCTGAGCGAAGGCGGCGCCTTTGAGCTCTCCTTCGGCACGGCCGGCAGCGGTCCGGGCCAGTTCGACCGTCCCGACGCGATCGAGGTCGACGAGAGCGGAAACGTCTGGGTCGGAGACCAGAACAACGGCCGGATTCAGCGCTTCGACCAGGAAGGCTCTTACGTCGACCAGTTCGGCGCAAAAGGCTCCGGTCCGGGGCAGTTCAGCTTTGGCTATCCGTTCGGCTTCGCGGTGGGTGAGGACCGGCGGATCTGGGTTGCCGATCGCAACAACCACCGGGTGCAGCGCTGGGATCCGCCCTTCGAAGTCTCGGAAGAACCGCTGCCCGAAGGCGACGATCCGAGCGTTGAGGTGGAGACCGAAGGCGACCTTGTGACGAGCGTGGTCGGCGAGGAGGCGGGTGAAATCGCCTACGAGCACAACAACGGGCTCCTAACCTCGGTCGACAGCCCCGACGGCGAGACCGCCTATGAATACAAAGACGGTCGCATGACCAAAGTGACGCTGCCCAATGGGACCTACGGGTCGATCGCATACTTTCCCGATGGTCGGGTCGAATCCGTAACCGTCGCCCCCGAAGGAGCTAACCCCAAAACCACCCGTTTCGCCTACACCGACGTGGGACAGCGCAAAACCGAGGTTGAAGTCCCCGAAGCGCCGAACGTCACTTATGAGATCGGTAACGACGGCTCGTTGCTGAAGTGGTGGAACACGGCGCAGCCACCGGCGCTGATCCTCTGGGGGAACCTCTACGACCAGAAGGAAAAAGAAGGCGCCCTCTGGCCAGGCGACTACCAGCTCACCGCGAAAGCCGAAGACGTCGAGGGACTCGCCTCGATCGAAGTCCTAGCCGGCAACGCGCTGGTCGAAGAGGTCAGCTGCCAGCAGGTGGGCGGGCCGCCACCGGAGTGCACGAATCCGGACCCCCTCCCTTGGGTGATGGAAACCGAATCCTACGCCCCCGGTCGCTTGCAGATCGAAGTCATCGCCACCGACAGCGACGGCGAAAGCACGTCCGAGCGCTTCTGGGTGGACGTCCCCGAGCCGCC
This sequence comes from Solirubrobacterales bacterium, assembly GCA_035765335.1. GTDB lineage: Bacteria > Actinomycetota > Thermoleophilia > Solirubrobacterales > 70-9 > VAYN01. The sequence goes on from DASTXV010000037.1 coordinate 17,048, forward strand.
GCCTCCGCCGGCTCCCGGAACCCCGGTAGCCCCGAGATTCAGCGAAATCAAAACGTTCCGCGAAGACTATGGGCTAGAGGTTGTGTTCCCGGTGGCCAACGCGACCGAGCGCAACGAACGGATCTTCAACCTGATCAACGCCTGGCACGAACCGAACACGCCGTTGGGCCAAGTCGCCCGCGCTTCGCAAGAACGCTGGGGCGTTCCCCTGCGGCCCGAGGACGTCGCCGAGATGGAATACCGGGAATGGTTCCTGGCCACGAACGGCGCCGTTCTCGATGGCTGGTTCGAATCGGCACAGCCGACGGGGTACGCCGGCTACTACATCGACCACAGAGCAGGTGGCGTGTTTCGCATCGGCTTCACCGGTGACCAGGAGAGCGCGATCGAGGTATTGAAGAGTGCATTGCCGCTGGTGGCAAAAGAGCGTGTGGCGACCTTTCCGGTCGAGCCCGATTTCGACTGGAAGACCTTGAACGGGGCGGAAGACACGCTGATCGAAAGCCTTCCCACGAACTCCGCGCTCGACAGCGCGATGTCAGATGTGAGTCTGAACGCGCATGAGAATCGCGTCGAGCTGTTCACCCAGGAAGTTCCAGCAGCAGAAGCTGCCGTGAACTCCGTCCTGGGCGGCGGCCATCCCGTCACCTTCCGGTACACCCCGAACCTGCTCGAGTCGACGAGCGGGCGGACGCGTGTGAAAGGTCCCATGCTCGCAGGGGACAGGATCTTCAACCTCCTGTCCAAGGAATGCACCGCAGGCTTCGGGACCTACAAGCTGGGCAAGAAGCAGGCCAACGGCAGCCGTCCGGAGATCAACTATCTGCTCACTGCCGGCCACTGCAGCGGCGAGCTGGAGGGATCGTACTACCGGTCGGCAGATTCGAAAAAACCGTTCGGAGACGTCCGTATCGACCCGTGGACCAACGGCCCGAACTTCGGCATAGACGCCGAGGCAATCCTGCTCAAGAATCCGGATGTCGTTCCCCGGGCGATCTACACTGACGGTCCCCGCCACTGGGGAGTCCAGCCGGCGAAGCAGGCGTTCGTGGGGGACCTGGTGTACTTCTCGGGTGCGACGACTGGGAGTCCGAACCCCCGTGGTGAGGTTGTCGGACGGGCGAAGGGCGCTGTGAAGAGGGATGACGGCAGGCGGTCCGGGGGCTACTGGGTCGAGTTCGAGCGGAGGGGCGACGACGGCGATAGTGGCGCGCCGGTGTTCAAGAGCGATGGGTCCGCGATCGGCCTGGTGGTCGGTGGCTGGGTCAATCCTGAGGGACGGCGCCTGACCCTCGTCGAGCCGCTGTTGCACCCCCCCAATATGCGTCCCGGATTTATTCCGGGAATCCTGCACAGCAATGCCATGAAACCGATGTACATGCGTACGGGTCCAGGGCCGTGAAGGTGCCGATGGAGCAGGGGATCATCGCCGTCGCTGCGCGATGTCAGCGCTGGCTGCTCGGATTCGGGTTGATGATCGCGTCGCTTTCCTTGCTCGCGGCCTGCGGAGGTTCGCAAGAGATGGCTGACTCCAAGCAACCCCTGAGGTGGTCGGTGGTGGAGTCGAGGGGGCCGCGCCAGGTCACGGTTCGAGGCACCGTATCCCACTGTGACGGTCTACCTGAGCCCAGGGTCCTAGGGGTTGTTAAGCGTTACCGAGGGCCGAATGTCTACGTTCACATCCTCGTCGACGTGCCGGCAGACGCTCGAGATGAGCAGGAATCCATTTGCCCCGGGTTGGGATGGCTGATCGAAGAAACGATTTCACTGCCCCGACCGTTGAACGAGCTGGTCCTGTTCGACTCCGGCGTCGACCCGCCACTGCAACGGTGGCCTGAGATTCCATCCAAATGAGGATGGTCGGATGAGTGGCCGTTTCTTCAACGCCTGAGTTGTCCGCTAAGAGCGCGTCTTCTCGTCGACCGGGACCGGATCGAGGTCGAAGTCCCGGCCGAGCCGCAGTTGGCTGTAGCGCTTGGTCCAGTCGTCGTTGATCCGGTCCGACTGGCGCTTCATCCGCGGCTCGAACTCGAAGTCGTCGGGGCAGGAGAGGTCGAGACGCTCGAGCAGGTTGAGGGTGCTGGTCTCGTAGTCGGCGGCGAAGTTCTCATAGAGGACGAGGACCGGCTTGATCCCGATGTGCTCGAAGAAGGCGTCCCAGGAGGCCTCTTCGATCATCAGCCCTTTGAGCAGGTGGTCGATCGCGCGGTAGTGGAAGCGCAGCTGCGGCCGGTGCTCCTCGATGAAGCTGCGGTAGGGGGCGCCGTCGCCCTCGATCGAGCCGGTCTCGGCGCTGGCCTGGTCCTCGCGCCAGGTCGCCGTCTGCACCGCCTTCCACAGCGAGACCGCCTGGCGGACCTTGTTGGCGCGGACGACGCGAACGAAGGTGAGGTCCGGGAAGACGGTCGGCATCAGCTCCGCCAGCGGCACGTCGCGGTAGGCGGGGACGTTGCGCAGGAGGCTGACGAACTCGCCGAAGTAGTTCCACATCAGCTTCGCCCCGAAGACGCCGTTGTCGGTGGTGCCGGCCTCGAACACCCACTCCAGGTAACGGTCGTAGGCGGCGCGGCTCCAGAGCGGGGAGCGGGGCGGGGGATCGCTGCCGACGCTGCGCTCGCCGAGGTGGTCGCGGATCGACTGGTCCTCGACGCCGAGGAAGTATTCCTCCGGCCGGCGCGGGCGGCCGCTGTGGCGCAGCGCCTCGAAGTACTCCTCGGGCCGGCCGGCGACACCCGTTTCCTCCAGCGCGTGGCAGACGAGCGTGCTGCCGCTCCGGGGCGTGGCGCAGACGAGGTATGAGCGGTCGGGTTTCATCTAATTTAAGTAGCTCCCGTGCAGCCGCCGAACATCCTCTACATCCATTCCCACGACACCGGCCGCTATGTCCAGCCCTACGGCTTCCAGGTCCCGACGCCGAACATCCAGATGCTGGCCGACCAGGGAGTGCTGTTTCGCGAGGCCTTCTGCGCCGCGCCGACCTGCTCGGGCAGCCGCGCCAGCCTCCTGACCGGGCTCTACTGCCACAACAACGGCATGCTCGGCCTCGCCCACCGCGGCTGGAAGCTGAACGACTACCGCCAGCATTGGGTTCACACCCTGCGCGGGGTCGGCTACCGCTCGATCCTGATCGGCGAGCAGCACATCTCGCTCGACCCGGCGGTGATCGGCTACGACGAGATCGTCCCCGTCGACCAGAACCACGCCTCCTACGTGGCGCCGCTGACGATCAAGACCCTGCGCGAAGCACCGGCCGAGCCGTGGTTCATGTCGGTGGGGTTCTTCGAGACCCACCGCGAATTCGCCGCCCCGACCTCGGTCCGCGACACGCTCTACTCGCAGCCGCCGGCCAACCTCCCGGACACCGCCGTCACTCGCCGCGACATGGCCGAGTTCAAGGCCAGCGCCCGCTCGCTCGACCAGGGGATCGGCGCCGTCCTCCACGCCCTGCACGACTTCGGCCTGGTCGAGGACACCGTCGTCATCTGCACCACCGACCACGGCATCGCCTTCCCCGGTGCCAAGGCGACCCTGTTCGACCGCGGCACCGGGGTGATGATGATCGTCCGCGGCCCGGGCTTCCCGCCCGGCAAGGTGATCGACGCCCCGGTCAGCCACCTCGACGTCTACCCGACCCTCTGCGACCTCTCCGGCGCCGCGCACCCCGGCTGGCTGCAGGGCAGCTCGCTGATGCCGCTGGTGCGGGGGGAGGTCGAGGGCCTCCACGAGGCGATCTTCACCGAGACGACCTACCACGCCGCCTACCAGCCCCACCGGGCGATCCGGACCGAGCGTTGGAAGTACATAAGGAGGTTTGACGAATACCCGCATCCGGTGCTCGCTAACTGCGACGACAGCGACACCAAGACTCTCCTGGTCGAGGCCGGCTGGGGTGAAGAAGAGGTTGCCGAGGAGCAGCTCTACGACCTGGTGATGGACCCGCAGGAGGGGCGCAACCTCGCCTACGAGCCCGCTCAGGCCGAGGTCGTGGCGGAGCTGCGGGAGCGGCTCGAGGCCTGGATGCGGGAGACCGAGGACCCCTTGCTGGAGGGGCCGGTGGCGCCGCCCGAGGGGGCGATCGTCAACGAGCAGTGGCAGAGCTCGCCCGACGACCCGGTGCGGATCGTCAAGGCCGACTCCACGGCCGCTCCATCCAGGTGAGGCAGGTCCAGCCGGGGATCAGCTGACCGAGGGGGTCGCGGCTCTCGCCGTGGGCGAAGATCGAGAGGCCGCAGTTGTGGGAGCCGAGGTTCCAGAGCCCGGCCGCCATCTCCGCCTCGAAGCGCTCGCCGAGGACCGAGTCGAGGAGGAAGAAGCGGGTGAAGATGCCGTGGGTGACGAGCAGCGGCAGCTCGCCGTCGGCGCCGGACTCGAGCTCCGCCTTCAGCCGCCGCACCCGCGCGACCGCCTGCTCGAAGGTCTCGCCGGAGGTCAGCTCGCCGGTGTAGTCGATCTCCTCGGCGTCGAGGCCGACCGCGTCGCCGACCGCCTGCGCCGTTTCCCGCGCCCGCCGCAGGGGGCTGCTCAGCAGCCGCGTCACCCCGAGCTCGCGCAGGCCGGCGCCGGCGGCGCGCGCCTGCTCCAACCCCTTCTCGGTCAGCTTGTCGCTCTCCGAGTGCGCCGCCGGCTCGCCGCTGCGGTCGGCGTTGTGGACCGACTCGCCGTGGCGGAGGAAGAGCGCCCTCATTCGCTGGCGGGGGCGGCGCCTGCCACCACGTTGACGAAGTTCTCCAGGTGCTTGGTGGTCCAGCACTCGAACGCGCCGTCGCAGTGGCGCTCGTAGGCGGCCATCACCGAGTCGCCGTAGTTCCAATAGAGCTTCGGCTCGGGGTTGAGCCAGAACAGGCGGCCGGCTTTCTCGGCGATCTGGGCGAAGACCTCGGCGTGGGGCTCGCGGCCGTTGGTGCGGGCGTCGCCGAGCACGATCACGGTCGAGCGCGGGTCGAGGTCTTCGGAGATCTCGGTCAGGAACTCGAGCCAGACGCGGCCGTAGTCGGTGTACCCGGAGACGTCGGCGACGCCGCCCTCGCTGGAGATCTTCTGGGCGATCACGGCGAAGTCGCGCTCGTGCTCGAAGACGTCGGTCACCTCGGAGATCCGCTCGATGAAGACGAAGCTGCGCAGCTTGCGGAAGGAGTCGTGGAGGGCGTGGAGGACCGAGAGGAAGAAGACGCTGGCCGAGGTGACCGAGGTGGAGACGTCGCAGAGGACGTAGATCTCCGGCCGCCGCGGCCGCTTCGGCCGGTAGCGCAGCCGCAGCGGCACCCCGCCGGTCTCCAGCGAGGCGCGCATCGTCCGCCGCACGTCGACCGTCTGCCCCTTTTTGCGGCCGCGCTGCTCGTGGCCGAGGGTGGCGAGGCGGCGCTTCATCTGCGAGACGGCGCGGTGGACGGCGGCCAGGTCCTGGGTAGGGCTGGTCGGCAGCGCCCGGTCGAGCTCGGCCAGGGGGCGGGAGGGGGGCAGGGTCTCGGTCCGCTCGATCAGGTCGCGCTCGAGCTCGCGCCGCAGGTGGCGCTCGAACCCGGTCAGCTGGTCGCGGTCGATCGGCGGCCGCTCGCCGCCGTCCGGCGCCGGCGGCTGCTGCCCGGCGGTGAGCCCGAGGGTGCGGCGGATCCGCTGCACGTCGACGCCGACCACGCCGGAGCCCTCGGCGCGGCCGAAGGCGGCGATCGCCAACCGCGCCAGGTCTCGCATCGCGTCCTCGTCGCCGGCCGCGATCGCCTCGCGGATCGCCTCGCTGAGCTCATCCATGTCGAAGCGCTCGCCGTCGCCGGCCGGCGGCCCGCCCTCGGCGTGCTCGGTGACCCCGCGCTGCACCGCCTCGGCCTCGGCGTTGCGGAAGAAGTAGCGGTCGAAGAGCAGCTCGAAGACGCGGCGGTCGTCCTGGGACTTGGCGATCGTCGTCGCCAGCGCCTCGCGGAAGTCGGCGCGGGAGCTCCACTCGACGTGCTCGAGGGCGGCGAAGGCGTCGAGCAGCTCCGAGGTCCCGACCGCGACCCCCTCGCCGCGCAGCTCCTCGCAGAACCCGAGCAGCTTCGCCGCGATCCCCGGCGGCCCGGCGTCAGCCTTCGGTCCGTATGGGGTCGGCAAGTTTCACCCCGACGCGCTCGGCCACCAGGTCGATGTCGGTGCGGTGCTTGACGATGATCGACATCGACTGGTTGAAGGTCTCGCGGTCGATGTCCTCGGCGCCCATCAGCAGCAGGGTGCGCGCCCAGTCGATCGACTCGGCGATCGAGGGCGGCTTCTTCAGGTCCAGCGAGCGGACCATGCGGATCACCTCGACCAGCTTCCGCGCCAGCGTCTCGGAGAGCTCCGGGGTGTGGAGGCGGACGATCTCCATCTCGCGCTCGAGGTCGGGGTAGTCGAGCCAGAGGTAGAGGCAGCGCCGCTTCAGCGCCTCGGTCAGCTCGCGCGAGTCGTTCGAGGTGAGGACGACGATCGGCATCGTCTTCGCCTCGATCCGGCCCAGCTCGGGGATCGTGATCTGGAAGTCGGAGAGGAGCTCGAGCAGCATCGCCTCGAACTCCTGGTCGGTCTTGTCGATCTCGTCGATCAGCAGGACCACCGGCTCGGGGCTGGCGATCGCCTGCATCAGCGGCCGCTCGAGCAGGAAGTCGGGGCTGAAGATGTCGTCCTGGACGTCTTCCCAGCCGGCCTCGCCGCCGGCCTGGATCCGCAGCAGCTGCTTGCGGTAGTTCCACTCGTACATCGCCTTCGCCTCGTCGAGGCCCTCGTAGCACTGCAGGCGCACCAGCTCACGGCCGGTCGAGCGGGAGAGCGCCTTCGCCAGCTCGGTCTTGCCGACGCCGGCCGGGCCCTCGACCAGGACCGGCTTGCCGAGCTTCTGGGCGAGGAAGGAAACGAGCGCCGCCGGCTCGTCGGCGAGGTAACCGACCTCGGCCAGGGACTGCTTCACCTCTGCGACGGAGCCATCGGCCATGGCCGCCGATGATAATCCCGGCCAGTGCTCGACTCCGTCCTGCCGCTCGCCGCGCTGCTCCCGCACAGCCCCACGCCCTACATCACGATGATGCTGGTGGGGTTCGGGATCGGCATCCTCGGTCACCTCACCCGCGCCCGCTGGTTGGTCGCCGCCGGGGTGATCCTGATCTTCCTCGGCGCCCTGCTCTTCCCCCTCCTCGCCAACGTGACGACCGAGGACCGGCCGCCGCCGATCGAGGAATCGCGCGGCGATAGCGGCGAGTGACGCCCGGGTAGAGACTGGCCATGGGACGCCTCGACGAAGTCGACTTGACGCAGGGCCTCAGCCACGAGGAGGAGAAGCGGGGGCTGAAGCGGGAGGGCGAACGGCTGGCGCAGCTGCGGCTGACCCTGGGCGGGCTGATCGGGGAGTGCCAGCTGGGGCCGCCGTTGGTCGTCGTCTTCGAGGGCTGGGACGCCTCCGGCAAGGGCGGGGCGATCAAGCGGCTGACGGCGCCGCTGGACCCGCGCCACGTCCGCGTCGCCCAGTTCGCCGCCCCCACCGCTGACGAGAAGCGCCACCACTTCCTCGGCCGCTTCTGGCCGGCGTTGCCGGGGTGGGGAGGGATGACCGTCTTCGACCGCTCCTGGTATGGCCGCGTGCTGGTCGAGCGGGTGGAGGAATTCGCGAGCGAGGAGGAGTGGGCCCGCGCCTACGAGGAGATCAACGGGTTTGAGCGCGCGCTCGCCGACGAGGGGACGATCATCGTCAAGCTCTGGCTCCACGTCTCCTCCGAGGAGCAGCTGAAGCGGTTCGAAGCCCGCGCCAAGGACCCGTTGAAATCGTGGAAGCTGACCGACGAGGACTGGCGCAACCGCGAGAAGCGGCCGCAGTACGAAGCGGCGGTGGAGGAGATGCTGGAGCGGACCGATCGGCCCCACGCCCCCTGGCACGTCGTCGCCGGCAACTCGAAGCGCTTCGCCCGGGTCGAGACGATGCGGCTCGTCAACGCCGAAATCGAGGCGGGGATGCGGCGCTGGGGGCAGGACCCGCCGCCGCCTCCCTGAGGCGGGCTCGGTGATGGCCCCGCGCGCGCCTGGCGGCGGCGGACACTTCGCGGCGCGGCGTCCTCAGTCGGCCGAATAGCTCTGCTATTCGGCCTCCCTGCGTCCTTGCCCCGCTTGGTCCGGCGCTCGCCAGCCGCACACGCGGCCATCACCAATCCCGCCTAAACTCCCGCCCGGCCCTGTTCTCCGACACGAGGAGCTTCGTCTCTTGAGCCGTTTCCGAATTTTCGCGCTGTTCGCGACCGTTGCCGCTCTGATGGTTGTTTTCGCCGCCTGCGGCGGTGGGGATGACGAGGGGGGCGGCGGCAGTGGGGAAGACCCCCAGAAGGTCGTCGAAAGCGCCAGCCTCGAAGGCTTGAAAAGCGGCGAGCTCGAGATGACGCTGAGCGTCAACTCGCAGGGCGACGAAGAAGGGGAAGTCGACATCACCCTCTCGGGCCCGTTTGAAGAAGGCGCCGAGGGAGAGCTGCCGCAGCTTGAAATGACCGCGGAACTCGATGGCTCGGCTGAAGGCGAAGACATCAACTTCGCCGGCGGCCTCACGCTCCTCACCGACCGCGCCTTCGTCGAGTACGACGGCACCGCCTACGAAGTCGATCCGACCACCTTCGGGTTCGTCAAGGCGACGTTCGAACAGGCCCAGCAGCAGGAAGGGAAAGAAGACATCACCGCCTGCCAGAAAGCGGCGGAAGGGATCGAGTTCAGCCAGTTCGCCGAGACCCTGACGAACGAAGGCGAGGTCGACGTCGAGGGGACCCCGACGACCAAGGTCAGCGGCGACCTCAACGTCTCCGGGGCGATCGACGCCTTGATCAACCTGACCGAAGACCCTGCCTGCAGCTCCCAGCTCGAAGCGGCCGGTCCGCTGCCCCTGGGCGAACTGGAAGAAGCCAAGGGCGAACTCTCGAAAGCGATCGAAAAAGCGCACATCGACCTCTACGTCGGCGAGGACGACATCGTCCGCAGGCTGGCGGCGGAACTGACGATTGCTCCGCCCGACGCCAAAGACGAAAAAGTCGAAATGGAGATGGAACTCACCCTCAGCGGAGTCAACGAGGAGCAGAGCTTCTCCGCGCCCGCCGATGCGAAGCCGCTCGAAGGCCTGTTCAAAGAACTCGGCGTCAACCCGCTCGAAATCCTCGAAGCGACCGAAGGCAAAGGCCTCGGCGGGCTGCTCGAAGGGATCACCGGCGGGGGGTCTGCGGGTGGCGGATCGGGCCCCGGCAGCGCCGCCGGCCAGGACGAATACGTGAAGTGCCTGCAGGCGGCGCAGACGCCGGCCGACCTGCAGAAATGCGCGAGCCTGCTCAAATAGCGAGCGGGCTCGCTCTGTCCAAGTGAACTCGCGCGCCCCGCGGCTGAACGCCTCCTTTTTCAGGTCGGCGCACGGCTGGCCGTACCTGCTGACGCCGCTGATCCCGGTCGCGGTGGCGCTCGAGTTCGCGCACGCCTCGGCGACGGTCATCTTCGCCGTCTCGGCGCTGGGGATCATCCCCACGGCGGCGCTGATGGGCCGCGCGACGGAGGAGCTGGCGGCCAAATCGGGGCCCGGGATCGGCGGCTTCCTCAACGTCACCTTCGGCAACGCGCCGGAGCTGATCATCGCCCTCTTCGCCCTCGGGGCGGGCCTGCAGGAGGTCGTCAAGGCCTCGATCGTCGGCTCGATCCTCGGCAACATGCTGCTGGTCCTCGGCGCGGCGATGTTCGTGGGCGGGCTGAAACGCGACAAGCAGACGTTCAACCGGACCAGCGCCGGCGTCCAGACGACGATGCTGCTGCTGGCCGGCGGCGCGCTGTTGATGCCGGCGATCTTCGAGCTGGTCGAGGGGCAGGGGCTGCCGTCGCCGAGCGCGGAGTCGATCGACTACGACAGCACGGTGGAGCACCTCTCGCTGGCGACGGCGATCGTCCTCATGGGCACCTACGTGCTCGGGCTGGTCTTCTCGATGAAGACGCACCGGTCGCTCTTCAACCCGGAGTACGAGGAGGAAGACACCTGGGGCTGGTCGGTTCGCACCTCGGTGATCGCCCTGGCGGTCGCCGGCGTGCTGGTCGGGCTGATGTCGGAGGTCCTGGTCGGCTCGATCAGCGAGGCCTCGGAGTCGATCGGCCTCTCCGAGTTCTTCGTCGGGGCGGTCGTGGTGGCGATCGTCGGCAACGCCGCCGAGCACTGGGTGGCCGTCCTGGTCGCGGCGAAAGACAAGATGGACCTGGCGGTCAACATCTCGATCGGCTCCAGCGCCCAGATCGCCCTCTTCGTCGCCCCGGTCCTCGTCCTCGCCTCCTTCCTGATCGGCGACCACCCGATGCCGCTGGTCTTCAACGGCTTCGAGCTGGGGGCGATCGTGCTGGCGATCCTGGTCGCCAACCAGGTGACCGGCGACGGGGAGTCGAACTGGTTCGAGGGCGCGCAGCTGCTGGCGCTCTACTTCCTCGTCGGCCTCGCCTTCTACTTCGCCTGAGGTGGCCGGCATATAGCCTGCGCCGATGGAAGCTCTCCTCCTCCTCTTCAGCTTCGCCATCGTCCTCGCCGGGGCGCTGCTGTTCACCAACGCGGTCGAGTGGATCGGCCACAAGCTGAATCTCGGCGAGGGGGCGGTGGGGAGCATCCTCGCCGCGGTCGGCACGGCGATGCCGGAGACGCTGATCGCGATCGTCGCCCTGCTCAGCGTCTCGGAGGGGTCCGAAGACGTGGCGATCGGGGCGATCGTCGGCGCTCCCTTCCTGCTCGCGACCCTGGCGATGGGCCTGGTCGGCCTCTTCGCCTACCTCTACCGCGAGAAACGGGAGCAGGGGGTCGAGCTGAAAGCCCACAAGCCGACGCTCGAGCGCGACCTGCTCTTCTTCCTCGTCCTCTTCGCCGCCGGCGGCGCGCTGGCCTGGGGCCCGCCGACGGGGGTGCGGATCGTCGTCGGGATCGCCTTCATCGCCGCCTACTTCCTCTACATCGCGCTGACCCTGCGCAGCGGCGGCGAGGTCCAGGACGAAGAGACGCTCAACCCGCTGATCTTCGAGCGCCGGGCGGAACGGCGGGAAGATCCGGCCCTGATCCTCTGCGTGATCCAGCTCCTGGTCGGGCTGGGGGCGATGGTCGGCGGCGCCCATCTCTTCGTCGAGGAGCTGCTCCACATCGCCGAGAGCGTCGGCGTCGAGGCGCTGGTGCTGGCGCTGATCCTGGCGCCGCTGGCGACCGAGCTGCCGGAGAAGGTCAACAGCTTCTTCTGGGTGCGGGAAGGGAAGGACGCCCTCGCCCTCGGCAACATCACCGGGGCGATGGTCTTCCAGTCGATGGTCCCGGTCGGGATCGGCCTCATCTTCACCGACTGGGACCTGACCTGGACCGCCGTCCTTTCGATCGGCCTCGGCATCGCCGGCGGCCTCCTCGCTTACGAGAGCCTGCACGTCTCCGGCCGCTTCAAGCTGCCGGCGATCATCGGCTGGTTCGTGCTCTACGTGAGCTTCATCGTCGCCGTAGCCGTCAGCGCCTGAGCTAAGCCGCTGCGAGCTCGCCGAGGGCCTTCAGCACGAGGTCGTCGTGCTTTTTCGGCTGGACCTTGGGGAAGACCTTGGCGATCTTGCCCTTCGGGTCGATGATGAAGGTCGCGCGGGCGACGCCCATGTACTTGCGCCCGTACATCGACTTCTCGACCCAGGTGCCGTACTTCTCGGCGACCGCGTGGTCGGCGTCGGCGAGGAGAGTGAAGTCGAGGTCGTATTTGCCGGCGAACTTCTCGATGTCCTCGACCTCGTCGGGCGAGATCCCGATCACCCGGGCGCCGGCGGCCTCGTAGTCGGCGCGGCGGTCGCGCACCCCGCAGGCCTGGGTCGTGCAGCCAGAGGTGCTCGCCCGCGGATAGAAGTAGAGAACGACGGTCTCTCCCCGGAAGTCGGAGAGCTTCACCTTCTCCCCGTTCTGATCGGGCAGGGTGAAGCCGGGTGCTTTGTCGCCCTCGGAGAGCATCCGCCTACTCCTCCGGCTCGGGGTCCGGTTCCGGCCGTTCCTCTTCTTCTTCGAGGTCGTCTTCGCTCGCTTCCAGCGCGTCGGCGGAGAGGGAGACGCCGTGGCTGCTGGTCTCGAAGCTCTCCAGGGCGCGGTCGCGGCCGTCTTCGTCGACCGGGACGTCGTCGGAGACCCGCACCCAGTCGGCGCCTTCGAGGCCCTCGAGGTTGTTGAAGACCTCCTGGTCGGCGGAGGCGGAGTCGTCGACGATGACGACGACCTCGGTCTGGGGATTGAAGTAGGTCCCCGGCTGGTTGAGCATCTCCTCGACCTCGTAGACGCTGTCCTCGCGGGCGGCCATCAACTCGATCCTATGAAATCGGCCAGTTGCCTCTCGGTCTCCGCCTCGACGTTCAGGGGTTCCCGGCCTTCGCGCAGGCGGCGCTCGTTGCGGGCAACGACCAGTTGGCGGACCTCGGCGCGCAGCTCGGCGTCGACCGCCTCAGCGCCGCGGGGGCGCTCCGCCTCGGCAATCAGGCGCTCGGTTTCTGCCTCGACGTCCAGCGGCGCCTCACCCCGCTGCTGGCGCCGCAGCGACTTCGCCTCCAGCATCTGGCGCACCTCCGCCGCCTGTATGGCCGGGTCGATGGGCGGCTGCGGGGCTCCGGGGCGGGGCGGCGGCGCCTCGTCCCCGATCGAGAAGGCCCCTTTGCCGAAGGAGCGCCAGGACTCGGCCGAGCGGTGGAAGAGGTAGCCGGCGATCGGGGCCGCGATGCCGGAGATGACCAGCAGGATCGCCCCCTTCTCGGTGGCCGTCAGCGCCAGCGCGAGCTGCATCGATCAAGGGTAGACGGGCGGAATCTCCCGCTTGGTCCGCTAACCTTGGGGACCGGTTGACTGACCAGTCAATCGGTGGAACGTCAGCCTCCCGGCGGCGCTCCCGCAGACTTCAAAGGAACCGCGAAGAAAAGGAGCACCGACCGGTGGTCGACTTCACCCTCACTGACGAGCAGAAGGACCTGCGCGAGCTGGCTCACAGCTTCGCCGAGAAAGACATGCGCAACGTCGCATGGGAGTACGACAAGGACGGCACCTGGCCCCAGGACGTGATCGACAAGGCCTGGGAGGTCGGGTTGATGAACACCCACGTCCCCGAGGCCTACGGCGGTCCCGGCCTCGACTACCTCTCGGGCTGCCTGATCGAGGAGGAGTTCGGCTGGGGCTGCTCCGGCATCGGCACCTCGCTGGCCGCCAACGGCCTCGCCTCCGCCCCGATCACCCTCGGCGGCTCCGAGGAGACGAAGAAGAAGTACCTGGGGATGCTGACCGAAGCCCCCAAGCTCGCCTCCTTCGGCCTCACCGAGCCCGACGCCGGCTCCGACGTCAGCGGCATGAAAACCAAGGCCGTGAAGAAGGGCGACAAGTACGTCATCACCGGCTCCAAGTGCTTCATCACCAACGGCACCTACGCCGACTACTTCACCGTCTTCGCCAAGACCGACCCTGAGGCCGGTCACCGCGGGATCAGCGCCTTCGTCGTCGACGCCGACCTCCCCGGGGTCTCCGTCGACAAGAAGGAGGACAAGATGGGGCAGCGGGCCTCCAACACCGCGACCATCTCCTTCGACGAAGTCGAGGTCCCGGCCGAGAACCTGCTGGCCGAGGAAAACAAGGGCTTCAAACTGGCGATGATGACCCTCGACCGGACCCGTCCCGGCGTCTCGGCGATGGCCGTCGGCATCGCCCGCGCGGCGCTCGAATACGCCACGGACTACTCCAAAGAAAGGGTCCAGTTCGGCGTCCCGATCGCGATGCACCAGGCGATCCAGTTCATGATCGCCGACATGGCGACCAAGGTCGAGGCGGCCCGCCTGCTGGTCTGGAACTCGGCCTTCCTGCTCGACCAGGGCGTCCGCAACTCGAAGATCTCCTCGATGGCGAAGCGCTTCGCCGCCGACTCGGCGATGGAGGTCACCACCGACGCCGTCCAGGTCTACGGCGGCTACGGCTTCATCAAGGAGTACCCGGTGGAGAAACTGATGCGCGACTCGAAGATCATGCAGCTCTACGAGGGGACCAGCCAGATCCAGCGCCTGGTCATCGCCAAAGAAGTGCTGCTGCCGCGGCAGGAAAGCACCCCGGCGCCGGACGCCAAGGCCCAGGCCTCCGAGCAGAGCCAGTCCGAGCAGGCCGCCGCGACGGTCTAGCTCCGAAGCCCAAGCGCCTCACAAAGCCGCCGGTCCCCTGGGCCGGCGGCTTTTTTCGTGGTCTCAGCGGCAAATCGTCGCCAAGCGGGGGGCGAAAAAGGGCGTGGTTGAGCTTTGGCCTCTTATGGAGGCCAAAGCTCAACCACGCCCGCGGGGTAGGCGGGCGGGACACGTCGAGCTGGCGGCGTTGGCGCATCGGCAGCACGGAGTCGTCTCTGTGGGGCAGATGCGTGCTCTCGGGTACTCGAAGAGCTCGATCGAAAAGGCAGTGAAGAACGGCCGGCTGCATTCGATTGATCGCAGCGTTTACGCGGTGGGGCATACGCGGTTGTCGGCGCATGGGAAGTGCTTCGCGGCTGTCTTCGCCTGCGGGCCGGGGGCGGTGTTGAGCCATTACTCGGCGGCTTGGCTGCATGGATTGGTGCGGTGGAGTCCAGAGCCCTTTCACGTGACGGGGCCGGTTGCCCGCAGGCCGCGGCTGCCGGTGCGGATCCATCGGGCGCGGCGGTTGGAAGCGGAGGACCGGGAGGTCGTGGAGGGGATCGCAGTCGCCTCGGTTTCACGGACGCTGTTGGACATGGCGGCTGCGGTTCGGTTCGAGACGCTGGAGCGGCTGGTCGAGCGATCTGAAGAGCTTGGGGTCTTCGACCTTCGTCAAGTGGAAGATCTGCTGGCCCGTACTGTCGGCCACCACGGTCACGGACGTTTGCGACGGGCGATCGCGCTCTACAAGCCCGCGAGCTTCACCCGCTCGAGCCTGGAGAAGCGGTGGCTGGAGCTCGTCGTCGAAGCCGGGCTGCCGCAGCCGCGGACGAACTTCGTCGAGCAGGGGTTCGAGCTCGACTGCTACTGGCCGGAGTTTCGCTTCGCGGTCGAACTCGACTTGTTCGAGACGCACGGGACGCGGGCGGCGTTCGAGCGCGACCGCGAGCGGCAGGAGGACCTGTTGCTGGCGGGGATCGCGATGACGCGGGTCACCGGCCCGCGCCTCGAACGCGAACCGGAGCAGGTGATCGAACGGGTCGCGCGCCTGCTCAGCGCGCGGGGGCCGTATCGCGCTTCTTCGACGCCTTCAGCCGTTTGACTTTGTCGAGCTCGACCTTGCGCAGGCGGATCGCATCCGGGGTGATTTCGACGCACTCGTCCTCGCGGACGAACTCGACGGAGGCTTCCAGCGAGAGGCGGATCGGGGGCGCCAGACGCTCCAGGACGTCGGCGCTCGCCGCCCGCATGTTGGTCTGCTGTTTGGCCTTGGTCGGGTTGACGTCGAGGTCCTCGGAGCGCGAGTTCTCGCCGACGATCATCCCTTCGTAGACCTCCTCGCCGGAGCCGACGAAGAGTTTTCCGCGTTCCTGCAGGCTCATCAGCGAGTAGCCGGCGGTCTGGCCGCGGCGGTCGGCCACCAGGGACCCGGTTTGCCGCGTGCGCAGCTCGCCCGCCCAGGGCTCCCAGCGGTCGAAGACGTGGTGGAGGAGGCCGCTGCCCCGGGTCACGGTGAGGAACTCGGTGCGGAACCCGATCAGCCCGCGCGCCGGCACCAGGTACTCCATCCGCACCCACCCGGTCGAGTGGTTGACCATCTGCTCGAGCCGACCCTTGCGGGCAGCCAGCATCTGGGTGACGTCGCCGACATGCTCCTCCGGGATGTCGATCGCCAGCCGCTCGACCGGCTCGTGAAGCTGCCCTTCGATCTCGCGCGTCACCACCTGCGGCTGCCCGGCGGTCAGCTCGTAGCCCTCGCGCCGCATGATCTCCAGCAGCACGACCAGCTGCAGCTCGCCCCGCCCCTGCACCTCCCAGGCGTCGGGCCGCTCGGTGTCGTTGACCCGCAGCGAGACGTTGCCGACCAGCTCGGCGTCGAGACGGGAGCGGATCTGGCGCGCGGTCAGCTTGTCGCCGCCCTGGGTGCCGGCCAGCGGCGAGGTGTTGATTCCGATCACCACCGAGAGCGAGGGCTCGTCGACGGTGATCACCGGCAGCGGCCGCGGGTCCTCGGGATCGGCGAGGGTCTCGCCGATCGTCACCTCTTCGATTCCGGCGACGGCGATGATTTCGCCCGGCCCCGCCTCCTCGGCGACGACCCGCTCCAGCCCCTGGGTCACGTACAGCTCCGAGACCGCCGCCCGCTCGACGCTGCCGTCGGCCCGGCACCAGGCGAGCTGCTGCCCGGAGCGGATCGTCCCTTGGCGCACCCGGCAGATCGCCAGCCGTCCCACGTAGGGCGAGGCGTCGAGGTTGGTCACGTGCGCCTGCAGCGGCGCCTCCTCCTCGTAGGCGGGCGCCGGGATCTTCTCCAGCATCAGGTCGAGCAGGGGGGTGAGGTCGCTCCCCTCGACCCCCTCCTCGAGCGAGGCCCAGCCGTCCTTGGCGTTGGTGTAGACGATCGGGAAGTCGATCTGGTCGGAGTCGGCGTCGAGGTCCATGAAGAGCTCGTAGACCTCGTCGACGACCTCGGCGATCCGCGCGTCCGGCCGGTCGACCTTGTTGACGACGAGGATGATCGGCAGCTTGCGCTCCAGCGCCTTGCGCAAGACGAAGCGCGTCTGCGGCAGCGGCCCCTCGGAGGCGTCGACCAGCAGCAGCGCCCCGTCGACCATCGTCAGCGCTCGCTCCACCTCGCCGCCGAAGTCGGCGTGGCCGGGCGTGTCGACGATGTTCAGCTTCACGTCGCCGTAGGTGACGGCGGTGTTCTTGGCGAGGATCGTGATCCCCTTCTCGCGCTCGAGGTCCATCGAGTCCATCACCCGCTCGGCGACGTCCTGGCCCTTGCGGAAGGTGCCGGTCTGCCACAGCATCGCGTCGACCAGGGTCGTCTTGCCGTGGTCGACGTGGGCGATGATGGCGATGTTGCGAAGGTCTGCTCGGGCGGTGCTCATGGCGAGTTGGGAGAGTAGGGGACTGGTCGATTCGGCTCTAACCAAGACGAAGCCCGCCGTACGGCGGGCTTCGGACTGCTGGAAGCGTTGAGCGAAACTACTGCTGCTGAACGCTCGCGGCGGCCGGGCCTTTGGGGCCTTCTTCGGACTCGTAGCTCACTTTGGCGCCCTCGGTCAGGGACTTGAAGCCCTCGCCCAGGATCGCGGTGTGATGGACGAAGACGTCCTTCGAGCCGTCGTCGGGCGTGATGAACCCGTAGCCCTTGTCGTCGCTGAACCACTTGACAGTTCCAGTCGGCATGCATTGCCTCCACTTCATGTGCTGCGAACGCGGAGGATGCGGTGAAGCAACGACTGCGAGCGCTACGCACAACTTTCGCCGGTATCTACCGGCCCTAACGGAGGGGACCGTAGCAGGATCTTCCGCTGTTGCCGCGACTAAAGGGCGATGCTCAGAATCATGGCGCAGGTGCCGATAAGCAAAGAGACGATGCCATCTCGCCCAGGCTTCAGGTGCCTTTCTGCTCGGCTGCTCGCGGCCGTCGCGCTGGCGTCCGCCGGTTTCGCCGCGCCGGCCGCCGCGGCTCCCGCGGGGGAGCTCCCCTCGCCGCAGTCGGTCGGGCCGCCCGCCTACGTCCCCGGCGAGGTGATCGTCCGCTTCGAGCCCGGCGCCTCCCGCGCCGAGCGCAGGGAGGCGCGCCGCGCCGCCGACGCCACCTTCGAGGACCCGCTGCTCGTGCCGCGAGCCGAGCTCGACGAGGTCGAGGGCTCGGTCAAGGAGGCGATCCGCCGGCTCGAACGCCAGCCCGGCGTCGCCTACGCCCAGCCGAACTTCCGCTACGAGGCACTCGCCGTCGCAGCGCCGAACGACAGCTTCTTCGCAAACCTCTGGGGCCTTTCCGACCCGGCCCTGCCCAAGCCCGGCGTCAGCGCGCTCGAGGCCTGGGAAGAGACGGAAGGCAACGGCCAGGTGATCGCGGTGGTCGATACGGGCGTCGACCTCACCCACCCGGACATCGAGCCGAACCTGTGGGAGAACCCGGCGCCGGATCCAACCGACCAGGACCTGCACGGCTACGACTTCGTGGACGACGACGGCGATCCCGACGAGTTCCAGTTCCACGGCACCCATGTGGCCGGCACGGCCGCCGCCGTCGCCGGCAACGCGACCGGGATCGCCGGAGTCGCTCCGAAAGCCGAGATCATGGCCGTGCGGGTGCTCGACGGCAACGGCAGCGGATCCACCGCCGACATCGGCGCCGGCATCGCCTACGCAGCGGAAAACGGCGCTGACGTCATCAACCTCAGCCTCGGCGGCCCCGGCGGCGGCGACAAAGCGATGTCCGACGCGGTCGACCTGGCCGCCGCCAACGACGCGGTGGTGGTTGCCGCCGCCGGCAACGAGGGCGAGGACAACGAAGAAGTCCCCAGCGTTCCCTGCGTCCTCCCCCAGGCGAACCTGATCTGCGTCGCGGCCGTCAACGAAATCGGCGCCCTCGCCGGCTTCTCCAACTGGGGCGCCGGCTCGGTGGACCTCGCCGCCCCCGGCACGAAAATCCTCAGCGCCAAGGTGGACTACGGCCCGCCGGTCTTGAGCGACGGCTTCGAGGTCGGCTCGACCGTGGCCTGGGGTACGTCTTTCTCGAACGGCGGGCTGCCCTGGAGCTTGACGAGCGCCACCTCCGCCAGCGGCAGCCGGTCGGCCACCGACAGCGCTGCCGGCGACTACGGCGCCGCCATCGATCCCTCGCAGTTCGCGACGTCCGAACTCTTCACCGTCAGCCCGGTGAGCCTCAGCGGCGAGCGCGGCTGTCGCCTCCACTTCCGGACCAAGTACGAGATCGAGCCGCCGGCGCCCAATGGGTCGCTCTTCGACGCCTTCGCGGCCGGCGCGGCGGGCGAAGCCGCCCCCTTCGAGGGCCGCTTCTTCGCCGGCGAATCCTTCGGCTATCCGAGCAGCTTCGATCGCGAGGAGGTCTCGATCTCGAGCATGGACGGGCGCACCGACGTCTTCCCGATCTTCGGCGTCCTCTCCGACGAAGAACTCCAGTTCGACGGCGCCTACGTCGACGACGTCCGCCTGATCTGCCGCGACGAGACCTACACCGACGCGATCAGCTCGGTCGCCGGATACGACCAGCCGAACGCCGGCAGCTACGTCGAGTTCCAGGGCACCTCGATGGCGACCCCGCACGTGGCGGGGGTGGCGGCGCTGGTCCGCGCCGCGGCGCCGGGGGCCAGCGCTACGCAGGTGGTCGCGGCGATCCTCGACGGGACCTCGCCGATGCCGGTTCCCGACCCCTCGCGGCCGACGGTCACGCAGGGGATCGCCGACGCCTGCCAGGCGATCGCGGTGGCGACGGGCGCCGCCGTCGCCACCGAGTGCCCCGGCAGCAGCGAGAACGATCCCCAGCCACCTCCGCCGGGAGGAGGGACTCCCCAGGTGGTCGCGCCTCCCTCCGAAAGCCCGCCGCCGGCTTCACCGCCCGCCCCCGACACGCGGATCCTCAAGCGCCCCGCCAGGGTCGTCTCCACCTTTGGCCGGGCGGCTCGCGTGGTCTTCCGCTTCGGCTCCGATCAGGCGGGCGCGAGCTTCCTCTGCAAGCTCGACCGCTCCCCTTACCGCCCATGCTCCAGCCGCCTTGTCCGCCGCTTCCCGCTGGGCCTGCATGTGCTCAGGGTGAAGGCGCAGGGCCCGGGCGGGATCGACCCGACTCCGGCGGTCGCCCGCTTCCGGGTCGTCCGTCGCTAGAGGTCCGGAGGCGCAGGGGCCGAGGAGCGGCGTGCCTGGCGCCGCATCACCCAGTGCCCGGCGGCGAGCAGCGCCAGCAGGGCGAGGGCGCTGCCGATCGCCAGGGGGTCGGTCAGCGAGAGGCCTTCGAGCCGGGTGCCGAAGTAGACCGAGATCGCCGTGATCGGCAGGTAGCCGAGCAGCGTCGTCCAGACGAAGCGCCAGAGCGGCACCCGGGCCGCCCCGGCCGCGTAGGAGACGATGCTGAAGGGCAGGATCGGGATCAGCCGCATCGCCAGCAGCAGGGTCGGGCCGCCGCGCTCGATCGAGCGCTCGATCCGCTCGAAGCGCTCTTCCCCGAACCACCGGTCCAGCAGCGGCCGCGCGATCGACTGCCCGATCGCCCAGCAGACGAGGCCGTTGAGGAGCCAGCCGAACATCACCAGGGCCAGCGCCGGGAAGAAGCCATAGGCGAAGCCGGCGGCGGCGTCGACGATCTCGGCCGGGTAGAAGACGACGGTGTGGAGGAGGCAGAGGGCGAGGATCAGCAGCGGACCGCCGATGCCGAGCCGGTCGATCTGCTCGCGGACCTCGTCGTGGTCGCCCTGGATCGCCGCCGTGACCGAGTCGCGCAGCGGCTCGACCGCGACCGCGATCGCCGCCATCACCGCGATCCCGGCGAGGGTGATCCCGATCTCGACCAGCGGCAGGCGGTCCTTCTCCACCCGCCTAGGCTATGCGTCGCTCAGGAGCCGGCGCGGGCCGCGGCGCGGGCGAGGTTGGCGAGCCGGGGCGAGCCCCAGCCGCTCGCCCAGTCGTAGCCGGGCCGGGCCTGGCAGCAGCCGACCGGCTTGCCGCCCCCGGCCTCGGGGGGCAGCGCCAGGCCGATGTCGTTGTTGCCGACCGTGACGTCGTTGAAGACGGCGCCGCGGGATTTCGCCTCGGCGCCGAGGTCGTAGAGCAGCGGGTTGAGGAAGCCGAGCGGGGGCTGCCCGCGGCGGGCGGCGTGCTGGTTGACGAGGGCGACGCCCGCAGCCATCAGCGGCGCCGCGGCGCTGGTGCCGCCGACCCGGCTCCAGCCGCGCGCCTTTTCCCCGCCGCCGAGGCAGGAGGCGGCGGTGCAGAAGAAGGCGTAGCCGGGGTAGCTGTCGGCGAGCGCGGCGATGTCGGGGACCTTGCGACCCGGCCCGTAGCGCTTGACCGCGCTCTGCCACCAGGGGGTGCGGGGGCTGATGATGCTGCCACCGCCACCGCCGCCCCAGGGGATCCCGATCTTGCCCTCGAAGCTGGAGTTGTTCCAGACGATCTCCTGCTTGATCCGGTTCTTCTTCGTCAGCGCCAGGTTGGTGCCGCCGACCGCGGTCGCGTAGGGGGAGGAGGCGGGGAGGCTGACCGCGGTGACCGGCAGCGCCGTCGCTTCTTCGTCTTCTTCTTCCACCCGGCAGCCGCTCGAACCCTGGTCGCCGGCGGAGACGAGGACCGAGATCCCGGCCCCGGCGGCGACGGCGAAGATGTTGTCGAAGGCGTTGCGGAGGACGAGGTTGCCGCCCATCTGCGGCTCGCAGAAGCCGAGCGAGATCGAGATCACGTCGGGCTGGTGGCCGCGTCCGCCGAGGGCGGTGGCGGCGGTCAAGGCGACGCCCTGCAGCGACCCCGGCCCTTCGTAGACGTGGATGCGGTCGAGGCCCGGCGCCCCCACCGTCAGCATCTCGAGGTCGAGCGTGGTCTCGTCTTCGGGCGGCAGCGGTTTCTTCACCCCCACCGGCACCTTCTGGATCGGCGGCGGCTTCAGCCCGAAGCACTTGGCGAAGGCGACGACGTCGGCGTGGCGGAAGCCGCCGGTCTCGACCACGGCGGCGGTCTGTCCCTGCCCCTTCAAGCCCCGCGCGTGCATCGCCGCGTGGCCGTAGGCGGTCAGGTACTGGTTCGGGGTGAAGGGTTCGAAGCCGGGCCCGGCGCCGCCGGTGCTGGCCGCCTCGCATCCGGCGGCGGTGCCGCTGTGGGGGAGGATCGAGCTGTAGGGCGGTTTTTTCGGCGTGGCGCTGGCGCCCGCGCTCGGTGCCTGTGCCCGGTGTCGCTCGACCGCCGGCCTGGTGCTGACCAGCGAGACCCGCCTCACCGCGCCCCGCAGCGCGACGGGGACACGCCGGCCGCTGCCGCTTGCGCTGGCGGAGGCGCCGCTCGCCGGCAGCAGCCGCTCCGCCCGCGCCCGCGGGAGCCGCGCGGTGACGTAGGTGCCGGTGGGGGAGACGGCTCCCTCCAGCCCGTGGCGCGCCAGCCAGCCGAGCACCCGTTTCCTCACCTGCTTCTTGGCGCCGAAGCGGGCGACCAGCTGTTCGACGCTGGCGTAGCGCCGGTAGCGCGGCGAGCTGGGGTCGGAGACCGCCCGCGCGAACCGGTTCAGCCCGCGCGGGTGGCGCAGTTCGACCAGGGCTTCCACCTTTGCCGGGGCCAGCCCTGGGTCCCCCTTTGCCCTGCTGGCCGCCGCGGCAGTAGGGGGAGCCGCGGCGGCCATGGAGAGGGCAAGGCAAAGGAGGAATGAGAGACACTTTGTCCTCATCGATTTTGAGTATAAATCTGGGAGCGGCGGCGTCCACCGAAGCGGACGGAAGTTCGGGTCAGCCACGCAGCCGCTCGGCCAGGCCGGAGTGGCGGCCGCCGCTGTCGTCGCGGCGCACCGCCGAGGCGAGGGAGGCCTGGTCACCGACGAGGACGCAGCTGTTGCGGGCGCGGGTGATCGCGGTGTAGAGGAGGGGGCGGGTGAGCATCCGCGAGTGGGAGCGGTGGCAGACGCCGACTACCACCGGCACCTCGCACCCCTGCGCCTTGTGGACGGAGATCGCGTAGGCGAGGCGGAGGGTGCCGGTCTCGCCGTAGGGGATGAGGAGGCTGCCGCCGTCATCGGTGTCGACGCGGATCGTCTCCTCGTCGGGGTCGTCGGCGCGGAGGAAGACGATCGAGCCGTTCATCAGCCCCAGCTCGCGCGAGTTGCGGGTTTGGATCAGGCGGTCGCCGATCCGGAACCGTTCGCTCAGCGCCGGCTTGCCGTCGGGGTTCAGCTCCGCCTGCAGGCGCTCGTTGAGGGCGTCGATCCCGACCGGCCCCCGGTACATCGGCGCCAGCACCTGGACCTCGCGGATCGGGTCGACGGCGAATTTCGCCGGCGCCCGCTCGGCGACCACCTCGACCACCGTCTCCAGCGCCCGCTCCGGCGTGCCGCGCTCGATGAAGAAGAAGTCGTGGTGCTGGTCGGGGCCGGGCTCGAGGTGGGGCGGGCGGCCGTGGTTGATCTCGTGGGCGGCGGTGGTGATCATCGACTGCGCCGCCTGGCGGAAGATCTGGGTCAGCCGTACCACCGGCACCGCCCCGGAGGCGATCAGGTCCTCGAACGGCTTGCCCGCCCCGATCGGCGGCAGCTGGTCGGCGTCGCCGACGAAGACGACGTGGGTGGTCTCGGCCAGCCCCCCCAGCAGTACCTCGGCGAGGCGCAGGTTCAGCATCGAGGACTCGTCGACGATCACCAGGTCGGCGGGGAGCGGCCGCCCCGGCCGGAAGGCCGGCTCGCGCCCCGGCATCCACTCCAGTAGGCGGTGGATCGTCATCGCCTCGTGCCCGGTCGCCTCCTCCAGGCGCCGCGCTGCCCGCCCGGTCGGGGCGCAGAGGGCGATCGTCGCGTTGGCGGCTTCGGCCTCGGCGACGATCTCCTTGGTGCAGAAGCTCTTGCCGACGCCGGGGCCGCCGGTGAGGACGGAGATCCGCGCCGCGAAGGCTCCCCGTACCGCCGCCCACTGCTCGTCGGTGAGGTCGTCCCGCGGCGCTTCGCCCGGGTCGTGGTCGAGGTGGGGAGGAGCGGCCGCGCGTGCCGCCAGCGTCGCCGCCACCGCGAGCTCTGAGGCGTGGGTGCCCTCGCGGTAGATCCTGCCCTCGTCGGCGATCAGCCCCGGCGCCCGCACCAGCACGTCGGGGTCGGCGGTGAGCCCGATCAACCGCGCCGCGCGCCGCGCCAGCTCGTCGACCGGCAGGTAGCTGTTGCCCTGCTGCTCGGCCTCGATCAGCGCGTAGAGCGCCGCCGCCTGGGCGCGCCGGTCGGACTCCGGCGGCACGTCGGCGGCGAGGGCGATCTTGTCGGCGCGGGCGAAGCCGACCCCGGGCACCTCGGTCAACCGGTAGGGGTCCTCGTGCAGGATCGTCATTGACCTGTCCCCGTAGCGGGCGTGGATCGGCGCCGCCAGGTGGGCGAGCCCGTGCGGCGCCAGCTGCACGTGGAGGTCGCGGATCGCCCGGCTCGCGTACCAGGACTGGGCCGCCGCGGCGGCCTGGTCGCCGCTGACCCCGCGCAGGGAGCCGAAGACCGCTTCCGGGTTGGCGGCGATCGCCTGCAGCACCCCCTCGCCGTGCTCGTCGCAGAGCTTCTCGGCCCGCTTCTCGCCGATGTGGCGCAGCGAGGTCAGGTAGGCGACCTGGCCCTCCCGATCGGCGGGGTCGAGCGGCAGTGCCCCCTGGGCGCGCAGCTGGCGGCCGTAGCGGCTGTGGGTCTGCCACTCGCCGCTGACTTCGGCCCGGTCGCCGGCGTCGAGGTGGGCGACCGGGCCGACCAGGGCAAACCCCTCGCCGCTCTCGGTCTCCTGTACCTCGAGCACGGCGTAGCCGTCGTCCTCGGCCTTGTAGATGACGCCGATCACCTCGACCGTCCCGCTGTAGGAGGCCGCGTCGGCGTCGAAGAGGGTCGCTGATCGCATCACTAACCAAGGCTAGGGCTCGGCAAGGCGGGACTCATCCGGTCGGAGCCCGCAGTTTCCGGGGAGCGAGGGATGATCCAGTACAGCGATGGCGCCTTTCCGACCCCCGGCCGGCCTCTGCGACCGCTGCCTGCGCCAGCGGCTGGTGCCGAACACCCGCGGCTCGGTCTTCTCGCTCTGCGAGCGCTCGCGGACCGACCCGGACTACCCGCGCTACCCGCGGCTGCCGGTGCTCAGTTGCCCGGGCTTCGAGCCGGCGTCGGCTCCGCCGGATCCCGAGCGGCCCCGATAGCGGCGGCGATCAGGCCGAGTCCGAAGACGACCGCGGCGAGGCCGACGAGGAAGCCGAGGAAGGGGATCAGCGCCAGCGCTCGCAGGATCGCCAGGCCGGCGAGGAAGGAGAGGGTCTGATTCCGCGGTGCCGGGAGGATCCGCCGGCCCAGCGCGTAGGCGGCGGCGACGTAGGCGAGCGCCGCCGCTGGCAGCAGCGCCAGGACGATCACGAACGCCAGGGGGATGCCGACGAGGGTGACGGCGGCGATCCCCGCCGCCAGCGGCAGGCAGATCGCGACCGCGATGCCGATTGCGATCACGATCCCGACCCGCTCGCGTGAGCGGGCGGAGATCGCATCGGCGGCGCGGGGGGCGATCAGGAGCAGCAGCACCCCAAGGATCGCCATCGAGACGCTGATCCCGAGCCAGAGCGCGACGGCGCCGATGAAGGGCAGCAGCTCGAGCGAGTCGTCCCAGTCCTCCTCGACGACGTCGCCGGTGACAGTCGCGTCGCGGGCGATGAGCGGCCGCTGATCGCCTCCGTAGCGGACGTCGCCGTTGACGTAGGCGCCCGGCAGCAGGTTGACCAGACCGTCGAGGGCGACGAGGTCGCCTTCGATCCTGCCGCTGACCGTCACGTCGCCGGAGAAGACGACGACGTCGTCGGCGCTGCCCCCGTCCAGCCGTACGTCACCGCGGGCGACGTAGATCCCGTCGACTCCTTCGTCTTTCTCGACCCTGACGTCGCCGTAGATGACGACCGCCGGCTCGCTGTTGTCCCACGCCGCTGCCGTCGCCGGCAGGGCGAGGGCGCCGAGGAAGATGAAGACGGCCAGGAGCCAGACGCGCTGCATCAGGCTCCCAGCCTAACTCCGCCGCCTAGCTGCGCATAGGGTCCGGTTCGCCGAGCTTGCTGCGGTCCGGCGCCTCGTAGACGCCGCCTGGAACGCCGCCGATCACGACCATCCGGATCCCCTCCGCCCCCGGCCAGACCTTGCGCTTCGTCGCCGGGGCGACCCGGGCCATGTGGTCGGGGTCGAGCGGGAAGCGCTCGCCTTCGATCTCGATCTCGCCGCCGCCGCGCAGGACCATGAAGACCTCCTCCTGGCCTTCCTCGGCGTGGTCGTGGTCGGGGTAGTCGGGGTAGTTCGGCGGCATGTCGATCACCTGCATGCCGAAGGCGCTGACCCCGAGCTCCGCCCGCGCCCGCTTGTAGCCGCCGAGGAAGATCGCCTCCATGTCGTCGATCTTCTTCACCGTGTACTCGCTCATCTTCTTCTCCGCCCTTCAGTTTCTTCGGCCTGGACGGCCGCTTTAAAACGAACGTTCGTGCTTTTTTATACCCTGTGTCTGTGACTCCCGTCACCGAGAAGGGCAGCCAGACCCGCGCCTCGATCCTCGACCGCGCCGTCGACCTCGCCTCGGTGGAGGGCTTGGAGGGGCTGACGATCGGCCGCCTCGCCGCCGAGCTGCAGATGAGCAAGAGCGGCCTCTTCGCCCACTTCGGCTCCAAACAGGAGCTGCAGCTGGCGACGGTGGGGGCCGCCGCGGAGCGCTTCAAAGGCCGGGTGATCGACCCGGCGCTCGAGCTCCCCGACGGGGCGCCGCGGCTGCGGGCGATGGCCGAGCGCTATCTCTCCCGGCTCGAGGACTACTCCGGCGGCTGCTTCTGGGCGGCGACCTCGGCCGAGTACGACGACCGCCCCGGCCCAGTCCGCGACGCCATCGCCGCCGCCCTCGACGCCTGGACGAGCGAGCTCGAGCGCCAGGCCCGCGTCGCCGGCGTCGAGCGGCCCGAGCGCTTCGCCTTCGAGCTCTACTCGGTGGTGATGGGAGCCAACTCCCAGTACCGCCTCAGCGGCGACCGCCGCGTCTTCGGCTACGCCCGCGAAGCGCTCGAGCGCCTGCTGGCGGAACTGCCGGAATGAGCGCCGCCGCCGACCGGTAAATCGCCGAGACCGTCTCAGCGTCCCTATAGGGGGCACTGAGACGGTTTCGCTCCATACTCTCGCCCTATGCCCGAGGTCCGGATCGAGGTGCGACTGCGCCCGCGCGGGCACGCCGACGAACTACTGGGTTTTATTGACGGCGTCCTGCAGGCGCGGGTCTCGGCGCCGCCGGTCGACGGCAAGGCGAACAAGGCGCTCTGTCGTCTGGTCGCTAAGCGAGCGGGGGTGGCGCCTTCGCGAGTGACTGTTGCGAGGGGCGAGAAGTCGCGGCAGAAGTTGCTGCTGGTGAAAGGAATCGACGAGGCCGCCTTGCTGGAGAAGCTCTGCGGCTGACGTAGGGATGGAGGACCCTCGGAGGAGCCTCCCCAATTTGCGACGGAGAGGGTCCCCCATCCCTACACTCGCCCCGTGGATCGAGATCTGCTGCAAACGACTCTCGCCAATGCCGGCGAGCCCTCCTACCGCGCCGAACAGGTGTGGGAGTGGGTGGCTCGGGGGGCGCGCTCTTATGAGGAGATGACGAACTTGCCGGCGGCGTTGCGAGCGCGGCTGGAGACGGAGGTGCCGCTCTCGACGCTCACTGTGGCGACCGAGGCGAAGTCCGACGACGGCACCGTCAAGACCCTCTTCCACACCGCCGACGGGCGGCCGATCGAGGCGGTGCTGATGCGCTACCGGGACGGCCGCCGCTCGGTCTGCCTCTCCTCGCAGTCGGGCTGCCCGCTGACCTGCACCTTCTGCGCCACCGGGCAGATGAAGTTCGGCCGCAACCTCAGCGCCGACGAGATCCTCGACCAGGCGCTCCACTTTCGCCGCGCCGAAGCGATCGACCACGTCGTCTTCATGGGGATGGGGGAGCCGACGATGAACGTCGACAACGTCCTCGCCGCCTGCGAGCGGCTGCCGGACCTCGGCGTCACCCACCGCCGCACCGCGATCTCCACCGTCGGCTGGGTGCCGGGAATCGACCGCCTCGCCGAGTGCGAGATGCCGGTCAGCCTGGCGCTCTCCCTGCACGCGCCCAACGACGGCCTGCGCTCCCAGATCATGCCGGTCAACGAGCGCTACTCGATCGCCGAGGTGCTGGCCGCCTGCGAGCGCTACCGCGCCGCCCGTCGCCGCAAGGTCTTCGTCGAGTACGTGATGCTCGACGGCGTCAACGACCACCCCGAACACGCCCGCGAACTGGCCAAGCTGCTCGACCCGCGCGGCTACAAGGTCAACCTCATCCCCTACAACCCGACCGGCGCCTACGACGGCTCCTCGCCGCAGCGGATCGAGGCTTTTCGCGCGATCCTCGCCGAGCACCGGGTCACCGCCACCGTCCGCCTCACCCGCGGCCGCGACATCGACGCCGCCTGCGGCCAGCTCGCCGCCACCGCGTAGTAACTGGCTGGCCAGCCAGTTACGATGCCGGGGATGGCCACGGTCGACCCCACGGCTCCCGTCGCGCGCCCGCCGCAGATGTCCTCCAACCCGGTGCGGCGAGTGGTCGACGACGTCGTCGCCGAGTGGCGGGGGAGGGGGAGGTTCCCACCCGGCGACACCGACTTCAGCCGCGAGCGCACCCTCCGCGTCGTCCACGACCCGCTGCCGATCCTGCTCGACGCCTACGAACGCCACGGCCCGATCTTCAGCCTGCGGCTGCTGCACACGCGGACCGTCTTCATGCTCGGCCCCGAAGCCAACCACTTCGTCACCGTCGCCCACCCGGAGAACTTCCACTGGCGCGAGTCGAGCTTCGGCGACCTGATCCCCCTGCTCGGCGACGGGCTGCTCACGATCGACGACGACTACCACGACCGCGCCCGGGCGATCATGATGCCCGCCTTCCACCGCGAGCAGATCGTCGCCGCGACCGAGGCGATGACGATCGAGGCCGAGGCGGCGATCGCGGCGCTGCCGGTCGGCGAGGTCGTCGACGTCTACGAGTGGATGCGCAACCTGGCGATGCGGATCGCGATGCGGGCGCTGCTCGGGCTCGACCCCGACGAGGCCGGCAAGGGCGCCGCCGCGGCCGAGCACTTCGAGCGCGCCCTCGGCTTCTACGGGATCGACTTCCACCTGCGCCTGCTGCGCGGCCCCGGCTCACCCTGGCGCAAGATGAACCGCTCGCGCGAGATCCTCGACGAGATCGTCTTTGGCGAGATCGCCCGCCGCCGCGCCCACCCCGACCCCGAGCGGCGCGACATCCTCAGCCTCCTGGTCGGCGCCCGCGGCGCCGGCGGCGAGGCGTTCACCGACCGGGAGATCCGCGACCAGGTGATGACGCTGATGTTCGCCGGCCACGACACCTCGACCTCGACCCTCACCTTCATGCTCCACGAGCTCGCCCGCCACCCGGAGGCGACGCGCCGCCTGCACGACGAGCAGGAGAAGGTGCTGAAGGGCGAGACCCCGACCGCGCAGCAGCTGGAAAAGGAGATGCCCTACCTGGAGATGGTCCTCGACGAGGTCCTGCGGCTCTACCCGCCGGCCTGGATCGGCCCCCGCCGCGCCGTCCGCGACTTCGAGTTCGCCGGCTGCAGCGTCCCCAAGGGCGCCTACGTCAACTACTGCTCCTGGGCCAGCCACCGCCTGCCCGAGGTCTTCCCCCAGCCCGAGGCCTTCATCCCCGAGCGCTTCACCCGCGAGCGCAAGGCGGCGCTGCCCCGCGGCGCCTACGTCCCCTTCGGCGGCGGCTCGCGCATCTGCATCGGCAAGCGCTTCGGCCAGACCGAGGTGAAGCTGGTGGCGACGAAGCTGCTGCAGCGCCTGCGGGTCGAGTCCCTGCCCGGACGCACGATGACGATCCGCCAGATGCCGACGCTCTCCCCCCAGGGAGGCCTGAGGATGCGGGTGCTCTCCCGCGCGTGAGCGGGCCCCTCCGCCTCCTAGGCGCCCTAACCTGCGCCACCTCCTGCGGAGTAAGCAAGCTGTAACTGGTGGGGGGAGGGACCCCCTCCAGACACTCAACCTCGAGCCATAGCGAGAGGTGTCTGGAGGGGGTCCCTCCCCCCACCGAAACCGCTTACTTAATGAAGAGCATCTCCTCGTACTTAGGCAACGGCCAAAGCTCGTCAGCAACGACCCGCTCCAGCTGGTCCGCCGCCTCCCGCACCTTGGCCATCGCCCCGAGCTGCTTGTCGCGGGCGTGGATCGCCATCTCCAGCCCCTCGAGGCCGGGGTCGGCGTTCGCCGCTTCCAGCTCGCCGAGGGCGGCGACCAGCTCGTCGACCAGGCCGCGGACCTCGCCCTCCAGCGCCGAGACGCCGGCCTCGCTGATCAGGGCCAGGTGGCGCAGGGCCGCCGGCAGGATCATCGTCTTGGCGATCGAGAAGGCCGTCTCCGCCTCGATGTTGGCGCGGAGCCAGTACTGCTCGACCCAGACCTCATAGCGGGACTCCAGCTCCTCCTTGGAGAGGACGCTGTACTTGCCGAAGGCCTCGACCGTGCTCTCGGCCAGCACCTCGGGCAGCGCGTCCGGGGTCGTGCGGAGGTTCTTCAGCCCGCGCCGCTCGGCCTCCTGGTGCCACTCCTCGGAGTAGTTGTCGCCGCCGAAGCAGACCTGCTTGTTCGCCAGGTAGCTCTCTTTGACGATCTCGATCACGGCCTGCGGCATCTCCTCGCCGCTGCTCAGCTTCGCCTCCAGCTTGCCGGCGAGCTCGTCGATCGCCTCGGCCGCGATCGTGTTCAGGACCGTGTTGGGGAAGCCGAGCGACATGCTCGACCCCAGCGCCCGGAACTCGAATTTGTTGCCGGTGAAGGCGAACGGCGAGGTCCGGTTGCGGTCGCCGCCGTGCATCGGCAGCGGCGGCAGCACCTGCGCCCCGAGGTCGAGGAACGAGGCGGGGGTGTTGGGGTCGCCTTCGCCCGTGGCGATCGCCTCGAACACTTTTTCCAGCTCGGCGCCGAGGAAGATCGAGATGATCGCCGGCGGCGCCTCGTTGGCCCCGAGGCGGTGGTCCTGGCCGATGTTGGCGACCGAGGCCCGCAGCAGGCCCTGGTGCTTGTTGACTGCCTGGATCACCGCGGCGCAGAAGAACAGGAAGTGGATGTTGTCCGCCGGCGTCTCGCCCGGGTTGAGCAGGTTGGCGCCGGTGTCCGTCCCCATCGACCAGTTGTTGTGCTTGCCGGAGCCGTTAACGCCGGCGAACGGCTTCTCGTGCAGGAGGCAGACGAGGCCGTAGCGGCGGGCGACGCTCTCCAGCGTCTGCATCAGCAGCTGCTGGTGGTCGGAGCCGACGTTGGAGTTCTCGAAGATCGGCGCGATCTCGTACTGGGCCGGCGCCACCTCGTTGTGGCGGGTCTTGACCGGGATCCCGAGCTTGCGCATCTCCAGCTCCGACTCGAGCATGAAGGCGAGCACCCGCTCCGGGATCGAGCCGAAGTAGTGGTCGTCGAGCTCGTGCCCCTTCGGCGGCTTGGCGCCGAACAGGGTGCGGCCGGTGGCGATCAGGTCGGGCCGCTCGAAGAAGTACTGCTCGTCGATCAGGAAGTACTCCTGCTCGGGCCCGACGGTGGTGAAGACGCGCTGGGCCTCGTCGTCGCCGAGCAGGCGCAGGGCTTTGATCGCCGAGCGCGAGAGCGCGTCCATCGAGCGCAGCAGCGGGATCTTCGCGTCGAGCGCCTCGCCGGTCCAGGAGGCGAAGGCGGTCGGGATGCAGAGCAGCGCCCCGTTCGGGTTCTCGAGGATGAAGGCCGGGCTGGTCGGGTCCCAGGCGGTGTAGCCGCGGGCCTCGAAGGTGGCGCGGACGCCGCCGGTCGGGAAGGAGGAGGCGTCGGGCTCGCCCTGGATCAGCTCCTTGCCGGAGAAGCCGGCCAGCGAGGCGCCCTCCTCGCCCGGCTCGAAGAAGGAGTCGTGCTTCTCCGCGGTCGAGCCGGTCAGCGGCTGGAACATGTGGGTGTAGTGGGTGGCGCCGTTCTCCAGCGCCCACTCCTTCATCGCCTCGGCGACGGCGTCGGCGAGGCTGGGGTCGAGCGCCTCGCCGCCTTCCAGCGTCGTCTGCAGCTTCTCGAAGACGTCCTTGGGCAGCCTTTCGCGCTGCACCGCGACGGAGAAGACGTTCTGCCCGTAAGGGTTGTTCTCCGGGATGGTCAGGTCCTGCGCGCCCAGGGCCCCTCCGTTGGAGCTCCACTGCGCTGCGGTCACGTTCTGCTGGCGGATACGGGTCATCGTTCGGGTTTCTCCCCCTAGGCGCGCGCTCGGTTCCCCGGCGCGATTGGTTGAAAGTCTTGGTCCCTTGACAAAGAGCGCCACAGAGCCTAATAGCGGCATCCCGATCGCGCTTTTGTACCCCCGTACAAAGCTGGGGCGGAGGCGGTTGTCCCTGGTGGAAAGCCGGCGCCGCTAGGAGAGCGGGGTGGCGCCAAGCAGGCCCAGTGGGTGGCGCACCCGGAAGCCGCCGGTGGGGCGCATCTCTTCCGACCAGCCGGGGCCGGAGCGGTCACCGTCGTCGGTGTAGGAGGTGTCCCAGCGCAGGCCGGCGATGACCGCGAAGACGTGCTCCTTGTTGGCGTAGATGCGGACCCAGGAGCCCGGGCCGCCGCCGCCCCAGCGCATGAAGCCGGTCGAGTCGAGCGGCCAGTCGAGCAGGCCGGCGGCGCGCATCACGTAGCTGACCGAGCCCGAGCAGTCGTAGCCGCGGTCGTTCCACTTGCGATGGCCGCCGCCCCACTTGTAGGGGCGGTCGTGGATCCGGTTGGCGGCTTCGATCATCGCCTTCACCGAGGGCGGGGCGGAGGGCGGCGCGACGGCGCGGCCGTTGGGCAGCAGCCGCGCCTCGGGCACCTTGGCGACGGCCGGCGCCGCGGAGCCGTAGAGCGCGCCGCAGGCCAGCAGCGCGGTCAGGACCGTGAAGAGCTTCCCCTGCCTCAGCATCGACAGGCTGTATCGACAGCCGTTGGCGTTCCTTTAGCCACGTCTTCGCCGCTTGCTTGAATGGCGGCGCATGTCTGTCAGCTCCGCGGAAGCGTCTCCATCACCACGGGTGGTCTCCCTGTTCTCGGGGGCCGGCGGCATGGACGTGGGTGTCTCGCAGGCTGATTTCAAGATCCTCGCCTGCCTTGAGATAGATCCCCACTGTTGCGACACTTTGCGGGCGAACTCAGATTCTCTAAGCCGCCCGAAGATCGTCGAGGGAGACATTCGCGACGTCGACCCAGACGAGCTTCGGGATGAACTCGCGCTGCAGCCAGGGGAGCTGGAGCTGCTCTGCGGTGGTCCTCCTTGTCAATCCTTCTCCCAGATTGGCAAGCGGGGGAGCCTCGGGGATGAGCGGGGGCTGCTGGTCTTCGAGATGGTTCGGTTCGCCAAGGCGCTGCGGCCTCGCGCGGTCTTGATGGAGCAGGTGAAGGGGCTGAAGACCGCCAAGGATCTTCGCGGCAGGCGCGGGGGGGTTTTCGAAAAGCTCCTTAACTCGTTCGCTGAGATTGGCTATTCGGTCGACTGGCAGGTTCTCAACTCCGCCGATTACGGCGTTCCTCAGACGAGAGAGCGACTCTTCTTGGTCGCCCTCGACAAGGAAAGAAAGGATGGAGAGGAGATCCGATTTGCCTTTCCCGAGCCAAGCCATCGTCCCGCCGACGCTCCTAAGGACCTCTTTGCGGAGCGGAAGCCTCATCGCACGCTCTCCCACGTGCTCTCTGACCTCGGAGCCCCTCCTCGGAAGAACGGAACGATCCCCGCGGACAGCCACGTCGATATCACTCCCGCCGGCGATCAACGACGTATCCAAGGGGTGCCCGAGGGAAAATGGCTCTCTGGCCAACTTCACCTTCCAGCTGCCCAGCGGGGACGCCTCTCCCGCAAGGACACCACCAAGTTCCGCCGCCTTGATCGAGAAAAGCCATCGCTAACTCTCCGCTGCGGAGAAATCTTCTTTCATCCCTTAGAGGACCGGTACCTGACTCCACGGGAGTATCTGCGCTTGCATGGCTACCCGAAGTCATATGTGCTGCGGGGGCCGATCCGCGGTCGCTCGGGTCAAGTGCGCGATCTCGACCAGCACCGGCAAGTCGCCAATTCGGTTCCACCGCCCGTGGCCCGGGCCGTCGCCGAGCGCATAAAGTCAGCATTGGCATGGGAAAAGTCTTCGAGGTCTTTGGCTATCCAGCGGTAGACGAGAAGCCTGCGGCCGAGGAGTCTCGGCGAGGCGCCAACTGCCCTTTCATGGACGGGCCCTGCGATGGCGGTGGCAACCGGCACCTCTCCAACTTGGACCTGGCTGCCGATCCTGAGTTGGAGGAGTACTTCGAGTGGGCCCCAAGCCCCGATCATGTTCCGGCCGGCATTTGCTCGATCCGTCCCAGCATCGCTTCGGACCCATGGATCGTGTGTCCGCGCCGGCTACTGGTCCTGGGTCGGCAAGCTGCCGGCGAGCGGCGTTGTCAGGTTGAGATCGAGCGACTCGTCGTCGAGCTCTTCGAGTACGCCCCCGGAACTCGCCTCGGCGTCTGGCCGGAGGTCAAGCTCAAAGGGAAGGACCCGTTAGGCCAGGGCGAGCGACGGTTCGATCAAACCTTCGACTACATCCTGATGCCGCTCGGGGACCTAGACCGTAAAGCCGCTCCTGGGCTTGACTGGAAAAACGCCGAGGCCTGGGAAAGGGCCGGGTACCGTGTTGAAGCCGACACCATTCATGACGCGCCGGTCGGGGCGCCAGCGGTGCTCGAGATCATGACCTCGAGCACCTCCGGGGGGAACAAGGAGAAGGGCACCACTATCCCTATGGCTTTCCGGAGGACGATCATCGACGGCCATCCGGCCGAGGGGCCGGGAATCAACTACCGCCAAGTCTGGGCGAGGATGGCGAGCCAGCTCGTTGTCAAGTCAGAGATAGCGGTCGAGTGGGGCGGCGCTGCGCTTTGGGTCCTTCAGGACGTTCTCGCCCGGTATATCTCCGATACCACTGGCCTCGACCTCGCCCCCCTGCAATCGAACAGGCTCGGCGAGGTGAACATCCTGTCGCTGTCCTACGGCGGCCAGGGACACGAGGCCGAAGGGGTTATCGAGCTGGCTGACCCTGTCTTGTACGCGGGACCCATTGCGGGCGCCGAAGGGTCGCTCGAGCATGGGTATGGCTTTCTCGACATCGTGCGCGCTGGCGTCAAGCCCAGTCGTCACCATCTCCTATCGGCGCTTCTCCGCCGCCCGCCGGCGAATGAGATCCTCGTTAGTTGAGGAGCTCCGCGAGCGTATCTTCGACGATCACGGCGACGCTGTCTGCCGGCTCGTGCTCCCAAAACCTCAGGACCGTCCAACCGGTCTCGCCCAGTTCATGTTGGATGAGGCGGTCGCGCTCGGCGTTGGAGTTCAGCTTCGCCTCCCAGTATTCGCGGTTCCGCCGCGGTAGCCGGCAGTGGCTCGGGCAACGGTGCCAGAAGCACCCATCAACGAATATCGCCAGCCGCTGCCGCGTAAAGGCGATGTCGGTTCGTCGCTTGCGTCCGGCGGCGGTGCGAATCGGATAGTCGACTCTGAACCGAAATCCGTGGCGGTGCAGGAGCGAGCGAATGGCCTGCTCTGGACGAGTGTCTCGGCGCTTCGTGGCTCTCATCGAGGCGCGGATCTCTGGAGAGCTCGCTGGCGGTACAGAAAGGCGCATCGTGATAAGCCTAGCTAGGGCCATCTAACGTCTGGCAGGGTTCCGACCCTCAGGAGACTTGAGAGAGGTCCGGCGGCGACCCGGTCGCCATCAGCGCGCCGACCAGGACGCCGAGCAGCAGGTCCCGCAGCTCCCCCCGCCCGACGTCGCGGTGCTCGATCCAGTTGAGGCAGGCCCCGTCCATGAACCAGAGCCAGCCGCTGACCGCGATCCGCGCCTTCGGCGGCACCTCCTGCGGGTAGAGCCCGGCGAGGATCCGCTCCGCGGTTTGTTGGCGCACCGCTTCGATCAGGTCGCGGATCTCGGGCACCCCGGTGGCGCTCTGCATCAGGTTGCGGTAGGCGGCCGAGTTCTCCTCGACCAGCTCGAGGAAGGCGTCGAGGCTCTTCTGCAGTTGCTCGACCGGCGGCAGGTCGGGGTCCGGCTCCGTCCGCTCCCGCAGCCGCTCGGCCCAGGCCCCCAGCGTCGCCTCGAAAAACGCCTGCTTGCTGGGGAAGTAGTGGTAGAGGAGGCCTTTGGAGATGCCGACCTCGGCGGCGATCTTGCTCATCGAGAGCTCCTCGTAGGGGTGGCTGGTGAAGAGCTCGGCGCCGCGCTCGAGCAGCTGCTGGCGGCGCTCGTCGACGTCGAGGCGGCGGTAGGCGGGTTCGGCCATCCCAGGCATTCTACCGCTCTTGTTGACCAACGGTTGACAAGATTGCTACGGTTTGCTGACCGTTGGTCAACAAGCAAATCGACAGAAGGGGAGACTGATGTACAGCGAGAGACTTGACCACCCGGCGGGCAACGGCGAAAGCCCCCCGCCTCCGGACTACAACCCGATCACCAGAATCGAATTCGAGCGCGTCTTCGGCGGCCGCGTGCTGGCCTGGATCGGCGGCTTCGCGACCCTGCTCGGCATCGTCTTCTTGATGCGCAGCGCCGTGGACAGCAGCTGGTTCACGGAGGAGATCCGCACCCTGGTGGCCGCCTTCGGCTCCTTGTCGCTGCTGGCCATCGGCGTCTGGCTGCACGAAAAGAAGGGCCACCTCGAGGCCGCCCGCGTGGCGGTGGCCGTCGCGATTCCAGGGCTATACGCGACCACCGTCGTCGCTACCCAGGCCTACGACTTGATCTCACCCGTAATCGGCCTCGAGCTGGGGGCGCTGGTCGGCGTCATCGGCGTGGCGATCGCGGTGCGCTGGTCCTCGATGCTGGTCGGCAGCGTCGGCATCCTCGGCGCGCTGGCCTCGCCGATGCTCGTCGGCACGGCACACGAGGGCGGCTCGATCGCCTTCGTCGCCCTCGCGCTTGCCGCCAGCGTCGGCGTCCTCCTCTGGCAGCGCTGGAACTGGCTGGCGCTCGGCGCCTTCGCCGTCTCCGCGCCCCAGCTGCTCTCCTGGATCCACGAGATCGGCTACCTCGCCCTCTTCGAGGCGAGCATCGAGCCCACCGAGCCCACCCTGCTGGTCCTTGCGATCCTGGCCGGGTTCTGGGTCCTCTACGCAGCCGCCGCCTTCGGCTACGAGCTGCGGGCCCGCGGTGAAGAGAAGCTCCCGGTCTCTTCCTGGCTGCTGCTTCTCTGCAGCAGCGTCTTCATCGTCGGCGCCGGCTGCATCGTCCTCGACGGGGAACCGGCGCTCGCTATGAACTCCTGGATTCTCGGCTTCGCCGCTGCCCATCTGCTGCTCGGGGGCGTTGCGATCCGCTTCGGCGTCCACCGCGAAATCGGCTCGCTCCTGATCGGAGGGGGAATCGCGCTCGGCAGCATCGGGCTGGCCAACGCCTTCGACGGGCCGATGCTGGTGGCCGTCTGGTCGGCGC
This sequence comes from Solirubrobacterales bacterium, assembly GCA_035765335.1. Classification (GTDB taxonomy): domain Bacteria; phylum Actinomycetota; class Thermoleophilia; order Solirubrobacterales; family 70-9; genus VAYN01. The sequence goes on from DASTXV010000037.1 coordinate 54,140, forward strand.
TGGCCGCGGCGCTGGCCTACATGTCGACCCGCGTCGACCGCGAGTCCAGGCCGGCGCTCTCCGATGCCGACCGGCTGCTCATCGTCTCGTTCGGGTTCCTCGCCCTCGCGATCGTGCACATGCTGGTCGTCGAGGCGCCGCCGGTCGCGATCGCCGAGGGGGTCGAGGACCTCGGCAGCTCGCTGGTGGCGATCGCCTGCTGCGCCGGTGCCGCGCTCGCCTGCTGGTACTGGGGCCGCGAGGTCGAGCCGTACGCCGCGACGGTGGCGGGCTTCATCAGCGCCGCCGGGTTCGTCTACCTCGGCTCGGTTTCGATCATCGACGCGATCGGCGCCGACGACAGCGGCGAAGCCCGCGAGATCGGCCAGGCCTGGCTCTCCGCCTTCTGGGCCGCGACCGGCCTCGGAGCGGTGGTCTGGGGCATGGTGCGAAGGTCGGTGAACGTCCGCCTCGGTGGCCTGGCGCTGCTGATGCTGGCGATCGCCAAGGTCTGGACCTACGACCTCTCCGAACTGGAAGAGCTGGCACGGGCGCTGTCCTTCGTCGCGCTCGGCCTGCTGCTGCTGATCGGCGCCTTCGCCTACCAGCGGTTCAAGCCGGAGGAGGAAGTGGAAGAGGAGGTTGACGAGGTCGAGGAGGGTGAGCCTCGGATCTACCTGTAGGACCGAGGCGCGGGAGCCGCGGGCATCTGTATAGCCTGCGGTTCCCGCGGCCCGCGCCGCATCGTCAAGCCAAAAACCGGAGGACCTCACCCACATGTTCGTCTCGAAGGCCGCCGTCGTCGGCGGCGGCACCATGGGCGGCGAGATCGCGCAGGCGATCGCCGCGGCCGACATCCCCGTCGTCGTCAAGGACATCGACCAGAAGTTCGTCGACGCGGCCTTGGAGAAAGCCCGCGCCGTCACCGAGGGCCAGCTCGCCCGCCTCGTCAAGAAGGAGAAGCTGACCCAGGAGCAGGCCGACGCCCGGCTCGCCGAGGTGATGGGCAACGTCATCGGCACCACCGGCTACGAGGAGTTCGGCGACGTCGACTTCGTGATCGAGGCGGTGCCGGAGAAGATGGAGATCAAGCAGGCCGTCTTCCGCGAGCTCGACGCCGCCACCCCCGGCCACGCGATCCTCTCCTCCAACACCTCCTCGCTCTCGATCACCGAGATGGGGGAGACGACGCTGCGGCCCGACAAGGTCGTCGGCTTCCACTTCTTCTACCCCGCTTCGATCATGCCGCTGGTCGAGGTGATCGTCGGCGAGGACACCTCATCGGAGACCGCCACCGCCGCCTACAACTTCGCCCAGGCGATCAAGAAGCAGCCGATCGTCTGCGGCGAGGTCCCCGGCTTCGTCGTCAACAAAATCCTGATGGCGACGATGGGCGAGATCTGGCGCGCCCAGGAGGAGCAGGGGCTGTCGCTGAAGGCGATCGACGAGGCGATCGCCGGGGCGCAGCTTGCCCCGATGGGCCCGTTCTTCCTCACCGACCTGCTCGGTCTCGACACCGTCCTCCACGTCGCCGAGCACCTCAACGACGCCTACGGCGAGAGCTTCTACGTCCACAAGGGCCTGCAGGGGCTGGTGGCCGACGGCAAGCTCGGCGCCAAGAGCGGCGGCGAGGGCTTCTTCAAGGACGGCGAGCAGAACGTCCCCGGCGACGCCGAGCCGGACACCGAGGAGCTGGTGGCGATGTTCTCGTGCCGGGCGCTGATCGAGGCTTGCCTGCTGGTCGAGGAAGGCGTCTGCTCGGTCCGCGACATCGACCTCGGGATGATGGCCGGGGCCGGGCTCGACCCGCGCAAAGGCCTGCTGCCGCCGTTCTGGAAAGCCGACGTCACCGGTCTCGACCAGGTTCTGGAGACGATGGAGAACCTGCAGGAGAAGCACGGCGACCGCTTCGCGCCGCCGGTCACCCTGAAGCGGCTGGTCGCCCAGGGCCGCCATGGCCTCTCCAGCGGCCAGGGCTTCTACCCCTACCCGCAGGCCGACGAGGGCGAGCAGACCGAGACGGTGAAGCTGGACACCCGCGGCAACGTCGCGATCGCCTGGCTCGCCAACCTGCCGATGAACTCGCTCTCGCCGCAGGTGATCGCCGACCTGGAGACGGTATGGAACCGCGTCAAGGACAACGGCGAGATTGGGGCGATGGTGATCGCCTCCTCGGTCCCGGTGGTCTTCTCGGCCGGCGCCGACATCAAGGCCTTCACCACGCTGGACGAGGCGAGCGGGGCGGACCTGATCAACCGCGCCCACGCGCTCTTCCGGGACTTCGGCCAGGCCCGCGTCGTCACTATCGCCGCGGTCAACTCGATCGCCTTCGGCGGCGGCTGCGAGCTGGCGATGGCCTGCGACGCGCGGATCGGGGCCGAGGCCGCGGTCTTCGGCCAGCCCGAGGTGAAACTGGGGATCATCCCCGGCTTCGGCGGCACCCAGCGCCTGGCCCGCCTGGTCGGGCCGAGCAAGGCGCTGGAGCTGAACCTGGTCGGCGACGCGATCCTCTCCGACGAGGCGCTGGAGCTGGGCCTCGTCAACCGCGTCGTCCCCGACCACGAGCTGTTCGAGACGGCGCTGATGTGGGGCCGCAAGCTCGGTGGCCAGGCGCCGGTCGCGGTCGAGCAGATCAAGTCCGTCTCCCACAAGGGCGAAATCGACGCCGGCATCGAGGCCGAGAAGCAGGGCTTCGCCACCGCCTTCGCCAGCGAGGACGCCAAGGAGGGCATCAGCGCCTTCCTCGGCAAGCGCACCCCGAAGTGGAGCGGCAGGTAGCGATCTCCCAGGACGTGGAGCGACTGGCCGGGCTGCTCGGCCAGTCGCGCCGCGCCGTCGCCCTCACCGGGGCCGGTGTCTCGGTCCCATCGGGGATCCCCGACTTCCGCACCCCCGAGACCGGGCTGTGGGAGAACGTCGACCCGATGGAGGTCGCCCACATCAGCGTGTTCCTGCAGGACCCACAGCGGTTCTGGTCCTACTACCGGCCGCGGTTCGGCACGCTCGCGGACAAGCAGCCGAACGCGGCCCACCGTGCGCTGGCCGAGCTGGAGTCGCGAGGCATGCTCGACGCCGTCGTGACACAGAACATCGACAGGC
>DASTXV010000038.1:0-10486 GCA_035765335.1 Solirubrobacterales bacterium
CATCCCCAAGCAGTTCCTCAAGCGGGTCGAGCGGACCGGCTTCGGCGAGTTCCTCTTCTACGACTGGATCCGCGACGGCGAGATCGAGCTGGAGCCGAACCCGATCCTCGTCACCGGCGCCAACTTCGGCTGCGGCTCCTCTCGCGAGCATGCTCCCTGGGCGCTCGAGGACTTCGGCTTCCAGGCGATCGTCGCACCCTCCTTCGCCGACATCTTCTACTCGAACTGCACCAAGATCGGGCTGCTGCCGGTGATCCTCGACGAGGAGCATTGCCGCGCCGTCGCCGAGGCGGGGGAGGCCCGCATCGACCTCGACGACGAGACCGTCAATTGCGCCGCCGGCGTCTTCCAGTTCCAGATCGAGCACGAGGTCAAGCACCGCCTCGCCAACGGGCTGGACGACATCGGCATCACGCTCGAAAACGCCGGCGCGATCGACCGCTTCGAGGCGGAGCCGGCGGCCTCGCGCGGCCCCGTCACGACCAGCCTCTGAGGGCTGGATCGCGCAGGCGAGCCGTGGTCGAAGACCGTTTTTCGGAGCCGATGAACACCGGCGCCCGCGAGTGGGACGCCGAGACCTACGACGCCGTCTCCGACCCCCAGTTCGAGTGGGGGATGGAGGTGCTGGAACGGCTGCAGCTGCGCGGCGACGAGGTCGCGGTCGACGCCGGCTGCGGTTCCGGCCGGGTCACCGAACAGCTGGCAAACCGCCTGCCGAACGGCCGGGTGATCGCTGTCGACGGCTCCGAGGCGATGATCGAGAAGGCGAAGGAGCGGCTCGGTGACCGCGCCGACTACGTCGTCTCCGACCTGGTCGAGCTGGAGCTGGAGGAGCCGGCTGACCTCGTCTTCTCGACCGCGACCTTCCACTGGATCGGCGACCACGACCGCCTCTTCCGGCAGCTGCGCGCGGTGCTGAAGCCCGGCGGCCGCCTCGTCGCCCAGTGCGGCGGCGATGGCAACGTCGCCGCCCACGGCCAGGCGATCAGAGCCGTCGCCGCCGACCCCGAGTACGCGCCGCACCTGACCCGGGCCCGCGGCCTCTGGAACTTCGCCTCGCCGGAGGAGACCGAGCCGCGCCTCCGCGATGCCGGCTTCGCCGCGGCCCGCTGCTGGCTCGAGCACAAGCCGGTCCAGCCCGAGCGCCCGCTCGAGTTCCTCTCCGTCGTCACCCTCGGCCCGGTCCTCGACCAGCTGCCGCCCGAGAAGCGCCAGCCCTACGCCGAAGCGGTCCTCGCCCGGCACGAGCAGCCGCTGGTGCTCGACTACGTCCGCCTCAACATCGAGGCGGTCGCTGCGTGAACCAGACGCGTAGAGTGCCGGGACCTTGAACGGCACCCCCCGCATAGTCGTCCTCCCCGGCGACGGGATCGGTCCCGAAATCGTCGCCGCGGCCCGCGAGCTGCTCGACGCGCTCGGCGAGTTCTCCTACGACGAACGGCTGATGGGCGGTTGCTCGATCGACGCGCGCGGCACCGCCCTCACCGACGAGGTCCTCGAGTGTTGCTGCGCCGCCGATGCCGTGCTGCTCGGCGCCGTCGGCGGCCCGAAATGGGACACCACCGACCCCGAGGCGCCGCGCCCCGAGCAGGGGCTGCTCGGCCTGCGCAAGGGGATGGGCCTCTACGCCAACCTGCGCCCGGTCCGGCCCAGCCCGGCCCTGGTCGGCGCCAGTCCGCTGCGCGAGGAGCGGATCGCCGGCACCGACCTGCTGGTCGTCCGCGAGCTCACCGGCGGCATCTACTTCGGCGACTCCGGCCGCGAGGGCGACGTCGCCCACGACGTCTGCGAGTACTCGGTCGCGGAGGTCGAGCGGATCGCCCGCACCGCCTTCGAGGCCGCCCGCCGCCGCGCCGGCGCCTCCAACCGCAAGCCCAAGGTCACCTCGGTCGACAAGGCCAACGTGCTCGAGACCTCACGTCTTTGGCGCGAGGTGGTCGGCCGCGTCGCCGGCGACTACGAGGACGTCGAGCTCGAGCACCTGCTGGTCGACAACGCGGCGATGCAGCTGGTCTCCCGGCCCGCCGACTTCGACGTCGTCCTCGCCGAGAACCTCTTCGGCGACATCCTCAGCGACGAGGCGGCGATGCTGACCGGATCGTTGGGGATGCTGCCCTCCGCCAGCCTCGGCGCCGAGGGCGCGCCCGGCCTCTTCGAGCCCGTCCACGGCTCCGCCCCCGACATCGCCGGCAGGGGCATCGCCAACCCGCTCGCGACCTTCCTCTCGGTGGCGATGATGCTGCGCCACGGCCTCGGCCGCGGCGAGGATGCCGACCGGATCGAGACCGCGGTCGACGCCGTGCTCGAGCGCGGCCTGCGCACCCCCGACCTCGCCTCCGGGACCGTCGTCCAACCGCCGACGAGCGAGAACCCGACCCCGGAGCGAGAGGTCGGCACGGCGGAGATGACCTCCGCCGTGCTCGAGGAGCTGCGTGCGTAGCGCGCGTTGTCAGGGAGCGGTCACCGCCCACTGCCCGTAGGCGTAGTACTCGCCGGCCGCTTTCGCTTTCGCGACCAGGCCGAAGCCGAGCCGGGTGTTGTTCTCCGCGACCAGCGGCGCCGTTTCGTCGAGGTTCACCGATTCGGTGACGTAGACGCAGAGGTTGCCGCCGGTCGCCTGCGGCGTCTGGTTGTTGCCGCCGCCGAGGCCGCCGCAGTTGGCGCTGGTTTCGCCTTTTTTCAGCACCGTCACGGCCGGCGCGTTCTGCAGCGGGAACTGGAAGCTGGCGGCGCTGCGGGTCGTGTCAGTCGCCGCGGCCGCGGTCGAGCCGAGGCTGAAGACCCCGCGCAGCGTCTGCCCGCTCTTCAGCGTTCCCAGCAGCGGCGCGATGTTGTCGGCCAGCTTGCCGAGGGTCACCGACCCGTCGCCGAGCTTCGCCGTGGTGACGGCGCCGTTGTTCAGTTTGTTGGTGGTGACGACGCCGTTTTTGATCTTGCTGGCGATCACGGCGCCGTCGGAGAGCTTGTTGGTGGTGATGATCCCGTTGCCGAGGTTGCCCGGGAGGACGGCGTTGGCGCCGAGCTTGCCGGCGACGACGGCCCGGGGGGCGATCTTGCCGGGGGTGACGGCAGCGCGCTTCAGTTTCGCGGTGGTGACCGCGCCACGTTTCAGCTGCTTCGGGCCGACGCTGTTCTTCGGCAGCCCGGCGGCTACGGCGACGCCGCCGAGGGCGACGAACAGCGCCAAGGTGGCGATCACGTTCGCGTAGTTGAGCTTGGGATGGGGGATTCGCATGAACTGGCTCCTCTCGTTGGGGTTCCGAGCACCTTTCGCGCCCGCTGCGCTGAAGCCCTTCGTTTCATCGGGCATACTTCCCCAACATGGATCCGGTCGAGTTGATTTGGCGAAACGGCGAGTTCCTCCCCTGGGAGGACGCCCAAACCCACGTGCTGAGCCACGGGCTGCACTACGGGACCGGCGTCTTCGAGGGGATCCGCTGCTACGAGACCCCCCGCGGGCCGGCGATCTTCCGCCACGCCGACCACCTCGACCGGCTGGAGAAGTCGGCCGAGCTCTACTACCTGGAGTTGCCCTACTCGGCCGAGGAGCTGCGTCAGGCGACGCACGAGCTGCTGCGCCGCAACGACCTCAGGTCGGCCTACATCCGGCCGCTCGCCTACCGCGGCTACGGCAGCCTCGGCCTCTACGCCAAAGACGCCCCGGTCGACGTGATCATCGCCGCCTTCCCCTGGGGCGCCTACCTCGGCGAGGAGAGCAAGAACGGCGGCATCCGGGCCAAGGTCTCGAGCTGGCGGCGGATCAGCCCCGGCGGCTCTATCCCGCACGCCAAGGCCTCCGGCTCCTACCTCAACTCGATCCTCGCCAAGACCGAGTCCCACAACGCCGGCTACGACGAGGCGATCCTGCTCGACGAACGCGGCTTCGTCTGCGAGGGCTCGGGCGAGAACATCTTCGTCGTCCGCGACGGCCAGATCCTCACCCCGCCGCACGTCGCCTCGATCCTCGACGGGATCAACCGCAAGTCGGTGATCCAGATCGCCCGCGACCTCGGCTACACCGTGGTCGAGCGCGACATCGCCCGCGCCGAGCTCTACCTGGCCGAGGAGGTCTTCCTCACCGGCACCGCGGCCGAGCTGGTCCCGGTCCGCGAGATCGACGACCACCCGCTCGGCGAACCGGGCGAGATCACCCGCCACGTCCAGGCGAAGTTCGAAGACGCGCTCTGCGGCAAGGCCGAGGAGTACCTGGAGTGGCTCGACTTCGTCGAGGCCGGCGAGACCAACGACCCCGGGGCCAACGGCTCGGAGTCGATCGGGCGAATTACCCCCGCCGCATAAGCGGCCGGCGCGGCATGGCCGCGCACGCGGGCTCTGGCCCACCCGATCTTCTTCGACTCGAAAGGCAGCAGACGATGGAACAGGTGAAGCTCTACGACACGACCTTGCGCGACGGGATGCAGGGCGAGGGGATGTCGCTTTCGGCCTCCGAGAAGGCCCGCGTCGTCGTCGCCCTCGACAGGCTCGGCGTGCAGATGATCGAGGCCGGCTTTCCCAGCTCGAACCCGAAGGAAGAGGAGCTGTTCGCGCGCCTCGCCGAGCTGCGGCTCGAGCAGGCGACGATCTGCGCCTTCGGGATGACCCGGCGCCGCGACACCGCCCCCGAGGACGACCCGGCGCTGCAGACGCTGGTCGGCGCCTTCACCCCGGTGGTGACCCTGGTCGGCAAGACCTGGGGCCTGCACCTGGAGAAGGTGACCAAGGTCTCCCGCGAGGAGAACCTGGCGATGATCGGCGACTCGGTCGCCTTCTGCCTGGCCCAGGGCAAGCGCGTCGTCTACGACGCCGAGCACTTCTTCGACGCCTACCGCGACGACTCCGGCTACGCCCTGGAGTGCCTGGCGGCGGCGATCGAGGCCGGGGCCGAGAACGTCACCCTCTGCGACACCAACGGCTCCAGCCTGCCCGACCAGATCGCCGTCGCCACCCGCGAGGTCGTGGCGAAGCTCGGCGAGCGGGCCGAAGTCGGCATCCACGTCCACGACGACGCCGGCTGCGGCGTCGCCAACTCGCTGGCCGCGGTCGGCGAGGGCGCCCGCATGGTCCAGGGGACCGTCAACGGCTACGGCGAGCGCTGCGGCAACGCCAACCTGACCACGATCCTGCCCAACCTGCAGCTGAAGCTCGGCTTCGACGTCGTCAGCCCCGAGCAGCTCGCGGCGCTGACCGAGACCGTCCACTTCATCGACGAGCTCTGCAACGTCACCCAGGACGCCGACGCGCCCTACGTCGGCCGCAACGCCTTCGCCCACAAGGGGGGGATGCACGTCGCCGGGGTCGAGGCCGACGCCCGGACCTTCGAGCACATCGACCCCGCCGCGGTCGGCAACCAGCGGGCGATCCTGCCCTCGGAGCTCTCCGGCAAGGCGACGATCCGGGCCCAGGCCGAGCGGGCGGGGCTGGAGATGGACGACGCGGCGGCGGCGCGGGCGGTCGAGCGGCTGAAGCAGCGCGAGCACGACGGCTACCACTACGAGGCCGCGCCGGCCTCCTTCGAGCTGCTGCTGCGGCGCGAGAGCGGCGCCTACAAGCGGCTCTTCCGGCTCGAGAGCTTCCGCGTCGTGGTCGAAAAGCACGCCGACGGCGAGGTGACGACCGAGGCGACGATCAAAGTCGAGGTCGATGGGGAGCGTTACTTCCAGGCCGCCGAGGGCAACGGGCCGGTGAACGCCCTCGACAAGGCTCTGCGCGGCGCGATCGCCGACCGCTACCCGCACCTCGCCGACGTCGAACTGACCAACTACAAGGTGCGGATCCTCGACGAAGCCCACGGCACCGGCGCCGTCACCCGGGTCCTGCTCGACTCCGCCGACGGCGAGCGCGAGTGGGGCACCACCGGCGTCTCCGAGAACATCATCGAGGCCTCCTGGGAGGCGCTGGTCGACTCGCTGGAGTACGCCTTCCAGTGATCCCGCTCGCCCAGCCGGACGTCGGCGCCCGCGAGGAGGAGCTGGTGCTGGAGGTGCTGCGCTCCGGCCGGCTCTCCCTCGGCCCGATGGGCGAGCGGTTCGAGCGCGAGTTCGCCGCCTGGCTCGGGGTCGAGGACGCGGTGATGGTCTCCAGCGGCACCACCGCCCTGCACCTCGGGGTGCGGGCGCTGGGCTGGGGCAAGGGCGACGAGGTCGTGACCAGCCCCTTCAGCTTCGTCGCCTCCGCCAACTGCCTGCTCTATGAGGACGCGCGGCCGGTCTTCGTCGACGTCGAGGAGGAGACGCTGGACCTCGACCCGGCCGCGGCGGCCGACGCGGTCGGGGAGCGCACCGTCGGCCTGCTGCCGGTCCACATCTTCGGCTACCCGGCGGCGATGCCGGAGCTGGAGGCGCTGGCGCAGCGCCACGGCCTCGGCATCCTCGAGGACGCCTGCGAGGCGCTCGGCGCCGTCGACTCCGAGGGCCGCGCGGTCGGCGCCCGCGGCAACCTCGCCACCTTCGCCTTCTACGCCAACAAGCAGATGACGACGGGGGAGGGGGGGATGATCGTCCCCCGCGATCCCGAGGAGGCCGCCCGCCTGCGCTCGGAGCGCAACCAGGGGCGCGCCGTCGACATGGGCTGGCTCGACCACGACCGGCTCGGCTTCAACTACCGGCTCTCGGACGTCGCGGCGGCCCTCGGCGTCGCCCAGGTCGAGAAGCTCAGCGCGCTGCTGGAGCGGCGGGCGAGCGTGGCGCGGATGTACGAGGAGCGGCTGGGCGGGATCGAGGGTTTGCGGACGCCGATCCCCGGCCGCGGCACCGAGCAGCGCAGCTGGTTCGTCTACACCGTCCGCCTCCCGCAGGGCGTCGACCGCGACGCGACCGTCGCCCGCCTCGCCGAGCGCGGCGTCGCCTCCAAGGCCTACCTGCCCTGCATCCACCTCTTCCCGCACCTGCGTCAGCTCGGCTACCGCGAGGGCCAGTTCCCGGTCGCCGAAGCCGCCGCGGCGGACTCGCTGGCGCTGCCGTTCTTCCCGGCGATGGCCGAGGAGCAGGTGGAGCGCGTCTGCCAAGAGCTCGCCGCGGCGCTCGGCCAGGCCGCCTAGCGGCATAATCGCCCGCCCATGGGACGCTTCCGCAAAGACCCCGACCCCCGTTTCTGGCGGCTCAACCGCTCGCTCGCCTTCGACGCCTGGCTGGCGCCGTACGACATCGACCAGTCGAAGGCCCACGCCCGCGGCCTCTGCGGGATCGGCGTCTTGAGCGAGGACGAGCTGGCGCAGATCGAGGCTGGGCTCGACCGCGTCGATGCCCGCATGGCCGAGCACGGCTTCGAGTTCGAGGCGGCCGACGAGGACATCCACATGGCGATCGAGCGCCTGCTCGGCGAGGAGATCGGGCCGCTGGCCGGCAAGCTCCACACCGGCCGCTCGCGCAACGACCAGGTCGCGACCGACGTGGCGATGGTCGTCCAGGCGCACTCGCTGCGGGCGATCGAGCTCTGCGGCGCCGCGATGGAGCGGCTGCTGGCCCAGGCCGAAGCCCACAAGGACTGGACGATGCCCGGCTACACGCACCTGCAGCGCGCCCAGCCGGTCCACCTCGGCCATCACCTGCTCGCCTACTTCTGGATGCTCGCCCGCGACGTGCTCCGCTTCCAGTTCGCGCTCGACAGCGCCTCGGTGATGCCGCTCGGCTCGGGCGCGCTGGCCGGCGTCAACTGGGAGCTCGACCGCCGGGCGATCGCCGACGACCTCGGCTTCGACCACCTCAGCTTCAACTCGATCGACGGGGCCTCCAACCGCGACTTCGTGCTCGACTACCTGGCTGCGGCATCGACCTGTGCGATGCACCTCTCGCGGCTCGGCTCGGAGATCGTGATCTGGTCGAGCACCGAGTTCGGCTTCTGCGAGCTCGACGAGTCGTTCAGCTCCGGGTCGAGCATCATGCCGCAGAAGAAGAACCCCGACTCGGCGGAGCTGCTGCGCGCGAAGGCGCCCCGGGTCGCTGCCGACTACCTCGGCCTGCTCGGCACCATGCATGCCCTGCCCCTCACCTACGGCAAGGACATGCAGGAGGACAAGGAGCCGCTCTTCGACGCGATCGACACGGTGGAGCTCAGCCTCGAGGCGGCCGACGGCATGCTGTCCGGGATCGAGTTCGACCGCGAGCGGCTCGCCGAGGCATCCGGCGACGAGATGCTGGCGGCGACCGAGATCGCGGACCTGCTGGTGCGCAGAGGGGTGCCCTTTCGCGAGGCGCACGGGATCGTCGGGGGGCTGGTCAGGGACGCCGTCGACAACGGCAAGCCCCTCTCGGCGCTGACCATGGACGAGCTGCGGGCGCGATCGGACGCCCTGGACGAGTCCTTCTATGAGGTGCTGCGGCAGGAGAGCTGGCTCGAGTCGAAGCGGATCGCCGGGGGGACCGGCTCCGACGCGCTCGCCGCCCAGATCGAGCAGGCCGCGGAGACCCTCGACGCGGTGCTCGGAAGGGTCGCGGCCGAGAGCGCGGAGCGAGGGAGCGTCGAATCCTGATCTCCGCGACCGAGCGAAGCGCGAACATTTATGAGAATCGCCTCAGCCGCACGTTCTTCGACCGCTCCGTCCACGATGTCGCCCGGGCCCTGATCGGCTGCACCCTGCTCCATGACGGGGTCGGCGGGAAGATCGTCGAGACCGAGAGCTACGAGCGCGATGACCCGGCCTGTCACGCGTACGTCGGGTTGACGCCGAGGACGGAGGTCCTCTTCGGCCCGCCTGGGCACGCCTACGTCTACCTCTCCTACGGGATCCACAGCCTGCTCAACGCGGTCGCCGAAGCGGAGGGCCGGGCGGCGGCGGTGCTGATCCGCGCCCTCGAGCCGACCCACGGCCTGGATCGGATGAGGCAGCGGCGCGGCACCCGCACCGACCGCGAGCTCTGCTCGGGCCCCGGCAAGCTCACCGAGGCGCTCGGGGTCAACCTCGGCGCCAACCGCGCAGATCTGGGCAGGGACCCGTTCCGCCTCACGGACCGGCCGCCGGGCTGGGAGGGCGAGCTGATCGCCGGGCCGCGGGTGGGGATCACGAAAGCTGTCGACAGGCCCTGGCGCTTCTCCCTGGCCGGCAGCCCCCACGTTTCCAGGCCCAGGCCCTGAGGGCGGCTAACCCGGCGCCGCGGCGCCGCCGCTGATTCCGCCGCTCGGTTCGGCCGGTTCCGGTGCCGCTTCGGGAGCCGCTTCTTCGGGTGCTTCGGGTGCTTCCGGCGCGGTTTCCGGCGCGGCTTCTTCTTCGGGCGGCGGCGCTTCTTCTTCGCTCGGTTCGGTGTATGACGGTTCCGGCGTATAGGTGGAGTCTTCGTCCTCTTCGTCGTCGTCTTCGGACTTCGCATCGCGTTCGGCGGCGCGGCCTTCCCTGATCTCTTCCCAGGCGGAGACGACTCCGGCCCAGATCAGCGCCGGGAAGGTGCCGCCGTCGACCGGGCCGCCGGCGAACTCGGTCAGCATCGGCGTGGTCGTGTCCGCATAGCCGACCCAGACGCACGCGGTGACGTGTTCGGTGGCGCCGCAGAACCAGGCGTCGCCGTTGTTCTCGGTCGTGCCCGTCTTGCCCCACTGGGCCGGTTCCCCGATGTCGGCCTTCGTCCCGGTCCCGCTTGTGACGACGGTGTGGAGGATTTCCTTCGCCTGGACGGCGACTTCTTCCGGCAGGACCTGTTTGTGCATCGAGTCGTTGTCGCCGCCCTTGATCAGGTCTCCTTCGTCGTCGGTGACTTCGGTGTAGGCGACGGGCGAGTCGCCCGGGTCGGGGGCGAGCGTGCCGCTGACCCGGTCGCCGTTGTTGGCGAGCGTGGTGAAGGCGTAGGTCCACTCGAGCGGGGTCACGCCTTCCTTCAGCCCGCCCAGCACCATCGCCGGATTGGTGGAGAGGTGCGTCCGCACGCCCAGGCGGTGCGCGGTGCGGGCGATCGCATGGGTGCTGCCCTTGATCGATTCGAGGCCGACCTGCGCGTAGACCGAGTTGTCGGAGTAGGTGGTGGCGGTTGCCAGCGACGCCGAGCCGAGATAGCTGTCGCCGTAGTTGGCGACCTCGAACACTTCGCCGCCCTTCTTGCCGAAGCTGAAGACCTGCGGCGCCGATTCGTAGACGGTTTCCGGGGAGATCCCCTGCTGCAGAGCCGTCGCCAGGATGATCGGCTTGATCGAGGAGCCGGGCTGGCGATGCCCGAGCGTCGCCAGGTTGAATGGGGCTTCATCGAAGTCGGGGCCGGCGACCATCGCCTTGACGCCGGCGTTGCGGTTGTCGATCACGACCACCGACGCGGTGGGGGGGAGCCCGCTCAGGTAGGAGGAGACGACTTCTTCGGCCGCGTTCTGCAGCTCGAGGTCGATGGTCGACTTGATTTTCAGGCCCCCGAAGAAGGTCTTGGCGGCCCCGAAGCGGTCGACCAGCTGCTGGCGCATCCACGAGGTGAAGTAGGGCGCCTCGGAATCGAGGCTGGGGGGCTCGATGTCCTCGGGGGCGGGCAGGGCCTGCTGGACTTCTTCGTCGAACTGGGCCTGGGTTATGTATTCC